>JAHDBN010000012.1 GCA_020630335.1 Bacteriovoracaceae bacterium
TGTAAATATGTGAATATTCTTTGGCAGATCAATTTGTAATCATATTCTTATTATAGATTTAGAATTCAAAAAGAGAAGATTTTGAAATGGTGTTAAAATAGAGTTGTTCAATCAGGAGGACAACAATATGCGAGCACTTATGCTGGTTACAGGTATTTTATTACCTTTATTTTCAATGTCAGAAGAGATTAATTTAACAAAAAAAGATAAAGAAAATCTTTATAAATATGATCATGTTTTTAATAGAAATGTTCAAAATGTAAGAGAGATTGCAAGTATTGATGATCCTAATTTAAGGAAGGATGGATATATGGGAATAAAAGCAAATCCTATAGCACATTCTTGTTGGTCTAATGAGTTCAAAGTTTGTAATACTATTTCTAGAGGCTTTAGCGCTAGCAGGGCCCTACATTTAAAATCGACTCCTTACATCCAACTTGATATGAACAGACAGGGAAATATCATGTATTTTTTAAGATCGTGTGATACGCCAGAATCTCTTTCTAAGTTTATCTACGGTGATGAGAGCTTAGCTTATGAATTAAAGAAGCTTAATCCAGGGAACTGGGAGCCTGGAAAATTAATTTATTTAAGATCACCAAAATCAACTGAACGATACAAAAAATATTTTTATCAAGAGCATGTTCCAATTAGTAAATCATACACTGTTAAAGAAGGTGAAAACTTAGCATCTATTGCAAGTCATGTTTATGGAGATGCAAGAAGTTGGAAAGAATTAGCATTTAGAAACAATATCCTAAATCCAGATCAACTCAGAGCAGGACAAAAATTGTTACTTGAATATAAAGAATAAGGAGAGAGAATGAAAAAGTTATGTTGTACGTTTGTTATTTTATTTGTTTCAACTCAAGTTTTTACTCAAGAGTTGAGAAAAAAAGTTGCAGAAGCACCAAAAGCTGAATTTTCAGCAAAAAAAACGGAAGTATCCAGAGTCGCAAAAGATGTAAAATTTGAAGAAAAGCCAAAAGCAGAGGTGAAAGTTATACCTAGAGCAAAGTTTGAAGTTAAAAAGGTATTGGCACCAAGAGCACCCAAACTTCTAATAAAATCATCTTATCAATCTAAAGAGCTTGAAAAAAGCTCTAGCGAATTAGAAGCTAAGAAAAAAATTGTTTTAAGTGAAAGAAAAGTTGCAGCTCCAAAGTATAAACTAGAAAAAAGGAAAGTTGCTTATAAGGAAAAAAAGCTAGAAAAGAAAGTCAAGATCAAGGTTCGTCCAGAGGTGATTGAGCCTGAAGTGGCTGATCCAAAAATTGATGTTTTTCCTCAAACGAGAGGAATTGCAAGTATAGAAGATGTTGATTCTAAGATTAGTTATGTCAAAATTATAGATCCTTTAAAGCCTAAAAAAACTTATGGATCTCCGGCTTTATGTCTAAATGATTGTGGAGATAAAGGATCTAAAACTGCGGCCTTTGCTAATAATAAAGATATTTCAGAGTACAATAAACTCGTTGGCTCAAAATCTAAGATAAATAAAGTTTCTCATTTAGATGAAATAGAAAACGAAATTGTTTACTCACATCTTTATAATCTTGTTTATGCGAAAAGTATTAATGAGGGAGCTGATAGTTTAGCTTTTTTATTAAATAATTTTAAAGCAAGATCGAGCAGTGGTTCAGACCTAAGTGAAGGAAAAAAAGCTTTATTGCTCAAAACAGCTGGATTAATGCATGATTTAGATGAGAAGAAAGCTTTAGAGTTTATGAAAACATATTCTCAGTTAATAAATAAATTTGATCAAAAAGATCTTCAAAGTCCAGATCCGACACTTTTAGCATATAGGTATTTATTAAAGGAAATAGGTATCATATAATTTTCTAATGAAAATACTTCTACTTTTAACGGGACTGAGTGTTTATGCTCAGTCTCCAATTCAAAACCAACTCAATAACCTTAAAGATAATTCATCAAGAGAAGATTTAAAAAAGTTTTATCTCGGTGATTTTGAAGAAAAAGATCATGATCAGAAAAGCCCTGGAATAAGTTTTACGACTCCTACTGGATATGCATCTAGTTGGAGACAATATTTTGCAGGTGTAGGATTTGTTGATAGGGGAAGATATGGAACTAAATTTGATGGAGGAATTGGAGCCGGACTTGGTTTTGGAAATCCATATAAATCAATAGGAGGCTCTGTCTTTGTAGGATATGGATCTATTCTTACTGATCCTTTTTCATCTGGAAGTTTAAGTTTAAGCATTGGAAGAGTTATAAAAAATACTTGGTCAGTTTCAATCGGAGTAAATGATTTAGTAAGTTGGGGAGATAATAAAATTGAACCTTCCTCAGTCTATTTGGCTACTTCAAATATTTTTAGACTCAAAAAAAACGAAGGTTTTTTAAGTTACCTTGCACTTACGTTAGGTGCTGGTAATGGGTATTTTTTAAAAGAAGAGAATGTTTTAAAGAATAAAGGAATTAGTGTTTTTGGAAGTTTAGGAGTTCCGCTATTTTCTTCTTTAAACTGGGTTAGTTCATGGAATGGGCAAAATCTAGATTCTGGGCTTTCTTATGCTTTAACCAAAAATATAACTGTTAACGGTGGTTTACTTGATATTTTAGATACTCCAGGAGATGGAATTAGATATCTTTTTAGCATTGGATTTGGATCAAGTTTCTAATTTTATATTAGGAAATATTCGCTATAATCTTTCAGTAAATGTAATAAGTAATAATCATAAGTTTTGTCTAAAGATATTCTAAACTAATTCCGATATTTATAAGTATTTCAAAAACAGGAGGATAGTAGTTTATGAAATTTTTTAAGTATCTAGTAATTTTATTAATGTGTTTTTCTTTTGAAGTTCTTGCTAAAGGAAAAAGAGGTGGGAAGCCTGAATGGGCCGGAAAAGGTAAATCAAAAGAGCATAGAGGGAAAGGGAAGAGTAAGGATAAGCAAAAGGGAAAAGGCCGATACAAAAAAGAGTGTAAGGCTGAATTTTTCAAAGAATTAGAGGCGGCGAAACAAGAGTTCAAAGCAGAAAAAGAGAAGCTTAAGTCTTTACCTGAAGAAGAGAGAGAAAGAAGAAGTGAAGAACTTGAGAGAGTTAAAGATCAAAGAATTGAAGCTGCAGAAGCAAGAAAGGATGAAGCTTGTGGAAAAGATGATGACGATGATGACGATGATGATGATGATGATGATGAGAAGAAAAAGAAAAAAGCTAAAAAAGAAAAAAGAGGTGGTAAGCCCGATCATGCAGGAAAAAGTGGAAAGCCGGATAAAAGTGTAAAGAAAGGTGGCAAGCCAGATCATGTTGGCAAAGGTGGCAAACCTGATCACATAAATGAAAAATCAAATAAAGATTTAGAGAAAAATTCTAGAGAAAATGCTAATCTTGGACAGGCTCAAGAAAAAGTTCAAGCGAATGAAAAAGCACAAGAAAAGTCTAAAGGATTCTTTTCTAGATTATTTGGATGGTAAAATATGCATAAATTCTTTACTACTCTTTTACTACTCCTAATATTTAGTTGTGGAGGCAGCACAAATGTCATTACAGATTTTAATGAAGGAGGACTTGCTGAAAGTCCTCCTTCTAAAGATAAATGCAATGAATTTTTTAGTTCAAAACTTGATGAAATAGATTTATCAGATGTGAGGACTATCCATAATTTTGATGAATTAGAGGTCGATAATTTTAGATGTTCTAATGATGAGTTTATAATTTGTCATGTACCTTCTGGCAATGTAGATAATTCTCATTTTATAGAAGTTGGGGATAGCATTAGTTCAATAGAATCTCATTTCAGAGAAGTATATTTGATTAATGAAGAAGTTCATCGATCATACTTATTAAGATGTAGCGTGTATGATTCTCTTCCCAAAATTCAAAATGTAAGGCCTTGTTCTATAATTTGCGATGAATGAATTATTTGATTCTTGTTTTAAATATATTCACTAATTCTTCTGTCTTCTCTTTTGCGCCTTTACCTGTCTTATAAGCATTTTTAACACAATGGTTTATATGTTTTTCCAATAGATTAGTTTCAAGAGAGCGAACTGCGGAATTAACTGCTTTGGTTTGAATAAGAATTTTGGGACAATATTCTCCCGATTCTATCATTCTTTTCACTCCTTCAAGCTGTCCGATGATTCTATTTATTCTTTTTATCTGATCTGAATGACTTGGGTTACCCATAAATTATCCTTGGAATTATATAAGAAAATGCTAGTCCAACTAAATAAGTGATTACTGATATCCAAAAAATATATAGAGATATTCCTTTAGATTTTTGGCATGCATCACGTTTTGCTTCATCAATAGGGCAGGATCTTTTCTCTGCTTGTTTCATAAAATAGTATGAAAGTATCAACAAAAACCCTGTTAAAACAAAGAGTATTTCCTTTCTTTTTGTTAGCCAAATAATTTGAGGAAATGTTGCTGTTAAGCTTGCAAACGTTGCCCCCATGCCAAGAGTTACGAGGGTTACTGGTAAAGCACAACAAAGTAATGTGCTAAGAGAACCAAACAAAGAAAAGAAGTTTAAGATTCTATTCATTTTATTTCTTTATTTTAATATCTCTCTTTGGAACTTCTAACTTTTTAGGCTTTAAAGTTTCGATCTTTGCTACTCTAATAATCTTTTCAGCATTGTACCCAGCATTTTGTACTCTTTTTTTGATATCTTCATCAGTTAAAACTTCTTTTGTATTAACCGTTACAATTTTTTTATCTAAGTCTACTGAAACATCTTTTTCAGCATCTATAACCGCAGATTTAAATTGTTTTTGCATTCCTTGAACGCACATCTGGCAAACCATCCCGGGAACGTGGACTTTTATCTCTTCTGCAAACAAAGATACAGAAGCAAATAGTAAAGTTAATAAGAGTTTTTTCATATTATCTCCTTAAAAGTGAACCATGAGAGTCAAGAAATAATCTCCTTTGAGATTTGCTCCTGTTTCCCATAAAACGTTTTTATAAAAAAATCTAATCATCGGAGTGAAGACTGGATTTTTATTGTTTTCTTTAAAGTATTCGAATTGTCCAATTAGCCAGGTTTGAAGAGTGTTCATGCCTGCTATGTAGGGAGCTAGGCCGTATCTTGCAGTGTATTTCATTTTGACGTCATCATTATAATAGTAGGCCATAGCACTTGCAGCGGTGTAGTGTTTTCTTGATTCCCAATCTCCCATAAGCATTGCATGTCCAGCAAAACCATCTGTCTGATCATCTGAGTAATATCCACCATGGATTGCTCCATAGAGATTTCCTTGAGAATCTTTTGAAAGCCATCTTTTAAATAGATAATTAAAACCAAAAGTATAATCTCTATAGTTATTAAGATTTTTAAACCAAGTAGAGTTTACTTCTAAAGAGTATTTTGGATGAGGCGTATAGGATACTCTTAATGTATTCATGTCAGGTGCTAAATTGGCCCAATAAACCCAACCATCTTTGTAGATGACAGGATGGGAGAAAGTATAAAAAGATATGATAAATAATAAGCTTAGAGCTTTTTTCATATTGATATTATATACGGGGTAGGGGTATAATGCAAGTATGTTAGATTTACGTCATTTCTTCGATAAAGAAACTTATACTTTAACTTATCTTGTTTATGATAAAGATTCACTAGATTGTATTTTAATTGATCCTGTATGGAATTATGATCAATCTTCTTCAACAGTATCAGAGAGGTCAGTCAATGAAGTTTTAGGTTTTATTGATAAGAATAGTCTTAGGCTTCAGTTAGTTTTAGAAACGCATGCACACGCAGATCATCTAAGTGGTGCTCAAGTTCTAAAAAAGAAATTTCCCGAAATCAAGATAGGCATTGGAAAAAGAATTATTGAAGTCCAAAAAACTTTTAAAGAAATATTTAACTTACCTGACCTTAATTCGAGTGGAGCCCAATTTGATCTCTTGTTTGATGATAATGAAGAAATTAAAGCAGGCAGTATTAATATTAAATGTATATTTACTCCTGGGCATACTCCAGCATGTGCCAGTTATCTAATTGATGATATGCTTTTTGTGGGAGATGCATTATTTATGCCTGATTATGGAACTGGTAGATGTGACTTCCCACTTGGTTCATCTTCAGACTTGTATGAATCGATAACGAAAAAAATATTCACCCTACCAGATGAAACAAAAATTTATACTTGCCATGATTATTTACCCAATGGAAGAGAATTAAGATTTCAAACGACAGTTGCTGAATGTAAAAAGAATAATATTCAGCTTAATCAAAGCACTAGCAAAAGAGAATATGTAGAGTTTAGAAATAAACGTGATGCTATGCTGAAAACTCCAAAGTTATTATTACCAAGTATCCAAGTAAATATAAATGGTGGTAATTTGCCAAATGTTGAAGAAAACAATGTTTCGTATCTAAAAATTCCAGTGAGGTCTAAATGAGTCAATTCGTTAATCAATTAATTGGAGGAATAGTTATCGGAATCTCTAGTTCAATGATGCTTTATTTTTTAGGAAGAATAACGGGCATTAGTGGAATTTGTGCGAATATATTAAATTTAAAATTCAAAGACAATGATTGGAGAATTTTCTTTATTTTGGGTCTGATTCTTGGTGGTTTTTTTATGAAGTATTTCAATCCAAGTTACTTTAATTTTGAGATTAAAGGATCAGCCTTTCAAATGATTTTTGCTGGATTGCTTGTGGGGTTTGGAACTCGCTTAGGTTCTGGATGCACTTCTGGGCGAGGAGTTTGTGGGATTCCAAGACTTTCTAAAAGATCAATAATTGCGACATTGATTTTTATGTTTTCAGGAATTGTAACTGTTACTCTGATGAGGTTAATATGAGAAATATTATAAGTTTAATATCTGGGTTCATCTTTTCTCTAGGGCTTATTATTTCTCAAATGATTAACCCTGAAAAAGTTCAAGGATTTTTAGATGTATTTGGTAGTTGGGATGTCTCTTTAATGTTTGTGATGGGCGCAGCTGTAGGGATAAATCTAGTTTTATTTCCAGTTATTATTAAAAGAGGACCTTGCTTAAACGATCATTTTACTCTTTCATTGAGTTCTAAGGTTGATCTTAACTTATTACTAGGATCAATATTGTTTGGGGTAGGCTGGGGGGTTAGTGGTATTTGTCCGGGACCAGCTCTTGTCAATTTAGTTAAGTTTGATTCAAAAATGGTTTTGTTTGTATCTTCGATGTTTTTTGGGATGTTGGTTTTCTCAAAACAAAACTTTTTTAAAGAAAATATTTAAATTTATTATGCTTGTGAATAATCCGTTATAGAATTATTCTATTATTATATAATGAAAAAGTTACTAATAATTATATTTACATTTCCACCTCAACTGATATTCAGTTTAGATGTTTTAGTGACTGATCTGCATTTAGATTTTTATAACCATTCATCGCATGTTCATGACAATATTGATGACAATAAGCCTCATTCTCATTCGCATAAACATAGCGAAGATGAAGAAGAGCATGAGCATCATCATGATCATCTTGGTTTTCAGCTTGTAGAAACCCACAAATTTCTAGAAACTAAGACGATATTAGTTAGTGAGAGGTCTTTTTATAAGTTATCAAATAACTATCCCAATATTTTTAATCGATTAGCAAGTTTCGTTCGCAATATCTACAGACCGCCAATTTCTTAGTTTAATTTTGAAATTTTAACCAAATTAAACAAGGAGATAGATATGTTTAGATACATTATTTTTCTTTCTTTCTTCTATTTTGTCTTTAGATGCTTTTTCTCATGGAATTAGTGAAGAAGCTAAGAAAGCAATGATAGAAGGAGGGTATTTGAAATATGTTTGGCTTGGAGCTGAGCATATGATCACAGGATATGATCACTTACTTTTCTTATTCGGAGTGATTTTCTTTCTAACAACTTTTAAAGATATAGTTAAGTTTATCAGCGCTTTTACTTTAGGGCACTGTAAAAAACGTTTGAGTGGTGGAGGCGGCGAGAATCGAACTCGCGTCCAGAAATCCGTCTAGTAAAAAGATCTACGTGTGTAGCTTGTCTAAACCTTAAGCGGGTTTACAACTTTTTTCGAAACGTTGCCAACCACCGGGTCTTTTTTATGAAGGGCCCCAGCTGATCTTCAGAGCATTTCTTTTACCGTCGGACACACAACAGACTTTACCTACTTTTTGTTATTGGTGTAGGCCCCGCATTAACTGTGTAGTATAAACTAGGCAGCTAAAGCAAAATTTCTTTCGCCAAATAAAGTTCGATCTCCTTTTAACGTGGCCAGGAGATCAACCACGACACGCACTTAATCCTTCAGAATCCCTGTCGAAACCAGGGCGCCCCCGAACGAAGTTCGAGTATAACATAGATTTAGATAAAACTAAAATTAGAGTGATAGTTCTTGTTGAACTTGATTTAAGAAGTCTTTTAGTGGGCCTCGAATTTTATTCAAAACATCATCTTCTCGGCTTCTTAAAAGTAAAATCTCCTTGGGAGTTAAATACTCTTTTTGAGCAAAGTTTTTTGGTATAAGAGTTCTGAAATCATCTTCAATATCTTCTAAGGTTTGATTCATCTCACTTAATTCACTTTCAAGACTTGTAGGAACAATCCCTTCATCGATCATCGTTTCAATTGATTCTACCTTAGAAACTAAATGATGCAATCCAACGGGTCTATCTAGTTGGTTAATAAAGTTTTTGATGAGATGTTTGGCAACACTTTTCTTTTCCTCTTTACTAAAAGTATATTCAGATAAAAAAGAAACAACTGAATCGACGATGTTTTCTTCTTCGAAATCTCCACAATCATCTATGTTTGAGATTTTTTCAAATGTTATTTTGGGATCAAGAGAGCTTGTATCATTACTTTCAAAAAAATCAATGACTTTGCCAACATACTCAAGTTTTTGATTTGTAACTTGATAAAATCTTGTCACAGCATCTTTAATCTCAGAGACTTTTGAATAGGGAAGAGAGGAGTCATCTGTTTCTGGAAACAACTTCTTTATTGTATTTTGACATTTTGAAACATGACTAGATATTTCATCAAGAACATTATCAAGATCAGCAGAATTAACCTTTGTTTTCTGCCCTTTTGTTTTTTCGATAGAGCTCTTGTCACTAGACTTTTTTTCATTATTGGAAATAGAAACAGTCTTTAGCTCTTTACTTTTATTTGTAAATTGAGGGGAGGATGAATTGTTTTTAAAAAATAAGACTAAAGCGAGAGTGAGAATACTTAATCCAAATGCAATATAGTGTTTTTTTTCCATAAGAAAATATTAACAAGGAAATGAGCTAATGAAAAATTTTAGCTAGAAGCAGATGAGTAGCGTTTTAGACCTCTTGTCCATAAAAATAAGATAAACGACCAGAATAAAATACTAATGAGTAGGGTAAGTACTAGAGAAGTTAAAACATCCTCTCCGAAGAAAAATTTAGCAGGAAGAGCTAAGACTAGATTCATTGGTAAGAGAAATGTGAAAATAACTCTTAAAGCTTGATTTTGAACACCCATAGGATACTTTAAAATAGGATCCATACCGTGTAAGACAAGATCAAATCCTCTTGGTGACTGAGTCCAAAATACAGGAAGAGTCATTAAAGTTTGCATTAAGTAAAAAAGGGTTGTTCCGTTAATAATTAAGAATACATAAATAAGAAGAGAGAAAATAGAAAAGCTAAACTCTACTTGAGTTAGCGCCCAAGTGAAAATACCTATTCCGAAAAATAAATTCACAAAAGAATTGGCAGCAAATTCTTTTAAACTAAAAATAAAAAGTGGAGAGACGGGTTTGGTTAAATAGAGATCAAGCTCTCCTTTATTTATATGCTCTGGAAACCACCACGCATTAGATGCGAAAATTGTCATATAAATTCCATCAAAAAGAATAAAACTCGCTACAAAAAGAGTTACTTGTGATTCATCCCATCCACCAATGGCATCAGTATGATTAAAAAGTATTTTGAAAAATATAAGATTCAGAGTATGAAAAACTAAATCCATCACGATTCTAAAGGTAAAGTCTAAGCGAAACTGTAATGCCTTCGTAAATGAAAATCTAACAAAATGAGCATAGAGTTTTAAGTATCTCAAATTCCAACTCCTGAATATTTATAAGAGCCTTTTTTCCACACAAAACGATTTAAAAGATAAGAAAGTATAATCCAGAGACTTAAAATTGATGCAATTGTTAAAACAGAGTAAGGAGATTTTTTCCCAATCATTATTTGTACAGGGTAGTAGAAAAGATATGGAAAAGGAGTGAAGTGGAGGAAGTTTTGTAATGACTCAGGATAAAATGATAAAGGAACAAGTACTCCTCCGCCAAATGCAACCATTGATCTTAGCATAACGGCTAAGCTCCAAATATTATCAACCCAAAATGAGAGATACTCAATGGATGAAGACACAAGATAAAAAGTCAAAGTGGAGAGTAGGATAAGAAGAAAGGAGCTAAGGAAATTAAAAAAAGTCACTTCATTTCCTAAAAACATATAATGAGCAATAATAAATAGAATTAAATTTAAAAAATAAAATACAGATTTTCCGATATATTCACCAAATTTAAAATTTAAATAAGAAACAGGGTAAACAATATATTTATTAAGGCCTCCATAATAGATATCTCGCGCAATATATCCTGAGCCTTTAGAAAAAATAGCTTTCCAAGAAAGATGGATACAAAAATAATACAAAACTAACTCTGATAAAGTATAACCATTCATTTCAGAAACATTATTATGAGCATAAATGGATTTCCACATTAAATAACTCACGAGTACTGGTATGCAAGTGGTTGCAAAGAAACTCACCCAAAACTCAATCTTATACATAAAAGTTTTTCTTAATTCTATCCCCAGTGAATGAAGAAAAATGTTAATTTGCTTTTTCATAGCTAAGATATGATTCAATAACAGAATCAATATCAATCCTAGTTGTGCTTAGATTAGAAATTTCAAAAGTATTAAGAAGGCTCTTTAGAGTCTGAGATAATTGATCCTTGTGAATCTGCACTGAGACTTTATTTTCACTGCAGTTCATTTTTAATTCTCTTTTTTGAAAAAAGTCATCAAGTCCACTTCTTTGATGATCAATATCAAAACTAAGAGTTCTTAAAGCACCTGATTTATTCATGATTTCATTTAATGGGCCATCATAAATCATTTCTCCTGCTTTCATGAGAGCTAAGCGAGGACATAATTCTTCGATGTCTTGCATATAATGACTTGTAAGAATCATAATGGGATTTTTTTCTTTCATGTAAACTCTAAGAAATGATCTAATAGCTTTTTGACTTAAAAGATCAAGACCTATCGTTGGTTCATCTAAAAATATAACTTTAGGATCATGAAGAAGAGCAGCAACTAATTCCATCTTCATTCTTTCACCAAGGCTTAATTTTCTAACTGGAATATTGAGTTGATTTGTTACGAAAAGTTTTTCTGTTAAAAGTTTTAGATTGTCGTTAAATTTTTTCGTTGGAATCTGATAAATTTCTTTTAAAAGTAGATAACTATCATGAGCTGGTAAGTCCCACCAAAGTTGAGCTTTTTGTCCCATAATTAAAGAGAGCTGCCTTCTATAGGCATTTTTTCTTTCCCATGGATCAAACCCTAGAACGGAAACATCGCCTGAAGTTTTAGAAATAATTCCACTTAAAATTTTAACAAGAGTTGTTTTTCCTGCACCATTAGCACCTACTAGGCCCAGAATCTCACCTTCTTTTAGTTCTAATGAAAGATTGTTAAGTGCATTTTTAGTAATATATTCTCGCTTGAGTAATGCTTTTATTGCATTTTTTAATCCAGGTTCTTTCTTTGGGACTTGAAATGTTTTTGACAAATTTGAGATTTTAATCATTGAAGAGTTGGTTTATCTAAAGTATCGAACTCATGAAGTCTTTTTAAAACTTCATTAGTTAAATGATAAGGATCATGAATGAATTGATCTAGCTTTAATTCTTTTAAGTAATCTAAACTTCTCTCACTTATTGGTGAAAATGGATCGAATTCTTTAGCAAGAAAATGTAGTTTATCAATCTCTGTCATATCCGTTTCGTTTTTAAAAAAAGATGCTTAGCACATTTTTCTATTAATCTAATATTTTTATGATAGCTAAATGTTAGGGCATAGTCACCATTTATATCTATTCTTATTCCTGAGTGCCCTGATAGTGTTTTACGATGATCTTGTGCTCGTTATTCATTCTATTAGAAAAGATTCCGCCAAGCTTTTAAGATTAGAGATTTCGAGAAAAATCTTTTCCGAGCAAGGAGAAGATTTAAATATTACCTACAAAGATTTCTCAAAAATTTTTGAATTTCTTTTAGAAATGAAAAGAGAACAAGGAATTAACATTGAGTCTTCTTTAAGAAAACTGCGAGATCTTTTAACTTTTGAGATGAAACTTCAGAGAAAAAAGAAAGATCGGTTAATAACTGCTATATACCAAATGCTTTTTTTAGCAATTTTTATTTCTATTTATAGTGGTTTTATGGTTTATGAGTTTTCTTTTGACGGTAGTATCTTCATTTTTATTCTAGTTTGCTTTTTAGTAGGAGCATTAGCTTTAAGTTTTATTTTGAAGTTTTACTTAGAGTTTTTATTAAATAAGATTTTATTTTTTCTTGTCGAAATATTCAAACTCATGGTGCTTTTAAAATCTTCACTTAGTATTCAGGATATTTTAGAATTTATTGACCTGAAAAAATTAGAGAAATTTTCAGATAACAAAATAGCGATGCAGAAAAACTTATTCTTTGAACTTCTAGAGAAATTTAGGTCGCAGGGAGAAAATATAGAACAAGAAATTTTTATGATTAAAGGTGAGCTTGAGTATGAAATCCAGGATAGATTTCAAAAATTTGACGATCATTCGAAAGCTCTAAAGATGTTTTTTGTTATCTTGTTTATACTTCCACCATTCTTTTTGATCAATTTTATGATTATTGATAATATTTTTCTATGAAATTTTATTTATTATTAATTGCTTTTTCTTTTTCTGTATTTAGTAAAAGTGTTTATTATCCACCACGAAAAGTTTATTTAGGTTTTGATGCGGGAGTATCTTTTGTAGAGATGGCGAAGGCTAATGCTCCAAGAGCAAATACTTTTTCCCTTGTCTTGCCAGAAATAGATGTGTCTGAATATAAACCAGATTTCGGTTTGGCCCTAGGAGGTTTTGTTGGTGTAGAGATCTGGGATCAATACATGCTTTCTCCTTTTGCAGAAGTAAACTTTCAATATATCAGATCTCAAAATACTGATGAAGGCGGAGATGCAGTCAATAAGACAAAGAATATAAATACAGATGTTGGTTATATGAATTACAGTATTGTTCATATGGATGCAACTGGAGAACTAGGACTGAATTTAAATTTACGCTTTTCGAAGATTTTAATAAGTCCCTTTGTTACAGCTGAATATGGATTTTCCTGGAGGCGTGATAGGGTCAGGTTTAGTCGGAAAAATTCGATTTTTAATTTGAGTAGAAAATCAAAAACAAATTTTAGTAACTTAAAGTTAAATGTAGGAATAAGATTTATTAATCACAGAAATTACTTTTCTTTTATCAAGGGAACATTATCTAACTTAACACCATCAAAGCAAACAAATGTTTATAATGATAATGGAAACAAGAGTGACACAACAACTATACAGTATGATAAAGCAGATTTTGAGGATACTAAAAACTACTTCTCTGTAGCCCTTGGAGGCGGAGTTTTCTTTTAAGAGTATATTTGAGTTATCCCTCGTAAAGTGCTAGATTAAGCATCTTCTCTAGGGGGTTTAAGTGGATAAAAAAATCATCTTTTCAATGTATAAAGTTTCTAAGTCTTATCCAGGCGGAAAAACGACAATCAAGGATATTTCTCTTTCATTTTTCTTAGGAGCTAAAATTGGAGTTCTAGGTTTTAATGGAGCAGGTAAGTCAACACTCTTAAGAATTATTGCTGGTGTTGATGATGATTATTCCGGAGAAGTAAATGTTAATAAAGATATTTCTATTGGATATTTAGAGCAAGAACCACAGATTGATCCAGAAAAGACCGTGATGGATATTGTTAGAGAAGGAGCTGGGGAAGTAGCTCAACTTCTTCAAGAATATGAAGAGGTGAATGCAAAGTTCGCCGAGCCTATGAGTGATGATCAAATGAATGAGCTTTTAGAAAAACAAGGAAAGCTTCAAGATAAATTAGATGCCATGAATGCTTGGGATTTAGATTCGAGACTTGATCTTGCGATGGATGCTTTGAGATGCCCTCCAGGAGATCAAAAGATTGGTACACTGTCTGGTGGGGAGAAAAGGCGAGTTGCTTTATGTAGGCTACTTCTTCAGGAACCAGATGTCTTACTACTCGATGAACCTACTAACCATTTAGATGCAGAAACAGTTTTTTGGCTTGAAAGACATTTACATAATTACAAGGGAACAGTGATTGCTGTAACTCATGATAGATATTTTTTAGATAACGTTGCTGGTTGGATTTTAGAACTTGATAGAGGGCATGGAGTTCCTTTTGAAGGAAATTACTCTTCTTGGTTAGATCAAAAACAAAAAAAGTTAGCGACTGAAGAGAAGCAAGAGTCCAAAAGACAAAAGGCCCTTAAAAAAGAATTGGAATGGATCAAATCTTCGCAAAAAGCTAGACAAGCAAAAGGGAAGGCAAGAATTAATCAGTATGAGGAAAAATTAAAGCAAGGTGTAGAGAAAACAAATGAGACTACTGATCTTTATATTCCACCGGGACCAAGGCTTGGAGATATTGTTATAGATGCTAATGGAATTTCCAAAGCTTTTGGTGAAAAGCTTCTGTATGAAAACTTAAACTTTAAACTTCCTCCAGGAGGAATAGTTGGAATTATTGGGCCTAACGGAGCTGGTAAAACAACTCTTTTCAAAATGATTACGGGGCAAGAGACTCCAGATGCTGGAACTTTTAAGGTCGGAGAAACGGTAAAGCTTTCTTACGTTGATCAAGGACGTATGATGGATAGTGACAAAACAATCGTTGAAGAAATCTCAGAGGGAGCAGATGTTATAAAACTTGGTAAGCAAGAAGTTAATGCCAGAGCATATATTTCTCGTTTTAATTTCTCTGGAGAGTCTCAAAAGAAAAAAGTTAGTCAGCTTTCTGGAGGTGAAAGAAATCGAGTACACCTTGCAAAAATGTTAAAAAGTGAAGGAAATGTACTTTTACTTGATGAGCCCACAAACGATTTAGATGTAAATACTTTAAGAGCATTGGAAGAGGCCCTTGAAAGCTACGCTGGGTGTGCGGTTGTTATTTCCCACGATAGGTATTTCCTGGATAGACTCGCTACTCATATATTAGCATTCGAAGGTAATTCTCACGTTGAATGGTTTGAAGGAAATTTTTCAGATTACTTAGTAGATAAGAAAAGGCGTTTAGGTGATGACGCTGATATTCCAAAAAGAATTTCTTATAAAAAATTAACGAGGGCATAATGGCAAATTGTAAATATTGTGGAAAAAAAATAGTGTGGATGAAAGAAGGACGAAAGAACGTTCCTTGCGAAGAAGATGGTATCAAGCATGAGTGCGAGGAATATAAAAATACAATTGGCTCAGTTAGAGATGTTGAATTAAGTGAAATGGATCCAGCCGAGTTAGAGAAAATCTATGCTGGACTCAAAAAAAACGTTCAAAAAACAAAAGAAATCAAAAAACGAAAAAAACAATATGAGTGATGATTACGAATTAGTTTATTCTTCTGAGACTCCAGGGAAAAATCTTTCAAAAAATAAAAAGAAGTCTAAGGGAGTTGAAATCAAGCCTGTTGAGATAACACTTAAGCTTCGATTAGAAAAAAATAAACGTGGTGGGAAGACAGTGACTGTTGTTTATGAGGTTCCTTCAAACCCTGAGTATTTTAAAAAAGTTTTAAAAAAAATAAAGGCGAGGTGTGGAACTGGTGGCGCATTAAAAGCTGATACTATGGAGATTCAGGGTGATCACAGAGAAAAGATTAGATCTCTTCTCGAAGGTATGGGGTTTAAGGTTAAAGGTTCTTAGTTTTTCCCGATAATTCTTAAAGAACATTTAAAGTCTTCCGATAAATAAACATGCATTTTGCGAAATTGTTATGCTTTTCCTTCTCAGTTTTAAGCTTTTCTCAAAGTGATTTAATGAGTTCGATTAAGAGACATGCCTTAATCAATGAGCAAACTTCTGGACAAATTATTTTAAATGAAATGATAGATAAAGATACTTCAGAAGAAGATTTGAACTGTACTGCACAGCCTAAGAAGAAAAAGACAGTAGAGCTAATTTTTGTAGGTTCAATATCTAGTCAAAAGAAAGCAGAAATCTCTACCTTATGGAATGGCCACTCTTACAGTGGGGGGAGTTTTTTTAAAAATCAATTAGAGGCTGAAGATAGAATAACGCTGTCTAATTGGAATGATTTGACAGTTGATGAGTTTAAAAACTTTGCTCAAAAATATGCAAAGACTAGTTATGGATATTATTCGAATGGTAGCAATAGAGGTTTAATAAGGGCCTATGCAAATTTCTTTTTAGAGGGAGCTAGTAATTTTTATAATTTAAAAGATCAAGAGAATGATAAAAAAGCAATTGAATGGTTTGCACTTCATGCAAGAAGTGCTCGTTTTTCAGAGGAAGAGAATTTGATGCTCATCAATAATATTTTATCTGCTCTAGTTGGTAATTATAACGACGATCGCTTATTTACCAAAGAATCAGATAGTAATCACAGAGGCTTTACGCGTCAAGCGAACGGTCTTGTGAATGGTGAGGAAAACGATGGAGGTGTGTGCAATGACATCCATGCTATCGGCTGTGATCTGTACAAAAGTTTATATCCTGATCGAGATTGTTTAGTGATGGGGTATAATTCACCAGGTTCTGGTTATCATGAAGTGATGGCTGTCGGTAATGGTACTAATGATTACAATATTTTAAATTATTCACGATTAAGTTCAGTTCAAGGTAGTAGGTATCTTTCCGCTCACCCTGCAGTATCAGCAGCCAAAGAATTTGGTGAATTCATCAGAGTGCAAGATTACACTAAAGGCAAGTTAAGAGATATTTATCTTGCAAAGAATGAATATGGACAGTGGGTTCACTCTTTAAATCAATCCTCTTTGAAGGGTGGAAACATCACTGAAATTATAAAAACAGATGATCCTAATAGTTTTGGGACTAAGCTTATAAAATCGATTAATAATCAAAGTAAAAAAACGTTTAATTTGGGAGCTTCTAAAGCAGATCTTTCAGATGGAGCAAAAGTTTATGCTGTATATGCGAGATATGACAAAATGAAAGAAAACTTAAGTGGAATAAGTATCTCATTATTAGGATCTCATAAGCGACAAGTTGAGTCTGCTCATAAAGATTTTGATTGGGTGCGAGATGAACAAAGATTAAATAGATTTCACTTAAATACTAATTTTAATAAAAGCATTCTTCATTATAAAAGTTCAAAAGTGAAAGTAGATGGTCTTTCTTTTGTGGATGTTGAGTTAATGGGGGGATGGGGAAAACGCATCACCGAGTATATTGCGGATTCAAAAAGTCGTGTAAATGGCATGGCGTATGATGGAACTTTAGGAGCAGGATTTAACCTTTCAGGGAGTTATGAGAGTGATAAGGTTAAAATAGAAGGAGAGATCCAAGAGAGATGGAATTTGGGATCACGAGATTACAATGCTATGCATGGAATTAAGACTGATTTGAAAAAAACATTACAACAATTAAGGTTTCATCATCAATCATTAGAAGCAAAACTAAAAGCATCTACAAATCTGAAAAATGGAAAAAAAGTATTTGTTCAAGGAGAATACTATGGGGCGAATGTCGGACAAAACTATGGTGTGAGAGCAGGGATTGAAATCAGTAATCCTGACAAGGATATAGAATTAATAGTTGTGACTGGATATTCTGGACAAGCGAAAGGTTATAAGACTCAAGAGAATTGGCTTAACGAAGTTGGTAATAAAGGAGCAAACTTAGGGATAGAAATAAAGCAAAAATCTTCTGAACGAAAACTAGAAATAAACGGTGGAATAAATAATGGAGAATATAATTTTAGAGGAAAGGCTTCAGTTCCATTATTTAAAAAAGAAAAAACTGGTAAGAAGAAAATCTATCTAGACTAACCAAGTCTTTTCTTTATCTTCTCAACCTTCTTCTCAAACTTATACATCTGGCACCAAGCATTCTTATTAATCCAAGAATCTTTATCCTTTCCTTTGTTAATAAGCTTACATTTACCATTTCCATCTTTTTCCATCTTGTGAAATTGAGAACAAAAAAGACAATTTGCAATTGCTCCCTCATCTTTGATAGTTAATTTTTTATCAGCAACGAAGGCCTTAACTTTTTTCGTATCAGTTTTAAACTTTCCCATTTTGGGAGGAGTTTTAATGGCATCGGCCACAAACTTGAATTTTTTCCCAGCATACATCACTTTCTTAGCAGCTTCTTTTGCAAAAAGTTTAATTGGTAAAATGAGTGTTAAAGCACTTGCTGACATAATTTGAAAAAACGATCTTCTTTTCATAAAAACTCCGATAAGGTTTGTTTAATTACATAAACATTATCTCATAGAACTAAATTAAAAAAGAAAAAAGCTAGTAATTTCAAAGGTTTATCTAATTGTCTTTTTGTTTGGCACCAGCTACCTAGTTGAAATTATATAGATCAGAACTTTCACATCGAGGGTCTAATTTGTTAGCATTTTTATAAATTATTTTACTGGGAAGCATTATGAACACAACCGCTCAAGACCACGGCTTTACACATACTAACAAACTCATTTTTTCAAACTCAAATACAGAAGTTCTGATTGATCATGCGATCAGAAAGCAAGGGGCTAAAAAAACTCCTGAAGGAGCGATTGTTGTTTACACAGGTAAGCATACAGGAAGGGCCGCTAAAGATAAGTATGTTGTTTTGAGTGATTTAACAGAAAACTCTATTGATTGGGAGAATAATATTCATAAAATGTCTCCTGAAACATTTGCAGGAATCAAAAAAGATGTTTTAAATCATATTAACGAATCAGAGCATTTATACTGGTCTACTAAAAACGTAGGTGCTCATAAAGACTATGCCTTAAAAGCAGAGCTATTTTCTACTCATCCAAGTCATACACTGTTTTTTAATTATCTTATGAGAGATGATGGGTTTAAAGATCATAATTTAGGAAGTTATACAATTTATCATGCACCAACTCTTAAGATTGATACAAATAAATATGATGTTCGTTCTGAAACTGTCATTACCATGGATATGGATAATCATGAGATTTTAATTGCAGGAACTTTGTATGCTGGAGAAATAAAAAAATCTTTATTCTCTGTGATGAATTATTTATTACCTGAAAAAAATATTTTCCCTATGCATGCAGGATCTAATGTTGATAGAGAAGGAAATGTTTCAGTGTTTTTTGGTTTATCAGGAACGGGTAAGACAACTCTATCTACTCAGGAAGGTCGTTTGTTAATTGGTGATGATGAGCATGCGCTATGTGCAGATGGAACATTTAACTTCGAGGGTGGCTGTTATGCTAAAACTTATAAACTTAGCAAGGAAGGTGAGCCTGGAATTTATAAAGCTTCAAAAACGAGAGGTGCTATTTTAGAAAATGTCGTCTTAAATGATAAGGCTGAACCAGATTATTATGATAAATCTATCGCGGAAAATGGAAGAGTTGCTTATCCATTAACGTATATAGATGGAGTTAAAGAAGATTCTTTAGGTGGACTTCCGAATCATATGTTTTTACTAACAGCTGATGCTTTCGGAGTACTACCTCCTGTTAGCAGGCTTACGAAAGAACAAGCGATGTATTATTTCTTATCAGGCTATACAGCGAAATTAGCAGGTACAGAAGTTGGGGTCACTGAACCACAAGCAACATTTTCATGCTGTTTTGGTGCTCCGTTTATGATGAGAAAAGCAAGTGAGTATTCAGATTTGCTTGGAAAATATATTGATGATCATGGCATCAAGGTTTGGTTAGTAAATACTGGTTGGACTGGCGGAGCTTATGGAGAAGGGCAGAGGTTTCCTTTGCCAATTACAAGAAGAATTATTGATTCAATTCAAAATGGTGAATTGGATATGGCCGAGTATGAAAAAGAAGAATACTTTGGATTAGAAATCCCTAAATCCATTCATGGCGTTGATAGTAATATTTTAAATGCAAAGAAGACTTGGAAAGATCAGGCTGCCTATGATGTTCAAGCAAAGAAGCTAGCTTCAATGTTTGTGAAAAACTTTAATAAGTTTGATGTTGATTCAGCTGTAGTTGCAGGGGGGCCATCAGTATAATATCCTTGATGGATGAAAACTGATACACCTCAAACGATACACTTAAAAGATTATAAACCTTCTAATTACCTTGTAGATAAAATTGATCTAGAATTTGATATCTTTGATGATAAAACTATTGTCAAAAATACAATGACGTTATCTCTCAACCCTCAAGTTAAAGATAATAATAAATCGATTATTTTTAATGGAGAAGATCTCAAACTTTTAAGTTTTAAGTGTGATGGTGAAGATTTTTCTGACTATTCTATTGAGAATGGAAAATTAAAATTTTTCGGAAAAGATAATTCCTTTGATTTAGAAATTGTGACTGAAATTCATCCAGAAAAAAATACATCTTTAATGGGGCTTTATAAGTCGGGAGGAATTTTTTGTACTCAATGTGAAGCCGAAGGCTTTAGAAAAATTACTTATTATTATGATAGGCCAGATGTTTTAACGAAATTTCATACTAAAATTACTGCTGATAAAAGTTTCAAGTATTTATTAAGTAATGGAAACTTAATCGATTCAGGAGAATCAGGAGATAGACATTGGGCCTTATGGGAAGATCCACATCCTAAACCTTGTTATTTGTTTGCTCTTGTCGCAGGAGACTTTGATCTTGCAAAAGATACTTATACAACAACTAGTGGGAGAGTTGTAAGTCTAGAAATTTATGTAGATAAAGGAAATCTTGATCAAGTTGATCATGCAATGAACTCATTAAAACAATCAATGA
This sequence comes from Bacteriovoracaceae bacterium, assembly GCA_020630335.1. GTDB lineage: Bacteria > Bdellovibrionota > Bacteriovoracia > Bacteriovoracales > Bacteriovoracaceae > JAHDHG01. Next base: position 20,983 of record JAHDBN010000012.1, read on the forward strand.
AATGGGATGAAGATAGATTTAATCTTGAATACGACTTAGATATTTATATGATTGTCGCTGTTGATTCATTTAATATGGGAGCAATGGAGAATAAGGGGCTTAATATATTCAATTCTAGGTATGTCCTAGGAAATAGCGTGACTGCAACTGATTCTGAATATTACGGGATTCAGGCGGTTATTGGTCATGAGTATTTTCATAATTGGACTGGAAATAGAATTACTTGCAGAGATTGGTTTCAATTGACTTTAAAAGAAGGATTAACTGTTTTCAGAGATAGAGAATTTTCTAGTGATTTAAATTCAAGACACGTGAAAAGAATTGATGATACTGTTTTATTGAGAGCATTACAATTTCCTGAAGATAATGGGCCATTTACTCATCCAATTAAACCTAAGTCCTATGTAAAAATGGATAATTTTTATACTTCTACTGTTTATGAAAAAGGAGCAGAAGTTATAGGGATGATTTTTACAATCATAGGGAAAGAAAAATTTAAAGAAGGCATGGCGAAATATTTCGAGCTCTTTGATGGAGGAGCTGTGACGACCGAGGATTTTATTCATTCCATGGAAGTTGTATCGGGGTATGATTTCACTCATTTTAAAAAGTGGTACGACGTGAGTGGAACTCCTCAGATTCATGTTGAATATAAAAAAGAAGATGAGCATATCTTTGAGATTTCTCAATCATTTATCGAGAAATCAAAGAAAGATGTTTTAGAGATTCCTTTAAGATTTAAAGTACTTAATACTCACCTAGATATTAACTTAGAAGGCGATAAGTCTTTTATTCAAAACGATCTTCTTTTTCTTAAAGATCAAAAAGTAAGATTAGAGGTTAAGGGATCAGAAAAACCTCTTTTATCTTTGAATAGAGGTTTTTCTGCTCCTATTATGCTTCATCAAAATCTTACTGGTGATGAAAGATTAGAAATGATGAGCTTAGAAGATGATTCTTTTAATAAATGGGATGGAGCTCAAAATCTATATAAGGAAAACATTTTAACGAATGCTTTAGAGAATAAAAACTTTGATTCTGGAATTATAGACCTCATAAAATCAGTTCTAGAAGATAAAAGTCTTGATAATCATTTCAAAGGTGTATTCATTTCTCTTCCTTTAAAATTAGAACTTTTTGAGATGACTGATAAATATGTATTTAGAGAAATTGAAGAATCTTGTGAAAAGTTCTTAGAGTTCATTAATACTCAATTAGAGGATGAGTTTAAAAAGATTTATCAAAATTTATCTAAAAAGAATAAGAATATATGGAATGCTGAATTTGAGGGACTTAGATGTTTTAAAAACTCTCTATTAACTTATTTGGCAAAAAACACAGCTAACGAATCACTTATATTAGATCAGTTTAGAAAGTCTGAAAATATGACTGACAAGCTACATGCTTTAAAACTTTTAAATAAATACTCATTTGAATCTAGAAATGAGGCCAATAAAGAGTTTGAAGAAATGGCTTCTAAATATCCTCAACTTTTTCCTAATTACTTTAAATCTAAAGTAATCTCTTTAAAAAATGGAGTTGAAGTTTTTAAAGAAATTTTGAAAGATGAAAACTATAATAAAAGTATTCCTAATCATATCTACGGAGCTTTTGGGAGCTTTCTAAAAACTCAGCAAGCAAGAATATATGATCACTCTTCTGATGTTTTAGAGTTCGTTATCAATCAAATTCTTGAAATCGATTCTTATAACCCTCAGGTAGCTTCAAGAATGACTAAGGCTCTTGTTGATCTTAAAAAGTTGCCAGATAGAGAAGCTGAATTCGTAAGAACTCACATTCAAAAATTATTAGATCATGATGGATTGTCCAAAGATGTTGAAGAAATGGTCAATAAATTGCTTGTCTAATTTTTAGACACCTGTTCTATTTTTATCCATCCGTTTCTTTTCTGAAATACTAAGTTCTTGAAATTAAAGAGTCAGTCAGAAGTTTGCCCTGGCATCTCTCTTGCAATTAGGTATGTAACTTTTACATAGGGAGAGAAAATGAAAAAGTTTTTATCAGTTTTAATTTTAAGTTTTAGTTTATTAACATCTTGTAATGGCGTTCAAGATGCTAAGAGTAAGAATCAGATGCCAGAGATTTCAAGTGGCGAATCATTTGAAGGATTAATTGAACATTTAATCGATGGAGTAGAACTGAATAGAGATGCTCAGTACTCTTTAAGATTTGATTTAGAGCAATTTCTAGAAGAAGGAGATGAAGTTCTTCAGGTTTATGATGGAGAGAAAGGAAATACTTCTAGAAATATTTTTGAGATTACTTACAGATTAGATACTAGTGATATTGCAAGATATGTAAGTTCTTCAAAGTTTGAAGATTCTGTTGGAGTTAGAGTTAACAGAGCAGGAACACTAGAATATTTAAAAATAGATTTAAGAGGAGATGTTATTGCAGATTTAAGTGATGTTGCGACAACAACTACTTCTACGACAACGACAACTTTAGAAGGTTCTCCAACGACAACTCTTCCAGAGTTAGTACCTCAAGAAGAGCATTTAGAAATTTGTGAAAGATATGCTGAATCTGTTGGATCAAAGTTAGAAAAATCATTTAAATGGGTAAGAAGATTTCATAGAGATAGACCAGCTTGTTCATTATCAGCTTGTTATGGTAAGGGAAATAAAAGAAATATTAAAGATCATGAAGGTGCTGATTATGATTCGACAAGAATATCTTTTGAAGGTGAGTCTATAGAGAAGTTATGTAGAACATTTAAAAAAGATAAAGAGAGTGGAACATCTATTGTAAATGTTTCAACAAACTCTTCTACTGACGATCAAATTGAAATTAAAATTGATGGATCAAAAATGCATGCGACTCCTGTGTCTTCAGTTTCCGGAGCTCGAGTAGAAATCAAAATGATGAATACAAACTCTCTAGTAGATGGTGAAGTTATTGATTATTCTGAAACTTTAAAATCAAACGGAAGATTAGATATTTTAACTCTAAACTATCGAGCATTTAACTTTTCAGGTTTAGAAAATGGAGTTACTTATCATGACACAATTAGTGCGAAATTCTTTATTCATGATAATTTAATAGAAGAAGTTATAGTAAATGTTTATATCACTAAAGCAGGAGCAGATGAAATTAAAGGAGAAGATATAACTCCTTATAGAGATGGCGGGGTATTCAAAGTAACAAAAAGAAGTTTTGATAGAGTATACGGGGTGAAAGTTCCAGTTGAGAAGCTAGCAAGCTCTCTAAGATCATGGTATAGAGTAGTAGAAAATTCTTTAGACTGTGTTGCTATTGACCACAGTGGTAGAGAGTATGTCTTAGGAATGAGAATAGAGGATGGAGGAAGAGCATTTTCTATTGCACATGTAGAAAATAATGGAGCTGGTTTTGACAAAGGAACTTTCAATTTAAGTGTTAGTTTTGAATGTCACGCTGAGTTTGAAACTATTTCAGGTGAAAAATTAAAAACAAATAGATTTCACCCATTAAAAGTGAAGTTTGATTAATTAACTAGCTTATAAATATCAAGTTTGTAAAAGCTCTCCCTCTCCTGGAGAGCTTTTTTTTTCTCTAAATTTAAAAGAATAAGCTTTCAAGGCTTAACGAGATTGTATACAATTTTTCTATGGGCATTATTCTTAGTACTAAACAAAAAGCATTAAAACTCAATTTAGATAGAGCTCTTTATGGAACTCTAGCTGAAATTGGAGCAGGACAAGAAGTTGCAGGTAACTTCTTTAAGGCCGGTGGTGCTTCTGGAACTGTAGCGAAATCTATTTCGGCTTATGATATGACTTTTAGTGATTCTATTTATGGAAAAGAACAATCAGGGAGATATGTTTCTCAAACACGTTTAGAGAAAATGTTAGACCATGAATACGATCTGTTAATAGAAAGACTAGGTGAGAGCAGAGGAAGCAATACGAGGTTTTTTGCTTTTGCTAATACAGTCGCAGCTAAGAGTTATGGGGTTTCAGGAAAGCCTTGTCATGGTTGGCTTGGTCTAAGGTTTCAAACGAAACTAGGCGGACCAAGTAACGATATTATTATGCATGTTAATATGGAAGATTCTCAAAACCTTTTCCAACAAGAAGCTTTAGGAATTCTTGGTATTAACTTAATTTATAATGCGTTTTTAAACTTTGAAAAACCTGATCTTCTTCTAAACTCCTTAATGGAAAATTTAAATCCAGGAAGAATTTCAATTAATATGATTAAGTTCAAAGGACCAGCCTTTGAAAAAGTTGATAATCGAGTCTTAAATTTAGAGCTTGTGAAAAAAGGTTTCTGCAATGCTGTAATGTTTAATGAAAAAGGTGAGGTTATCCTTGCTCATGATTTAATTTATAAAAAAAATATTCAAGTTGTAAGAGGATCATTTAGACCTCCAACACTTATTAACCAAGATTTGATTCGTACTGGTAAGAAAAATTTAGCAAAAGATCTTGGGGTAGAAGAGAGTGAAATATCTTCCTTTGCTGAAATTACAATGAAAAATCTTCATAACGTTGGTTTTGATTCAAGAGACTTCTTATCTCGAGTTGATTTAATTACCTCTCTTGGATCTAAGGTTTTGATTTCAAATTTCCCTCAATATTATAAATTAACAAATTATTTTTCTCGTTTAAGAGCTAGAAGCATTTCCTTAGTTCTTGGTGGATATAATTTTAAACAAATTTTTGATGAAGAGTATAACGAAGGTGAAGGTGGAATCTTCTCTGCTTTAGGTCAACTCTTTAAGGATAACGTTAGGATTTATGTTTATCCTTATAAAGAAGATTCTGAATCTAAAGCAATCGATCTTTATAATTTAGACATTCCTGAAAAGCTTGCTCATCTTTATAAACACTTAACTCAATCAAAAAAGCTTATTCCTATCGAAGATTATGATGAACGTATCTTGGATGTTTATTCTTCCAAAGTTCTTAAAATGATTCAAAATAATGAGTCAGGTTGGGAAGAAATGGTTCCGCAAGAAGTATGGTTTTTGATAAAAGAAAATAAACTATTTGGTCATCCTTAAATGAATTATCGCCCTGAAGAGATTTTTCTCTCAGATTCTCTAGATCCATATTATAACTTATCCCTAGAAGATTATTTCTTAAGAAGCCCTGAGTTTTTTGGAAAAAAAATCTTACTTATTTGGAGATCAACACCAGCTATTATTATGGGACGTTTTCAAAACCCTTGGTTGGAAATTGATCTAAAAAAAGCAAAAAATGATGATGTTTTAATTTGCAGAAGACAATCAGGAGGAGGAACAGTTTATCATGATGAAGGTAATCTCAACTTTTGCTTCATTGGAAAAACAAAAAAAGAAGATCACTTTAATTATTTCCTGTCTGAATTGAGTCAATTAGGAATTGATCTTGAGGTGAATGAGCGTAACGATATTCTTTATAAAAATAAAAAAATTTCTGGTTCTGCCTTCAAGAATACTAAAGATAATAGTTTTCATCACTTTACCTTTCTTGTTGATACAAATTTGAAGGCCTTGAAGAAATATTTGCATCACAAACAACTTTCTATTAGCTCTAAAAGTATACCTTCGAAAAGATCAGAAGTTATTGATTTAAAGGGAGTGTTAACAGTGAAAGCAATCCTTAATCACTTTGGAGCAAGAAAATATACTCCGCTGATTGAGAAAAAATTCGGTTCTGATCAATGGATCTATGAAGAAACCCCTAAGTTTCATATAAAAATTTCAGGTTTAGAGGGCGAGGAGACAATAGAGATCCCTAAGGGAACAAGTTATGATATAGTCATGAGAAAATTAAATTTGGAGTAAAAAAATGAAGTACTTAGTTTTATCTTTCTTCTTAATTTCATGCGGATTTGAAAATAGTTCTAGATCTAGAAAGTTTAAAGATTCAGATGCTGAATCAGTACGAGTACAAGCATTATTTGAAAACGCTGTTACTTTTGAAGAGAAATTAAAAATTAAATATGAAACTTTTAAATTGAATTGTGAACTTAAAAGAGATTTGAGTTATTTTGATGAATCAAGGCCTTTAGTAAAAGAAATTTCTTGGGATCTTTTGAATGATTATGATGACGCAAAAGAGTTTGCGATTAGTGACTCAATAGAAGACACTAACTTTAGGTATTCTCACATTACAACAATCAGACTTATCGATGCCTATTTTTCAAATGTAGGAAATAAGGATTTCAAAGATGATCACTCTGCTGAATTAACTTTTGAATATGAAGGGAATTACTCTATTGCTCAAAATTATGAATCAGGTCCATTTGTTATTACAGCAACTCCTTCAGGAGTAAAAAAGAATGTTAACTCATTTAATGCAACTACACTTTTAAATACGAGTGGAAAAGGTGAAACTTCAGAAGATGTTGCTTTTTCTTTTTTAGATACTTGTATTATTGAAGCTGTTATTAAGCCAGCTTTACGTTTTCATGAAGAAGTAGTTATCGACTAGACTTGCTAGTGAGCGCTGCAAGTTCCGCAACCACCTTCTTTTTTGTTTTTTTGATTTACAATTTCAAGGTCAATAAACTCCCAATCTTTAAATTGAGTATTTATAAAACCAATGGCTTGGTCTAGCTTGCTAAAACAAGATTCATCAATACCAAGATGGTTTTCATCAACATGGGCCACAAAGTACTGCTCAGTTATTGCACTTTCTTTCCAATCGGCTCCTATTGATATTTGTGCCATCTCTTCAGAATGAATGTCTTTATATATGCAATGCGTCCAATTTTGCTCTGTAATCATGATGAATACCTTAATACTATTGATTTATTGAGTCAAAATCGCTAATCTCTCAAAACTAAATACTTAATAAGTTTACGGAGTAAGTCATGGCAAAAGGCCCTAGAGTAATGATCACATTGGAATGTACTGAAGCTAGAAAGCTCGGGAAAAGTCCTTCTAGATACACAACAACTAAAAATAAAAAGAAAATGCCAGAGAGATTGGAGCTTAAAAAATATAATCCATTCTTGAGAAGACACACTATCCATAAAGAAATCAAGTAATCTGGATTCCCTTCAAGAAGACAATTTATCTTTTTCAGAAAAATTTCCATTAGATTTTTTATCTAGTGATGAGTTAGATTTTCTAAACATTTTAGAAGATTTAAGGGTGAAGTTAAACTTCCCCGCAATTAGAAATGATATAGGTGCTTTTTTTAGTTCTTTAGTACAAGCTAATAATTTTCAAAATATCTTTGAATTTGGTTCAGGTTATGGACATAGCTGTTTTTGGTATTTAGTAAATAACTATATTCCTAAAGAAATTGTTCTTACAGAGAAAAGAGATGATCTCAAATCTGTTTTCTATTCTCTTCCTTGGAGTGAAAAACAAAAAGAGTGTATAGAGTATTTTCAAGGTGATGCTTTTGATCGTTTTGAGAAGATGGAGTTAGTAGACTTTCTATTAATTGATGGAACAAAAGCAGACTACAAGCGCTTTTTAGAACTTTCTGTTCCAAAGTTAAAGAAAGAGGCAGTGGTGGTTATTGATAATGCTTTTTGGAAAGGAAGTGTTGTTCATGATGGAGTTGTTTCTAAAAAATCTGAAAGTGCAATCAGAGATCTTCATGAGTATCTTAAAAGTAGTTTTATAAGAAAACTTTTTACTGTTACTTATTTACCCTTTCGAGATGGCCTTGTCTTACTTCAATACCTTGTTCGGTAAAACAAAAAACGAACTTGTTTTTTTATATTGACCCTAAATATGCAAGGAGGTTTTGTTATGCCTACTTTTGTTGTAAAAAAATAAAGATAAAATAACTCTATTTTCTATTGAAAAGCTTTGAATCTAACTTTCCTAAGAATTTTTATCAAAAAAAATAAATCTAGAGTAGTATGAAATACAGGGCAAGATAAGATTACGACATAAGGAGGAAACCAATGGTTCGTATTTTATTTTTTAGCCTGTTTACTATTTCACTTAAACTTTTTCCTGTGGATTTAGATCCTGTTTCGCCTTGCATTCAACAGAATACATTATGTGCAATGATAGAGAAATATGGTGATCATAATGGAGATGGGACGATTACAACATTAGATGCTTCCTTGATTAATCAAGCAATTCTCTTACTTAGTTCTTACTCTCTTGAGCTTGATTTGAATTTAGATGGGGTAAACAACTTGCAAGACGCACAAATTATTCAACAGTACGTTCTTGGAATAATTGATTGTAATCAAAACTCTTCTCAGGTGTATCAGTGTGAATGGCATGCTACAGGAGGTTTTTGTAAAAATGATCCTCAGGTTTTATCAATGGAGGCTGCGTTAGGAGGAAATGATCGAATCATTACAACAATACCTTCTAGTGTAGTTCAAGAGTATGAGGGAGGAGAGTTAACAGCAATTGATAATTATTTTTCAGGTTTAACTGGGCTTGAAAATCTTTGTAAAAGCGCAGTTGCCTTGCCATGGTCACAGCCGCTTTCTGATTCTTGTAAGGAAGGATCGGGAGTTCTGACAATACCACCTAAATTTATATCTTTTTATAATAGTGAGCCTTCAAGTTTAGTAATATTAGAATTCCTTTGTGAGTGTGAATGTAAAGATTCTGTTTCTTGTGATGATGGGAGTGGTATTATAGGAGGATCAAGTAATAATAAACGATCAAGTAATTTTACTTTTCTGGATGAACTCGGTTTTCAATCAATTAAGAGTAAGTTAAACCAAAAATCTTCTAGATAGATTTAGAGTAGGAAAGGAGGATTTAAAAGTCTTCCTTTCCTAGCGATCAGCTTCTATCGCATCGTTAAGCGTTCCTCTCAAAATATTCAATGGATTATCCGCAACAGATTTATAGCCACTAGCATATTCAAGTTTGTAAGTTCCAGCTTTAGGGCCACAACTATTAAAAACAGATGAGTTCATTTTTTGTCTGTTAGTCGCATCATCTACCCCGAGGGCATAAGCTCCATCTTTGTTACAATTTGCTTCTTTCCATTGCCTTTGCTGCTCTTCATGCTGTCTTTGCATTTCAGCACAAGAAACTAAAAGTAACAATAAAATAAGTTTTTTCATCTTTATCCTTCTATTGAGATGTTGTTCTCTTTTTTTAATATTAAATCAAAGTAGTCTTTTTTTAATAAATAGTAATCACTTGAGAAGTGTTTAAATATTTCAAGTTGTAAGCAGTATTTTTTTTGAAACTTATTTTTCTTCCTTAATATTCTAGAAGCGGGTGAGATATTCTTCACTTCGCATAGTAAGGTGATATTTTTTCTTAAAGACAATTGTAAAACAACCGTTTCATTTTTTGAAAAAACTTCATCGCTATAAAGAAGAACTTTAGACATCGTTAAATCTTCAGGGAGTATAACTCCATTTCTTTCTGCTCTATTAGGAATAATTCTTCTTAAGATAAAGTGGGTTGATTTATCACCTTTAATTCCTGAAAATTTTATTTCATTTTCTTCAATCGGAGTAGAAAATGTAAAGTCATCATCGTAGAACTGATGAATTTTTTGCTCTAAACTTGAGTCAATAAAATCATAATATTCTAAAGTTTTATTTTTCTCTTCAAATAAACTCCACAGCTTTATCTTGATTTTATTAATCCTAAATTTCATAATGAATTTATTATACCTAGTTCAAGAGTAGGATCAATGAGTTTAAGTACTTCAAAGCTTGAAAGAGCAGCATTTATTCATAAAAAACTTGATGAGTTTTTTCCTGAAACGCCAATCCCCCTAGATCATAAGGATCCTTATACTTTATTAATAGCAGTGCTTTTATCTGCCCAGTGTACTGATGTGAGAGTAAATCAAGTTACACCTCATTTGTTTAAACAAGCCGATTCTCCCAAGAAAATGGTTCAATTAAAGATAAGTGAAATAGAAAATATTGTAAGACCTTGTGGGCTTGCTCCTAGAAAAGCTAAGGCCATTCATGGATTATCACAAATACTTCTAGATAAATTTAATGGAGAAGTACCAAATGATATTATTGAGTTAGAAAAGCTTCCTGGTGTTGGGCATAAAACAGCATCTGTTGTAATGGCTCAGGCCTTTGGGGTTCCAGCATTTCCTGTTGATACGCATATCCACAGATTAGCTCAAATTTGGAAGCTAACTAATGGAAAAAACGTTAAAGAGACTGAGAAAGATTTAAAACGCTTGTTTCCTGAAGAAGCATGGAATGATCTTCACTTACAAATTATTTTTTACGGTAGAGAGTATTGTCAGGCTCGCGGATGTGATGGATTGAGATGTGTGCTCTGTAAGAAAATGTATCCCGATCGAAAAAGAGCTATTTCTTACAATAAAGCTTAAGTACTTTAGAAATCTTACATTTATGACATCCTGATAAAATTTTTCTTATCATTATTTAAAGTTTCAAAGGAGTGTTGAACGTGAAAAGGATTTATTTAGTATTATCTATAGCTATAGGCTTTTCTGTTTTTGCAAAAGTAGAAGAAAAATCAAGCTTTCTAGTTATTCAAAATGATGTCTCTGAAATAGTAAGCAAAGAATTACAAAAAAAGTTTACTGTTGCTAAAACAAAAAATGGTCATAAAGTTATTGAAGTCACTGAAAAAAATGTTTTAGAAATCTCTGAAGCAATTCATCATACTTATAATAAGTGCGGTGGGTTTTATAACTTTGATTCAAAAAAAGAAGCAATTGCTTATCTTTCAGAAGTTAATGAGCCTACTAAGAGAAAAAAGTATAATCAAAAAAGAAAAGACTTTCTGAATTCTTTAAACTTGAAAACAAAGCATAAGAAAATTCAAACCTTAGTAGATAAAGTTGAAGAAACACCAATAAGAGAAATGATTGAAAAACTATCAAGTTATCATAATAGATTTTATCAATCGAAAACTGGAGTTGAGGCAGCGAAGTTTATTGCTAAAACTTGGAAAAATATAATTAAAGATAGAGAAGATGCTGAAGTAGTTCTTTACGATCATTCATGGAAGCAACCCTCTGTTATTTTAAAAATTGAAGGAAAATCTAAAGATGCTATCGTTTTAGGTGGGCATTTAGATTCTATAAATGGTTTTACTTATCAAATGTCATTTGGAAGAAAAGGTGGACACGCGCCAGGAGCTGATGATAATGCTTCAGGTATAGCGACGATAACTGAAATTTTAAGAGTGTTTATTGAAAGTGATATCAAACCTCAAAAAACAATTTTCTTCATGGGATATGCAGCCGAAGAAGTAGGCCTTAAAGGTTCTAAAGATATTGCCAAGGCCTTCACGAAAAGTGGTGCTGAATATAGTATCTTAACGGCTCTTCAGTTTGATATGACTAATTTTAATGGCTCAGATGAAAAAATGTTTTTAATTGGAGATAATACTTCAGAAAAGTTAAACGCATACCTTGGTAGTCTTATTGATAGATATGTTCATGTTGAATGGTCTAAAACAAATTGTGGTTATGCTTGTTCAGATCATGCTTCATGGAACAATGCTGGAGTTCCAGCAGCTTTTCCTTTTGAAGCTGCTAAAAAAGATATGAATAAGGATATTCATACATCTGGTGATACGATAGATAAGTCAAAAGGGACAGCAGATCATGCTGAAAACTTTGCTAAGCTTGGAGTAGCTTACCTACTTGATCTGAATAGAAAATAATTTTAAGTATTACTTTGGGGAGTTATAGTTAGCTTCCCAAGAAACTTCTTAGACATTCTAGAAAACTTCCGTACAATTTTCTTATGGATATGAATCAAAATAAAAACCCTCTTAATGAATTACTTATAAATATTGTTATTCCTGTTCTTATCTTGAATAAAGGTGCTAAATATCTAGGAGAAAATGGAACGACTTGGGCTCTCGTTATAGCAACGGCTATTCCTGCGGGTTATGCTCTTTTAGACTTTATTAAATTTAAAAAAATCAACTTTGTTTCAGTTCTCGGTTTTATTAGTATTCTCTTAACAGGTGGGCTTGGCTATTTTAAATTTGAAGGAAAATGGTTCGCTTATAAGGAAGCTCTTATTCCTGGCATTATAGGCTTAGGGGTTTTAATTTCTGCTTTTACAAAAAAACCTCTTATCAGAATACTCATGTTTAATGACTCTATTTTAAAAACAGATATGATCAACGAAGCATTAGAAGAAAAGAATACAAAGGTTCCGTTTGAAAATCACTTGAAACTTTCAACTATATTTTTTGCAGCTTCTTTCTTTTTTTCGGCTATCTTAAACTATATATTAGCGATGAGAATTTTTACTCCTATCTCCAAAAGTTTACCTGAGATTGAAAGAACACAAATTTTAAATGAGCAGATCGCCAAGATGACTTGGCAGGGCTACATTGTGATTTTATTACCGAGTTTGTTAATTTTATTTGCCATACTTTGGCATCTTTTTTCTGGAGTAAAAAAATATACTGGCTATGATTTTAATTCAGTACTAAGAGATCAAAAAAAATCATGATTCAATCTCATTGGTCGAAAATCCCTGAAGAAAAAGATATCAGATCAATGTATCCAGAACATGAGTACTGTATTTTTGATATGGATGGAACATTAATTGATTCTGAGCCAGCTCATATTAAAGCCTTACAAAAGGTTGCTCATAAACACTCTAGTTGTGATTGGAACTATGAAAAGATGCATGATCATTTTTCAGGTAAAGCAGATCAAGATGTTTACCATACAATCGATAAAAATTTTAATTTTAGATTATCACTCGTAGAGTTTTTTTCATTAAAAAACGAAATTCTTTTAAAAGAATTTGATTATTTAGCCAGTAAAGAGATGTTGATTAAAGATGAAATCAAAAATCTACTATCTACCATGTATAAAAAGAATTGGAAGCTTGCCTTGGTTACGGCAAGTGAAGACCCTCTCTTGCAAAAAATACTTGATTACTTAGGAAGAGATTTATTCAAATTTTCTTTATCAACAAAAGATACTGAAAGATCTAAACCTTTCCCTGATCCATATCTCAAGGCCTTTAAGCTCTTTGGTAATATAGCACCAAAAGAAGTTCTCATCTTTGAAGACTCTGAAACGGGGCTTCAAGCGGCAATTTCTAGCAAGGCAGTCGTAAATAAGGTGACTTGGTTTAATATTTAAACTCAGATGAGTTTTTTATTAAAAGAGATTTTTTCTTTAATCAGAATTTTAAATTCTGAAACAGGTTCTAAACAGATAGCTTTGGGATTAACTCTAGGTTTTATTCTAGGTTTAAGTCCATGGATAAGCATTCAAGGTATTTTAATTTTTTTGTTTATTATTATTTTTAAGGTTCAGGCAGGAGCGGCATTTGTTTCAGCTGCACTATTTTCACTTATTACTTACGTTTTTGATCCTCTCTTGCATAAGTTAGGTTCAAATGTTTTAAAACATGACTCATTAGAAGGTTTGTGGACAACTCTTTATAATGCTCCCTTAGTACCTTATACGAAATTTAATAACAGTGTAGTTATGGGAGGAGCCGTTCTTGGATTGATATTAGCTCCTCTAATGTATTTTATTTTTTATAAACTTGTCTCCAAGTACCAAGTAACCATTGTAGCTCGATTTAAAAACACTAAAATCTGGAAGGCCTTTAAAGGATCAATTATTTATAATTGGTATATCACTTATGAAAAATACAAGTTCTAAAGGGATTTTCAGAAAGAAAATTTTATTTTTACTTTTACTCTTAATTTCACTTTTTGCTATCTATATAGCATTTTTTTTAGATGTTCATCTCAAATGGGGATTGAAGAAATTTTTAACTGATGCTAATTGTGCTGAAGTTCAAATTTCCAGTGTAAAGACAAACTTAAAAGAAGCCCGATTAGAGATTAAAGGAATTGAAGTAACCAATTATCATGATCCAGAATTTAATCTTTTAAATTTTGATGAACTAAGCTTTGATTTTTTATGGGATGGCCTTTTAAGAAAGAAATTTATTATTGAGACATCTAGAATAAATGAATTAACTTTTCATAAAAAAAGAAAATCAAAAGGAAGTATTTATCCTGCTTGTAAAAAAAGACAAATGGAGCAGACAGGATTTAAAGAAAAATTAAAAAATGAGAAAGAGAAAATTTTTGAAGATAATATGATAGAAGGCTTAATATCTGTTTTAAAAGGAGATGGGAAAATTATTGATAGAGTGAAAAACATCAAATTAGATCTTAAAACAGAGAAAAGAATTAAAGAGCTTGAGAAGACATTTAAGAAGAAAGAAGAAGAGTGGTCAAAAACATTTATCGAGTTCAAGGATTTGAGAAAAGTTAAAGAGCTCTATAAGGAAGCAAAAGAAATTAGAGTTACAGAAGACCCCATAGAAATTGCTGCTGCGATTAAGAAAGCTGTTAGTATCCATAATAAAAGTAAAGAGCAAGTTCTAGAGTATCAAAGCAAAATTAAGAATCTGAGATCAGATATTAAAGATTTTAAAAATAAAACCTTGGAAATTGATGATTTAGTAAAAGAAGATACGAAGTATCTAAAGAAGTATTTCAATATTCCTGATGTAAATCTTTCTAATTTTTCTCAAGAGATATTTAAAAAATATGTTGATGGTGTTGTTGCTCCATATATGCGTTATTGGCATACTCTGAAAAATAAAATCCCTCAAACGAATAAAACAGATACTTTAAACGTAAAGCAAAGAGCGAAGGGTATAACGTATCATTTCCCTCAAACTAATTCTTATCCTAGTTTTTGGTTGAAAAATCTTGATTTAACATCAAAGTCACAACTCTTAAAAGAAAAAAGTGATACAACTTATACTTTCAAAGGGTTTGTTAAAGATGTTAGTTCTGATGAAAGGATAGTGGGGAAGCCGTTAAGTTTTGAATTAAACGGAGATCTTCCTGTTCAGCAGATCAAGGGAATAAAGGTTCTAGGAAAAGTAAGACGAAACTATGAGTTAAATGATTATGAATCAGAAATAAAAGGAGAGGTTGCAGCTTATCCTGTTAAAATGATTAAGCTTTTAAATTCTTCAAAGTATAAACTCTCTTTTTCAGATGCTCTTGCGAAAACTAATTTTGAAGGTTTAATAAAAGGAAAAGAGAGCAATTTAAAACTTAAAACGATTTTTGAAAATGTTAATTGGAAAATTTTAACAGAAAAAGAAGATGTGACTAAAATTCTTCAGTCAGTATTAGATAAAATCCCTGATGTTTCTTTGAAAAGTATTTTTTCAGGAAATATATTAAAACCACTAATTGATATTAGTTCTGATTTTGATATGAGATTTAAATCAGGTATTCAAAAGTTTGTTGGAGATAAATTAAAAGAAGGTGAGGTAAAGCTAAGAAAAATCGTTGATGAAAAAATCTCATCAGAGAAAAAAAGATTTTTTGACTCACTTGGAAAAACAGAACAAAGCTTACTTCGTCCACTTCTTGATTCAGAAAATGAACTCTCAAGTATGTCTTCAGCAATAAAATCGATTAAAGAAGACTTTGAAGCTAAGCAAAAAGCAAAAGCAAGAAAAAAAGTTGAAAGTGAAATTAACAAAGGCCTTGATAAACTTAAAGATAAATTTAACTTAGAATTTTAGTTTTTAAAATAAGATTCAGGGATACCTAAGAAGTGAAGAATAGAAGTCATTGGGCCATGACTCATCTGATGATCAGCTGCATCTCTTACTATTTTCCTAGCATGAAATGCAATCCCCATCCCGGCCATAGCGAGCATTTGTAAGTCATTTGCTCCATCTCCAATAGCGACTACTTGATCTAGGGAAATTGATTCTTGTTGTGCAATAAGCTCTAAAAGAATTGCTTTTTTTTCAGCATCTACGATCTGTCCTTCAACATTCCCAGTTAAAGTATTCTTAGAGTCAAATTCTAATTTATTAGAAAAAGCATAATCTAAATTCAACTTATTCTTAAAATAATCAGTGAAAAAAGTAAAACCTCCACTGATAATTCCAACTTTAAATCCAAGGCTTTTAACGGTTTTAATAACTTCTTCAACTCCATCAGTTAGTGGAATCTTATCACATAATTGGGTAAGTTTTTCTTTCTCTAATCCTTTTAGAGTTTTAACGCGTTTTTTTAAAGATTCAGAAAAATCAATTTCACCTTCCATCGCTTGATCAGTAATTTTCTTTACTTCTTCATGCGAGCCAGCAAGTTTAGCTAACTCTTCGATAACCTCGGTTTGGATCAAAGTTGAATCCATATCAAAAATAATTAATCTTTTATTATATCGAAACACATTATTTTGAACGATTGATAAATCCA
Source organism: Bacteriovoracaceae bacterium (assembly GCA_020630335.1). Classification (GTDB taxonomy): domain Bacteria; phylum Bdellovibrionota; class Bacteriovoracia; order Bacteriovoracales; family Bacteriovoracaceae; genus JAHDHG01. The sequence goes on from JAHDBN010000012.1 coordinate 37,100, forward strand.
CTTGGTGCTTTCTTGATATTTTTAAAATGTGAGATTTTAAATTCTTAATATCAAGAGGATCGTTACAGACAAAATGCAAATCAAGAGAGGTTAAGTTCGTATTAAGTGATTTATTTTTAATATCTAATAAATTTAAAAATTTACTAGCACAAAACTCTGCAATTTCTTTAATGAAAAGAGAGCTTAAGCCTTTAGGATTAATACAACTTATAACAAATTCCTCCGCAAAAACTCTTTTCACGTCCTTTGATTCAACAAATTCATAATCTAGCTGAAATTGAGAGTTATTAGCTTCGTATAAAAAATCTTTTAGCAGCTCGCTTTCTATCGTTTCCTTACTAAATTGTGTAAGAATGCTCAAAGATAAAAGTCCATGAGTTACGGATTGACCAATATCTTTAATAATTAAATGATGTTTTGCAATTAGGGTTGTGAGGTTTGCTGTAATCCCAGGTTTGTCATGTCCTGAAATTTTAAATAAAATATTTTTCATTCAACTCCATGTTTCTTTAGCTTTCTTTTCTTCTGTATTGTTCTAATGAGATTTAATGTATAAAACGTTGCAGACACAATAGATAAAAGAGCAGAAATAATAATTAGTATATTACCTAATGGATTAAAAGGAAGAGAAAGCCACGTTCCACCAATCATTAAGAAAGGGATACCCATCATCTGAGTTGCTGTTTTCCACTTCCCAAACCAACTAACAGGAACTTTAATGTTTTGATTACTTGCAAGTAAACGAAGAGAAACCATGTAAAGCTCTCTTAAGACTAAAACTACTACAACCCAATCAAATACTCTTCCCAAAGAAAGTAACATAATCAATGAGCTTACAACTAAAAACTTATCAGCTATTGGGTCTAGGAATGATCCAAAAACTGTTTCAAGCTTTCTTTTTCTTGCTATATAACCATCAAAAAAGTCAGTGACACTAGCAATAAAAAAGATACTTGCAGCTATTACACCATAAGTTAATACCTTACTGCTATCGTCGGTATATTTGATAAAATATAAAGATCCCAAAACTGCTGGAATGAGTATAACTCGAAACAAAGTAAGCCTATTGGGTAGATTATCAATGTCCCATTCATGAGAGTTATTCATATATTTATTGTATGTCTTAAAGCTTCTATTTCAAAACAAATTTTCCCGTTAAACATCTTAAAAGCAATACTTGGTAAAATAATAGCTAGTTTTACTTAAGAGGAATTTATTTATGGGAATCGCTTTAAATTTAATTAATAACGATGAAGGTAAAATTGAAAAAAGAGTCTTGCCTAGATTTCCTTTAAATTACCTAACATTTAAGTTAGTGGGCGATGAGACTAAAGGTTTATCTGCTTTTTCAGTTATTGATATTTCTTACTCAGGAACTCAATTAGAAAAGAAATATGGTGAAATTGAACTTAAGCTAAATGATAAAATTGAGGGTAATCTTCGATGGTACGGGCAAAATTGTTATGTATCTGGAAGTATTAAATGGATTCAAGGAAATAGAGTTGGAGTGCAGTTTGATGAGAATTCATTAATGTTAAAAAAAGTAGAGGCCTTCTTAGATATTTCTAATTTTATTGATAATTTAAGGCCTTTACATTTAGATCGATATAAAATGAAAAAACCTCAAGGGCTTAAGTATTGGCTACAAGCTGAAGGACCGGTCGAGCTTTTTGTATGGATGAATACTGATGATACGTTATCAAAATTCCAAATTATTCTTTTTAAAGATTTTGTTGAATGGAGTTCAGGTGAGATGAAATCAGGAGAAGTTATTAGTAAGAGAAACCTAGAAACTCCTTTGCTCACTAAAGAAGAACTAGCTTTTAGATTTGACAATAATTTGGATGATTTGAAAGTGAAAAAAGCTAAGAACTTTCTTGAAAGATTAGGAAGTAAGTACTTTGACTCAGAAACTTCAGCTCTTATGCAACGTTTGCTGCGTTAATCAAATAGAAATCATTCACTATAGATATTAGAGAATTTGTTTTAAAATAAATAAAACAAAAGAGAGAGATATGAAAAGAAATCTAGCAATGGAATTTGTGAGAGTTACTGAGATGGCAGCAATTGCTTCTGCTCGTTTAATGGGAAGAGGAGATGAGAAAGCAGCTGATCAAGCAGCGGTTGATGCGATGAGATCAATGCTGGACTCAGTTGATTGTAAGGCCGAAGTTGTTATAGGTGAAGGTGAAAGAGATGAAGCTCCAATGCTTTATATTGGAGAAAAAGTGGGGTCAGGAAATGGGCCAGAATTAGAAATCGCTCTTGATCCTTTAGAGGGAACAACAATTTGTGCTCATGGTATGCCAAATTCAATTTCAGTTATGGCGATTGGAGAAAAAGGTAATCTTTTAAATGCTCCTGATATTTATATGGATAAAATAGCGGTTGGCCCTCAATGTAAAGGCGTTATCGATATTTTAAAGAGTCCAACTGAAAACTTAAAGAGAATAGCTGAAGTAAAAAGTTGTAGGATTCAAGATCTCACGGCGATAGTTTTAGATAGACCGAGACATGCAGAGTTAATTCAAGAATTAAGAACCGCGGGTGCCAGGATTTATCTTATAAAAGATGGTGATGTTTCAGCAGCAATATCTACAGTTGATCCTGATTCAGGTGTAGATGTTTTATTTGGAATAGGAGGAGCTCCAGAAGGAGTGATTGCAGCAGCAGCTCTAAGATGCATGGGAGGAGACTTTCAAGGTGTCTTAAAGCCTCGAAATGATGGGGATATTGAAAGAGCACAAAAGATGGGAGTTCAAGATATTAATAAGGTTTTTCAGATAGATGAACTTGCTAAAGGCAATGTGATGTTTTGTGCTACAGGTGTAACGGATGGAAGCTTTTTAGATGGAGTAAGGTTTAAGCCTTGGGGGGCAATAACTCACTCTATTGTGATGAGAAGTGAGTCAGGTACAATTAGAGATATTCGAGCAGAGCATCGATTTGATATGAAACCGAGGTATTAAATGCCAGCAGTAGAAAGAACAGAAACTTTTAATGTTTCTATTGAAAAATTTTATGAAGCCATTACTGACTTTGAAAACTACCCTGACTTTGTTGAAGGAGTTGAGGATTTAAAGATTCTTAAAAGGACAAAGAAGAAAGTCAAGGCAGAGTATAAAGTTAATATGCTAAAAGAAACAACTTATGTTATTGAAATTTCTTTAGATGAACCTAATGGAATTTCATGGAAGTTAGTTTCAGGAGATTTATTCAAAGTGAATAATGGGTATTGGGAGCTTGAAGAAATCAGTGCCAAGAAAACAGAAGTGACTTATGGATTAGAAGTGGAATTTAAAATTTTTGCTCCTAAAATGATTGTAAATAAATTAGTAAAAACGAGTCTTCCTACGATGATGAAATCTTTTCATAAAAGAGCAAAAAAACTTTAATCTTGGAAAATATTAAAAAGAATTATCAATCACTACTAAATGAAATTAACCAAAGAGCTTCTCTTTTAGTTGTAAGCAAAAATCGATCTATTGAAGAAATTAAGTATCTTTATGATTTGGGGCACAGAGATTTTGGAGAAAACAAAGTTCAAGAACTAGAAGTTAAGGCCAGTAAACTTCAACTTGTTGGTTTGCGATGGCATTTCATAGGAAATATTCAAACTAATAAGCTTAAGAAGTTATTAAGTATAAAAGGTCTATGCTGTATTCATTCTGTGAGTTCATTAAAGGTGTTGAATGAATTAACTAAGTACAAAAATTCAACGCAGTTTTTTCTTCAGGTCAATACTTCTGAAGAGAAAGAAAAATCTGGTTTTAAAGATAGTGAACTAGATGAGGCATTAAATTTATGTAAGGCTAGCGATATTTACCCTAATGGACTCATGACTATAGGAAAAATTCGTAGCGATGACTTTGAAAATGACGCAAGAAGTTGTTTTGAGAGATTAAATCTAATAAAGAAAAGGCTAAATGAGAGCTCTTTTCATAAAAACAAGATTGAACTTTCTATAGGAATGAGTCAGGATTATGCTATCGCACTAGAGCACAATACTGATTGGGTTCGTATAGGGAGTAAAGTTTTTGCATGAAATATTTAATGCTTTTTTATCTTTTTTTTTCTTGTAATGATTATCAAAAAACGGTGAAAACGAATGACTCTCGAATTATTCATATTACTCATGCAGCCGATGAAGATGATAAAAATTTAGCAAAAATTTATAAAATGTTTGATGGGTACCAAAAAGATTTCCCTAAAGTCCAAAATTTAGAGCCAAAAGATATATTGGCCTTAGATAATGTTGTTTATGTAGATGTTAGAGAGAGTAGAGAACAATATGTTTCAATGATTAAAGACGCAATTACTAAAAAACAATACTTGGATAATCAATCTAGGTATAAAGAAAAAGTAGTCGTGAGTTATTGTACGATTGGTTATAGAAGTGGAAAGTTTGCAGAAGATCTCTTAAATAAAGGAATAGATGCAGTGAATATGAAAGGTGGTGTGCTTTTATGGAGTCATCAGGATCAAATCTTTTATAAAGGAAGCTTAGAAACCAAAGAAGTTCATGTCTATGATGAAGAATGGAATCTTGCTAAGTCAGGATATATTTCAGTTTATTAATGCAAGACTCACTTTTTGATAATCATTCAGATCATAACCAGCCTCTTGCTTATAAGCAAAGACCTCAAAGCTTTGAAGGTTTTTACGGACAAGATCATGCAAAAGATATTCTAGAAAAATATTCACCCAAAACATGTCCTCATTTTGTTTTTTGGGGACCTCCTGGATCAGGAAAAACTACAGCTGCTTTAATTCTAAAAAATCATTTAAGCTTAGAGCTCATAAGTTTTAATGCTGTACTTGGAGGAATTAAAGATCTAAAAGAAAAAATCCAAGAGATAGAAGAAAGAAAGAAGCTATATCAAAAAAAAGCGATTCTTTTTATTGATGAGATTCATAGAATTCATAAAGCCGCTCAAGATGCTTTACTTCCTTATCTTGAAAAAGGAAGCTTTATTTTATTGGGAGCGACGACAGAGAATCCCCAAATCGTATTGAATAAAGCGGTGTTGTCTAGAATACATCTGATTCAATTCCAAAAACATAAAGAACTTGGTTTAAAAAAAATATTAAAAGAAGCAAATAAAGAACATGGTTTAAGTGAAGAGATACTTGATTTAGTTGTAAGTTTTTCAAATGGAGATGCAAGGTTTGCTTTAAATAAATTTGAAAGAATTTTAGATACAGAAGAAAAAGATCTTTTACATATTAAAAATTTACTTGCTCAAGAATCTAGGCACTTCGATAGAAAAGGCTCTAGGCATTATGATGTCATTTCTGCTTTTATTAAAAGTATCAGAGGTAGTGATGTAGATGCAGCAATTATGTGGTTAGCAGTCATGCTTGATGGGGGAGAAGATCCAGTTTTTATAGCAAGAAGGTTAATGATTTTGGCCTCAGAAGATATTGGTAATGCTGATCCTAGAGCTCTGAGTATAAGTACCGATTCTCATTACGCTGTTAAGCACCTCGGAATGCCAGAAGCTAGAATTACTCTTGCTCAAGCTGTTGTATATCTTGCAAGAGCACCTAAAAGTAACTCCGCTTATCTTGCAATTAATAAAGCATTAGAATACGTAAAAAGAAATCCCACAGAAGCTGTCCCCACTCATTTGAGAAATCATCATCCCGATAAGAAGTATTATAAATATCCTCATAATGAAGAAAATCATTGGGTTGAACAAGTTTATAAAAAAAATAATGAAATATTCTTTGAGTCTACTGGTCTAGGATACGAGAAGCTTCAAGATGACTTTGAGAGTAAAATCAAGCAGTCCTAAAGATACAGCATCGCTTATCTTTCTATATAGTAATAGATCAGTTCTTGATAACACTTTTAGCAACTAAATGAGTGTTTATTATATCTACAGGTATGTACTTTCTTTAAGGTTGAGGAAAATTCCTAGTTATATATGTTATTTTGTATCTAAAAACTTAATGCAAAGAAAGGATCTTAAATGAGATTATTATTACTAGCTATTTTAACGACGAGTCATCTTCTTTATGCAGAGCAAACAATGAATCAGTATAATTGCCTTTTTGAAAATTCAGAGAATGAGTTCCAGTCAGAGGATGTTAATATCTATGTAGTGAATGATTCCAAGGGAGATATTGTTACAGGTTTTATAGACCCTCAATTTGGTGCAGACTGCACAGGAGATTACCTTGGAGGGAAAATCACGGAAAAGAAAATTAAGTTGAAGTGTGCGACAACTTATTGGTCTAGTACTTTTAAGAAATATAAGCTTCACCTAAGTTTAGAGACAATGACTGGAAACTTAATAGTAAAAAATCAAAAAGGTTTTCTTGTAAGAGTTACCAATCCTTTTTCTAAAAGAACTTATAAAATAAAGTCATGCAAAAAGGTAAGAACTAAGACAAGAAGATCATTTGATACTATCTATGATATTAAATACTAGGTAAGGAGCTCTTTACTTAACAAGTCCAATATCACGAAGTCTTTGCATTAAGAATTCATGAGAGTTAATCGGTGGAAACTTCGCCCCGTCACCAACACAAGAAGGTACGCATTCCAAAGTTGTATCAGGGTTAGGGTGAACAAAAAATGGCATAGAGTATCTAGGTACTGTTAGATCTTCAGGATTAACAACCCTATGAGTAGTCGCAGGAATAACTCCATTAGTAATTCTAGACATCATATCACCAGAATCGACAATTAATTGTCCTTCCTTAGTATTTACTGGAAGCCATTTACCATCTCTATCTAAAAGCTCAAGCCCTGATGAAGTCGCACCAACTAAGATTGTAATTAAGTTAATATCTTCGTGTGCAGCAGCTCTTACAGCTCCTCTTGGAATTCCATCTTTGATTCCAGGATAATGAATTGGTCTCAGTATAGAATTGCCATCACTAACCATAGATCTAAAATAGTCTTTAGGTACATCAAGACCGATGCCAATAGCATCTAATAAGTGATTAGCAGTATCGTCTAAAGAATCATAAAGATTTTGAAGAGCGGTCTCGAAACCTTCAACTTCTTTAGGCCAAATATTATCAGGATAAAGATTCTTAAATTTGTGGCCTGCTTCAACTTCTCTTCCTACGTGCCAAAACTCTTTAAGATCAGGAACATCAGAAGTCTTTGCATGTTCAACACCAAAAGCAGTATAACCTCTTTGACCTCCACCATCTGGACATACATAATTCATCTTTGTATTTTTATCGAGTTCAAAAAACTTTTGAGTATACTTATAGGATTCTTTGATGACAGTATCACTAACAGTGTGATCAACAAGAATTATAAAGCCATAATCTTTAAGGCCAATCATCATTTTATCAACAAAATCTTTTCTCTCTTGATCTGATCCATTTACAAAAGATAAAAGGCTTAGCTCTGGTACTTGACGCATTGTGTTCTCCATTGATGAAAATTCAGGTGCAAGATACAAAATAAATGAAGAAAAAGAAAGGGCCTTAATGAGGTATTTTAAACCTAGATCAACCTTGTCTCACTTTTAAAAAGTATAGAGTTTTGTACTGAAAAGCAGTCAGGTTTGATTTAGAGTGATTTCTTTTTAGTAAATAGGGAGAGCAATGAATAATGCATTAGAATATGTTAAAATGATGGTAGAAAGTGGGCTAGAAAAACCGGCTGCTGAACAAATTGTTAAGGTAATTCATAACGTAATGACTTCAAATTTTGCAACGAAACATGATCTTGAAAAGATGGAACTGAAGGCGAGTGCTGAGTTTGATAAGTTGAGATCAGAAATGAATGAGAGATTTGTTAAAGTAGAATCTGAGATTCAATCAATTCGATCTGAAATAAAATCAAGTTTTGAAAACTTAGAATTAAAAATGACTGTAAAGTTAGGTTTGATGTTAGTGACTTCGATTGGAGTGATGACAACTTTAAATAAATTACTTTAAGGCCCTAGAAACTCCAAGGCCTTAAAAATAATACTTTATTACTTAAGTGCAGGCTTGATAGTTAATTCAAACCCAGCAGGTACCCCAGGATAATTCTTCTCAGAAATAGTCGAAGACTTGTTAAGTTCCACAAACATTTTAGGAGCAGTAATAACTTTTTGATCTTCAATGACTTTTATATCTAAAAGAAGTCCTTTTTTATTATTCATAGTGTACTCATTAGGAGTGACAACAAAAGCTAACTTCTCAGAACCTGCAGTCGCTGATTTTTTAAGATCAGTAGTGACTGTTCCTTGATTAGAGCTATTTTGGGTTTTTACGTTAAAAGTGATTTCAGCTGTCTTTGAGAAACCTAAAGCTGAAAGTAGTGCTAAAAATAAGAATTTTTTCAATTTTTACTCCTAAGTTTTGTGTTTGAAGGCCTAATATAATAGAGCTCTACTTTTCTATAAAGTAAATAATCGCTAGAATGATAAATATTACATATAACGCTAAACGAAAAGATTTGATATGACGAAATACTTAGTTACAGCTGCCTTACCTTATGGAAATGGGCCTCTTCATTTTGGACACCTTGCTGGGGTTTATATCCCGGCTGATATTTTCTCTCGACATATGAAAATGATGGGAGAAGAGGTGATTTATATTTCTGGTTCTGATGAGCACGGTGTTGCAATTATGCAGAACGCTCAAAAAGCAGGACTTCCTTATAAAGAATATGTTGATAAGTGGCATGAGGATCACAAGTCACTTTTTGAAAAATTTGAAATTGACTTTGATTTTTTTGGACAAACATCAGCTGATTATCATGCTGAAGAAACCTTAACTTGGTTTGATGAGCTTTATAAGAAAGGTGCGATTGAGAAAAAAGATGGCAAACAACTGCAATGCCAAGACTGTAAAAACCTTTTACCTGATAGATTTGTTGAAGGTGAGTGTTATGAGTGTGGTTATGAAAAAGCTAGAGGTGATGAGTGCCCAAAGTGTGGTGTATGGATAGAGCCTTTAAAACTTTTAAAACCTGTGTGTAAGTTTTGTGAGAGTAGTAATATTCAAGCAATTGATTCTTTTCAATGGTTTCTCATGCTTTCTAAATATCAAAAAGAGTTTGATGAATGGTTTGGCACAAAGTCACATTGGAAAAAAACGGTGTATCCATATGTGAAATCTTTAGCTAGTGAAGGCCTTGTAGATAGAGCTATTACTAGAGATTTAGATTGGGGAATAGATGTTCCCTTAGATGAAGCTGTCGGGAAAAAACTTTATGTTTGGTTTGATGCTCCTATTGGATATGTGAGTAATACCAAAAAGCTTTTTGAGGGAACAGATACAGATTATTTAAAAGATTGGTGGCTTAACAAAGATACTAAGTTAGTGAATTTTATAGGAAAAGATAATATCATCTTTCATTCAATTATTTTTCCTTTAATGAGTATGGTTAGTAAGCGAGCTAGAATGGTTGATGATTTGCCTGCTAATCAATATTTAAATTTATCTGGAGCACAGTTTTCAAAATCATCAGGAAACTCTTTAGATGCTCATAAAGCAGTTGAAGATTTTGGATCAGATGCCTTGCGTTTTTTTCTTGCAAGCTTAATCCCCGAAGCTCAAGATTCTAATTTTACTTGGAGTGGGTTAGAAGTGAAAATTAACAATGAACTTGCTAATAATATAGGTAACTTTATTAATAGATGTTTGAAGTTTTATGTTAAGAATTATCCTGAAGGACTTACTTATAGAGAGCAATTCGATTTTTCGAAGACAGAACTCTCTCAGACAATAGAGGGATTGAGAGTAGATTACCAAGAATCATTAAAAAATTATCAATTTAAAAAAGGGATAGAATCTTTGATGAAGATGGGATTTACTTCAAATCTTTATTTCTCAGATAGAGAGCCTTGGGCAAAGATTAAAGAAGATGTCACTCACGCTGAAGAGACTTTGTATACTTCTGTAATTTTAGTTTATCTCTTAGGAGTTCACTTTAGTTCTTTACTACCAAAGCTTTCTAGAGAGATTAGAAGTCACTTTGATGAATCATTACAAAGTGAAAAATTTTATTTAAAAGTATATAGAGGAGATTTATCTGAGTTTTTAGATTTTCTTAAAAATAATCCATTGAAGATATTTAAAAAGCCCAAAGGGCTTGTTCCTAAAATTGATCCAGCTATTATTAAAGAACTAGAAGGTTCAGATGTATAATCCTAATCAGCAAGACATTGAGCAAAAACAACTTTATCAATTTCAAACGAAAATTTCTGAAAAATATAATGAGAGTTTTAAGTCTTATGAAGACTTTCATCGATGGAGTTGTGAAAAAAAGACAGATTTTTGGAAAGAAGTGATGCTCGAGAATGAAATACTATTTGAAGGTGAACTTGATCCAGTTTTAGAAAAAGAGAGTTTTTTAGAATATCCATGGTTTAAGAATGTAAAAATAAACTTTGCTGAAAATTTATTATCGAAAGGGAAAAACTCTAATATAGCACTGACTTTATTACATGAGTCAGATCTAGAAAAAAAATATACTTATGAAGAGTTAAAACTAGAAACAGCTAGGCTTCAAGGATATTTAAAAGATCACGGTTTTAAAAAAGGCGATGTCCTTGCTTGTTATATGCCTAATATTCCAGAGACGGTTATATCTATGCTTGCTTGTACTTCTCTTGGAGGAACTTTTACATCGACTAGTCCTGACTTTGGTATAGATGGCGTGATTGATCGTTTCGGACAATCAAGGCCTAAGGTTTTAGTAATGTCAGCAGGCTATAAGTATGGTGATAAGTACTTTGATATGATTCCTAGAATCAAAGAGATTACTAAGGAAATTGATTCAATAGAAAAAGTGATAGTCGTAAACTTTCTAGGAGAAGAAATTCAAAAACAAGATCATTTTGATATGTTTGATGAGTTTAGTTATGAAAATAATTTGGAATTTATAAAGGTGAAATTTTCAGATCCTCTTTATATTATGTATTCTTCTGGAACGACTGGTAAACCTAAATGCATAGTTCATGGTGTTGGTGGAACTTTATTACAACATATTAAAGAATTAAAATATCATACGGACTTAAGGGCTAGCGAGAAAATTCTTTATTTTACAACTTGTGGTTGGATGATGTGGAACTGGCTTGTAAGTTCTCTTGCTTTAGGGGCAGAGGTTGTTTTATTTGAAGGATCGCCTGCTTTCCCAAGCCTCGATGCTTTTATGAAAAAAATAGATTCTCATGGAGTGCATGTTTGGGGAACAAGTCCAAAGTACTTAAGAGCATTAGAAGTTTATGAGTGGAAGAATAAATATAAATTTAAAAATTTAAGAAGTTTACTTTCAACTGGAGCTCCTTTATTAGCAGAGCAGTTTGATTATATAGATCAAGTCATTAAAAAAGATCTTCATATTGCTAGTATTTGTGGTGGGACCGATATTATTTCTTGTTTTATGTTAGGTGTTCCAACCAAGCCTGTAATTCGAGGTGAGATTCAAGGACTAGGCTTAGGGATGGATGTGGCTTGCTTTGATTCGAATGGAAAGAGTATTGTTGGTAAAGAAGGGGAGTTGGTGTGTCAAAGTTCTTTTGTTTCACAACCTATTCATTTTCTAAATGATGAGAGCAAAGAGAAAATCTCCAAGGCCTATTTTAATAAGTTTGAAAATGTTTGGCATCATGGAGATTTTATAACTATTACTAACTCTGGTGGAGTTCAAGTTTTTGGAAGATCAGATGCGACTTTAAACCCAGGAGGAGTAAGAATAGGAACAGGAGAAATCTATCAACAAACAGAAAAACTTGATTTCTTAGAAGATTCTATTTGTGTCGGAAAAAATAAAGAAGGCGATGTGGAAGTTGTATTGTTTGTAAAGCTTAGAGATCGAAGTGAATTAAGTGATGAGATGAGAAAAGAAATAAAAAAAATAATAAAACAAGAAACTACTCCTCGACATGTACCTCGAATCATTCATGCCGTAACAGAGATTCCATACACAAGAAGTGGAAAAAAAATGGAAATCGCTGTGAATAGAATTATTAATGGAAGAGCTCTTGATAACATAGAAGCTGTTTCTAATCCTGAATCTTTAAAAGATTATAAAGAGTTTTATGAAAAAAATCTTTAAAAACGAAGTATTTCTTTTTTTCTTAGTAATAGGTACCTTATGCTTTCTACTTTGGTACAGAACCCATAAGCATTATAATAAAGTCCTAGACGGAACGAAGTATCAGATTCACAAGAAGGATTATCGTGGTCAAAGATAAGTCATTTGTATTTACAGGTGGAGGTAGTGGAGGACATAGCGTTGTTGCGATGACTATTATTGATTACTTCAAAGCCAAGGGAGTTAGTAATATTTCTTATATAGGAAGTCATGAGGGGCTTGAAAAAGACTTAGCGATTAAAAATGACCTACCTTATTATTCTATTTCAACAGGTAAGTTAAGAAGGTATCTAAGCGTAGAGAATGTTATTGATGTTTTTAAGTTTCTTTGGGGAACATTTCAATGCTTTTATCTTTTTTTTACGAAATTAAAAAAAACGGACATTGTTTTTGCTACAGGTGGATTTGTTTCAGTGCCAGCAGCAATTTCGGGAAGAATTTTAGGGAAAAAAGTTTATTTGCACGAGCAAACATCTAGATTGGGGCTGGCCAATAAAATTATTTCTATTTTTGCTAATAAAATATTTATAAGTTTTGAAAGTACTAAAAAGTTTATTTCTAAGGAATGTATAGTTTCTGGTTACCCTATAAGAAATAGCTTGAAGAATAAAGCCGCAAAAATAGATACTCCTAAGCCTTTGTTATTTATCACTGGTGGTGGAAACGGATCTAAGTTTATTAATGACTTAGTTGATTCTTGGAAAGAGGGATTATTAGAAAAGTATACAATTTATCACCAAGTGGGGAAAAAGTACTTTAAGGAATACAAAGAAAAAGAAACTGATAACTATAAAGTCTTTGGCTTTATTAACAATATGGAAGAAGTTTTGAATAGCTCAGAGCTTATTATTTCAAGAGCAGGTGCTGGAATAGTTTGTGAGATTATGTATTTAGGGAGAAAAGCGCTTTTTATTCCATTAAAAATAGCTCAAAGAAATGAGCAGTATCATAATGCTGAAGAAGTTGTGAAAAAAGGACATGGGGTAATCCTTACTGAAGATGAATATCATTGCTCAAATCTTCTGGATAAAGTTCATAAACTAGAAGCATTAAATAGCGTTATTTTTGAAAGTAAGAAAGATCGAAGTGCGCAGATAATCTTTGAAAATTTGTAACTCTAAAATAAATGCCTCAAAAAAATGTCAATTTTAAAAATATAACTTTCTAATAATTTATTCCAAGTATTTAAAATTAGGTTCTTTTCTAAGAGAGTGAAATTCTAGGGTAGAGTGTATTGGTGGTCGTGGATAAACGTTGATAAGGCCATACGTAAAAGGATTTATTATGAAAACACTTGTGTATCTACTCGTACTCACACTTTTCTCGTGTGGCAACAACAGTCATCTTTTCGACAATGGCATTCAAAAACCGACATTAAAACCAGTAGTAGAAAGAAACAGCAATGCTGACTCTGATGTAACTTTTTATCCTGAAAAAATGGATTCTGATTGGGAATCAGAACTTGGGTTTAGTGATGATGAAGGAGATCCTATCTTAGATGGCAAAGTTAGGATAACACATAGAAATTGTAATAATAATGAGGTTCTTTTTGATGGTGTTTTTTATCTAGGTGATAGATTAGACTCTGATCTCCCACAAGAGGTATTAGGGGGAATTCTTGATTTTGAATTAGATTTACAACCTTTCTATGAGAATAATTCAGTTGTAGAAGACGGGGCTAGTTTTTTATTTGATAAAAAAGAATGGAGTAAGCACGTAAGTGCAAATTATTCTAGTCTTAATATTTATTACCATATTCATCAAAACTCTTCAGGGAAACCAATTGATTTGTGTACTGATTATAGAGTGGATAATGGGGAAGGTTACTCAGATCCAACGACAACGAAGTTTTTAGTTGCGAGACACTATTCAGCGGATAATGATGCTTTAGTAGATGAGCAAACTAGAGAGATTAATGATGTTCTCTCCCTTGGTGGGCCTGTCTATATAGATCCAATTTTTGAAACTGACCCCTTTGATCCTCCTAAGACAACTTGTTCTTTTGAACGCTTACAACAATCAGTGAGAAATAGTTTAACTGAGGCAATTGAAATTAGAAGAAATGGTGTATGGGAAAATATCAGTGCATCAGGAACAACTTATTGGGATACAATTGCTCAAGCTTTAGGTACTCAGCATAACTTTAGATTTATTAATCAAAATGATCCTCAACCAGATAGCGAATGGGGATTGAGTTGTGAGAATTATATAGAACTTTTTGATATTTACTCTGCAACAACGGATCTTAGTTTAGAGAGAATTCGATTAAGTAATGGAATGGATGATTCGAAATATGTAGAGGTAGAACTAGGAATAGCTGAAGCCTTTTAGAAGATATTAAAAGCCAAGCAGCTTTGAAGAGTTTCTTGGCCTTTAAGCTAAGTGAAAAAAAACAGACAACTGAAATGTAAATAATATAAGTCAGAGGGCTCTCGTTTGAGAATAATTTCAACTCGTTGTATTTTCTTTTATAAAAATGGCAAAAGAAAAAAAATGAAAAGAAAAATCTTAACAACTTTATTATTATTAACAGGCCTTGCGTTTTCTCAGGAATCTACTTCTAGTCTTTCTTTGAACTCTGGACATGGTAAAAACATTAATTTACTAGGGGTAAAATACTCAGAGCAAGGAGCGATAGATCCACAAGGATTACTAGGATCAGGAGTTTTTGAGTCTGAATTTGGTGGAATGAGAGTGAGAAATGGTAATGAAACAGCTAGTCAGTTATATTATGATAACAAAGTAGGGGTTTCATTTATCGGGATTACATTAAAAGGAGAATTTGAAAAAAACGCTTATGATATAAACAGGGTAAAAGATAATTCAGTGACTGTTGGATTAGGAAGTTGGGCGATTTTAGATAAAGAGAGCAAACTCAATGATGCTTTTTCAATCGGTTATAAAACTGGAAATGTAAAAATCCAGGCCTTATTCGATGATGGTTCTAGTCAAGTAGTTTATGTTAATGAGGAAAGACTTAGAAGCCATGGTGTTTCAATTGATTTGAGAGATAACTATAAAAAATTCTCATATGATTTATCTTATGATTTTGTAAGCTTGTATGACTTTCAGGCTTTATCTCATGGGTTTTTAGCAGAACGAGTAAATGTAGGTAAAAAAAGAACTTTAAAGTTAGACTCTAGATATAGAATAAATTCAAGATTTTATGCAGGAGTAGGAGTAGAACTCTCAAAGTTAGTACATAATAATAAAGCCTTGAATCGAAAAATGATCAATGCTAGCGTAATCATCAATTTATAATTAAGTAAAGTAAGAGAGTTCATTAGACTCTCTTACTTTACTTTCACTCTTTTTAGATCATCGGTAATTTGCTTCCAAAAATCTTTTTTATGGTTAGTTGTAATTTTTTTAAATTTTTGTCTGCTAAGCCTTGAAGGCTTGAGCTATTATGAAAGCGACTTACTCGATCATCTTCTTTTTTATACCTATAAGTTAAAACATCGATATTTGAACTTTGAAATGTTTGGTAAACACTCTCTGTATGTTTACTATGATCGTCTATGAAAATGACTTGTTTTAAAGAGGATAATCTAGAGTGATCTATTAACTTCTTTAAGAGTTCTCCTTTCCCCAGTCCAGATGTCATAAATATTCCATTCTTGTATTCAATTTCTCTTTTTTGGTATTTTTTCAGAGGAATATTCTTTCCAATCTTTGTTGCAGAAAAATCAATATGAAAACGATTGAGCTCTCTTTGTGTTGCAAATCTATTCGAAGGTGATCTTGAAGTTAATGCAATCATGCGAATGTTGTTATTTTGAAGTGTTTTGATCATACGAGGGATATAGTCTTCTGTGAGTTTCATTTCTGAGTGATAAAAAAGAATTTCTTGCCATTTCAATAAAGCAGGGAAGAGCTGAGGCTTATTCTTAATTTTTTCTCTCTTCCAATTAAACCACTGATCTGACCCCAGAGACTTTTTCATCGATAAGATAGTATTATCTAAGTCGAAGACTAATAAAATTTCTTTGTTTTTTATCTTCGAAGATAATTTCTTAGTTACCTCGTATACATCTAAAAAGTTATCAGTTTCTCGCTGGGCATTGATAGAAAAAGCAAAGTTAAAATACAACATAGTTATTAATAATATTTTCAAAAAGTGTCTCCTTGTTATGTTTTCAATTCAACACATGGCCATGAGTTATTGCTAATCTAGCAATTCATTAGTATAAATCAAAACGATAAATAGTTAATTCAATATTAAGGAAAAGTTTAAATGGTAAATAATTATTATCTTCAGTATTTTGTGGATGCTGTTAAACATAAGAGCTTAACTAAAGCTTCCAAAGAAAATTTTGTATCAGTATCTGCTATAAGTCAGGGGATTCAAGGACTAGAAAAACAGTTTGACTTAGAATTGGTTACTCATAAAAGAAATAACTTTGAATTAACTCCGCAAGGGCATCAATTTTACGAGCAAGCTTTAGAACTCTTAGATGAGGTAAAGCATTTCAATGCTCAAATAAAAATGAATCAAAAAAAAATGATTGGACGAGTAGAGTTTGCAACTCAGCAAAGTTTTGCGTCAGTCCTATTACCAGATATATTAATCCAATTACAGGCTGAATTCCCAGCAATGCAACCTTTCTTCAAAATGGGAATTACAGCTGATGTTAGAAAGTGGGTGAGCGAAAAAGAGCTAGATTTTGGAGTGGCTTTGGGGAGTGTGAGGGCTCCTAATACGAAAATGACAGAGATTTATAAAGGGGAGTTTGTTTTAATAAAGAAAAAAGGAGTGAAAAAAAATTTAAAATATCTTATTACAGGTGAGTTCAAAGAAGTAACTGAACTTAAGAAAAAATATAAAAAACATTATAAAAAAGATTTGCCAGTAGAAATGTATATAGAAAGTTGGGGAGTTTTAACTAAGATGGCACTAAAAGGATTGGGCATAGGTTTTATACCTGATTATTATCTCAGAGGGATAGATCCAAAGGAATACACTATTTGCAGAACACCGCTCGATCTTCCAAAATACGTAATTAATGCTTATAAGCACAAAGATAAGAAAATTACTCCTCAGGGTTATCGCTTTTTTGAAAGATTTGTTGAGTTAGTGCAAGAGGTGAACTAAAAAGATCACCTCTTGAATCTTAAATGAATATTTTACCTAGCAGCTCTTCTCGCAGCTCTGAGTTCTTTTCTTTTGGCCCTTCTGTCGATCCTTACTTCTTTACGAAGAGCTCTTCTCTTTAAACGATCCTCCTTTCTAGCTTCTTTCCTTTCTAGCATTTTTTCTTTCTTCTCATTGAGATGCGCTTTTCTTTTATCTAGTCTTTCTTTTTTAGCTTCTAAGCGATGTGCTTTAGAAACGTCAGCTTTAGAAAATAAGTTTGATGAAAATAAAAATGCAATAATTAGCAACGTACTTCGTAGCATGATGACCTCCTATGAGTCGTATTATTTTTCTTGGGATTTCTCCTGTAGAAATTATACATGAGGTCTCAAAATCAAGAATAAAAGAAAAGTAGCTACTAGAATTTTTCAGACCAAGGAGGAAAGACAAGTTTTATAGGCAAAATCAAGTACTCATGATACAACAATTTCTTAATGAAAGATCTATTTAAGCTTGATTCATATGATTATGATCTACCAGAGAGTTTAATTGCTCAAGTTCCAGCAGATCGTAGAGATGCTTCTAGGATGCTAGTGTATGATGAGGAAAGTGATAGTATTACTCATCATTTATTTTCAGATTTAAGCTCATTTTTAGATGAGAATACATGTTTAGTTAGAAATAATACTAAAGTCTTTGCTTCAAGAGTAAAAGCAAAGAAAGCAGTAACTGGTGGCAAGGCTGAATTTTTCTTTTTAAAGCAAAATACAGTCAATGGACTAGCTCAAGTTTTGATTCATTCAAATCGTAAAAAAAATCTTGGAGATCAGTTTGAACTACCTGGTAATATCAAAGCCGAGATCATCAAAAGAGAAGAGAAAACTTTTTTAGTAAAATTAACAACAAATGATCTTGAAAATTATTTAAAAACTTACGCTCAGATGCCTATTCCTCCTTATATTAGGAGTGGGAATAGTAATGAAGATGATAAAGATCGATATCAAACAACCTATGCGAAAACTTCTGGTTCTGTCGCCGCCCCGACTGCAGGGCTTCATTTTACCGATAAAGTTTTTTCTGATTTAAAAAAGAAAAAAGTTGAAATAGCAGACCTCACTCTTCATGTTGGTTTAGGGACCTTTCAAACGATTAAAGAAGAAGATATTAGAAACCATCACATGCATGATGAGTTATTCTATATGGCAAAAGATGAATTTGAGAAAACTAGATCGAAAAAAAGAATTGCGGTAGGAACAACATCACTAAGAGTTTTAGAATCCTTTTGGAAGAATAAAGAATTAAATACTGATACTTGGAATAGTACAGATATTTTTTTATACCCAGGAGTAGAAGTTGCTTCTATTCATGGACTTCTTACGAATTTTCACTTACCAAAGTCATCTTTGTTAATGTTGGTAAGCGCAATAATTGGAAGAGAGAGGGTTATGAAAATTTATAAAGAAGCTATAGAGCATGATTATAGGTTTTATTCATATGGTGATTGTATGTTGATTTTAAGAAAAGGTTATAGAAGTGAAGTTTAAATTAGAAGCGACCTCAGGAAAAGCACGTGCCGGGTATTTTGAAACTTCAAGAGGAAGAGTAGATACGCCTGTTTTTATGCCTGTTGGAACTAGGGCCGCTGTGAAAATGATGACTTCTGAGGATTTAGAGGAATTAGACGCTAAAATTATCCTTGGGAATACTTATCATCTTTTCTTAAGGCCTGGTTCAAAATTAATTGAAAATTTAGGAGAACTTCATAAGTTCATGAGTTGGGATAGGTCTATACTAACTGATTCAGGTGGGTTTCAGGTTTATTCTTTGTCTGGTCTTAATAAAATTACAGATGATGGTGTTTGGTTTCAGTCTCATATCGATGGATCAAAGCACTTTATAGGGCCCAAGGAATCCATGCAAATTCAAAGAGAACTAGGCTCTGATATTGTCATGTGCTTTGATGAGTGCCCGGCACTTCCTTGTAGTAAAGAAAAAATGTTAGCGAGCTTAGATAAGACACATCGCTGGGCAAAGACTTGTAGAGAGTTTGAATTAAAAAAACATCAAAACCTTTTTGGTATAGTCCAAGGTGGGCTAGATTTAGATTTAAGAAAATTTTCTTTGGAAACGTTAAATGAATTAAACTTTGAAGGTATGGCCATTGGTGGTTTATCAGTTGGCGAGAAAAATGAGGAAATGCGAGAGTTATTACAAGATTTTGTTTTTCTTATGCCCTCTGAGAAGCCTCGTTATTTAATGGGAGTGGGTAAGCCTTTAGATATTCTTCATGCAGTGAGAGAGGGAGTGGATATGTTTGATTGTGTCCTCCCAACAAGAAATGCTCGTAATGGTCAGATGCTGACCTCTATGGGGCCTCTTAATATTAAGAACGAACGTTTTAAAGAAGATAGCTCAGCACCAGATAAGAATTGTGAGTGCAAAGTATGTAAAAGATATTCTAGGGCCTATATTAGACATCTTCATAAAGTAAATGAGTTTACCGCTGGTAGATTAATGACTTTTCATAATCTACATTTTTATTTACAGATGATGAGAGATATCAGAACTGCTATAAAGGAAGATAGGTTTGACGACTTTTATCAGAGATTTTATAAAGATTTCAGTTCATTAAATTTTTAAAGGATTAATTATGTTTATTTCTAGTGCATTTGCTCAAGAAGCGGCTACACAAACTCCTAATGCTATGGTGTCTTTTATCCCATTCATTATGATTTTCTTTGTTTTTTACTTTCTGATGATAAGACCTCAGAAGAAACGATTAGAAGATGAGGCTAAATTTAATTCAGCACTTCAAAAAGGTGATGAAGTTTATATGAAGTCAGGAGTTATTGGGACTATCTACGGAATTACAGATAAAATTATTACTCTTGAAGTCTCAGAAGGAACAAAAATGAAGTTTTTGCGCTCTCAAGTTGGTGGAGCGACAAAAAACATCTTTAGTTCTGAAACAAAATAAATTATCATTTTCAGACGCTAACACGTTAACCTAAACACGGAATATTTAGGAGAGTTATGTTCGGCCTAGGCGCTGGTGAAATTCTTATTATCTTAATTTTTGCTCTAATTTTTATAGGGCCTAAAAAGTTACCAGGACTTGCTAAAGGACTTGGTAAAGGAATGCGTGAATTCCAAAATGCTCTTAAAGGTGTAGATATCACACAAGATCATGAAGAAGAAAAAAAAGATGACTTTGTCATCGATGGTGAAGTGACAAAAAAAGAAAATGAATAAAAGGAAAATATATGAATAAGAAATGGTTTTCGAGATTAATTCTACTTTTAATTGTTCTTGGACTTTCTGCAATGACAGTTATACCAACGTTTTTTAATCTTAAAGAAGATTCTGGGTATCCTATTAAAAATAAGATTAACCTTGGGCTTGATCTTCAAGGTGGTTTATACATTGTACTTGGAATTGATTTTAATAAAGTTTATCTAGATGAAGTTTCAACTCAAGCTCAAAAAGCAGTTGATTATCTAAAGAGAGAAGAGGAAATTAATTCAAGTATTGGGAATATTGATAAAACTGATATTGCTGATCCAAAAGTTGAGATTCTTGTTAGCAATGCTAGTGAGATGAGTAGGGCCAAAGAAAAAGTTAGAGAAATTTATGGTTACTATCTTCGTTTAACTGGTGAAACTCAAAATAGTTTAACTTATGGTGTAAATAATGGATTAAAAGATGATCTTGAAAAAAATGCCGTTTCAAAATCAATTGAAGTTATTAGAAACAGAATTGATGAATTTGGTGTAAGTGAACCTGAAATTGTTTCTCAAGGTAGTGATAGAATTGTTGTTCAACTTCCTGGTGTGAAAGATATTGATCGAGCTAAAAGTCTAATCGGGCAAACTGCAAAGTTAGAATTTAAAATGGTTAACGATGAAATCGGTCAGGGGAAATATGTAGAGTGGATGGAGAAAGTTAAGACAGCTGGTATCGAATTTAAAAAAGGTTCTAGGTTTTCTGATTATGTTTCTAAAGTTAACGATCACTTAAAAAATGACCTTCCTAAAGGTTTTGTTTTAGCATTTGGAAAAAATGTTAATCCTATGAATAATGAAGTCACAATAGGAGAAGCTTATTTAGTTGATGCACTTCCTAGAATGATTGGAGATGAACTTCAAGATGCTAGAGTGGGAGTTGATCCTCAGAAAAATGAGCCTTATGTTGGGTTTACTTTAAAAACCAAAGCCGTTGAAAAGTTCGCGAATCTTTCTGGTGATAATATTGGAAAAAGAATGGCCATTATTTTAGATGGTAATGTAAAAAGTGCCCCATCTTTTATTGGTAAAATTCCAGGTGGTAGTGGTTCAATTACTTTAGGACAAGGAAACTATGAGCAACAAATTAAAGAAGCTTCAGATTTATCATTAGTTCTTAGAGCGGGTGCTCTTCCTGTTGAGTTAGAATTTCAAGAACAAAGAATTGTTGGACCTAGTTTAGGAGCTGAGTCGATTTCTAAAGCTAGGCTCGCTGGAATTATAGGTGCAATAGGAGTTTTTCTTTTTATTCTTCTTTATTACAAAGTTTCAGGAGCGATTGCTCTTTTCACTCTAGGACTAAATGTTTTAATTGTTTTAGCTTGTCTAGTTGGACTAGAAGCAACGTTAACTTTGCCTGGTATCGCTGGGATCGCATTAACGATTGGTATGGCAGTAGATGCAAATATTATTATCTTTGAGAGAATCAAAGAAGAGTTAGCTCTTGGATCAAGCGGGCGGCCAGCTGTTGAGGCTGGTTTTGCGAAGGCCTTCTGGACGATTATTGATGCCAACTTAACGACAGCTGTTGCTGGGCTTGCACTTTTAAATTTTGGAACAGGCCCAATTAGAGGATTTGCAGTGACTTTATTAATTGGAATTGTAGCGACGGTTTACTCTTCTTATTTTGTAGGAAAACTATTATTTGAAATCTATATGGATAGAGTAAGAGGGAAAACGGTTAGTATTTAATCGGAACAAAATTATGAATACAAAAACTATAAAAGCAGGAAACGTAAATATGAATACAAAGAGAAGAAAATTTAATATTCCTTTTGTCTCTCAATTTAAAATTTCAACACTTCTATCAATACTTGCGGTATTGGGTTCTTTGATTTTGATTTTTGGAAAAGGCCCTAAATTTAGCGTTGATTTTCGAGGTGGAGCAGAGATTCAAGTAAAATTTAATCAAGCAATGAATGTAGAGCAAATTCGATCTGCTCTTGCTGAGACGAATTATCAAATTTCAACTGTCCAGGCGATTGGTGATGCTACAGACAATGAGTTCTTAGTAAAGGTTGCAGCATCTAAAGATGATATTAATGCAGTTACTAATGCTTTAACTTCTAAGCTTACTAACTCATTTTCTTCTCAAGGAGCTGAGATTAGAAAGACAGATATAGTTGGGCCAAAGGCCGGTAAACAACTACAAATCTCAGGCCTGTATGCAATGCTTATAGCATTAGCTGGAATTTTAATTTATATCGGATTAAGATTTGATTTTAAATATGCTCCAGGAGCGGTAGTAGCACTATTTCATGATGTTATTATTGTATGTGGGATTTTTGTTTTATTTAATCTTGAGTTTAGTCTTCAGATTGTCGCTGCCTTACTTGCTGTTATTGGGTACTCTGTTAACGATACCGTTGTTATCTATGATAGAGTTCGTGAACATGAAGATAGGGCCCCAGAAACAAGACTTACTAAGCATATCAATAATGCACTAAATGAAACCTTAACAAGAACGATCTGGACCTCAATGACAACATTACTAGTTGTTGTTTCTATGTATATTTTTGGTGGTGGTTCTATTAAAGACTTTTTCTTTGCTCTTTTATTAGGTGTTATGATTGGTACATATTCTTCATTATATGTAGCTGCACCTACGGTATTATTTTTCTCTAAGTTTTTTGATGAGAAAAAAGCGTAAAAAGTTTAGCTTAAATGCTTAAACTTATCCTAAGCTTCTTATTTATTTTTAATATTTGTATAGCAGAAGAGAAATCTTCTGCTTCTTTTTTTTCTGGCATGACAGATCAATACTTAGAAGAGATAAGTAAGGTGAATTTATTTTCTAAGTATACACCTGAAGAGATGAGAAAAATTCTTCAAGATAAAGCTCAAGGGAATTTCATGGAAGATGTTTTCAAGAGATTTCCAAAATTTGAAGATTTTCTTAGTCATTGGTTTGTTTCTGAAGAAGCATTACCTAGTTTTATTTCTATATTTAAAGATAAGAAAAAATATAAAAATTTTTTGGTGAAATCACTAGTTGCTTTTGTTATTGGAATACTTTTTATTTCTTTTTTCCTTAGAAAGGAGACAAGATTTTTTAAAAGAATATTCAAGAAACTCATCCTCATGAGTGCCTTATCAACGGGGCTTTTACTTTTTTTTTATTTCACCTTTCAAGAAAAGCTAGATCCAAGTATTGTCTTAATAAGAGAACATTTATTTTCATAAAGTTTTAAGACTTAAAGAAATTCGTCCTCTTTTTAAATCAACCTCTAAAACTCTCGCATTTACTTTTTGACCAATCTTTAAAATCTTAAATGGATCATCTACAAACTTATCGGCCATCTGTGAAACATGAATAAGTCCATTTTCTTTAATTCCAATATCGATAAAAGCTCCAAATTTAGTAATGTTCGTTACTATTCCAGGACACATATCACCTGTATGGATATCAGAGATTTTATTCAAATTATCTTTAAATTCAAATGCTTTAAACTCATCTCTAGGATCTTGCCTTGGAGCTCTTAAGCTGGAGAGAATATCTTGATGAGTAAAACTTCCTAGCTTTTCTTTTAAGCTTTGATCTTGTTCTAATTTATTAATGCTTTCTTGTGATTTTATAAGTTCTGAAAGTTTAATCTTATTTTTTGCGCACCAGTCCTGAATGATGGGATAACTTTCTGGGTGAATAAAAGTAGCATCTAGAGGATTCTCTCCATTATAAATTCTTAAAAACCCACCTGCTTGTTGGAATACTTTCTCTGAAAATCTAGAAACTTTTAAGAGCTCAGATCTTTTTTTAAATCCACCAATTTTTTCTCTATACTTTGTAATATTAGAAGAAACCTTTGGTCCGATTCCAGAGATATAAGAAAGTAAAGGAGCACTTGCTGTATTTAAGTCAACACCAACATAATTAACACAGTTTTCAATAGCAGTTTCTAAGGATTGTTTTAATTTAACTTGATTTACATCATGTTGGTATTGTCCTACCCCAATTGATTTAGGATCAATCTTTACAAGTTCTGCTAGAGGGTCTTGAAATCTTCTTGCAATGCTAATTGCTCCTCTCACGGTAGGATCCTTATCTGGAAACTCTTCTCTTGCAATCTCACTAGCCGAATAAATGGAAGCACCATCTTCATTAACTAGCATAGTTTTAACATCTCCATTTTTAATTGAAGCTACCTCTGATTTCAGTAGAGCTAAGGTCTCTCTGCCATAGGTACCATTTCCAATAGCAATATATTCAACATTAAATTTATGAATAATTCTAGAAATAGCATCAATTGATTTTTCTTTTTCGTTTCTTGGTGGGTGAGGATAAATCACTGTATCCATCATAAATTCACCACTTTGATTTATGAGTGCAACTTTACACCCCGTTCTTACCCCAGGATCTATTCCAAGCACTGTTTTTGCACCCAAATAGGGTTGGAGCAAGAGATCTTTTAGATTAGTAGAAAAAACTTGTATGGCGGCTTCATCGGATAAAGACTTTAAATCACCCATCATTTCTAGTTCTAATGAAGAGTGAATTCTTCTAGAGGAGAGTTTTAGTATCTCACTCATCATTTCATTGCATTTAGAAGTTTTAATCCAAGGATGAAATTTTTCTATTTGATTTGAGATAAGTTTTTTTTCAATTTCAATGCCAGCACTAAGAACTTTTTTATCCATCCCCCTTCTAATGGCTAAGTAGCGATGGCTTGTTTTAGGATTTTTTAGTTGGCTGATCTTTTGAGAGAACTCAAAATAGTCTTTATATTTATCATAATCACTAATTTCTTTAGCTTTTTTTCTCATAGATGAAGTGAGTAAAGACTCCTTTTTATAAATATCTCTCAGGGTTTCTTTAAGTGAAACATTTTGAGTAATTTCTTCAGTTAGTATAGCCATTAAGCCTGATGAGATGTCTTCATTTGTTTTTAAATGGTTGTTAAAAAAATCTTTAGAGAAATTCTTTAAGAAGTTTAAGTCATCAATTTGACTTGTTTTAAGCTTTAAGGCCAATGGAGCAAGACCGTTTTCTATTGCAGTTTGTGCTTTTGTTTTTCTTTTAGATTTAAAGGGAGCGTATAAATCATCTAAGATTTTAATTGTTTTTGCTTTTAATATATCTTTTTCTAGAGCAGGGGTAAGTTTATTATCTTCTTTTATTTTTTTTAGAATAAATTCTCTTCTTGCTTCTAAAGCAGTGAATCTTTTATGAAAATCTTGAATGGAAGCAATTTGAACTTCATCTAATCCTCCAGTGGCTTCTTTTCTATAACGAGTGATGAAAGGAATAGTACATTCTTCTTCTATTAATAACTTTAAAACATTTCTTATCTTGCTAGAGGGAAGTGAGGTGTTTTGTTCTATATAGCTTATGGATGTATGATTCATAAGCTATATGTTATAAGATTTTTTATTTTTTTTTAAGCTATTACTTTGGAACACATCCAATTCTTCTATCATGAGGGATGATAGAGCCACTCTGAGTAGCATTATCTGATGGATGAACGATTTTATATTCTTTTGGAAAAAATGGATCAGATAAAGAAGTGTGTGTGAAATATATTTTTTGAGCTGTCGGAAGCAGATCTCCATTTTCCATAGTTCCATCAGAATTTAAGATTTTCTGAGCTTGATTATTAAACTTCCAATACCATTTTTGATTAATCATTGATTTTGTAACTAATATAAAGTTTTGAGTTTCCTCTATTGGCGGAGTATATGGGCCAGGAAAAGTAATACTTTCTCTTTCTGCGATGTATAGAGCTTCTGTTATGACAGGATTAGGCAAATCACCTTGCAGAGTTTTTGCAAGTTCATGATACAACTCATCAGCAGAGCTAAGATAGTCTCTTTCATCTAAACATCTTACAACTTGAGACTGGTTGTTTGGATTAACAAATATGGAATTAAGAATATGACCTAATACTTTTGGTTCTTCTTCTGTATCAGAACTAATAGGACGATTATGTAATTTGAAATCTACAAAGAGATCAGCATTTGTGTTTGAAATACCAAGCCTTTTTTCGATTCCTTCTTGGATGAGCATAACACCTTCATTATTTCTAGAGAACTTGATATCTATTGGTGACCAAATAAGAAATTCAAGATCTAGGTATTGATAGAAAAAGTTTCTAAATCCCGGAGCACCATCTGTCACTCGGCAGGCTAAATTAGAAAGTGACGGGTCTATATCATTGATAGGGTTATGAATACTCCAAAAATAATTTACTTCAACAGGCAGGTCAGGTCTATCAGGTTCTTGGTCAGTGGGACCTAGTGTCTTTGTACATTCATAATTATGAACGATGACGGTATCTGGGGCTTTCACTCCTGATCCATTAGGTAGTGAAACCATTGTTTGCAAAGTGCTTGATGAGTCACCAGATGATCGTTCGAATAATGTAAGAATATAGTTAACATCGGTTCTTAACGCCGTTAAATCAACGATGATTTCGTCATTAGAGATAATAACTTCTAACTCTTCAGTTGTATTACGAACTTCATCTATGGCTTCTAAGACACAACCAGGATTATCGTTTATAACTTCACCTGAATCATCAAGCCTCTCTTCCTTACACCATTGCTCTAGAGTATCGAATCCAAAATTTTCTAAAACAATTGGATCAACTAGAGTCTCAATATGTAATAATCGATTTTGATGTGTTTTATTTTGGCAAAAAGCATCGCATGAATTTCCAAGGCTAAGAGATACACCGGCTTGGCAAGCACAAGCAGACATAAGTAAAACATCTGAGCTAAATACTGGTCCTGAGCTTTCTCCAAGGCCACGGTTTTTACTCCTGCTGGCATTTTCTAAAGCACAAGAGCTAGTGAAGAGTAATAAAATAAATAGAATGTTTCGTTTTAATCCATACATACTTATATTTTCTAATAAAACATAAGTTTTCAGAGCTTCTTTCTTTTACTTAATCGTAATTTTAATAACTTAGATCTTGTAAGAACAATTGATAGTACTTAAATATGCCAAGTAAACTGGTCAAACTTTCAAAATGGAAAAATATGCTTGTTTAGAGAAATCTCAAAGTTTTTATTAAAATAATAATAGGTTAGAAGTTATTTCTAAGGGAGAAGATTATGACTAAAGCAGATTTAGTTAATGCTTTAGAGCAAAAAGCAAAGTTACCTCACTCTTATTCAGAAAAGGTTATAAACCTTGTTTTTAGAGCAATGATTCAAGAGCTCTTAGATGATGGAAGAATAGAAATAAGAGGCTTAGGATCATTTGCAAATAGAAATTATAAGGCCTATTCAGGAAGAAACCCCAAAACTGGAAATGTGGTAAATGTTGATCCCAAAAAAGTCCCTTTTTTTAAAGTAGGGAAAGAACTTAGAGAACGAGTAGACGCAAATAAAGATAAATTTATCATCAAAAAAGCTTAAGGATTCCGCAAGCGATTCGTTGACATCTATTGATAGAATTTAGATCATAGTTATTACTATGGAGACGTGCCCGAGTGGTCCAAGGGAACAGTTTGCAAAACTGTAAAGCCGCCGGTTCAAATCCGGCCGTCTCCTCCATCGTACCCAAGCTATTTTCACTAACAATTTTAAAAAAAACTAAGTATTTAATTTTATTAACTATGAGATTCTAGGAGCTTAGCTGGGTCTGATTAGATAAAATTTCTCTGAATTTCTAGCAATTTCCTCTTTTATCTTTTCTAATCTTTTTGTGAATCTTTTCCACATTATGAACTTAGCGGTATTTCTAGGATCAGGGAGCTTGACTAGAGTTGTATGACGCAAAGCCTAGGAATCTAATTTGAAGCATAGAGTCCGAAATGTTCTGGTTCTGAATTCACCTTTCTTGAGAATCAAAGTTTATTTTACAACTTGTAGAAAACGATGAGAATGGAGCATCTATTCTTATTTCGCCTTAAAATTATTAGTTATAATAATTTTAAGCTATAGTAATTAAAAGGCATAATTAATTAATATCTTTCACGAAAAGGAGTTTTATGAAAGTTATAGTATTATTAATTTTATCTTTATCATCACTTTCAAGTGATATTTTTCTATCTGAAGCGTCGGCCACTGCTAGAGATGGCTGGGCAAGTTCAGCTAGAGTGCAAGCCGAGAAGCAAGCTGAGAACAAGGCAACTGAAAATGCAATGGATGAGTGTTTTGACAGAGGAAGCGAAATTGCTTTGAAGCAAGTTTCAGAATTTGAAACAATTACAACAATATCAAGTCAACTAAGAGATTATAAAGCTCATTCAATCGCAAAAGCGAAATTTCAATGTGTTGATTTACCTTTTGAGTTTAAACCATCAGGTGGAATTACTTTTAACTAATATAGTCAAAAGAACCTTCTATTAAAAAGAGGGTTCTTGAATTTCAACTTAAGCTAAACAGCTACAATTTTTGAAATACCTTTCATTTAATTTGTCTCAGCCATCTGGATATCTTTTTAATCTCTTTTGACTCTTCTGAGTGTACCCTTTTTACAATGTAAACATTTCGAGAAACTTTAGGAAAAGATTTTAAATTTTTAAGCTTTATCAGTTTGAAGTCCTTATGAACGATATTATTATGGGCCTTAACAATAAATTCAGGTAAGAAAGCTACAGCATGGCTGTTTCTAGTTAAAGACATTGCACTTTCAAGCATATCTACTTTATATTTTATGTTTCGGATAAATTTATGATCTGGCCACCCATCAAGACCAGTAACTCCAGAGGGAGCTGCATGAATAGGTCTCCTAGGTGCGACAAAAGGATAGTCCTCAAAACGTTTATCTAAATATTTACTAGTTCCAAAAGTTCCCATTCTGACAGAAGTTATTTTTAAATACTCTATTCCAGCTGTTGGTATTGGTTCATATGTAATTCCAAAGTCCACATGTCTGTTTAAAACCGCTTCTTCAAGTTTTCCCTGCCTTGTTTCATGTAGCTCTAAATCAATATCGTCTAAAATGGGACCTAAGGTCGATAAGAAATATGTACTAAAAACCTCAAAGGTAGCTATTTTTATTAATTTCTTCTTAGAAATACTTTTAGGCCTAGATAATAATTGAGTCGCTTTAACAATATCTTTTGATTCTTGATAAATTCTTAACGCATTTTCCGTTGGCTCTATTCCACGACCCTTTGGAAGAAATAATGAAAAACCTAACTCTTGTTCTAACACTTTAATAGATTTCGAAAGAGCCCCATGGCTAATATGTAAGATTTGAGCTGCTTCTCGAAGACTTCCGGTTTCAATTATTGTAGTAAATTGTTTCAAACGATTGGTTTCCATATGGAAACATATATATAAAAACATTCTCTTTTCGTAAAGTAATTAGTCTGTAAAGTTATATACATCATAATAACAAAATAAAAGGGAGGTATTAGTGAAAAATTTAATAATATTATTTTTGTTTTTATCGCAGACTTCTTTGGCTTCTTCATTTTTTTCTGAGGGGCATTCATCCCGGGTTGCTTATAGAAGTATGTTATCTAACGTTCATAAGAGAGAGGCAAGAAAAGATCTTTTTGAAAATGCTGGTATATATTGTGGGGCTTTAAAAACTAAGTTGTTGTCAGAGATAAAATATGAAGTGATTACTAATTGTTGTTCATCGGTGGATCTTTGTCAGAGAAAGGAGAGTAAAGTTGCTAATTGTTTTATTAAAAAATTTTACTACAAGTCTATAGGACGATTTAAATGCTACTGGGATGGTTCCGACTGGTAGGGGTTTATTAAAGTTATCATTCTAGTCAATAAAAGGAGATAAAATGAAAAAGATTGTTTTAATATTTGCTACATTGTCATTAAATTCTTTAGGACAAATAAATTTACCAATTTCTGGAGTTTACCGTTTACATAAGATTATTGAAGGGGACTGCTATGATTTGAGAGGCTCTGATTTACTACAAATTAATTATGAAATCTACGATGATAATTCGGCCAGTGTTTACATTAGCAGCTCTAATTTAAATTTCTTTTCTATTGATAATGAAGAACTTTCTCATAATAATGAAATAAGTAATATAGAATATCATGGAAGTCTAAGTGTATTACGGAATGTGAAATCTTTTAAGATGGGTCGTGGTTTAAAAATTCTGAAGATACTATCAGTACCAACTTTCAATGATAAAAAGAAGGTTGTGAAGAGTATAGAAGCTGTATTCAGGTTAAAAAATCAATGAATATCCTCGCTTAGTAGTGGAACTTCACTCTAACATTTCGTAATCATTGATCT
>JAHDBN010000013.1:0-37578 GCA_020630335.1 Bacteriovoracaceae bacterium
AATATAGACCGCAATTAATTCTTTTCTACTTATTTGAGACTGTTATGAAATTTTTGAAAGTTCAAACAATGAAAATAAGAAGAAACACATTAAGAAAATACTAAATATTAAAAAGCCCTCAAGGAAACTTGAGGGCTTTTTTTTTGGTTATTTTTAAGATGTGAACCAATCTTAAAATTTTTGACACCCTCTATAAAAAATACATGAATCTCTTCTTTTGAAACTACTGAGTGTTAAAATGAAATATTACAATGAACTTTATAGTGAGCATGAGGAAATTAACATTTGTAAATTTATAAAGTTACGATGTGTGCTTTAACTTGTTTATAAAAATATAGAGAAGGATAAAAATGAAAATATTAGTAATTAGTTGTTTTATGGTTTTATTGACTACATCTTGTGGGAAACTAGATGATTTTGAAAAAAAATCAACCAAAATGGCGAAAACATCAGATAAACTTCATGATTTAAGTGGAAATGCCCTTGATCTTCAGAGAAAAGGTGGAAGTAGTATCTCTAGGCTTGAGTATCTTAAAATGATGAATGAAGAGAAAAACTTTATTGGTAAATCTGAATTTGCATCAAAGTACATGAAAGCTTTTGAATTTCAAAGCTGGTTAGGAAATCATATTGATTCTCATAAAGAGCGTGAAAGAATGCTTGATGAAGCCGTTATAGAGTTTTGTAGAAGATTAGCAAGTTACTATTATGAAACTGGATTTAATGAATTTTCTCCTACTACTAATAACAACGATGAGTTAAATATATTTGCTCTTTCTGTTGCTAGTCATCAATTAGATGCAACTCAAGAAAAAGTACTAAAGAGAAATCCTAAATTAAAAGAATTTTCTATTTATAATATGATTAAAACTGCTTTTTTAGAAATTAAAGATGCAAGCCAAGAGATGAGTAACTTAAGCTCAGAAATGATGGTTTATGAAAGAGAACTTAGGCATTTTTTGAATTCTAGATATAATATGCTTATCGCTATGAGTATGACTAAGGTTAGTAAAGTTAGCGAATTGAGTACAATTAGTAAGGCGTGGAAAAGATATATTACAGGATGGGATAATGAGTTTGATTCATTAAATGAATCACAAAGAGAAAGAGTATTGAAGTACTTAGATGGAGCGGTAAAATTAAAGAAATTTATGAATTCTTTAGGAGAAGATTTAAAACTTCATTCTAAAATCAAAGGATATTATAAAAAATCTAAATTCTCAGATAAAAATAAGTGTCTTAATTGCGAGGATCTTAAAACTTATAGAGCTTATTTAGGTGAAGTTTTAGAATAAGCATTAGATATAAAAATACCAAGAAGTATTATAAGAAATCCTAATAAATGAAATAGCTGAATTTTCTCTCCTAATATCAATTGGGAGAGAATAGCTGATTCTATAGGAAGAAGATAATAAATAAGTCCAACCTTAAATGACCCTAGTTCTTTGTTTGCTTTATTCCAGAAAATATAAGCAACTAAAGACGTAAAAAGACCAACATATAAAATTGCACCTAGATTTGTAGTATTTAAAGAGAACCCATACCCCATAAAAAGTTCTATTAAGAATAGAGGAGTATTTATTATTACTGCAAAAATAAAAAGAACATATAACATAGAGTATTCACTCACACCCTTAATCTCCTTTTCTGCCAGAATACAATAAATTGCCCATAAAATTGCAGAGAGAATCATTAGAATATCTCCTGAAGAAAAAGATAAACTAAATAAGATGTTCAAATTACCTTGAGCAACAATATAGATTACGCCAAGAAAAGAAAGCATCACTCCTAATAATTGTAGGTGGTGAATTGATTTTTTCTGCCAAAACTTTTGAATAAGAACAATAAAAACTGGTGAAGAGACAGATATAATAGATAGATTTATAACATTGGTTAGTTTCGTAGCAGCATATAAAAGAGCAATAAAAACACTCATTCCTGAAATAGAAAGAATAAAGAGATGTTTCCAGTTTTCTTTAATAGCAGGAAGTTCTTTTTTAAAAAGGCCAAAAGCAAAGGGAGTAAGGGCCAGTAAAGCAATGAAATTTCTAAAAAAAGCTAAGGCCATAGGAGGGAAAGAATCTCCAAGAGATCTAGAAACAATAAAATTTAAGGCCCAAATAAGAGTAGCTAAGACTCCATAAAAGAAGTATTTCATCACTAATATCCTAAATAAAAGAAGTTAATTGATTTATTAAGTGTTTAGAATCTATTAAAATAACACAAGTTTATCCATTAAAATGCGACGCGTAATATGACTATGATGAATTCACAAATTCAAATAAACAGTGAAGAGTTTAAAGCGAATGAAGATGCTTATAAACTTCACGAAGAGAAACTAAAAGAAATTCGAAAAAAAGTTTTTAATGAATTTCGAGGCAAGGCCGTAGAGAAGCATCAAGCTAGAAATAAATATTTGGTTAGAGAAAGAATTAGTAAGCTTATTGACTTTGGATCTGATTTTTTAGAGTTAAGTTCACTTGCTGCTTATCAAGTATATGAAAAAGAAGTTCCTAGTGCTGGAGTAGTAACTGGAATAGGAAGAATTCAAGGAGTGGAATGTATCATTGTTGCTAATGATGCAACTGTAAAAGGGGGAACTTATTTTCCTTTAACTGTAAAAAAGCATTTGAGAGCACAAGAAGTTGCCCTTCAAAATAATTTGCCCTGTGTTTATTTAGTTGACTCAGGTGGAGCTTTTCTTCCCTTACAAGATGAAGTCTTTCCAGACAAAGAACACTTCGGACGAATTTTTTATAATCAAGCAATGATGAGTTCTAAAGGAATTCCACAAATTGCAGTTGTCCTTGGATCATGTACTGCCGGGGGAGCATACGTTCCAGCAATGTGTGATGAATCTATTATTGTGAAAGGAAATGGAACTATCTTTTTAGGAGGGCCTCCGTTAGTAAAAGCAGCAACAGGAGAAATTGTTTCTGCTCAAGATTTAGGAGGAGCAGATGTTCATTCTAGAGAGTCAGGGGTTACTGATCATATGGCCAATGATGAGGATCATGCTTTTGAAATTACAAAAGAAATTGTAAAAAACTTAAATTATTCTGGTTATAAAAAAGAAAATTTTAAGATAATTAATAAAATCACTGGAGAAGCACCAAAGTTTTCTTCGAGTGAAATTCCTGGAATTATTCCTCATGATACGAGAAAACCTTTTGATATTAGAGAGATAATTTCTAGGTTAGTCGATAGTTCTGAGTTTCAAGAATTTAAGAAAAATTATGGTAGTACATTAGTTTGTGGCTTTTCTAAAATAGATGGAATGCCTGTTGGAATTGTTGCAAATAATGGAATTCTTTTTAGTGAAAGTGCTTTGAAAGGAGCACACTTTGTTCAATTATGTTGTCAAAGAAAAATACCTCTTTTATTTCTTCAAAATATTACTGGCTTTATGGTTGGGAAAAAATATGAATCTGAAGGAATAGCAAAGCACGGAGCGAAGTTAGTAACTGCAGTTAGTTGTGCTCAAGTTCCTAAGTTTACAGTTATTATTGGTGGTTCTTATGGAGCTGGAAATTATGGGATGTGTGGAAGAGCATTTAATCCAAGATTTTTATGGATGTGGCCTAATGCAAAGATTTCAGTAATGGGAGGAGAGCAAGCTGCTGGTGTTTTAGCAACAGTTAAGCAAGATGCTCTTGAGAAATCAGGTAAAAAGCCAATGTCTGAAGAAGAATTAAATGATTTTAAAAAACCTATTTTAGATAAGTATGAATTAGAGGGTGAAGCTTATTATTCAACTGCAAGATTGTGGGATGATGGAATTATTTTACCAAGTGAAACTAGAAGAGTATTGAGCTTGGCATTAAGTGCAAGTTTGAATGCAGAAATGCCAGAAACGAAGTTTGGTGTTTTTCGAATGTAATAAATATGGATTATAAATTTTTAAAAATTCAAGATTCTAAAAGA
The DNA here is from genome assembly GCA_020630335.1 of Bacteriovoracaceae bacterium. Classification (GTDB taxonomy): domain Bacteria; phylum Bdellovibrionota; class Bacteriovoracia; order Bacteriovoracales; family Bacteriovoracaceae; genus JAHDHG01. The sequence continues at coordinate 3,925 of JAHDBN010000013.1, forward strand.
TTAAGAGAAATTACTCTAAATCGTCCTGAAGTTCATAATGCTTTTAATGATGAATTCATTTCTGAGATGATTAATATCTTTTCTGAAACTGCTAAAAATGAAAATATTCAAGTAGTAGTTTTAAATGCTGAAGGTAAAAGTTTTTGTGCTGGTGCTGATCTTAATTGGATGAAATCAATGATTAATTATTCCTTAGAGGAAAATAAAGCAGATAGTTTTAAGTTAGTGCATCTTTTTGATGCTATTAATGAGCTTCCTCAGTTTTTACTTGGGATTGTACAGGGACATGTCTTTGGAGGAGGATTAGGGATCATTGCAAGCTGTGATTATGTTATTAGTTCAAAAAATCCTTTGTTTTGTTTTTCGGAAGTTCGTTTAGGCCTATTACCTGCTGTTATTTCTAAATATGTCTATCCCAAAATGGGTTATTCTCATGCTAGAGCATATATGAGTTCAGGGTTAAGATTTGATGCTTTTAAAGCAAAAGAAATGGGATTAATTCATGAAATTTCTGATGATTTAGTTTTGAGTAAAAATAAAATTATTACAAGCTTATTAAAAGCTGCTCCAGAGGCAATGAAAGCAACAAAAAAGTTTGTAAAATCAATAGACGAAAAATTATTTGAAGATAAAAAGAAAGAAATTAAATACGATGATTGGAGTGTTGAAAAAATTTCTCAATTTAGAATAAAAAAAGAAGGGCAAGAAGGTATGAATGCTCTTTTAAATAAAGAAAAACCATCATGGGATAGGTCTTAGGTGAAAAGAGTTTTAATTGCCAATAGAGCAGAAATAGCAACGAGAGTTATAAGAACTTGTCATAAGATGGGTTTGGAAACGATTAGTATCTATACAGAAGATGATAAAAACTTGCCCTTTGCCAAACAATCAACTTATTCGGTAAGTCTTGGAAGTGGCACAGTAGCAGAAACATATATCAATAAAGAAAAGATCCTAGAAATAGCTAAAAAATATAAAGCTGATGCTGTTCATCCAGGTTATGGGTTCTTATCTGAGAATTCAGAGTTTGGAGAACTTTTAGAAAATAATAATATTACATTTATTGGACCAAAGTCTAAAAACATTCTTTTGATGGGTGATAAGTTAGAGTCTAAGAATTTTGTAAAATCATTAAAACTACCAGTTGTCCCCGGATATGAGGGAGATAATCAAGATGCAAAACATTTAGAACAAGAAGCTTTAAAGATAGGTTTTCCTTTGTTGATTAAAGCTAGTTCTGGTGGTGGCGGAAAAGGAATGAAAATAGTTCATTCTGAAAAAGATTTCTTAGAACAATTAAATAGAGCTAAAAGTGAAGCGATTAAGTTTTTTGGAAATGATAGAGTAATTCTCGAAAAATTCATCATTAACCCTAGGCATATTGAAGTACAAGTTCTAGGAGATGGAAAAGGAAATGGGGTTCACTTATTCGAGCGAGAGTGTTCTATCCAAAGACGATATCAAAAAGTCGTAGAAGAAACGCCATCATTAGCTTTAGATGATAAACTCAGAACTTCAATTTGTGATATGGCAGTAGATTTAGTTAAAGGTTTGAATTATCGAGGTGCTGGTACAGTAGAACTTATACTTGATGAAGATAAAAATTATTACTTTCTAGAAATGAATACAAGACTTCAGGTTGAACATGGTATTTCAGAAATGATTACTGGTGTTGACTTAGTTGAGCAGCAAATATTGATTGCTCAAAATGAGAAGCTTGCTTTAAAGCAAGAAGATATACAGTCAAATGGGCATGCTTTGGAGTGTAGAATCTATGCTGAAGATCCTAGTAATAACTTTCTACCTCAATCTGGAGAGATTAAATATCTTGGAAAAACAATTGACCCAACAGTTAGAGTTGATACAGGTTATGAGACAGGAAATAAAGTAGGGATTAATTATGACCCGATGATTGCAAAAATTTTAACCCATGATCATTCAAGAGAGTCAAATTTAAACAAGATGAAAAATGCTCTTAATGAGCTCCCTTTTTTAGGTGTGAAAAATAATAGAGACTTTTTAATTAACATTTTAGATTTTAAAGATTTTTGTAACGGAAATTATCATACCCATTCATTAGAAGCTTGGATGGATCAGTTAAGTCAGAGCGAATCAGAAGATTTAGAAATGGCTTATGCAGCATTTCACTTCATTGGATCCCAAAATATTTCTGAAGAAAGAATTGAAAAGTTTATAGACCCATGGAGTGAAGGATCAGGGGAGTGGTTAGGATGAAAGTTTTAATTAATAAGAATTCTTATCAACCCAATGATTTCTCCAAAGAAAAAGAAACTTTGATGATTGATGGAAGCAAGTATCAATTGATAGAAAAAGAGAAAAATCATCTTTTAATAAAAAAAGACGAAAGAATCTATAAAGTGTTTTATGTATTTAATGATAAAGCAAAATCCGTAAATTTAAGTTTTAAGGGAAAAACTTATGATATGCGTATTAATGATAGTGCAAAACATGAAGCTGATAATGAAAGTGGTAATACGATAACTGCTCCAATGCCTGGGAAAATTTTTAAAGTATTAAAAAGTGCTGGAGATTTAGTTGAAGTAGGAGAAACTATTGTTATTTTAGAAGCAATGAAGATGGAACATGCTTTAAAGGCTAAAGTTCAAGGGAAATTAGATGTTTTGAACTTTAAGGAAGGAGAGCAAGTTGAAGCAGACGCATTGATTGCTAAGGTCCTAGAGGACAATAATGATTAAAATTGTAGAAGTTGGTCCGAGGGATGGCCTACAAAATGAATCAAAATTTCTTAATACGAATGTAAAAGCGTCATTTATCAAAGATTTATCTCTTGCTGGTTTGAAAAATATTGAAATTTCTAGTTTTGTTAGTCCCAAAGCAATTCCTCAAATGAAGGATTCTCAAGACTTAGTAGGGCTTTTAGAAAAGGAAAAATTTTATAAATCAGTACTAATACCTAATATGAAAGGCTACGAGATATCAGAAAAATTTGAAATTGATGAAATCTCACTGTTTACAACAACGTCTGAAACGTTTTGTAGGAAAAATACTAATTGTTCAATTGATGAATCTCTAAGAAGAATTCAAGATATTATTAGAGAAAATGCTGGGAAAAGAAAAATTAGAGGTTATCTATCAACAGTTTTTGGCTGTCCTTATGAAGAAATGATACCTCTTAAAAAAGTTTTATCTTCAATTGAAAAACTTTTTAGTCTTGGCTGTGAAGAAGTTTCTCTTGGTGATACCACTGGAGTGGCTTATCCAAAACAAGTTCGATTATACCTTAAGGAAATTAAAAAAAATTTTGGATTAGAAAAAATAGCAATGCATTTTCATGACACTCAAGGAATGGCTTTAGCGAATGTTTCTGAAAGTTTAGAAGAAGGTGTTGAGATCTTTGATTCTTCTGCCGCGGGATTAGGTGGATGTCCTTACGCTAAAGGAGCAAGTGGGAATGTGGCAACAGAAGATTTGGTAAACTTTTTTCAAAGAAATGAAATTGATGTTGGAGTAGATTTAAAAAACTTAGTAATGGCAAGCCAAGAAATTTTAAAATTACTAGGAAAAGAATCAAACTCTAAAGTTCATCAGCTAATAAAGAGAAAATATGAGTTATAAAAATATATTAGTTTCTAAAAAAGATTTTATTACAGAAATCACTTTAAATAGACCTGAGTTTCTAAATGCATTTACCCTTGATCTTATTCATGAATTTTTATCAGCTTTAAAAGAGTCCAAGAAAGATGATACAAGAGTACTAATTATATCTGGAGCTGGCAGAGCATTTAGTGCAGGTGGTGATTTAAATGCTATGAAAAACAAGACAGGAATGTTTGCTGGCAATGAAGAAAAGTTAAAAAAAATCTATCAAGAAGGCATTCAACAAATTCCTTTAATGCTTGAAAGTATTGAGATACCAATTATAGCTATGGTTAATGGCCCCGCAGTTGGTGCTGGATGTGATCTCGCGTGTATGTGTGATCTTCGAATAATGAGTGATAATGCTTTTTTTAAAGAAAGTTTTATTAACCTTGCCTTAGTTTCAGGTGATGGTGGAGCTTATTTTCTTCATCGATTAATTGGGTATGGGAAAACAATGGAGATGCAATTAACGGGAAGAAAAGTTAAAAGTGATGAGGCCCTTAAAATAGGCCTTGTGAATGAGGTTACTTCATCTGACTCTTTAAAGACAAGAGTTTATGAATTAGCTGAAAAGTTAGCTGGATATCCTTTTGAGGCATTAAAAATGAACAAGAAAGGCATTAAAGATGGGTTCTATTCAAATCTTTCAGATCATCTTGATCTTATGTCTAGCTTACAGGCTAAAACACAAAGAAGTGATGAACACTTTAAATTGGTCGATGAGTTCTTAAAAAACAATAAATAATTTTTTTTATTCTTGTTTATGTAGGTAGTGCTAACTAAAGTTGGCAAGTTAGTAAACCTTATAAACTGATAAGTATCTTAAATCACGTATGATCGTCATTACTTAACTAATCTTTAGTCACTTTCCACTTAAAATAATTCATAAGAATTAATGTTTAATTCGGGGAGAATAATATGAAAATATTAATGATGTTTATTTTAAGTTTATTAGTAAGTTGTGGGAACTCTCATCTTACTGATCCGGAACCAGATGCAAATTCAGGCGCATCAGAAGGCTCACCTATTATTTCAGCTTGCTTGCATCCTCAAGCTGAGAATTATCAACCACAAAGTGGACTAGCTGATGCTGGAGCTTGTACTTTTAAAGCATGTGATAATGCAGGTTTTGCTGAGCACAGTCTAAGAGATGCTTATCATGCATATATATTATCTTATGGTGGGGAAATTTTAAATGATCCATCTAAATGTATTCATCAAAAAGAAGATTACTCTAATAAATGTGAAAATCCACGAGCATATAATTTTCAATTAGCAGAAGATTGTAAGTTTAAAGCTTGTAGTGATGAAACTTTTGTTGATCATTATGAATATCTTTCTTTAGTTTCTCTTTATGGAGCAGCAGTTGAACATGATCAAAGTAAGTGTGTTACTAAAAAAGCTTATCCAGGTTGCATGAATGAGACTGCGAGTAATTATAATGCAAATGCAAACCAAGAAGATAAAAGTTGTAAATTCACACTATGCCTAGATAGTGCTTTTGAAGAGTTTGATCTTGCAGAAAATCAATCTGTTTTTTCAGCAGCAAGTTCTTATGCTTTAGCAAATGGGTTAAGTGTAATAGATCTTGTGGGAGAAAACACATGTAAAACTCAAAAAGATTATGAGGTTGCAGGTTGTACGATAGAAGGTGCAATTGGTTATTCCTCTGAAGCCACAATAGATAATAAAAGCTGTAGATGGAATGCTTGTTTAAATCCAAACTATGAAGAACATGATGCTGATTTAGCTGCAATTATTGAAGCTTATAAAGAAGAACATGGTGGGGCATTGGAAGATTATCACACGAATACTTGTGAAGTTGCTAAAGATGTTTATGGATGTACGGCACCTAGTGCAAATAATACAGACGCTGGAGCAACTGCAGATGATGGAAGCTGTAAGTGGTCAGTTTGTCTTGATCCCTTATATGAAGAGTATGATTCAAGCTTTCAAGTTATCTTAGATAGCTATGTTTCTCTTCATGGAGAAAATATAGATTTTTATAATTCAAGTAGTTGTACGACTTTAAAACCTGTTTTAGGTTGTACTATTCCAGGAGCAACGGGTTATAGTGCAGAAGCAACTCAAGATAATGGTAGTTGTCGTTGGGAAACTTGTCTTGATTCTAATTACACTGAATATGATTCTGATTTAGCTTCTATTATCTCTGATTATATTGCTGCTCATGGTGGAGATCAAAGTACTTATCATACAAGCACCTGTTCGGTTGCTAATCCAATTTATGGATGTACTCAGCCTACAGCAAGTAATACTGATAGCAATGCAACACATGATGATGGAACTTGTATGTGGAATACTTGCTTAGATTCAAACTACGTAGAATATGATGCTCTTATTGAGATTATTATCAATGGTTATGCCGCAGTTAATGGTGGTGTGAGTGCTGATTATTTCTCTAGCACTTGTGTGACTCCAGTCTCTGTTGAAGGGTGTACTGATGAAGATGCAGAAAATTATAATCCTAACGCATCTATTGATAATGGAACTTGTCACTGGATAGCTTGTTGTAATGAAGGCTATAGTAATTCGACTACTGCAGATGAAAAGCTAAAGTATCATAATTATGCACAAGAGCATGGTGGAGATCTTATGGATTACATCACATTAAGTTGTGAAGGACTTCCATACGGAAACTAGTTAAATTAATGAAGGGCAATAAAATGAAAAAAATAATAACTTTAATAATTTTCGCAGTTGGGTTAACTAGCTGCGGGAATTCACACCTTTTTGATCCAGAAGATAAAGTTAATACTGGAAGTTCTCTTTCTGGGACACCGACAACAACAGGAATCTTACCTCCCTTTACAGGAGGAGGCGGAGGATCTCTAGATGTTTTGCTTTGTCATCATCCAGATGCCGTAAACTTTGATTCAAGTATGTGGACAAGTCCAGGAGCTTGTACTTTTACAGCTTGTGATGATGAAAGCTTTGTAGAGCATGATTTAAGAGTTGAGTATCAAAAATATATTGATAAGCATGGTGGAAGTATTTTAGATGATCCCGGAAAGTGTAAAGATAAAAAGCAAGGAGAAGGTTATTGTGATGATGCTTTGGCATCGAATACAGGAGCTTATGAAACTTGTATCTATAAAGGTTGTGGACTTGAAGGATATTATGAGTATCAAATCTATCAAGATTTAATTACATTACATGGAGATAAAGTCCAAAGGGATGATTCTCTTTGTCTTACTCCAATTCTTTATCCAGGGTGTACGAGCTTATTAGCTGAAAATATGAATCCTGAAAGTGATGTAGATGATGGAACATGTGTATTTAAAGCTTGTACAGATGAAAATTTTCAAGAATATAATGTAGATATTATTACAGCTATAGCTAGTTATGCTAGTGAACATGGACTAAATTTTGATGAAATTAATAGTTCTGAAGGGCAATGTCTTACTCCTATAGCAGTGAGTGGTTGTATGATTGAAGGAAGTTTAACTTATAATGAGCATGCAACGATTGAAGATGGAACATGTAAATGGTCAGCTTGTTTGTTAGAGCAGTATCAAGAATACGATGGAGCAATGGAAATTTTAATTCAAAATTATGCTCAAGTTCATTCTGTAAGTAATGTAAATGATCTAGTGGTGAGTACTTGTCAAAATTTAAGGCCTAAATGTGAGGACTCAAGGGCTGAAAATGAAGGTAAGTATGAATTATGTCATTATCATTTATGTGCTGATCCTCTCTATGAAGAGTACCCTTTATATTTAGAAATAAAAGCACTTGCAGATGCAGGACAAGCAACGATGCAGACTAGTCCAAGCTATTGCATTAATTTAATTAAAAAAGAAGGATGTTTAGAAGAAAGTGCAGAAAATACAACGATAGGTGCTAACCATGAGAATGGAACTTGTTTATGGAAGGCTTGTCTTGATGAAAAATATGAAGAGTATAATGCACTAACAGCTTCTATCATTCAGTCTTATGCGAATCAGCATGGTGGTGGTGTAAGTAGCTATTATGAAAATACTTGTAAAACATTAAAGGCCAAAGTTGGTTGTACAGATCCAAAAGCAGATAATTATGATTCATCTGCAGAAGTAGATAATAAAACATGTAAATTTAAAGTTTGTACCGATTGTAAGTATGTTGAGTTTGGAGCAAATGGTTCTGGAACAGCTTATCAAAAAACACTTGCAGCGAGTGCTTATGCTAATCTCCATGGCTTAAGTTTTACTTCTGTGATTGTTGATAATTGTAAAACTCCAATAGGAACTCATGGATGTACTGATCCATATGCAAAAAATTATAAAGGTAATGCATGGAGTGATAATAAGACATGTGTTTACAAGGCTTGTTTGTCAGGAGCAAATTATGGTGGAGGAAGTTCAAACTTCATGACACCTTTTATTAATGCTTACGCATTAGAACATAGTTTAAATATAGTAGAGACAACTCAAAATGTTAGTAATTCTAGTAATGGAAAAGTTTATGTTGTAAAAACTTGCCATGCAGGAGCTAGAAAATTAGTGATTAATTTAGACTCTGAATGCTTAAACAGTCCTTATAATAGTGCTTATATCAAAGTTCAAAGAGCAGGATTGCCGACTGTTAGCAGGCCTTTAACAACGCCACAAAATACAGCTGTTTATGATGTTACTAATGGACAAAGTTATTCTGTAGAAATTATTAATGGAGGAGTTTCGGTTTATCACTTCTCAGGAACACAAAGTGTTAGTGGATCAATTAGTGGTGATACTATTCACGAAATAAGTTGTAAGTAAAATTGAAAATAAAGCTCTAGATTTTCTCTAGAGCTTTATTGTTTTTGCTTGTTGAGACATAACTTTAAATAATTTTGCAACAGAATCTTCAATACTTGAAAAAACTCTACCCGTAATAAAAGATTTATTTACGAGCCAATGATCCGTAGACATTGTATATTTATAAGTAACCTTTATTTTGTTAGAAGAGAGTTCTTTTACTATAAATGTAGAAGAAGCGTTTTTTATTGTCGCATCAAATTTTAAATTTTTTCCTGTTAACTTTTTACTAAGCTTATCATCTATAGATTTATCGACTATTGTGTAATGTTTTACACCACCGATGTATTCCTCTTTGATAGTTATAAGTTGTTGAAGAATTTGATTTCCTTGTTTTTTGATATACTTAGTAGCGACATAATCATGCTTGGAATATCCAGGAGTAATGATTTTATATTTTACAGATTCTACAACATCTTCACTGTGAAATTTACATTCATAATTTTTAGATGAAAATCTTCTAGAGCTTTTCAAGCTATTATCACATCTATCATCTGTTCTTTTATAAGCTTCTATAAAAGATTTAGCTGATTGATTTATAATCTTCGAAGTTTCGGCGAAATAATGTCTGAAAGAATCTACTTTTCCAGTCTTAAAGTTCATCTGGTTTCTAGAAAGTTGTTTATCAATCTCAATAGAGTTGTCTATTTTTGAGAAAAGAGGGGTAGATAATATGATTGTAATAAATAAAAATTTCATAACATTTAGTTTACCTATATTGAGCAATGACACAGCTTGTAGTTAAAAACTACCTATTCATCTAAACTAATTCTTTTGTTTTTCGTTGGAATTTTAATAAAAAAGATCGTTCCTTTATCCTCTTCACTTTCGACCCAAATTTCACCTTTATGCTTGGAAACAATATGCTTAACAATAGAAAGTCCAAGGCCTGTTCCTCTTGAGCTTTTCTGGTTAGTTCTAGAAGATTCTACTTGGTAAAATCTCTCAAAAATTCTTCCCATATGTTCTCTAGATATTCCAGGGCCATCATCAGAAACAGAGATAATAATATCTTCTTTTTCTTGAAAGCTTGTAATTTTAATATGAGGTTTTTCTCCAGCATACTTACAGGCATTATCTATTAAATTAATTAATGCTTGTTCAAAAAGTTTAGGATCAACTCTAAGAGTTTCTATAGGTAAATCATAAGAAATTTGAATGTTTTTATGACTGTAGTTTTGTAGGAGCATTGCTCGAACACTTTCAATCATAGCTTTCAAGTTAATCTCTGATTTTATTAATCGATGTCTTGATTCAATCATTGATAAATTTAACAGATCAGAAAATAAAGCATGTAGTCTTTCTGTATTTTTAATAATTTTTGATAAGTATTCTTTTCCAGCAGGCAATACGAGTTCTGTGCTATTTTCTAAAACTTGAGCGAAGCCTTTAATTGAAGTTAAAGGAGTTCTTATTTCATGAGAGACGTTTGCAACAAAATCAACTCTCATTTGCTCAGAGAGTTTAGCAGCTGTGATATTTCTAAACACTCCCATCGCACCGAAACATTGGCCTTTATCCATCATCGGAGTAATAACAATATCGTAAAAATGTTTTCTATTTTTATAAGTAATCTCATAATCTTCAATTCTGAATGGAACAGATTCATTAATGCAGAATTGAAAACCATCTAAAATCTCTTCATTAGAAATAACATCAGAGAGCTTACTAGGACTTTCTTTTTTATCTTCAGAGAATTTTCTTTCAAATTCTGAATTCAAAAAAATGATATTTGTATTTTTATCTACAGAAAGAATTGCATCGTTAATACTTTCAAGAAGAATCTTATTTAAATCTAATTGAGCTAAAACTTCGTTCATGAATCAATCTCTATAAATCTGTATCCTATGCCACGAATTGTTTTAATTACAGTTGAGTATTCACCAAGTTTTTTTCTAAGACCTGCCATATGAGTATCAATAGTCCTAGGAGTAACATGAACATCAGAACCAATGATTTCTGTTATTAGTTGCTCTCTAGTAAAGACACATCCAGGCTTTTTAGCAAGTGAAGTTAATATTTGAAATTCTGTATGGGTAAGAGGCAATTCTTTATCTTTTACATAAGCAGCACAACTTTCTAGGTTGATACTTAAGTCATGATATTTAAAAGATTTGGTTTGTTGCTTGAGATCTCTTCTTCTTAACTGAGCCCTAACTCTTGCGAGTAAAACATCCATGTCAAAAGGTTTAGTTATATAATCATCTGCTCCCGCATCAAGGCCTTGAATAATATTATCGGCTTGAGTTAGCGCTGTGACCATAATAATTGGAACATCTTTTGTCTTTTTTTGTGATCTAATAAGATTACAAAGCTCAATTCCACTTAGACTTGGTAACATCCAATCAATGAGAAATAAGTCATAATCAGCATTCTTTTCAATGATCTCTTTAGCACTATTTCCTGTATGAACAGCTGTAGCATTTAAGCCTTTGCTCATTAATTGCGCCTTTAAAAGTTCAGCAATATCTATCTCATCTTCAACTATTAAAATTCTTTTACTCATGATGCTTTTTAGCATAGAGCATAATTCATCGCATATTAGCACTGCGTTAGCTTTATTGTAGATCGGTAAAAATTACCCTTTTTTTAAGATTACTATCTTAAGTCTTTAGTTATGCCGAATAATTATTGTGATAAAGATTTTCATTTTTTTATTTTCTATGAATGTTTTTTCATTTTTTGAAAAAAATATTAATGGGCCTTGGGTTGATCCTAGTAAATCTGAAGAGCAAAACTTTAGAGATTTGATAGCTATTCTAGAAAGATCCTCTAGAGGAAAATTTTTACTGAATAAAGCATATGAAAAAACAGCAGAGATTGGGAAAAGTATTTATGATGTTTTGCGCTTGGGTGATGGTTCTATAACAGATACAACTCTTCTTAGAAGATTTAATCCTGATGATCCATTTCATGTTGCTTATGATTCGAGAGCATTAATTTTTTTAAATAAAAATTTAAGTGTTTATCACGCAGTCTTAGACTTTGCTCATGAATTAGTACATTTCATAGCGAGAAAAGATTTCAATCCCTATACTCATGATTTTACAGTTGTAGATTTTGTAAAAAACACCATTGAAGGAACGGGCGGAGAGGCCGAAGCTTTTTTAGGTGAATGTCAGGTCAATTTAGAAATTTTTAGTCATGATAGTTCTGAGAGATCTAGGTGCAAAAGAGTTTTTAAGATTTCAGAAACAAAAGAAAGTGCGGTGAAAGAGTTTTATAAGTTAGGTCCTTATTATAGAAATTTTAAAGATTCTATCTTAGAAATTGCTCCTTTTTTAGATATTGAATCAGAGTTTCCTCATTTAAGTAGATCAAAAGTTGTCTTCCAATCATCAGCTCATTATAAACCTTACCCTTTAGCTTCAGTCGATGAGTTTAAAAATATTCAGAAAGCAGCATGCAAAAATGAGAAAAGAAGGCTAGATTTAGCTCTCTTGAGTATGCGAGGGCCAAGCTCTGAAAATTCTACTAAAAAGAAGATGTTTAGCTCTTTGAAACATGACTTCGAAGGCAGATGTTTTAGCTTTGTTCAGTAGTCTAAGGGCATAGATTCATTGACGTTAGTGGCCCTTAAACGGTAAAATTAATCAAAATTTCTAAGGATAATTAATGCAAGACGGTATTGTACTCGCTAAAGCTGATGAGCTTTTAAATTGGGGTAGGAAAAACTCTTTATGGCCTATGACTTTTGGTCTGGCATGTTGTGCTATTGAGATGATGGCAACAGGTGCAAGTAAGTATGACCTTGAAAGATTTGGCTGTGGTGCTTTTATGGCAACACCAAGAAGAGCAGACTTAATGATTGTTGCTGGAACAGTGACTTTGAAAATGGCAACAAGAGTAAAGCTTCTTTGGGAACAAATGGCTGAACCTAAATATGTTATTTCGATGGGATCATGTGCTAATAAGGGAGGGCCTTACTGGCAACATGGTTATCATGTTTTAAAAGGTGTTGATGAAGTTGTGCCTGTAGATGTTTATGTACCAGGTTGTCCTCCAAGACCAGAAGCTTTGATTGAAGGATTAATGGTTCTTCAGAAAAAAATCGCAAATGAAAGAATTCTAAAAGATAAGTGGGTGAAGCATGCTTAATGATATTGTTAGTCATATTAACTCTCATGTTAGCAATGCAAATGCGAGTCTAATTAGTCCAGTTGAGGATGGAGCTGGTGATAGTTCTATTTTAATTAATCCTGAATCAGTATTTGAGACGATGAAGTGTTTATTAACTTCAAAGTATAATGCTCTTCAGGTAATTAGCGGTGTTGATTACACTGAGTATATTGAAGTTTGTTATATGCTTGCTAACTTTGATCCTGAGAATCCAAGAGAAGCAATTATCAAAACAAGATTAAAAGATAGAGAGAATCCAAGTTTAGATTCTATTTGTTCTTTATCTCTAGCTGCTAACTGGCAAGAAAGAGAATGTTACGACATGCTAGGGGTGAGTTTTAATAATCATCCTGATCATAGAAGAATTCTTTGTCCTGATGATTGGGAAGGATTTCCTTTAAGAAAGGATTATAAAGTTCAAGAAGTTTATCGTGGAATGGAAGTAAATCCAGAAGCGAAGATGAATAGAGACGATCAGCTTTTTGGAGAAAATGTTCAAAAAGGTAATGAAGAAGAGTTATTAAAAAGAGCTCTCGCGAGGGGGTTATAATGCAAACTTGGGATATGGATTTACCTGAGCTTCAAGAACCAGAAACTCAGACAGGTGAAAAACTTAAATCAGAACTTTTAACTGTGAATATGGGGCCACAACACCCTGCTACTCACGGAGTTTTGAGAGTAGAAATAAAGACAGATTCAGAAATTGTAGCAAAAGCAATTCCTCATATTGGTTATCTTCATAGATGTATGGAAAAGCATTGTGAAGCTATTGATTATAGAGGAGTTATTCCTTTTGTTGATAGACTTGATTACTTGGCAGCTATGAGTCAAGAGCTAACTTATTCAATGGCAGTAGAGAAGATGCTTGGAACAGAAGTTCCGAGAAGAGCAGTCGTTATTAGAACAATTGTTTCAGAGCTTCAAAGAATAGCTTCTCATTTAATGGCATTTGGAACTTATGCTCTAGATCTTGGAGCTTTCTCTCCATTTCTGTACGCATTTGATGAAAGAGAAAAGATCTTAAGATTATTTGAAGAGTTAAGTGGAGCAAGACTTTTATATAATTATTTTTGGATTGGTGGTGTTTGGAATGATATTACTGATACTCAAATAGACTTTGTAGAAAACTTTCTAGATGGTTTTGAAAAAGAACTTGTTAAATATGATAAATTAGTAAGTCAAAATAGAATTTTTCAAGAAAGAACAATGCATGTAGGAACTTTAAGTCTAGAAGATGCTCATTCTTTCGGAGCTACAGGGCCAGTATTAAGAGGATCAGGACAAGCTTGGGATTTAAGAAAAGTTAATCCTTATCTTTGTTATGATGAATTAGATTTTGAGGTTCCAGTAGGTGAAGGACAGAGAGGAAGTACGGTTGGTGATTGTTATAATAGATACTACGTTCGTATGCTTGAAATGGTTGAGTCAGTGAAGCTTGTTAGGCAATCGATTAAGCTTTTAGAACCAGGGCCTATTATTGGGAAAGTTTCTAAGGTTATTAAGTTACCTAAGGGTGAAATTTATATGAGAACTGAGTGTCCTAGAGGAGAACTCGGAGTACATTTAGTTTCAACGGGTGAGAAAACTCCTTATAGAGTAAAAATTAAATCTCCATGCTTTACGCATACATCAATTCTTCCACACATTGCTCCAGGACAAATGATTGCAGACTTTGTTGCAAGTATTGGAAGTATAGATATTGTTTTAGGTGAAGTAGACAGATAAAAAGGTAAAACTTATGAATGAAGAAAGACTGACATTTTTTGGATATTTCAGAAATATCTATACTGCTGTAAAAAGTAGTGCGATTGGAATGTGGATTACCTTTAGATATGTATGGGGTAAAAAGCCAGTGACTATTGAGTATCCAGAAGTAAGAGAAGTTCTTCCTGAAAATACTAGGTCTAGACTTTATAATGATGTTTTAAATTGTATTAGCTGTAATATGTGTGCGATTTCTTGTCCTGTTGATTGCATTTATATCTCATCAGTTCCAAGGCCTAAGGATTTGGATATACCTAAATGTGATGATGGAACTCCTAAGAGACAAGTACTTACTCAATATGTTATTGATACCGCTCTATGTTGTTATTGTGGTCTTTGTACAACAGTTTGTCCTACTGAATGTTTAACTCATACAGAAGATTATGAATTCTCTCAGTATGAAGTAGAAGATATGAAGTATGATTATTTAACTGATGATTTGATTGCTTGGAGAGATAGGTTAGTTAAGGCGTAGGCTTTCAGTGAAAGACATATCAGGAAAATCTCAATTAGAAATTTTAAAAAAGCTAGCAACGAAAAGTCACCCCTATTGGAAATGTTCGAAGTGTGAGTCTCGTAAATTTTTGCTTCAAACATTGGCAATAAAAGGTGGAACTTGGCTTGCTTTACTATCAGGTCTAGATACAGAAGAGTTTTCCGTTTTAGTTTGTGAAAACTGTGCATTCTCAGAGTTTTATAAAGTAGCTCCTTCTTCTATAAATAAATCACTCGATTTAATTAGAGAGAATTAGTTCTATGTTTTTATTAGAAACAAAGCGCTGTATTTTGAAGTTTCCTGAAGAGGATCATTTAAAGCATTATCAAAAAATTTTTAATAATTGGGAAATTATCCGTCATCTTGGTGCTCGTGTTCCATGGCCTTACCCTGACAATGGAGTTGAGGAGTTTTTCAACATTTTAAGGCCTAAAAATGGAAAAGATGAGTGGTTTTGGGGAATATTTTTAAAGACCAATCCTGATGTGATTATAGGTGGGATTCATTTAAGAAGAGGAACAGGTGAGTATGGGAATCGAGGTTTTTGGTTAGATCAAAATTTCTGGAATCAAGGAATTATGAGTGAGGTCAGTCAAAGAATTAATGATCATGCTTTTAATGATTTAGGTTTTACTAGCCTGAGATTTTCTAATGCGAAAGGAAATATTGCCTCTAGAAGAGTGAAAGAAAAAACTGGTGGCAAGTATTTATATACTGAACCTTTTGATTTTGTTGATCCTGAGCTTACACATCATGAGGTTTGGGAGTTGAGAAAAGAGGATTGGATAAAAAGTGAAAAGTTATAAAAAGTACTTTCATTTTTTAGCATATTTTGTATTTTTATTCTTAGTGATTTTTATTCTTGCTCATGGGTTATCTTTAAGCATTAAACTTGGGATTACCTTTGTTAGTTCATTAATTATTTATAGTATTATTTTTCTTATTTCTAACAAAGTGATTGATTATACTTTTTCTTTGATTATTTATCTTCTTATTCTTTATTTCTCGATTGAAGAAAGCAATCTGATTTATTATCCCATAGATGAACCTAACGATGGATCTCCTTTGTGGGCTCATTTGTTTGGAAAAATTACTAGTGGTTTTTTTCTATTATGGAAAATGGTGTGTGATGAATTTATTTTTAAAGTTAAAACATCAAAGAATCAATAGTCCTAGCAAGATCAAAGTCCTTGTAACTTAATCCATCAACATCATGAGTAGTCATACTTACTTCACATTTACCAAAAGAGACTTTGAGATCAGGATGATGACACGCTTTCTGTGCTTGCCATGCAATTGCATTCACAAAAGCTATCGTTTTGTAATATCCCTTAAAAGTAAAAGTCTTAGAGATTTCTTTTTTTTCTGAGTTATATTCCCAATCATTGATTTCAGATAATGCTTTTTTTATCTGATTTTCTGAATAGGCCTTAAAATCTACACTCATGACATCACCGATTGAGAGTTGGTTGTTGTGTCTTTTGGTTGAAACTTAGGAGCGAAATTTCCTAACTCTAAAGATTCTTTTGCGAGAGCAATAAGATCATGATCAAAGAGTTTAAATAGATCATCTAGTTGGTTAAGAACAAAGTAAACTGGTTGTAAGATATCTATTCGATAAGGTGTTCTAAAGGCCGTCATTGGGTCATTTAGATCAATACGTTCAGGAACATCACTATCTATAGCATAAACAGTTTCATTCTTTGAACTTAATATACCACCACCATATGCTCTATATTCATTGTTTTCTTTTAAAAGACCAAATTCAATTGTAAACCAGAATAGTCTAAAGAGTCTCATTCTAACTTTTCCACTAACTGTGCTTGCGAGCTTTCCATATTCTTGCATGAAGTTTGCGTAAGCTTGATTCGTTAGAAGAGGAGAGTGTCCATAAACTTCATGGAAAATATCTGGTTCTTGAAGATAATCAATATCTTCTTTTGTTCTGATAAAGTTTGCACAAGGAAATTTTTTGTTTGCAAGAAGTTCAAAAAATTCCTGTGCAGGAATAATTGCCGGTACAGGTTCTATGGCCCAACCAGTGTGTTCTCTTAAAACATTTGAAACTTCAAAATGTTGTGGAACTTTATTTGTAAAATTTAGAAGTTCGACACCCCTAATAAATTCTTTGCATGCTCTTGATTGAATAAGTCGGTCCTGTCTTGACACCAGAAAGTCCCAAGTTTCATTTTCAGTATCAGAATATGTAACTATTCCGTCTTTATTCGGTTTATGTGATTCGTATTTTGATTCTTTTTTCATTGAGTATCATTTTAGTCTGGTAATATTAAGTTTTCAAATAGTTCCTAGGCATTGAAATGTATTAAAAGCTCAGGGATAATATAAGTATGAGAGATATCTTAAAGATAACTATTCTTTCTCTAACTTTCTCGCCTCTAATTTCATTTAGTTTAGAACCAGTGCAGGGTGGAAAGCTAAATTTAGAGCTTATTGCTAAAATCAAACAAGAAAATCTTCTAATTGCTGAAAAAGAAAAGGCCAGAAAAAATCCAACAAGATTACCGGCCTCTTCTAAGAATATAAAAAAATAAGCTTCTTATTTTTTTTCTAATAAATTTTTAAATATATCAATAGGAATAGGGAAGAATGTTGTAGAGCTTCCATTGTTTAAACTAATTTCTCTCATTGTATCTAAATATCTAAGAGTAATAGCTTCCTTTTTCTCACCTAGCACTTGCGCTGCTTCAGCTAATTTATGTGAAGCTTCAAGTTCACCTTGAGCTGAAATTATTTTTGCTCTTTTCTCTCTTTCCGCTTCAGCTTGTCTAGCAATAACTCTTTGCATGTCCTCAGGAAGATCAATTGCTTTTAATTCAACGTTTGTCACCTTAATTCCCCAAGGCTCAGTTAATTCATCGAGTATTACTTGGAGTTTAGAATTAATCTCATCTCTTTTCTCTAAAACTTCATCTAGTTCATATTGTCCTATAACAGACCTTAGAGTTGTTTGAGCAATCTGAGCAGTTGCATGAATATAATTAGCAATACTAATTATGGCCTTTGCTGGTTCATCAACTTTAAAATAGACAACTCCATTTACTCGTACTGTGACGTTATCTTTGGTGATGATGTCCTGACTTGGAACATCCATAGTCCTGACTCTTAAATCAACTTTTCTCATTTTTTCTAGAATAGGAATTAAAATAATAAGTCCTGGGCCTCTAACACTTGTAAACTTCCCAAGCCTGAATACAACTCCTCGTTCATATTCATCTAGAATCTTGATTGAGCTAGCTAAAAAGAAAACAATAATAATTAAAAATGGTAAAAATGCAGTAAACATAAATTCTCCTTATATTTTTTTTATTTCTAAAATAAGTGATTCTTGATCAGTAGGGTCTCTATCGATAACGATAATTTTATCTCCTGGTTCTAACTTGTCTTTACTCTTAGCTTTCCAAAATTGCCCCTGAACTTTTATTTGATAAATACTAGGGCCTATAAGATCTAAAACTTTAAAAACGGATCCTTTTTTATCTTTAGGAATATTAAAGTGATCACTACTAGGAGCATCACTTTCTTTAAAAAAGATATAAGCAATAAATCCAAATATTCCTAATAAAGTTGCAATGGTAACAAATATAACTCTTCGATCTAGTATTAATAAAGAATCAGGCGTATCGAAAAGAAGTAATGATCCAAAAACAAGAGATAGTAAGCCACCAATAAATAAAATGCCATAGCTTGTAATATAAGATTCTAAAATGAATAAAATTAAAGAAAGAAGTACAAGTCCTGCTGCTGCAAAATTAATTGGTAAAACTTGAAACCCTATTCCTGCTAGTAAAAGACAACCTGCTCCTAGAGCTCCCGCAATAAAACCACCAGGAGCTTGCATCTCAAAATAAATAAGAGCAGCACCCAGTAAGAAAAAGATATAAGCTAGTTGAGGGTTAGCTATAATATCTAACAAAGTATCAATCATTGATCTTGGCATTTCTATAAATTCTGGATCAGAAAGTTTTAATTCTTTTACTAAGTCCTTTTTAGAATTCACAATTTGATTAATGACATTTTCTTTTTTTGCTTGTTGAGCACTATAAGATTTTGCTTCGCTAATCATTAATTTAAATGCGTTTTTATTTCTTCCGTATTTCTCACAAAGTGATGTGGTTAAGGCCACAAGATCATTGATTGCTTTAGCTCTTAAGTCACTTCCAGCGTCATCTGAAGATTTTTTATCACTACCATCAATGTTTTTTCCAGTTGATGCAATAGGAGTTGCAGCTCCTATATTCGTACCATCACTCATGAATAAATAATCAGCTCCTGCTGAGATTAAAGCTCCTGCGCTGGTAGCACTAGAGCCTTCTGGTGTAATCCACACAATAATAGGAAATTTAGCTTCTCCGAAAAGATTTAAAATATCTTTGGTTGTAGAGACTAATCCACCTGGTGTATTTAACTTGATTAAGGCCATTGAGTTCTCTGGTACTTTTTTTAGGCCTTTACTCAAATACCTATAAGTTGCAGGGTTAATAGTTGAATTAATTGAAAATTCAAAAACTTTATTTACTTTTAAATCTTCTTGGGCAAACGTTAATAGGCTTAATCCTAAAATTAATAAGTATTTCATTGAAAACATTCTATCTTTGAGGGCTCAGTTAGGCATTTCTTTTTTTCATACTTAGAGCTAAATCATTGATATTTATTAAATTTTCGTTAGAATTAGCTGTTTTAGCAAAAAAGGCCTTGAAATAATGAATACTAAGAATGATGAAAAATTAAAGCTCTCTGGCTTTAACAACCTAACTAAAGTTTTAAGTTTTAATCTCTATGATTTTTGTATCACGATGAATAAAGATCAACGGCATAATTACATTCAATATATAAATGAAAAATACAATGCCAAAAAAATAGTAGAAGTGAGTAAAAAGATTTGTGAAATTATTGAGGCAAATATTTTAAATATTTCCAAGCAAGATTATGATCCTGTTGGTGCATCAAGTATGGTGTTAATGAGTGATGTGAAAGGTGAAGGGAAATGGGAAGATAGCTCATCACCTGTGAGTGCTCAAGTAAACTGTCATTTAGATAAATCACATATCACAGCTCATACTTATCCTGATGCGAGTGATCCTGAAGGTATTTGTTCTTTTAGAGTGGATATAGATATAGCAACTTGTGGAGAAATTATTCCACTTAATGCTATTAATTATTTATTTCAAGCATTTGAGTGCGATGTTGTTTTTATTGATTATGTTGTACGAGGATTTACTCGGACAGCTGATGGAAAGAAAATTTATAATGATGAATATTTTAATTCTATTCAAGACTTTATTAATCCATCAGTTCTTGAAAATTATGATTTTAAATCAGATCTTAATTTAGGTAGAGATAATATTTGGCAAACAAAACTCATGGTTAAAGAGTTTGGAGCTGAAAGATACTTAATGGATAAATCAGATTTTAATCACCCTGATATTGATAAACAGATGAGTTTACTTAAACAAGAAATGGAAGATGTTTTTCATTTAAGTTAAGACTTAGTTGCTCTTATTAAAATATTTCTAGGTGATATCTTAAAATCAAAAACCTCTCCGACCTGGACTTTTGAATTTTCTTCTAATTTTTTTGCCCTATGAAAAACAATAAGTTTTTCTATGGATCTAGCAAAACATCCTCTTAGAAATCCTAAATTAATTAAGCGATTTATAATTTTCTGAGTATCATTATTTTTAAAAAATGAATTAAGAGGTAAACTTGATGTTAAATTTAGTCGTCGTAGTTGTTCTTTTGCGTAATGATGGAAATCTTTTTGATAAATATCTTTGGTGGAACTTAATAAGGTTGTTGTTTTCTTTGTATTGAAATTATTTTTCAAAAACACTTCAAAAGCATATCTGAACTTTTTTACCTGTATTCTAGCTTCTAGATCCTTTAAACTTGCGTGTGAAGCTCTGATAGCTAGAGTTCTCATATGATTGTTTATAGGAAATTGTTCATTGAAGTCATGAGTGCACTTATGAAAACAACATCCAATATTAGAAAAGGATTTTGCTTTCTTTTCTTTTTTATAGAAATCAAGAACATGATCACTTAAATCACCACAATTATGCAAAGCAATGAGGGAATGAGCTTCTTTTAAATCTAAATGCATATCTTTTTTTATTTCAAATTTTTTAGATTTTAATTGAGTTCTTCTTTTTGCTTTTTCTAAAAGCTGATTATCTTTATCTAAACAAACGGAGACTTGGTTATAATGAGATGAGAAAGATTCGCTTAAATGACCTACACCTCCAGCAAAATCTATACTTGGGTATTGAGAATCAAGATGAGGTAATAAATGAGTTAATTCATGTTGCTTCTTCTTACTCATCTGGAAGGTTTTATTTAATTGTATTGGCTTTACTTCTAATTTTGGAAGTATTGATAATTCTTGAAACTTATGATGAAAGAATTGTAAATTGTTAGTAAGTGAAAGCTTTTCAAAATTTATGAATTTAAGAATTTTATCATTATCAAAACTTTCTAGCTCTTTAACGTAAGATTCTATCTCATCAGAATAAATAAAAGGATAGTTATTTAAAATCTCTGTTCCCCATAATTTCTTATAAGGAATTAGAGTATTTTGAATGTGTTGTATTGCTGATTGATACACCTTAAAGGTAATATAAGGGATGCATGAGATTTTATCAAAAATCCAAAAATCAAAATCATTAAAGGGCATAAAGCTTTTAATCTGGGGCATGGGTGTGACCGGCAAGGCCCTTTATCAAGTATGTAAAGAACGAGAAGCAGATGTTTGGTATACAGATAAGGAGTATCAAGGACTCGATAAATTTATTCCAGAACAAGAAGTTATTGAATCTAATCAAAACTTTGATTTAATCTTGAAATCTCCGGGAGTTCCTTGGAAAGATCAACTAGCATTTTTTAGAAATTCAGAGACTTTAGTTTTAGGAGAATTAGAAGTTATTTCTTTGCTCTCTGATGTTCCAATTATAGCGATAACAGGAAGCAATGGTAAGACTACTGTTTGTACAATGCTTAAAATGGCATTTGATTTATTAGGAAGAAAAGTTTTTTTAGGAGGAAATATTGGGAATGCTTATTCAAATATTTTAAATGATGAGTATGAATTTTCAGTAATCGAGGCATCGAGTTTCCAGTTGGAATTGCTAAGTTCATTCAAACCTAGAGTTGGAGTTATTTTGAATATAACTCCTCATCATCTAGAGAGATATAAAGATATAGAAGAGTATAAAAAAGCAAAATTTGAAATTTTTAAAAATATGAAAGAAAGTGATGATCTAATTATATGCCCGCAGTTATTTAAAGAAGTGCATGCTAATTGTCGTGTGCATGAAAGATCAAAAAGTAATTTAGATTTCACTTCTATGAAAGTGCTTGGTGAGCATAATAAAAAGAATTTTATTGTAGTACATGATATACTTGATTGCCTAGGATTAGATACCTCAGTGATGTCAAAATTAATAGAAAGTTTTTATGGAGTGGAGCACCGGATTGAATTTTTAGGCAGTATAGGAAAAACAAAATATTTTAATGATTCAAAAAGTACTAGTTTGGAAGCAACTCTTACAGCAATTAAATCTTTTACGGATAAAAGCAAAATCCAGCTATTATTAGGAGGTAAGCTAAGATCTGATGATGTTTCAGAATTTAAAGAAATACTTGAGTATATTTCAAAAGAGCAAATCTTTTTATATGGAGAATCTAAGAATTTACTCAAAGAAGTTTTTAATATTAGTGGTTATTCAGAAATGGGTGACATTTTCAATGAAAATAAGTTTAAAGAGGGAGATATAGTATTATTTAGTCCCGGTTTTCCTTCTTATGATCAATTTCAAAACTTTGAAAAAAGAGGAATGAGGTTTAAAGAGTTATTCTCAGAAAAATTAAAAAATTATAAGGCATAAAATAGTCGCAATATCTATCTAGCAAGGTAGATTTTCTTTTAACTTATTATAATATTCAAAGGTGAAAAGTTTATTAATTTATCTTCTAATAGGAAGCCTTGTCGCTTCAGCTCGTCCTTGTGAGAGTTATTTATCTAGAAAAAAAACTGAATTTAGAAAATCTTATTTTAATAGTCTTGAAAGTTTTAGGATCTGGAAAAGTGAAGTTCTACAAAAAGATGTTCTTGAAAATCTCACACTTGCGCTTACAGATGGGTTAGAACAAGGTTTTATTTCAGAAAGAAACTTAAAATCATGGAAGAACAGAATTCAAGAATCTAAGGATTATAATCGAGAGGGAAGTTTAGAATTAGTAAAAAAGGTCGAAGAGCAAGTACTAAAGGCAGAGAATATAAAAAATGGAATAAATAGAAAGAGTAAGTATATAGCAAAGAAATTTAAAAATGATTTTTTGGTAAAAGAATCCTTGAAACGTGAAAGTTACTTAGGGAAAGTTTCTTTAATGGAAGCCAATTTAATACGACAAAAGGGAGATCTTTTAAGCTCTAGGATAAAAAGTGAGAAGGATGCGAAAGATTTTTTTGATTTAGTATATTTGATACATCATGAAAAAGATGTGGATAGATTAAAACTTTTAAATAATTTAGAGGATATCTATAAAGTAAAAAAAGGTGATTTCAAAAAAAAATCGTTGAAATCTAGTGAAGTTTTAAAAAAACTAGAGCTTATTGATAAAAAATCTAAAGGGTTACGTTCTAAGCGTTTAGACGTTCATGGAGATATACAAAAAGCTATTAAAGAAGAATCTATTTACAGAAATCAAAAGTTAAGCTGTAAGGCAAGAAATTTAAGGCCGGATCGGTTAAGGAATGCTTTAGATGAATGGAAGTGGCTGATCTATGGAGTTTCGTTAGCAACAGTCACTGGAACGTTTGGAGTAATGGAAATTTTTGATAAAGAAAAAGAGGAAAGATGGGAAAAGGAATCTTTCAAAGTTCTTTCTTGGGAATTATTCATGACTGCATTATCAACTTATATAGGTACTAATGTCATAACAGCTGAAGGCTTAAAGAATTTTACTAAAGTCTTGGTGAAGTATTCAGCGGGAATGCTTTCGAATGTCATTGATATGGCCGGTTATAAATATTTTTTTATGGAGCAAATTAAAACGAAAGATGATTTAAATAAGATTGCTGAGGCAATAGTGAAAGCTCTTTTAAAAAATGAAGATGTGAGAAAATTAGTAGAGCGAATTGATAAGAGTGAAGATGCTAGCTTAGAAATAAAAAATATTTTAGTTGAAAATAATTACACTGAAATCAATAATTATTCTGAAGATTTTATTGATTCTTTTCAAAAGATTCTAAGTGTAAAAGCAGCTTATGAAGAAGAGCATCACGATAATTTAATAGGTTTTAAGTCAGGTGATAAATCAGTTGATCGGCTACGTTATAATAGTGCTTATGGTGTATGGTCTAGTATCAAGAGTTTAGTTCTTGGAGTCTTTTCTTATAATCTTTTTTGTCAGGGTAGAATAGTTGGTAATATGTATATTGGTGGAGCACAGCAAAAAACCTTGGCCAAGATTATTACTTTGATTATTTTGGCACTAGATAAGACTGGGAGTACTTATTTATATTTTAAAGGAAGAGAGAAAGTAATTAATCAAGGTTTCTAATATCTAGTAAGTAATGTTCACTACTGTACCACTTTCCATCTTGAAAGGTTAAATCTTTTTGTTCTGCAATCTTTTTAAAATTATACTTTAAAAGAATATCTTTTAATCTCTGATTGAATTCGAAAGGAGCTGCTTCAATATGTGTGCATCCTAGTTTTTTTGCAGTATTAAATAAATGTAAAAACATTTTTTTTCCTAAACCTTTTCCTCTATTTTCTTCTTTTGAGATAAGAATGCCTGGCCAGGCAACAATGCCATCTTGATGACGACACTGAGAGTGGTTAATATGAATATCATATATTCCGATATAGCTTTCCTCTAACTTAACGAGGTAGCTATGTTTTGATTCTGCATACTTAGAAATTCCTGAAAAGTTTTCTTCAAAATCATTAGGATCTGTTGGCCCTCCATATCCTTGTTCAGGTTTTCGGATCATCCATTCTTTTTTGGCATCAGTGTTTAAAGAGAAGTCTAGCCATGCTTTTTTATGATTAGCATTATGAATATCTACTTTTTCAAATGTGATATTCATTACGATAACCTTTGAAACATTTCTTCAACGTCCTCTAAGCTTTGATAAATACTAAAGCCAAAGCGAAGAATATTTTTTCTTTTATCAATTAAAATATTGAGATTGGTTAGTTTCTCAAAAGCCTCAGATGCTTCTTTCTCATCAATAAATTTTACAGCTATAAAATGAGCGTGGTTATTTCTATCATTAAGCAAAAGAGTAGCGTTTTTAAAAAATAATGATTTCTTAGTTTTTTCAAGGAAGGTATTTTGAAGTTCTAAAACATGTTTATGGATTTTTTCAAGAGTGATACCTTTTTTTATAAATAAATCCCAGACTGCATTAAGTCTATAAAGTCCACTTGGTTCAAAAGTTGATCCAGAGAACTTTGAAGCATCTTGGGGATAAAAAACTTTATCTTGTTTCATATTAGATAAATTTTGAATTTCAGCCATCCAGCCTGTGTTTTTAGGACGCAAATTACAATCTGTTGGAGTAATTAAGAAGCAAGCTCCCTCACCGGCCATAGCGTATTTGTAGCCCCCGCCAGTAATATATGCTCTTTGAGCTAAGTGATACAAGCTCATTGGCCTGGTAAATAAAGAATGGTATCCATCAATCAAGATCTTAACATCAGGATCTATTGAAAAACATAAAGATTCTAGATCTGTGATTTTTAAAAAGAAACCTGAGTTAAAAAAGCATTGACTTAAAATGATAATATCAGGTTTAAAATCCTCAACTTCTTTTAATAAAGATTCTTTTAGTTTGTAACTATTCCCATGAGTAATTTTAAAGAAATTAATCTCAGTACCTTCTTCGTGGAAGCGTCTTAGTTGTCTGTCTAGAGAATAGAACTCTGAATCTGTTGTTAAGATTTTTAAATTTTTCAAATCAAAACTAGAAAGAAAACGATAACTTAGTTCATGAGAATTAGGGGCAAAGACTATTTGATTTGGATCCTCTAGATGAAATAAATTTTTTAAAATATTTTGTGATTTAGGAATAACTTCATTGAAGATTTTATTCCACTTCTTATCAATTAAGGTTGTTGAATCCTTCCAATATTCCTTCATTCCTTCATAAGCAATATCAGGCCATAAATGATGACTATGTGCTTGAAAGGCTAATGTTTTATCTAGGTTTTTAAGAGAATGAGTAAAATATTCTTTATACATCTTATCTCTTAGAAACTTGATAGTGATATCCTAGAAGTTCTTGAATTTCTTTGGGAAGTTCTGGTCTTTTTGATTTTGGAATAAGAAATGTATTAAGTTTGAAAAAATCAGCAAATAAAACGTGTTTTTCAGCTGTTTTTCTTAAGTATTCATGACCAGAAGATCCTCCTGTTCCAATTCTTTGTCCGAGCATTCTTTTTACCATTAAAGCGTGAGCATAACGCCATTTAGTAATCCATTCATCCATTTCTAAGAGTGAACTAATTATTTTATAAGGTAAATGCATGAGAGGGTAGTCTTGATAGGTTGTAATAAATAAAGCTGCAAGCATAGATCTTCTAGATAAACTAAAATCTGCTTTTTCATACTCATCTTGATTAAATAAGACATTAAAAGAACTTTTAATACTTTCAAGATTTTTTATTTCTATATCCTTTTCAATATCATTTAATGTTTTATTATTTTTAATTGTATTCGAATCATTTTTTAGCATGATATCAACTGTTTGCTTGAAGTTTTTCCAGAACGAAAAACCTTTGGTGTCAATTAACTCTAATCTAGAAAGCCAAGAATTTACTAATTCTTTTAATGATTTTTCGCTTAAAGCTTTATTTAGTTCTGCTTGTTCGTTTGGTTTTAATCTTGAATTAAAAAACTTTCTTTCTATTTGAGATCTATCCTCGAGTTTTAAGCCTAAAATAGTTTCTAATTTTCTAAACTGTAAGCTTTGAAAGCCTGAAGCTGGATTTAGTAAATCTCTGAATTCTAAAAATGCTGAAGGTGTCATTGTTTCAATGATAGAAACTTGATCAACAAGAAGTTTAAGAATTTTATTACATCGAGAGATTCTTGAGACAATAACTCCAAGTTCTTGATCATCAACAATTTCTTTTTTAAAAATCGTTCTTATCGATTCTAATTCAAAAAGAATTTGCTTGAACCAAAGTTCATAAACTTGATGAATGATAATGAAAAGCATTTCATCGTGAGCAGGCTTTTGCTTTTTACTGCTTTCTAGAAATTGTGCTTCTAAGATTTTGTCTAATTTTAGATATTCCGAGTAATGCATGATAAATTGTATTATAGATTTATTTTATGAGATGGAGAAGTAATGAATTTATCAATAAGTCAGATTCAAAAAAATATAAAGACTCTAAATCGTATTATTCAGGAGCTTAATGCTGATTGTTTATACGTTCCTAGCTTTGATCAGTTTATTAGTGAATACGTTCCTCTATGGAATAACTTGAGATTTTATGTAACCGGATTTACAGGCTCTACAGCTGATGTGTTGCTTATAGGTGGAAAGGCACACTTATTTGTAGATGGAAGGTATCATCTGCAAGCAGATGAAGAGGTTGAATGTGAAGATGTGGTTATTCATAAATGCACGAACGAAGAGCGGATATTCCTTAAGGCTTTAGATCTTGCTAATGAAAATAATGTTAAAAGTTTTGGGGTTATTCCAGAAAGAACCCCTATAAGTCACGCTGAAATGATTCAAGATAATTTTGAAACTATTTTAGTGAATGAATCCAAATTCCTAGAAGAAATTGATTTTAATCAAAAAACAGATTTTCCTACTGTGCAAGAAATAGATTCAAAGCTTTTAGGGCAAAATGTTAAAGATAGACTCAAGCGTTGTGAGCTTTTAGATAATGAAGCACTTTTTCTTTCAGCCATAGATGATGTGTCTTGGATTACAAACTTAAGAGGATATCATTTAAGTTTTCTTAGTTCCTTTCTTTCCAAAGCAATTGTAACTAAAGATCAGATTTCTTTAATTGTTCAAGAGAATATCAAATTTAATAAGCATGATGATTTAATAAAAGTTTTTACATATAAAAGTAATATAGATGAAGTTTTACATGATCTTATTAAGGAATTAGATATTTCCAGTATTAAGTATGATAAAAACTTTAGTACTTTAAATGACCTTGAAGTTTTAAAGAAATCAAATATTCAATTAGAAGCAGGAACAGGTTTAACTTTTATTAAAAATATTAAATTGTCAGTGGAAGTTCCTGAATATGAGAGAATTTTTAATCTTGGAGATCAAGCAATATTTGATACTATCAAATGGTGTAAAAATGAGGTTCAATCTAATAATGAGATCTCAGAGTTAGATCTTTATAAACAAACGACTATTTCTTATCAAAAATACGGTTCTACAGAACAAAGCTTTAATACTATCAGTGGAGCGGGAGAGCATGGTGCTATCATTCATTATAGCGATCCCAAAAGTAGTAGGATTATTAACAAAAATGACTTGGTTTTATTAGATTCTGGTGGTTACTTTGAAAGTGGACTAGCTACAGACACAACAAGAACTTTTCTAGCTGATGAGAATAATATTGAGCATCCGATGTTTAATGAATATAAAAAAGCTTATAGTTTAGTTGTAAGAGCTCAAATTCAAGCAGAGTCAGCAGTTTTTAAAAAAGGGACCAAAGGTAGATCTATTTCCATGCTTGCTCGACAACCTCTTTATCAAGAAGGTCTTGATTATGCTCATGGGTTAGGTCATGGAGTAGGGGTACATGTTCATGAACCTGGAGTGAGGTTATCTACCGTTAGTGACTTACCATTATATGAAGGGATGGTTGTCTCTATAGAACCAGGGCTTTACTTTGATCATAAATTTGGTATTCGACATGAAAATATCGTTATTGTTGAAAAGCATCCAGAATTTAAAGGTTTCTTGAAATTTAGAACGCTAGTTTTTATAGGCCTAGAAGAAGTTTTACTCGATTTCGATACCTTTACTCCTACGGAACTTAAGTACTACAATTGGTATAAAAGTGAGTGTGAGAAAAGATCTAGAGCGTTTATTTAGCTTTTAAAGTTTCTAAATATTGCGTACTTAATTCTTCTAAAGAGATTTTTTTATATACATTGTTATTCGTAATGGCCTTTAATTGCTTGTTCAGCTCAACTCCTATCTCTGGAGAATAACTTTCAAATGCTAGTGTACTTGTAAGTTTATCATAAGGAAGCTTTGCTGAGCTTTTCTCTGACTTGATTTTGTAAATACTTTGATCGCTTGGATCAAAAACTAGAGTATAAGGAAAACCTTCAGTGACAAGTTCACCACTATTATAAAAGCATTTATAAATTTTTTCTTGATTTAAAATCTCATTACCAAGAACTGTTCTTTTTAAGTTACAATCTTTAGTTGGCTTCTCTAGATCTACTCCTGATCTTTTTAAAAAGTCAGTATCAATATTTACAAAGTA
Source organism: Bacteriovoracaceae bacterium (assembly GCA_020630335.1). Lineage (GTDB taxonomy): Bacteria > Bdellovibrionota > Bacteriovoracia > Bacteriovoracales > Bacteriovoracaceae > JAHDHG01. Next base: position 33,222 of record JAHDBN010000013.1, read on the forward strand.
ATAATCTTTTTTTACATCATCATTACTATGATTACCTGCTAAGAAATTTTTCTTGTATGCTTTGCAGGGTGGGCAAGCTTCAAATCCTATCGAAATAACAATCTTTTTATTCGTTTCAAGAGTTTTGTTGATAGCGTAGTTCAAACTCGGATAAACGTACGAAAATGATGAATAAGAGAAGATAATCAAAGTAAACAAATATTTCATTTTACTATTGTATCTAGAAATTTAACTGGAAAGACTTGTATTGTAAGATCTACAGGAATGTATAGTTTTTATACATTCCTGTAGCTTTAGTTTTAATCTATAAAAAGGCTTTTAAGTCTTTATAACTGTGTTTTTTGTGAAAAGGGTGTCGAGTCTTACTTTTTTGAGAGAGTCCGAATCCACCTCTAGTGCTTCTTTTTCTATAGATATATTTGTCGAAAAATTCAGCAAGATTAGTATTGAAATAATCTTCCATTTCTTTTTGAAAGAAAGGTGTTGATATTACTGTTTCTTTATTTCTTTCAAAATAATCCTTAAGAAATGGTTTTAAACCGCCTTTTGAGTCGAATTTTTTATCTAAAACTCCAAGCAAAACACTACCTGGGCCATAAGCATTTCTATCAGTCGTTCTTCTGTAAGGAGAGTGACTTGCAACTCCAGTCGCTTTTGGTGTTGAGTATTGTGGATAGTCATCATCTCCCCAACTAGCAATTGCTTCATCAATCCACCCTGAGTTTCCTCTTCCTGGCATAATATTTCTCGCAAAGTAAGAGTGATCCATCTCATGTCTTAATGCTCTAAAAGATGTCCACGTTGCTCCAGCGTATTCCATTCCTCCTTGAAAAGGTGAGACCCCATAAGCAATGAAAAAATCATGAGGCCATGGACCAAAATCTTTTTCTAATTGGGCCATGTATTTAAGTGTAGCAGTTTTAAATTTCAAGAGACTATTAGAGGACGTAGATTTCTTATAAACTGTAATAGGAATAGTTCTTCCATCTATCGATTTGTAATCAAATTCTCTAATCTTATAACTTCCTTCAGGTACTAAGTGATAAAAAATAGAAGAAGTTGTATAGAAAGAAGGATATTTCACCTTAAAATGATTTTTAGCTAATTTAGTAATTTTACCATTCGTGAATAATCTATGTTCTTTGTTGGCATTTAAAATTTGTACTTCAAAATACATCTTCACTTGATCGTATTCAAAAGAAGAAGGAATGAATTGTTCTAAATATCTTCTATCACTTAGATCAGACATCCAAAAAGCACTTTTTACACCTTGAGTTCCAAAATCAATGAGCTTATCAAATGAGTTTTTAATTTCAAGAGTATGTTCTCCTGCTTTAATTTGTTTATTTGTTACTTTAAACTTCGTAACACCTTCAATTCTTTTATCTTCTAATTGCGCTTTCTTACCATCGATTTCCATAAAATCAGTCTCAGGTACGAGATCAAAGAAAGTATAACCATCTTGAGATTGTTCAAATACGATTTTTGTATGAACTTTTGCTGTTTCTTTTTTTAAATCATAAGTAATTTTATAAGTAGCAACTTTTACATCTGGAAATACTGCTTTAGCACTTTTGTGCTGAATAGGTTTTTGCTTAACCTTGCTTTTTGTAAAACCAAGCATTGAAAGACTTAGCACAACGCTAATAATGATATTTGTCATATAGTTCTCCTCGGATATTAATATTTTCTTATTTTAGAGAGGCCTTTGAGCTTATGACACTTACACTTAATAACATTCGAGTTAAAATATGATATAAATACTGCCTATTTGGTATTTGAGGTTATAAATGAAAATAAGAAAAGCATCATCTAAAGATAAAATGTTTATCGTTGCATCCCAAGTGAGAATGGCTCAAGAAAGTGAAGAGCTTAGTTTAGATGAAAAGATCGTAGGTAAAGGGGTAGAGCATATTTTAACCAATCCTGAAATAGGCTTTTATTTGATAGCAGAAGATGGTGAGCAAGCATGTGCTTGTTTATTGGTTTTGAAAGAATGGAGTGATTGGAGAGCTGGGAATGTGCTATGGATTCACTCAGTGTTTGTATTGAAGCCTCATAGAAAAAAAGGAGTTTTTTCTAAAATGTATCAGACCTTAAAAAATGATGTCATTCAGGATGATGAATTACAAGGGCTAAGACTTTATGTTGATAAAACGAATTTAAATGCCATTAAAGTTTACGAAAAGCTTGGTATGAACTCCGAGCATTATCATATGTATGAGTGGATGAAGAACTTCTAGGTTTAAAGAGTAGATTCTATCGAATAGCTAAGAAGTGCCGTAAGTTTTTCTAGATCTTCTAAAGTTATATTATGAAACAAAGAAATTCTAAATTGATTTCTACCTAATTTTCTATAAGAGTCGATACCATTTGCAATATTAAGATCAGAAAGTTTTTGACTCAAATCGGTTACTGTGATTTTTTCATCAACATCAATAGTAGCAACAGATCTTGATCTATATGAATCATCTTTTACAAAACAACTAAGATAAGGTTTTGATTCAGCCCAAGAATAAATATGTTGAGCTTTTAATTCAGCCATCTCATTAACCTTGGATCTTCCAAGTTTATTCATTTCTTTTATTTGCTCATTAAGCAAGAAAAGATTTGATACGCTAGGAGTGTTATACGTTTGATTTTTAGCAGAGTTATCAATTGCTAACTTCCAGTTCATAATAGTTGGAATATAGCGATTTTTATCAGAGTTAATTTTCATAGCTCTGTCTTTTGCTTTTTCAGAGAGAAAACCTATAAAAAGACCACCTTCAGCTGCGAAAACTTTTTGAGGAGAGAAATAATAGAAATCTACATTTTTATGATCACATTCTATTTGTCCTGCTCCACTTGTCGCATCCATACAGATTAGTGTTTTATCATTGCTTGATGGAACACCTGTCATTTGAACACCGGTCGAAGTTTCATTTAATGTTAAAGCAATGAGATCACATGATTCATCAGTACTTGGAATTAACCCTTGGCCATACTCTACATTTTCGAGACTTGTTTCTAGCCATGGAACTTGAGAATGAGCTTTATACCACTTGTTTGAAAATTCACCGCATACATGATGTTTTGAGGATTTTTCAACCATTCCAAGTGCAATCATGTCCCATAGAAATGTTGCTCCTCCATTACCTAAAATAATTTCATGATCTGTTAAATCAAAATAATTCGCTAGCCCTTCTTGAACTTCTTTGACTAAATTTTTTACTTTTGGCTTCCTGTGACTCGTACCCAATAAGCTTACTCCGGTACTTGCAAGGTCGTTAAGCGCTTTAGTTGATACCAAAGATGGGCCACAACCAAACCTAGGGTCATTTGGGATAAGTTCTTTAGAAATGGAGAGATTTTCAAACATAATTTATTACCTTTTGAGACAAGATAAAAAAATGATACGGCAGAGAAAACAATTAGGAAAATCAGGAAAACTTCTTTAAACTAATTTAAGTTATGAAACAGATTATCTTCTTGCTTTTTTTTTCCCTACTTACTTTTTCTCAGGATAGAAAAGTAGAACTAGACACCATGAAAATTGATGGAGTTATTCTTATCGATAAAATGGTTATTGAAGATAAAATTATCGAGGAAGAAGAGATTTCAGAAGAAGAAAAAATAGAAGAGAAAAAAGAAGTATCCAAAGATTTAAATAAAAAATTAGAAAATCTAGAAAAGCGAGTAAATTCAGATCAGCTAAGTGATATTCCTGAAACCGTTCAGGAGCCTGTTAAGAGAGAAGAAGTAGTTAAAGATAAAAAAGTTTATGATTTTTTATTTGATAATTCTCGCCCGGCTATTTTTAAATCAAAGAGTAAATGGAAAAACTTAAAACTTGGTGTAGGGATGTTTAGTTTTTCTCCTAATCGATACCAAGAAACGGGTAAGGGAGGAGAAATTGGATTTGATTTTTCTCCGGCCATCGGGATTGGGCTTGAGTTAGCGAATCCATCAAAGTTAAGTTATCAAATTGATTCCTATTTTACTTTTCCTAGAGAGAGTGAGGACGGATTAATCAGTGAATTTAAATTTGGTCTTGAGTTTGCTGCTTATTATCGCTTATTTCCTATGATTAGACCTTTTGTAGGGTCAACTGTTTTTTTCAATATGTTAAAATCTAAAGAAACAAAGATAGAAAAATTACCTTCTAACCAAGGAACTTTCTTTTCAAGTGCATCACTAAGAAGCTCTATTAATAATACATTAGATGTTGGAGTTGAAGTCTTGCTTGGAAAGTTTTCTTTAGATCTTAAAGTAGGCTTTCTGTCTATATTTGATAGTCAGAAAAGAGATCGCAATTATGGAGTGATGTTAAATTATTATTTTGATATGGGGAAAAAAGAAAAGGTTCTACCTGTAG
>JAHDBN010000013.1:37678-64528 GCA_020630335.1 Bacteriovoracaceae bacterium
AAGAAGTTAAAGAAGAAGTTAAAGAAGAAGTTAAAGAAGAAGTTAAAGAAGAAGTTAAAGAAGAAGTGAAAGAAGAAGTTAAAGAAGAAGTGAAAGAAGAAGTGAAAGAAGAAGTGAAAGAAGAAGTGAAAGAAGAAGTGAAGAAAGAATTAGAAGAAGAGGAAATCTTATGAAAAAAATATTAATAACTCTTTTGTGTTCAGCTTCACTTTATGCCGGCACTTATATGAGTTCAACTGCTGCTTACTTTAAAGATTCAACAGTTAAAGTAAGAGTAGCTTCTAATTCAACGTGTGCGAATGCAGGAGTTTCAATTAGTGATATTATTAGTTATATAACTCCCGCGATTGATAATTACTGGAATGAGGTAACAACTAGTAGGCTAAAATTAGAAAATGCCAAAACATTTAATACTTCTAATTCTTTATTTTCGACAGGAAAGCTTTGCGTGAATCAAAGTTCGACCGTTTCCTGTTCTGGTGTATCAAATCCAATACCTAAAGTTACGGACATCGTTATTGCTTGTAATGATAATACAGCAAACTTCTCTATTGGAGGAGGTTCTCCTGCTTCAGTTCTTGCAATTACCCTTCCTAATAATATCTCTGGAAATAATTTACTTGGTTCCATGATTCTTATAAATGATACTCCGAGTACTCCTTTCCCTAGTTTAACTGAAGAAGAAAAAATTGCTGTTATTGCTCATGAAATAGGACATGCGGTAGGGATAGGGCATTCTGTAAATGATGGAAATTTAATGTTCTGGACTCCAACTCCTAAAAGATTTGCTTTAGGGCCAGATGATGTTGATGCTTTAACATATTTATATCCTAAAAGATTTGATGGATGTGGACTATTGGGTTCAATTCAAGATCAAGAACCACCAAGCTATTTACCTTCATTTTTATTAGGAATCTTTTTCAGCGTCTTTTTATTTTTGCTTTTGATAACCTTTCAGAAATTCAGATTTAAATTCCAAAAATCGATCTTCTAGTATTGCTTGCCTTGCTCTTCTTGCAAGGTTTACATAAAAAGCAATATTGTGAGTGGTTACTAAAATTGCGCCTAATATTTCATTTGAATCAAAAAGATGTTTTATATAAGATCTCGTAAAGTTCTTACAAGTATAGCAATCACAATTTGGTTCTAGAGGATAAAAATCTCTTCTGTAGTTTTTGTGTGCTATTCTAATCTTACCTCTATTGGTAAATACTGTACCACCTCTTGCAAACTTAGTGGGGATTATACAATCAGACATATCTACACCATGTTCCCAAATCATAAAAAGATCTTCAGGGTTACCAACACCCATAACGTAACGAGGTTTATCAGCGGGCATAAGTGGAGCGGTATAAGAAACAATTTTCTCCATCCACTCAGGCCCTTCGCCTACCGAAACTCCTCCTATTGCATATCCGGGTAAATCTCTAGAGCAAACTTCATCAACACATTCTTTTCTAAAATGATTATAAGTTGAACCTTGAATAATACCAAAAAGAGATTGTTTCGGATTTGTCCATGCATTGACGCATCGATCGAGCCAACGATGAGTTCTTTTTATAGAGTTTGCTGTATATTTTTCTGTTGCGGGATAAGGGATGCACTCATCAAATGCCATCATAATATCAGAGCCAAGATTTTGTTGAATTTCAATTGAAGACTCTGGACTTAGCAAAATACTATTACCATTTGGTAATTTAAATTCAGCTCCTTCTTCTTTTATAGATTTATTTTGAAGAGAAAATACTTGAAAGCCTCCGGAGTCGGTAAGTATGGGGCGATCCCAACTCATGAATTTATGAAGTCCTCCTGCTTTTTTAATAAGTTTAGAGCCAGGACTAATCTCAAGGTGATAAGTATTTGAAAGAATAATAGGAATATCATGTTCTTCTAAAACTTTTGGTTGCAAGGCCTTGATTGTCCCATGTGTTCCAACTGGCATAAATATTGGAGTTGGAATTTCTCCATGTGGAGTCTTGATGACTCCGGCTCTCGCATTAGAATTTTTGTCTTTATGGACTAATTCAAAATTGAAATATTTCTTATTTTCACTTCTCACATCACTCATAATGCAACAGATTTAGTAAAGAATGATCAATTTAGCAAAGACTATATTCAATACAGATAATATTTATCCGTTTTTGATAATAGGCATGATCTGGCTGCTAATGAGCTATTTAAGAGGTTTTAGCTCAAAAGAGGTCGAGATCCTAGAAGTTCTAGACGGAGATACAGTTAAAGTACTTCTTGATGATAAGATCGAGAAAGTACGCTTGATGTATATTGATGCTCCAGAGTTAGAGCAAACAGGTGGTAATGAACAAAAGTGCATTAATATAGGTAAGCTTTCTAAGTTTACCCTAAAAAAATTAATTAAGAAAAAAACAATGATTTTAAAATGGAAAAGTAGAGATAGATATAAAAGAATTTTGGGTTTTTTGATTTCAGGCAATAAAAATTTGAATTTTGAAATGATCAAGCAAGGTCAAAGTGTCGTTTATTGGTTTACTCAATTTTATACAATGAAAGATAAGATAAAATATTTAACTGCTCAATCTTATGCTATGAAAAGAAGAGTTGGGATATGGGAATATGGAAATTTTTATGATCCTTATAAATTTAGAAAAAAAATTAGAAAGAAAGCCTCAACCCAGCGCCAATGTTCTGAGAACCATTTCCTATAGAAAGATTATATTGCGTTAGGATTTTAAAATTTAGAACATTTATTTGAAGGCCAATAAAAAGATGCGGTACTATCACGCTTGGACTCTCTTTGCTTCCAAGCCTTGCTTGAGCTGTAGTTGTTGCAGTATTTGGGCCTGAAACTTCGGTGACTTGTATGCTCGCGTTGCTAAGATTGGCATTACCCTCACTTGATCCAAAATTAAAATTCATTCCACCTCCACCATAAAGGTTTAGAAAATATAAAGCTTTAAATGAAGTTGAAAGTTCTACAGGAACACTAATTGTGTTAACGTCGATATCTACTTTTGCCAAACTTGAAAAGTTAGCAATAGCATTCACACCACTTTGATTGATATTCTGAACAATTTCTAATTTTTTTGAATAATCTAAAGCAAGCTTTGAGTATTGAACACCGAAGTGAAGAAAGTAGCCTTGCCATGAAAAAAGTGGGTTTTCTTTTTTCTTTGAGTTTAAGTTTAAAAAAGAATATCTCCACCTTGCACCTAAATTGATAGAATCAAGAGAAAAATTTCCATCGATAAACTTTAACTTCATTCCGTTTAGTAATATACTACTTCTTTTATTAATATTAATTCCCGCCATAAGAGATGCTCCAGCGGCAAGTCCTTCTACTGAACTCTCATCAAAGCCTCCACCTACTAAATCAAAAGGTGTTAAACCTTTCCCTTTATAACTTACAGCTAAGTTACCACCGACAAGAAACTTCTTAAATTTATTATTATGATCTGTTCCCAGAAAAGACCCTGCAAAAGCACTCGTATCAGCACTCCCTTGAAGAAAGTCAGAAACTTCTATTTTTGCCATCTGAGATCGGCCTTCATCTTGAACTTGGGTCAGTAAATCTTCTATGACTTTTTTTTGCGCAGGACTAGAACCCCAACTCCCAGTGTAAATCGTTCCTGGAATATCTATGGAAAAAAATGAATCTTGAGACTTAAGTCCTAGAGAAAAAAAGAGAAAAAGACTAAAGATCAAGTTTATCGGTTTAATCATAGATTTATTGTATGAGAATTCTAAAAAAAATCTAGGCGGAAAGAGAATATAAGTGGAGATAAATGATTTAATTTTGACTTGAAGAATGCTAATCTCAAATAAATTCAACCTAAGGAAAAATATGAATGTTTTATTGACAGGAGCAACTGGATTTGTCGGAAAAGGATTAGTGGAGAAGCTTTTGAAAAGAAAGCACTCGGTAAAAGTGCTAACCAGAAATGTACCAAGAGCCGCCATATCTTTAGGTGATCAAGTTGAGTATATTAAATGGAATCCAGTTAAAGAAATAGCTCCTACCAAAGCATTTAAGAATGTAGATGTTGTGATGAATCTTATGGGTGAAAACATCGCAGGCAAGAGATGGACGGATAAGGTAAAAAAGAGCATTTATGATTCAAGAATTATTGGAACGAAAAATTTAATTCAAGGGCTTATTGAGAGCAAAGAAAATATTGATACATTTATCTCGACTTCTGCGATTGGAATTTATGGAAATAGAGAAGAAGATGATGCTGTAGATGAAGATACTTTATTAGAGCCAGTCGATTTTTTATCTAAAGTATGTATGGATTGGGAGAAGGTAGTTCAAGAACATTTACCGGAAAACATTAGACATAGTATCTTAAGAGTGGGAATCGTTCTTGGACGAGAAGGTGGAGCGCTTTCTAAAATGGAGTTACCATTTAAAATGGGAGGCGGTGGAGCTATTGGTTCAGGAAAGCAGATAATGAGTTGGATTCATGTAGAAGATCTAAGAGAATTATTTATAACGACTGCTGAGAAAGATCATTTTAAAGGAGTGATCAACGCTGTAGCGCCAGGAGCTGTTTCTAATAAAGTTTTCACTAAATGCTTAGGGAAAGTTTTAAAAAGACCAACGTTTTTACCGATGCCTTCTTTTGCTGCTGAAATTGCATTTGGAGAAATGTCGACTATTCTTTTAGATGGGCAAAAAGTAGCTCCTAAAAGAGCTCTGGAGTTTGGGTATGATTTTAAATTTAATACTCTAGAAAAAGCTTTAGAGAATTTATATCAATGAAAAAAACGAAAGTTGTTATAGGGCAACTAGGTTCTCCTAAATCTCCTAGTACTAAAGATGTTAGAACCTTCTTAAAAGAATTCCTTGGAGATCCGAGAGTTGTAGATATCAACCCTCTATTATGGAAGATTATATTAAATTGTTTCGTCTTACCTTTTAGGCCCAAAAACTCAGCGAAGTTATATTCAAGGATTTGGGATGATAAAAATAAATCCTTTCCTTTGATATCCATATCTGAAGACTTTGTAGATAAATTAAAAAAGAAACTTGAAAGTGATGAAGTTGAATTAAATCTTTGTTTCTTACTAACTAAGCCTAAGCCACTTGATGTCTTTGCTGCCTGGGAGCAGGAAGATGAGTCTAGTCGAGCAGATCAAGTCTTGCTTTTACCTCAATTTCCACAGTATTCAGAGAGTACGATTGCTTCGGTTTTTGATGCGGTTGCTAAAGATGCAAAGCAATTAGTGAACTTTCCTAATATTAATTTTGTGAGAAGTTATCATAATGCTAAATGTTTTATTGATTGTTACGTTCGAAATATTAAGAAAAGTTTAGAGGAAGGGTATGATGATTTAGTTATTTCTTTTCACGGAATCCCTTTAAGAAGAGTTTTACAAAAAAAAGATATTTATTATGAGCATTGCTATGAAACATTTTTCTTAATTAAAGAAAGATTAGATATCAGTGATGAGAAAATACATTTCACTTTTCAATCGAGGTTTGGTTCAGAACAATGGTTAGGGCCTGCGACTGATGAGTATGTAGAGGATCTTGCAAAAGATGGTTCGAAAAAAATAGTTGTTGCTTGCCCAAGTTTTACTGTTGATTGTTTAGAAACAACAGATGAGATTGGAAATGAATTACCTGAAGAAGTTGAAGAGTATGGAACTGAAATTATAGCTGTTCCATGTCCTAACGATGAGGATCAATGGGTTAATGATTATGCTCATTTTATTTCAACACATATTTATGGCTCAGAAGAAGATAAAAGAAATCTTTATTACCCTCTAGATCAAGAAAAAATTAAAAAGGAGATTCCTGTGCAGGAACAAATTTCACCACCTTTAGAAAAAGAAACAAAGAAGACTTTAAAGATTGTTTTTCTTTCTATTTTTCTAGATCTTATGGGGTTTTCAATTATTTTTCCTCTATTCCCAGAACTTATAAAGTATTACTTAGAAGTTGATCCAGAGAGTTCAATCTTAAAAATGTTGTGGGGAAATATCGAATCCTTGAGTGCTATGAGTAGTGCTACAGGTGAGTTGAATTTTAGGCCTATAGCCTTATTTGGAGGAATTCTCGGAGCTCTGTATTCTTTACTTCAATTTATAGCAGCACCTTATTGGGGGAGTTTGTCTGATCGAATTGGACGAAAACCAGTCATGTTTTCAACAGTTTTTGGCTTAATGGTAAGCTATATTATTTGGATTTTTTCTGGAAGTTTTTTATTATTAATAATTTCAAGAATCTTAGGTGGTTTAATGGGAGGAAATCTTTCTACTGCAACTGCAATTGTTTCTGATATTACTGATAAGAAAAGAAGATCTAAAGGAATGGCATTTGTAGGGATTGCTTTTGCTTTTGGATTCATTTTTGGTCCAGCTATAGGAGGAATTCTTTCTCTTGTACGTTTAGATTTAATGTTTCCTAATTTAGGATTAAATCCATTCTCAGCACCTGCATTATTCGCTGCAATCTTGAGTTTTATTAATCTTTGGATGATCTCAAAAAGATTTAAAGAAACTTTACCTAAAGAAAATTTTCAAAAAGAACATTTTAGAACATCAAATCTTTTTAAACTTTTTAAAACTCTTCCTTATAAAGGATTGAATCAAACCAATCTTGCAAACTTCTTTTTCATTGCAGCTTTTTCAGGAATGGAGTTCACTCTTACTTTTCTTGCCTTTGAAAGATTAAGTTATACCTCTCTTGATAATGCTAAGATGTTTGTATTTATTGGTTTGGTTCTAGCACTTGTTCAGGGTGGTTTTGTTAGAAGAAAAGCAAATCAAATAGGGGAAGCAAAGGTAGTACTTATGGGACTTCTACTGCTTGTTCCTGGTCTTTTAGCTATCTCTTTTGCTCAGTCTAGTTTGATTCTTTTTATTGGTTTATTCTTCTTAGCTATTGGTTCAGCGATGATTGTTCCTTGTATGACTAGTTTGGCTTCTTTTTATGCTCCAGAACAAAAACAAGGTGAAGCAATAGGAATATTTAGATCTCTTGGATCTTTAGGACGAGTTATTGGGCCAATAGTAGCTAGTGTTATTTATTGGAAATATGGATCAGCTTATCCATACTTAATTGGTTGCGTATTGCTTTTAATTCCATTTTTATTGGTCTTAAAACTTCCTCAAGTTTCTAAAGACTAGGATAAAAGCTTCCTCCTTCGTTAATTTGAATAAAATTTCGCTAAAATGAATTATGAAAATTTTATTCTTATTAATAATGACTGCTTGTTTAGATAAACCTGTTGGATCTTTAAATATTGAAGAAGAAGAAGTGAAACCAGTTATAGAGTCAACTACAACCACTTTAAAAGAGAGTGATGATAGTGATGAAGATCACGGTGAGCCTGGTGAAGATGCTCCTCCTTCAGAATCCGCACCGATTGTATTTGAAGTCTCAAATCCTAATATTGAATTAAATTTAAACGAAGAAGTGATGATACCATTCTCTTTAAAAGCTCTTGAAACATTTCCTGGTGGAAGTGTAAATATAAGTTTAGAAAATAGTTTTGATGATATTGAAGTAAGTTTGGATAAAGCATCAATTGAGTTAAGCGCAAATGAATCAAAAGAAGTTACATTGCGAATTAAAACTAAAGATATGAGCCCAAGTTTTAAAAATGAAAAAGTAAAACTTTTAGCAAGTATTTCATCGAACAGTAATAATGAAACAAGGTTTGAATTCAATTTAACAGTTGAAGCGACTTTAATCATTGGTGTTTTAAGTGATGCTGTTCCTCATGATTATAATGTAAAAGATAAGATTTGCTTACGAGAACATTCTGGAGAGGGCGTTCGAATAATTTATAAGAACATGACAATGGATTTTGGTCAAGATGGCCGTGGTCCTTGTATGCATACAGATCCTCCTTTGAGGCATTGTACAACCTCTACAGGTAGGCTAAAGCCAGGAGAAGAGTATATTCAAGAGAGAGTAAAGGCATCTAGTGGAAAAGTAGATTCTACTTTTTACAATCATTTTGAATCTGGAGACACTGTAGGTAGAAAAATTTATTTCAATTTAGACGCTGGTGATGAAAAAGGTCTTTGTACTGAATAAGTTTCTTCTCTCTTTTTTCATACTGAATTTGTCTTTTGGAAATCATACTTTTATCTATAAAGCAGAAGGTATAACTTGCGAGCATTGTAAGAAATCTATCAATGATTCGGTGAAAAAAATAAGAACTCTTTTAGATACAAAGTATAATTTCAAAGAAGACACTATTGAATTTAGCTTTAAAGAAAATCTTCCATTTTCTAAAAGTGAGATAAAAAAAATTGATTCAGAGTCTGGTTACCCTCTTAAGCTACTAAAGATTTCACCAAAAAAGCCAAAAGATAAGCTAAAACTAAAGTATAAGCAAAAGTAATGATGGGCCATTTATATCCATAAGTTTCACGTTTGATAACTGCAAATGTAGAAATACATTGAGGAGCGAAAACAAACCATACAAGAAGAGCTAAGAAAACTCCCAAACTATATTGTGAAGCAAGTTTCTCTTTAAGTTTTCCCAATCCTGAATCAGACTCAGCATCATCTACAGACATAACAGTGGCCATTGTTGAGACCATGACTTCTCTAGCTGCAAAACTTGGAATTAAAGCGACTGTTAATTTATGATCAAAGCCAAGAGGTTCAAAGGCAGGTTGAATAACATTGGCGATTTTACCAGCGTAAGAATGTTCAATACCTTCATTAGGAGCAGTCCTTTTAGGAAAATACGTTAAAACCCAAAGAACTATCGTTAATGCTAAAATCACTGTCCCTGCATTTTTAATAAATACTAAAGCGTTGTTCCAAACATTCTTTAAAACCATTTTCATATTTGGGAATTGATAGCTTGGTAATTCTAAAATATGAGACTGAACATTTGTAGATGGTTTAATAAATTTCATGATAAAAGCAATGATAAAACTAGAAAGTATTCCGAGTAGATAAAGTCCTAAAAGTCCGAGTCCTTGATATTTCAAAGGAAGAAAACATGCTAGCAAAAGTACGTAAACAGGTAATCGTGCAGCACACGCAGTTAAAGGAGCGATAAGAGTAGTGATAATTCTATCTCTTTCATTGTTTAATGAACGAGATGACATAATTCCTGGAATAGCACATGCATGAGATGAAAGAAGAGGAATAATTGCTTTCCCTGGTAAACCTAGTTTAATCATAAAAGAATCTAGCAAATAAGCAACTCGAGACATGTAGCCTGTTTCTTCCATAATACCTATAAAGAAAAATAAAAATATAATTTGAGGAAGAAAAACAATTGTTCCGCCAAGGCCAGCAATGACTCCATCAACTATAAAGCTTTGAAGGGTTTCGTTAAGTCCTAAAGTAGTAACCCAAGAAGCGATACCATCAAAGCTATCTGTGATAAAATCTTGAAAAGGGCCAGCAAACTCAAATAGAGTTTGAAAGATAACATACAAAAGAATAAGTAATAATAAAGGTCCCAATACAGAGTGTAGTAAAAAACTATCAAGTTTATTGCTAAGAGAATCTGGTGTTATTTTCTTTTTTATACTTTTAGCTAAAACATTATCTATGGCCTTGAAATTTTCTTGAGACCAATTATCTACATTTATAAGGTGATTGATCTTTGAGGCATTAATGCTTTGCACCTTAGTTTTTGTATCACTTGAAGTTTTTTGAATCTTTTCCTTTAACTGTTCGATACTATTTAAATCAAAACGCGAGGTTTCTAGTACTGGGATATTTAACTCATCTTCAAGAACTGAAAGATTAATTTCTTGCCCACGTTCTTGAGCCAAATCAACTCTGTTCAAAACAAGTATCGTAGGGATTTTCATTTTCTTTAATTCAAGACAAAGATATAAGGATCTTTCTAATTTTGTAGAATCAGCAACGACTACAAGTGTGTGATAATCAAGTTCAGCTTCAGAGAACTTCTTTAAGTGTTTATTGTCGTGATCCTTAATAATATAATCTCTAGTTATTGCTTCATCTAGACTATTGGTTTTTAAACCATACAATCCAGGAAGATCTATAAGTGTTGTGTGTTGATCAAGTTTTCCAATACTTGATTCCACAGTGACTCCAGGGTAATTTGCGATTTTTTGATTCTTACCTGTTAAAAGATTAAATAGAGTTGATTTTCCTGAGTTGGGAGCTCCAACTAAAGCGAACGTAGTCATGACTATTCCTTTATAACTTTAACTGTGATTTTTTTAGCATCAGAAGCTCGTAATCCTATCTTTACTCCTCTTACTAAAATCTGCATAGGCATTCCGAGAGGCTTTTTTAGAACATGGATAATAGCACCTTTTTGAAGGCCATGAATATTAAGCCCTGGTTGAGAACATGATAAAATTTCCAAGGTAGAACAAGGTTTTGAATCAATTAAAAGCATTTTGTCTCCTATGCCAAACAAATCTTAGGCATACAGTACAATATACGTAGGTTTTTGCCAATAGGACTATGGGCCCTTTCTTATTGATATAATATGAATCTATGGGCAAGGTATCGTGTTTTCTCTTAATATTTATATTTATGCTTCAAGCTCGAAGTAATTCTTCTGAGTTATTTTTTTGCCAAGAATTTTTAAAACAATACAATCTCAAAAAAATTAGAAGTCTTTATAAGTCAATTTCGAAACAAAGTAAAAAGTATAAAGAAGAAGTTAATATTCTTACGCTAGAGAATCGAAAAGATTTAAATAACAAGATGATAAATGATCTAAAAGTTTTTTTGGATGAAGTTGAAATATCGAGTGAGATTACTCGACTCAATAATGGGTTTTCTATTTTAGAATTAAACTTAAAAGAAGACTCATTTAGTGCCGGATATAATTTAGCCTCTAGAGTTACTCGACAACAAGAAGTAAGAAAATTCTTTGTTTATCCAGATGACCT
This sequence comes from Bacteriovoracaceae bacterium, assembly GCA_020630335.1. GTDB lineage: Bacteria > Bdellovibrionota > Bacteriovoracia > Bacteriovoracales > Bacteriovoracaceae > JAHDHG01. Next base: position 48,515 of record JAHDBN010000013.1, read on the forward strand.
ATTTAATGAAAAAGCAAATGGAATTTATTATAGAGATTTCCATGAAATTTCACTTAGACCTAATGTTGTGATGGATTTAGTTATAAATTTTCATCCTTATGTAGTCTTTCATGAATTAAGGCATGCAATGTTTACTAAACAGCGAAGAACAATTCCATTAAATATCTTTAATAAAATGAGTTTTTCAGCAAAACCTGGGTTTCAGTTAGATAAATTCTATTCTTCAGGCTTAGTTGTAGAAGAGATATATACTTTCGTAGCTGATATTTTTCATATATCAAAATTATTTTTAAAAAAATCTAAACCTGTATATGAGAAATTATTCTTCCAAAGGAAAAATCAACTTCAATCGATAACGATTTCCATAAAGAGGCTATTAGAAGAAAGTGATCAAATCTTAAAAAAATTAACTCATGAAACAGTGAGTGCGTCTCAAAATGGAACAATTGTTTTTCAGAATCCAAAAATGAAGATGAGTTTTTATGATCCAGGTTTAGTTGAAGACGTGAGAGACATTAAAGTTATTTCAGATAAAAGAGAAGAAGTAATAAAAAGAATTCAAGAGCGAGTAGGTGAGCACAATAAAAAACTTCAGGAATTAATAGATTATATTGAAAATCATTTTCATGAAATGGAAACTCATTTAAAAACAACAGAAGATAAAGTTGAAATTCTTAATCCATTTAAACTTTTTAAATTAACTTCAAAATTGAAAAGAGATGCTTACAGAGTAGGCGTCTTGAATGTCGCATTTGAAGATCTTTAGATCTAAATAAAAATTAACGCTAGACGAAGTCTAAGAGAAAATTCATAATTTTTTTATGGAAAATTTATTTGGAGATGTGTTCTCACAAAAAGCAAATGAGTATTTAAGCATGGCAGTAGACTTTATACCTAAAGTCGTAGTTGCTGTTATAGTTTTTACGATTGGTTTAAAGATTATTAACAAAATAGTTGATTTGGTTAAAGTAGGGGTTAATAAAACAGGAATCAGTTCTGAGTTAAAACCATTTATTAACAGTACCGTTGCTTTTAGTTTAAAAGTTCTTTTGTTTTTTGTTGTTGCTGGCATAGTGGGAATAGAAACAACCAAATTTATAGCAGTTTTAAGTGCAGCAGTTTTTGCTATTGCTATGGGACTACAAGGTAGTTTGGGGCACTTTGCTGCTGGAATTCTAATTTTAATATTTAGGCCTTATAAAGTTGGAGATGTTGTTGAAATTCAAGGACAACTAGGAATAGTTCGAGATATCCAAATTATTAATACAAACGTAGAACTGTTTGATAAAAAAATGGCCATAATTCCTAATGGAAGTGCAATTAGTGATATTGTTACCAATCATTCCTTTGAAGGAGTAGTTCGAGTTGATACAGAGATTTCGATGCCCTATGAGGAGGATTTTCCAAAGGTCAGAAAAATATTAGAAGAGGTTGTGAAAAAAACTCCTGGAGTTTTGCAAGACCCAAAGCCATTTGTCGGTATTAAGGAATTTGATTCTCATAGTATTCGTTTATCTGTTTGGCCTTATGCTAAAATTGAAGATTATTGGGATGTTCTGTTTGCTGTGAATGCAAATCTAAAAAAAGCAATGGGTGAGAACCAAATCAAGGTTGCTTATTCTGAAGGTGTTGAGTTAGGTACGATCGGTTTGTAAAAAGATTTATTAAGTAAGAGAAAACTTTGCAATAATAAATAAGCCTAATACTACTAGTAATAATCCTATCGTTTGAATTCCATTCCACGGTTCGTTATCGATGAATATTCCAATTATTGCTCCCCAGATAAATGTAGTTGCATACATGGGGTACACAACGCTCAGTTTCCCGCCTAGGCGAAAAGACAAAATAAAAAGAAACATGACAGATGTAAATAAAATAACTCCTGATAAAAGTTGCCAGTTCATATAAATAGGAACCTCTTTTAATCGTAAAGCACCAATTTTATACATGTATTGTCCTAGGGCACCTATAATAGCAGCAAACAAATTTATTAAAATAGGATAAACTTGACTCATTTTAATCCTTTTAATTCTTTAGAAACATTTAGAAGTCTTCTTGAGCAGGTTAGTATTCCTCCTATAATAAGAATAAATAGAGAATAAAATAAGTAAGTCCCTGATAAGTTAAAGATTGCAGTAAAAATAAGCACGATAGTTAAGAGTGCCATTCGATGTGGTTTTCCCATTGGTCCAATAAAGTAGTGAGATGCACCAATAGAAGCAGATAATACTCTAATGTATGCAGTGAGAATTGCAATAATCGACGCGATATATCCTAAATCTAATGCATAAGGAATATTTCGAATAGATAGACTTATTCCAAAAATAATAAATAAATCTGAAAACCGATCAGGTAAATCATTATAAATATCACCTAAATGATTACCTTTTTTGTATTCAACAGCAACCATTCCATCCATAAGGTTGCAAATTAGTCTGAGCTGTATTGATATTGCACCTAAGACTAATAAATAATTTCTTATATTTGATTCATGAGAGCAGTATAGTGAAATACACGCGAGGATACTAAATATGATAGAAAATACAGATATTGTATTAGGAGAAATATCTCTTTTAGCTAGAAAACGAGCAAAACTTTTAGCCCATTTTGTTCCTCGTGATTTTAATGGCCTTCTTTCCATTTTATCATCCTTTTAAAAATAAAAATATCTTGTTATATGAAAAAAAATAGGAGCAGCAAAACACAAGGAATCCATTCTATCTAATATCCCACCGTGTCCTTTTATTATCTCTCCGTAATCTTTAACATTATTATCTCGTTTTATTGCTGACATTGTTAAATCTCCAAAAAACCCTAAACAGTTAATTAGAAAAGATATTCCTATCGCCTCGGAAAAAGAGAATGGCGTTAAAGAGTGCAGGCTACCTCCAATGCAAGCAGATGTAATAATTCCTCCGAGGAAACCTTCAATTGTTTTATTAGGACTGAGATTAGGAGAAATTTTATTTTTCCCAAAAATGTTACCAAATATGTATTGTAAGACATCACTGCTTTGACAAACAAAGATTAAAAACAAAATTAAATTTATGTTTGTGTGCAAATTCTCTGATGGTAGTATTAAAAGTGCAGGGATATGTGAAATGCAGTAAACACATAACATCAGTCCCCATTGAATCTGCGAGGCTCTTTGCAGAAAATTTGTATGGTCTCCAATTATGACAGATCTAATTGGAATTAAAAGAAAAGCATAAACAGGTATTAAGATACTGAACAAACCATACCAATTAGAGAGAATCAAATAGTATTGGAAAGGAGTAAAAATAAAAAATGTCCAAAATAATACTCTATGATCTGATTTATGAGAAGGCAGAATACTAATGTATTCCCTAAGTGCTAAAAATGAAATTAACAAAAATAAAGAAATTACACCCGGTTTTCCCAGAGCAAGACTAATTAGCAGTATGATGCACATCAACCACCATGAATTTATTCTTGATATTAAGTTTTTAACTTTATCATTATTGGAATATTTTAATTTAATAATAAAAGAAATAGTCGAAGCAGTGATAAGAATAGATAATATGATAATAAAAAAATTGATAGTATTATGATCAAAGTTTTTCACTTCAAAACCTCTAGTGCTTTATGAGCTCTTGCTAAAAAATTCTCACAATCTTCATTCTTACCTAAGGTGATTGGTGTTCCAAAATTAATACTTGTTGTTGCAGGTATCGGTAAGAATTCTCCTTTAGGAAGAATTCTGTAGAGATTTTTTGTGTAAACGGGAATAAATTTCAGATGGGGGTTTTTTTTAGCTAGAAGAAAGATTCCTTTTTTAAAAGGATTGATCTTGCCAGTTAAACTTCTTGTTCCTTCAGGAAAAATAATTAATGAATTACCTGTTTTTACAGAATGATCTAAAATTTCTATGGGGTTTGCTTCATTATGTTCACGCCATTTACGATGAATGAATAGTGTTTTTAGAACATTAGAACTAATATATGTTTTGATTTTGTTTTTCAACCAATATTCTTTGCTAGCTACGGCTAAAGTATTTTTTCTAACTTTTTTTGGAAGAGCTGACAAAATGACTAATAAATCTAAATGGCTAGAATGATTTGAAAAAATAATATATTGTTCTTGAGTTGATTCAGAAAATGCTCCTTGAACTCTTACACCTGTAATGAATTTCGTAAAACCTAGAAGTAAATGTTGCAAGATGTTATTAATATGATTCATAAAATTAATCAGTGTTTCCTTTTTGCAAAGTATAACGTTTTCTTTTAACTGATTAGCTCGAATCAATAATTTTTACATAAGTGTCTAAATTATTTGCAATGAACTCTTCTTTTTAAGTGTTACATCGTCTTGTGTGGAAGACTCTCAATTTTACCAGACTGAGTTACCTCAATGAATTGCAATTTTCTTTGAAGTTCACTTATCGTCGCAGCACCTGCATAAGTAAGCCCTGATCGTAATCCTCCAATGATATCTGCTATGATTAAATCTTGGTTATCATTCGCTTGAACTTCAGTAGAGACACCCTCAGCTGTTTTCCAGTCTGGCATTTTACCTTTGTAATCTTCTTGGACTTCTAAGCTTGCCATTCCTCTGTATTGTTTAAATTTATAAATATCGCCATTACTTAGTTTTTTTTCTAATACTTTTCCTGGAGTAGGGGTCGTCCCTGCCATCATGGAGCCGATCATTACGAAATCTGCACCAAATGCAAGGGCCTTCACTATATCTCCTGGAGTTCGAATCCCACCGTCAGCAATAATAGATCTATCGCATCTCGCGCATTCTTGAATTGAAGTTAACATAGGAACGCCAAAGCCTGTCTTGATCCTAGTAGTACAAACAGAACCTCCTCCTATCCCAACCTTAATAATATCTGCACCCTTACTAGCAAGGTAATCTGCTCCCGCGTAAGTCGCAACATTTCCTCCTATGATACAAGCCTCTTTCCCTAAAAGTTCTCTTAGTTTTTTTAACATCTTTCCAATGTACTTAGCATGAGCATGAGCAACATCAATACAGAAATATTCAGCTCCTGCATCTTTTAAGGCAATCGCTCTTTCAAATTCTTTTTCATTACATCCAATAGAAACCACTGTTTTTGTTTTACATTTCTTAAACTCAAGAATATTGTCTTCGATACTCATAAAGCGATGAAGAAATCCAATTCCACCTTTGTCGCCAATAAAATTCGCCATTTCACTTTCTGTTACGGTATCCATATTAGATGTCATGATGGGGATTTCAAGACTTAGCTTTCCTGTTCTATCAGTGATTTTTGTTTCTACTATTTTTCTTGATTCGTAATGATTATAGCTTGGCACTAGGAGAACATCGTCATAAGTAATTGCTTTTTTTGTCATGAAAATCCTTCGAAGAGGTTAACAATTCATAATCCTAAAGATAGAAATACTTGTAAATGGGCCGTCAGTAATCTTAATCAAAATGTAACATTCTTATAGATACATTTTTGGTCGTAGTTTAAAATTTCTATGATCTCAACCACTTCTTTATTCTCTAAATAAACAACATAATCTATTTGCGAACAAATAAGCTTCATAACGGTTTCATATTTTAGACTTGAACTTTCAGCATAAAATTCAAATAAAATACCTAATCTAGACAAAGTATCTAGAGCAGAATTTGCATGAAGAGTTGAGACAAATCCTTTTAGTCCAGTATTCATAGATAATATAAAAGGATAAATTTCAGAAGATCTAATTTCTCCCAAAATAATTCTATCAAGAAACATCCTTACACTATAAGAGCAAAACTCTTTTAGTTCTTCAGAGCTTGTTGAGTGAAGACAGGTCCAATGAGGATAGATTGATTTTATTTCTTTTGAATCTTCTAAAATTAAGACATCTTCTTTTTTAGGAATTAAAGAGAGTAAGCTTTGAACTAAGCTTGTTTTTCCTGAACCACTTGCTCCTGAGAAAATAATATTTTTCCTTGAAAGAAAAATTTCTTTAAGAATATCTCCTTTAGAGAATTTGAAAAATGATTCTAAACTAAATTCTTGTCTTGCTTGCTTTCTTAGGAAATACTTATGCTGACCACAACCCGTTTTTGAATGTAGTAAAGATAGTCTGATAGGACTTTCATGAATAATAGTCTTCGCTGAAGTGAATGATTTTTTCCTATTCCACTTAATAGATTCTCTAAAACATAATAATTCAAAACTTAAATCAAGTTCTTCTCTTGATATATCTAAACTATGAGTTGTTTGGTGGCCTCTATATCTTTTAGTAACACATAAAGGTGAGTGTATAACGATCTCTTCAAAGTCCTCACTGAACATTTGACTTAAGTAAGAAAAGTTCATGAGTTTTTCAAAATCTTCTTTTGAAGAATTTTTTAAACTTGGTAAAATTCCAAGATTAAGATTTCTTTTTATGTCTTCAAGCATCTATTTCCTCAATCTTATATAAAGCAAAAATGTATTTATATGAGTTTACATGTTCTTGCGAACGAAACAGTACTCCAAGAACAGGAATCAGATTTATGACAGGTAATGAAACATTCTTTTTTCTTTTTACATCAAGAGCAATATGAAACAAACTTTCATATTTATTATTAAGGCGAGCATACCGGGTAGCTTTAAACTTTCCTCCAGCAATGTTTGGTCCCTGAGCTTGAGTCGAATTAAGAGAGTATTGCAATTGAACTTGATCAAATTGCGATTTAATTAAGTAATTAAGCGTAAGACCAGTATTCTTCCAGTTTGTATTTGATGCGTTGTTGCTGTTTGTGACAAAAGGAATGCTTGTTCCAAGGTTGAGTGAACCTGATTCGTTTAGAGAAGTAATGATGACAGGTTCAGCGATAGTTTTTATTTGAATGTTTTCTTTGAAAAATCGAATAGAATTTTTATTAACAAGAGCGAGAGAACCAGTTTTCAAGTAACTTGTCACGAGAGAGTTTAATCTGTGAAGTCCTAGGCTGATCTCTTTGCCATCACTTCTTTGTATTTCGACTAACTTTATACTTAGCTTGAAGTTTTTTCTTTTAAGCCTTGAATCATAAAAACTTAGAGTTATTCCCATCTCATCTTGAATCTTTTTCTCTAAATGGTTGACTCTTTTATCAAAAGAATAAGAGCAGTGAATATTAAGGTTTGCAGTACAAATAAAATCTTTGATGTTTCTTTTTATGAGTTGAGTGTAAAGGTTACTAATAATTTCTTTCTGTAATTTCTTACTTAAAGTCGTATCATTTATTAAAGCTTCTTTATAAATCTTCTTGAAGCTTAATATTTTTTGATGATCTTTGAGCTTATCAATCTCTCCAGTTAAGACTAAGGCCTTACCTTGAAACGTAGTTTTTAAATTCATACTTTCAAATGATTTAGATATTTGTGCTAACTTAAGGCTTTCTTTTTTTGAGAGCACATAAATATGATAATGAGACTTTGTTTTGTTCTTATGCCAAATAAGAAGATCACTGTATCCCATCCTCTTCCCTTTAATATAAAACTTATTGCTTTTCAGTAGTTTAGAGGAGATCACTTCTTTGTTTCCGATCGAGAAATGAGAGATATTTGATACTTTAATATAAGTTTGCTCTCCTTTTGAGATTAGAATCGTATCTTCTGCATAGCAGCAAAGAGTTGATGCTAAGATCATTTTGACAATACACGTAAGATGAGTGATCTTTAGTGATCTAAAAATAGAGGTAGAAATTATGGCTTCAAATACAAAGCAACTTAAAGTTATTAGAAAAAATAAGAGAAAGAAACAAGGCACAAGAAGAAAAGCTGCTAATAGAAACAAAGGAACTACTCCTAAGTTTGCTATACACGAAGATAAGTAAGTCATTTTAGTTTCCTGAATACTTTATAAGTTCCATTAATTAACTTTTTGTTTGAAAAAAGATGAATTTCTTTATCTATGCATATTAATAAAGCATGGTTTCTTCTTTCTTTAAGACACTTATCAAAACCTTTATGAATAGAAATTAGCTCTTCAGGTATGAAGAGTGTTTTCTTAACTTCACTTTTCAACAAGTATGCTATCTGTGCAGATCCTCTATATTCAATATTGAAAGGAGTCGCTTGAATCAAAAGAGGCAAAAAACTAATAAGTAATTTCATAGTTTCTCCTTTTTTGAGTTTTTACTTCTAGAAGAGGAGCAATAATGAAGTCAATATTCTCTTTATAGACTTCATGAGATTCGATGGAGAAGTTTTCTAGATAGGCCAATGATTTATTTGAGTTTTCAATTCTTTGAACAGAGTTTAAAAATCCTTGAGCATACCTTTTAGTTAGTTGAGCATTATAAACTGCAACTTTTTTATTAGAAGGAACAGTTTTAATATATGCTTCAATTGAAATGAAATTTGTCTTTTTCACGACTTTCTCTTCGCCGGGAAAAGTTTCAAGACCTAAAAAAATCATCGCAACAAAGAGAATAGAAATAATTTGAATTTTCTTTTTTTTTAGCATAAATAAGGCCTCCATTTTATGAAAGGCCTTATTCTGCCCTGGGCACGTTCGAGAAAAAATTGATTTCTCTTTTAATTTTGAAAATGAAACATCTATTTAATTTTTATCGATTTATTTATCCTCTTAGATGAAGCTTCAATCTTTCTTTCTAATTGCTCTCCAAATTTCTTAACAGCAAATAAGCAGAATATTCCAATTAGCCCTGTTACAAGTACATATTCCATAAGTGCTTGGCCTTTAGCGTTAAGAAGTTTTAATTTTTTCATCATTGTCCTTTTGCCCTAGAGAGCTGTTAGTTTTGAGTACTCCATAGCAAGAAAGCAGAAAACTTAAAGTTCATAACTAATTGATTTTATAGTGATTTAAATTGAGTTAAATGATTTACTAATCAAGGAAATTTAGTCAAAATAAAAGATATAGAGATATGAAGGAGATTTTAATGAGTCAAGATAAGGCATTTGTATTTAATAGAGTTGAGTTAGCTATTTTAATACTTTTTTTCTTAATAGCTTCATGTACAGCTTTTATTCTAGGTATTAGATTTGGACAAAAATACTATTGGGTTTCAGAAACAAATCCTGCAAAATCTTCAGTAATAAAAACTTCAAGTAATCAATTTGAGGTTGATGAAATTAATATTCAAAAAGCAAGTCAATTAAGAGGAGAAAAAATTGAAACTCCTCAAGGAGAAGATTTAGAAAAAGTAGATATTGATGATGCAACATTCAAAAAATTACAAATAGAACTTGCTAAACTTGAACGATCTAAAGAATCAGAGGTTGTTACAGAAAAAATTAATCATGAAATTGATATGAGAAAAATGACTCATACAAAAGAGTCTGATTTAGAGCGAGAACTTGAAAATTCAACAATGGCTAGACTGCAAGCTGAGGAAGCCGAAATTGATAAGCAACTTGAAGAAGTTGTAGCTGAAGCAGAATCTGCAATAGAGCCTTCTCAGTTAGAAAATATTAAAAATACGATTGATAATGATATAATCAGAGCTGATAAAAGTTTAATGGGAAAATTTACGATTCAATTAGGTTCTTTTAAAACTTACAAAGAAGCTAAGGATTTTTCTGAAAACTTTATAGCTAGAAATTACAAACCAATCATTAACGAAGTAGATCTTGGTTATAGGGGAACTTGGTTTCGAGTTGGACTTGGATTATTTGATTCAGAAGCATCCGCTAGGAAATATCTTGATAGAGAAGCAGCTTTATTTGAAGATCAAGAAACTTATATCAATATAATAGAGTGAATTCCTTTTTTTAGTAAGTTTTGACGCTTTAGAAAATGTAAGTTTATAAGTTTATATTTGTTGGTAGTCTATACTTATAAAATTATATAAAGGAATATCATGAAACTCTCTTTTTTAATTTCATCTTTATTGTTGCACACTTTGGTACTCGCTGGACCATTGTATGTTGGTAAGAATAGTACGGAAGTAAAAGTTAAATTTAATGCTTTCCTAGATACTAAAACTGGTCTTTCTAAGTCTCAGATATTGAACCAGCTTTATTCAAACGTTAAATACTTAACTGGTCCAATGAAGTTAGCAAAGTATCCTGCTGGAATACGTGGAGGATATAAAATCAGTATTAAGAGAATTACTTCTCCTAAAAGAGGAGTTCAAAGAGTTCATTATGAATTAAGTGGAATAATGGTCTTAAAAAAGAAAGCTCCTAAAGATTATATTTTTTATGTCTTGAACAATCCTCAAGAAGCGATGGTTAAAGGCGCTGAATGCTCTTATAAACCTAGTGAGCCTTGGTGGTATAATTGGGTTCCTTGGATTGCTAATTGCAACCTAAAAGAAGGAGAAGACTATCAGCTTGTAAAAATGAAAGTTGAAAGAATTCCAAATACAAAAATTTCATATCCTGAGTATGACAGATTAGTTGATGGTAAAAGAAACTTAAGAGTTGATGTGTTCTTTGGGATGGCAAGTTATAGTTTGTTTCCTTGGGATCCTGATAAAGTGCAGGATGCGAGTGCTCCAGAGTATAGAAAATTGCGCGCACATTTATTAAGTCTTGGATTTGAAGGTGGAAAGTGGAGTGAAAGAGAAATTGAAACTATCTATAAACCGCGAGATAAAAAGTATCCATATGTAGAAGAGTATAGGCTTAAGGGCTCTCAAGCGAATATGAAAGTTCGTTTGTTTTATGCTGATACAGGGTTTAATTACTCTTCAAATGCTTTTCATGCTTTTTACAAGGATAGCTTAGAAAATGCTTCTGTTATGATGTATGGAGGGCATTCAGGCCTAGGATCGAATATTAATATCTCGTCAATAGAAAGTAAGAGACGATTTAGAATAAAAGCTCCCTCAAAATATCAATTATTTTTAATTGAGAGTTGTTTACCATACAGCTATTACACGCAAATGTTTCATGATTGGAAAAAAGTACGATTTGATCAGTATGGGACTAAAAACTTAGATGTTATAGCAACAGGTGGAGATGTTACTTATTTTAATAGAATAGGTGGTGATTTCAAAAAAATGATTAGTTATCTATATAGATATAGTGTTGATGCGAAGTGGACAAGTTATCAAGAGATTACTGATGATATTAACTTCTCGAGAGCTCTTTTTGGAGTTTCAGGAGATGAAGATAACCCTAAGCAGCCTAGAAGTTAAGAATTGAAAGTATTACTTTTTGGGCTTGGGCATCTTGGAAAAAAAGTTGTTAAGCAAGAAGAGTTTAATAAATTTAAAATTACTGCAACTTATAGATCTTTAGAAAAAATAAAGAACATTCAAGATATTAATTTACTTAAATTCGAGTTAGGAGATAAATTATCTCTTGAGTTTTTCCAAAACTTTAATGTTATTATTTTGAATTTTCCTCCCAGAGATGGTTATCTTGAGTTCTTAAAAGAATTACACAAACATGGTTCTCAGGAAACATCTTGGGTATTTGTAAGTTCAACATCTGTATTTGGAGAAGGCAATATAAATGAAGACTCTGAATTTCACGGAACTTCAAAAAATGCGGAACAACTTAAATTAATGGAAGCATTTATTAGAAATAAAAGAAAACAGTTCCTTCTTTTAAGACCAGGAGGATTAGTTGATGATCAAAGACATCCTTCAAAATATTTACAAAACAAAGACTTATTAACTGACTCTGAAAGAGAGATTAACTTTATTCATACTGACGATGTAGCTCGATTTATTTCTTATGCAATAAAAAATAATCTTAATGGAGAGTTTAATATCGTAAGCTCTGAACCTTTGAAAAGAAGAATAGTATATCAGAAGTATTTCCCTGACATAGTATGTGATCATATGGGAGAGAGAAGAGTTATCTCTAATAAAAAATTATTATCAACAGGTTTTAAGCTTGATTATCCTAATATTGAAAATTATCTAAATATTTAATACTTCCTAGAAGAGTAGTTTGAAATAAATCGTGATTGATTTTTATTTCCTATATAAACAGGAATCTTTTTTCCTTTTATTTCATGAAAACACTTTGTTTTATTAGGACTACTTCCCTTGGGACACAAGTTTTCAGCACATCTTTTAGCTAAAGCGATATTATGAGAATGACAACTTCTTTTAAATTCATTGGTGATTATTTGTATCTTTGTTTTTGGGATTTGCAACTTACAAACCGTAGTGCATTTCATTTCATCCATCGCGTAAACGGTATTTCCGCAAGTTGAGAGACTAGTTAAAATTATTAAGCGTTTCAAATAACCTCCTTTTTATTCAAAACTAATTCGGACTAGATTTTAGCATAACTCAGAAATTGATATAGTTTTACAGAGAAGAGTGAATATTTATTCTTTTAAATGAAATAACGACAATAAAAAGAGTAATTTATTACGATTGGACTTGTCTTTGAATATATTCATCATAAGTCATATATCGATCTTCCTGAACACTTTTGTCTAATTCAATGATTCGATTTGCCACAGTATTAATGAATTCATGATCATGACTAGTAAACATTAAGGTGCCTTTATAGCGAATAAGGCCATCATTAACAGCAGTGATACTCTCAAGGTCTAAGTGATTAGTGGGCCCATCAAGCATTAAAAAGTTTGCACCAGAAAGCATCATCTTGGAGAGCATACAGCGTACTTTTTCCCCACCAGATAAGACATTAGTTTTTTTCTGAGTTTCTTCACCTGAAAAAAGCATTTTTCCTAGAAATCCTCTTACAAAAGTTTCCGTTTGATCAGTACTATATTGTCTTAACCAATCAACTAAATTGTGTTCTCCGCTAGCAAAGTACTCAGAGTTATCACTTGGGAAGTATGACTTTGTAATAGTTACTCCCCACTCAATACTTCCAGAGTCTGGTTCCATTTCACCCATCAGAATTTGTAAGAGTGTTGTTTGAGCAAGATCTTTATTGCCTAAAATAACGACTTTATCACCTTTATTAATAGTAAAGCTTACATTTTTCAAAATCTCTTCACCATCTATTGTCTTAGAGATATTTTCAACTTTAAGAATTTCTTTACCAGCATCTCTAACTTGTTCAAAGTGAACAAATGGATACTTCCTAGAACTTGGAGGTAAGTCTTCAAGTTTCAGTTTTTCAAGTTGTTTTTGTCTCGAAGTCGCTTGTTTTGCCTTTGAGGCATTAGCACTAAATCTTTGAATAAATTCTTTCAACTCTTTTGCTTTTTCATCGTTTTTCTTTTTAAGATTTCCCCTAAGTTTTTGGGCTAATTCAGATGACTTTCTCCAGAATTCATAGTTCCCGGTATAAACTTTGATTTTTTTAAAGTCTAGATCTGCAATATGAGTACAAACCTTATTTAAAAAATATCTGTCGTGAGAAACAACAATAATCGTATTTTTAAAATCCATGATAAAGTTTTCAAGCCAAACAATAGCTTTAATATCAAGATGGTTCGTGGGTTCATCTAATAAAAGAATATCTGGGTTACCAAAAAGTGCTTGAGCCAGTAAAACTTTTACTTTTTCAGCACCTGTTAACTCTTTCATTAGCTTAGTCTCATATTCATTAGGAATACCAAGTCCAGAAAGCATGACACCGACTTCAGCTTCAGCTTCCCAGCCATTCATTTCAGCAAACTCAGCTTCTAATTCACTGGCTCTCATACCATCAGCATCAGAAAAGTCTTCTTTTGCATAAATCGCATTTTTCTCAGTAATAATATCATAGAGTTTTTTATTCCCCATCATGATAGTATTTAGTACGGTTTCTTCATCATATTCAAAGTGATCTTGTTTTAAGACAGACAACCTATCTCCAGGAGTAATATTTACCGTTCCCGTTTGAGGGTCAATATCTCCAGAAAGAATTTTCATAAACGTAGATTTACCAGCACCGTTGGCACCAATGAGTCCATAACAATTTCCTGGATTAAACTTTATATTTACATCATCAAAAAGTTTTTGTCCGCCAAAGCTCAGCGAAACTCCGTTTGTACTAATCATAATTTTTCCTTGATGTTTATTGGTATATCATAGAGAGTGAATCTTAGAAAGCTCAGATTCATTAAAGAGAAATACTTCTTCAAATTGATCTAGTAATTCTAGGCCAGATTTAGATATTTTTCCTAACTCATTGGCCTCCTGGAGTTGTATTTGAGCTTCAGAGAGGTATTGTTCTTCTTCTCGAAATCTTTGTATAAATTTTGCTTTTTGCTCGTCAGAGAATTCGCTTTGATTATGGGTGTTTAAAATAAGATCACCAAAAAGCTTGTATGCCCAAAAAAAGGTTAAGTAAGCATGATATAGGCCTCTTATTGTTCTTTTAGACTTCCTCCAAGGACTCATAAAAATGAGTTCATCATCTTCAAAAATAAGCTCTTCTTGGTTTAAATGATAATTTAAATAATGGTGTCCGTTTTCATGAATTAAGTCATCCATTAGATCAATCTCATCTCTCTGCCACATATTAATCAGAGAGTAACCTGGAAGTTCTTGAATTGAATAGCTCACAATATCATTTTCATTAATTGGAATAATTACAGAAGTAAATTCCTGCCATGCTTGGTAGCAAAAAGGAGATAGATTTCTCAACCGTTCTAGAGCTATTTGAATTCTTTGAACCTGGTCTTTTATGATTTCGTGATCAAAAGAATCTCTTGGAATAATAAATTTATTTTCAATTTTGGGAAAATTAAAGGAAATAGGTTTTTTCAACAGATTAATATTTTCAGAATAAGGAAAGTATTCATTTTTTTCTTCTAGGGAAATAAAATCAGCATCACCAATTTCCGGGATAGCTGTATAACTAGAACTTACATCTAAAAACTCACAATTTTCTATATGAATTTTAAAAAAAGAAATAATCTGATCTTCATATTTTTCTAAATATGTAAAAGAAAGATCTAGGGAGGTAGAAGAGTTAATTGACTCTAAAAAGTCTTTAGCGTGCTCACTATCAGTAAAAAAATCGAAGAGTGCTTCTTCATCTTCATCATTTATAAGATCTACAAGGTAAAAAATTTGGTTAATTAGTTGAATCCAGTAAAAATTTTTTGATTTAAAGTTATCAAGCAGAGGGTTTATAAGAATTTTATTAATTTCAGTAATAAAATGATCGCTTAAAATCGTAATATTGGATATTTGATCTAAAGAGATCCTGAGATCTTTTAAATACTCTTGATAATCGATTTGAAGTCCGTTTTTTAACGCTTTATACTCTTGAGATGTGAACATGAGCGGACTATAAGCTTAAAGAAGTCTTTATTCAAGCTAGGAGGAAAAATGAGTTATAAGTTTTATCAGTATAAAAAATGTAGTACGTGCAAAAAGGCCCAGAAATACCTGGATAGCAAGAAAGTGATTTATAAAGAAATTTCAATTAGAGAAACACCTCCTTCGAAAGCTGAGCTTAAGAAAATGTTTAAGTTTATGGGAGGAGAACTTAAAAAATTGTTTAATACTTCTGGTATGGACTACCGGTCTATGAATATGAAAGAGAAACTTCCAACTTTGAAGACTGAAGAGGCCCTTGATTTATTATCTAAGAATGGAAATCTTATTAAAAGACCATTTCTAATTGGGAAAAACTTTGGGGTTGTTGGATTTAAAGAAGATATTTATAAAGAAAATCTATAAAAAAAGGGGAGCTATAAGCTCCCCCTTCGTATATTTATCTAATGTTTTAAAACTTAAGATAAGTGCTTGCTAAGAAGTTTTGCCATCTCAAACATAGTTACTTCAGCTTTTCCAAAAACTTCTTTCAGTTTTGAATCCGCGAGAATATTTCTTCTGTTCTTTGGATTCTGAAGGTCATGTTTCTTAATGTATTCCCAGATTTTCTTAACAACTTGAGCTCTTGGAAGTGGTTTTCCTCCAATTACTGCAGCTAAAGCTGAAGAGATTTTCATAGGCTTCATTAAAGCAGGGTTAGCTTTTCTTTTTTTCTTAGCTGGCTTTTTCTTGGCAGCTTTCTTTTTAGCTGGTTTTTTCTTTGCAGCCTTTTTCTTCTTAGCTGGCTTTTTCTTTACAGCTTTCTTTTTCTTCTTAGTAGCTTTTTTCTTTTTCTTTACGGCTTTCTTTTTCTTCTTAGTAGCTTTTTTCTTTTTCTTTTTAGCTTTCTTTTTCTTCTTAGTAGCTTTTTTCTTTTTCTTTACAGCTTTCTTTTTC
>JAHDBN010000002.1 GCA_020630335.1 Bacteriovoracaceae bacterium
GAAGAAAAGAAAAAAGCTGAAGAAAAGAAAAAAGCTGAAGAAAAGAAAAAAGCTGAAGAAAAGAAAAAAGCTGCAGAAGAGAAAAAAGCTGCAGAAGAGAAAAAAGCTGCAGAAGAGAAAAAAGCTGCAGAAGAGAAAAAAGCTGCAGAAATAAGAAAAAAAAATGAAGAAGCTGCGAGTGCCTTAGATGATTTAGTGAGAGCAGGGAATAAAGTTTCTAAGGGAGAAGCCATTGATTCTTCAGAAGAAGCAGATAATAAGCTCAAAAGTTCTATGGATGAATATGGAACAAAAGTTAAAGAACTTGTTCGAGCAAATTGGAAATTACCTCCAAGCCTTAGAGAAAAAAACTTGAAATGCATCATAAGGCTGTTTATTGACCATGATGGTAAGGTACTTGAGCAAGAAGTTTTAGAAGCTAGTGGCAATCCTGATTATGATGTATTTGTCAGTGAAGCTATTGAAATGTCAGCTCCCTTCCCTGCACCAGGAAAAGATGTGAGAGATCACTTTAAAAATGGTAACCTAGCTATAATATTTCCTTCAAAAGGATTTGATGAATGAAATTATTTATAACACTTATTTTTATCAATGTACTTTCTTTTGCTCAAGACTATACAACTGTCTCGGTTGGAGGGGCTCAAGAAGCGGTAGAGAAAATAATTTTTTTAGCAATATCTTGTACTAATCAAAGTGATATAAATGCTAACAATATTATTGATAAAGACTTTAATTTTTACCAAGAGAAGTTAAGAGCAGACTTGAGATCTGCTAATTCAAGTTATAGTTCTAATTTAAAGAAAATTGCCCAAGATGGATTTACAAAATTGGTAGAATTGAATTGTGCTTCTAGGAAAGTTGATATTTATAATACTCGTTCTAAAAGCTTTATTAAGTCTATAGCGTATCTTTCAGACTTTGGAGATTTGAGGACTCAGGCCCATGAAGTCTCTGATAATATTTATAAAACTTTATATAATCAAAAATCAATTTTTACATCTAAGATTACTTTTTCTTCTAGTGGAAGCTCAAAACTAAGAAGAACTAAGAAAGAACTTTTTGTTATGGATTTTGATGGAAGAAATTTAAAACAATTAACGAATCATAATGGGATTGTTTTATCTCCTGCTTTTTCTCATGATAACAAGAGAATCATTTATAGTTTGATTAAACCAGGTACACGAGACATCGTTCTTTATGAGTATGATCTTAGCTCAAAAAGTACGAAAGTTATGCTCGATAAAAAAGGACTCATCATAGGAGCGATTTATACAGCAGATGGGAGTGGAATTTATTTGACTATTAGTCAGGGGAGAAATGCTGACGTCTATTATATGAATACTAGCACAAAGGCATTAAAACGAATTACAAGCCATCCAAGTTCAGATGTAGATCCAGCTATAAATTATTCTGGAGATCTTATGAGCTTTCTTTCTGGGCGTTCTGGAAAGGCGAATGTTTACACAGTAAATCCATTGTTAGCAGGAGCGAAACCTAAAAGAATTAGTTTTGTGGGGAAATTTAATGCAAGCCCTAGGTTCTCGCCTGATGGGAAAGAAATTGTATTTTCATCATGGGTTGATAAAACTTTTGATTTGTATAGAGTTTATGCCAATGGCCAAGGTATGGTCAGGTTAACTAAGAACTTTGGATCGAATGAAAGTCCTACCTACTCTGCTGACGGCCAATTTATCGCTTTTTCGTCGAAAAGAGTGATCAGTAGAGTGAAGGCCGACCAAAATGTATACATAATGACTCGTCTTGGTAAGATATTAGGACCAGTTACGCAAAACATTGGACAGTGTACTTCTCCAAGGTTCTCTAACTAGTTAAAATTATTAGTATTATATGTAAAATTTTCAGTACCTGATAAAATTTATCTTGTAAATTTTTTACGCACTGCTATACTGGTTAAGTATTGCGCTGTGCATATAAACTTTATAACTTTAATTTTGGGTATTAGGAGATTAGACATGACAAAAACAATTCTTAACGATTCGAGAAACAATGCAGTAGAAGCTTTATACTTAAGCCAACTTCAAGAGGATGTATTTTTTCCAGAACTATCTAGGCATATTAAGGATTTAGCAGGAAGTGATGTTGAGATCTATTTAAGCTATAATGATGAATCAACAAGATTAATTTCAAAAAATGGTAAAGCAATTAAAGATTCTAAACTTCTTGAAAGAGGTAAAGGGCCTTCAGGATATGTCGCTAAAACCAAAAGATTTTATTATAGCAATAATGTTTCACGAGATCCTGTATTTGCTTCTGTAAAAAGAAATAAAAATATTCAGTCAGAACTAATTGTACCTGTAAATGTATCAGGAAATGTGATTGCAACTATTCACCTTCAATCAAATGAAGATAAGAAGTTTTCTGAAAAAGATGCTCTTTTAATAAGCGAGTTCTTAAAAGAAGCACATGTACCTTTAAGTAATATGAATCTTTATTTAATGGCGAAATATTTAAATAAAGAATTATTAGAAAAAGTTAAAGATCAAAGAGATGAAGATGCTGGGATTAAGCAAGAAGCACAAAGAGTTGAAATGATCGGGAAAGATCCAGCTTTCTTAAAGTCATTATCTGTAGCATCTAGGGTAGCAAACCAAGATATTCCAGTTCTTATTCATGGAGAAGTTGGAGTAGGTAAAAGGTTATTAGGAAGAAAAATCCATTCTTTGAGTGAGAGAAAACACTCTGGTTATCAAATTATAGAATGTGCTTCACTTAATGATGAGAGTTTAGAGAAAGATATTTTTGGATGCTTAGAGAGAAAAGGATATTTAGAAATAGCAAATAATGGAACAGTTCTTTTTAATGAAATTGGTCTTTTAAGTCCTAAACTTCAAGGAAAGATTTTTGATTTTCTTACGACTGGTAAGATTAATAGAGTAGGAGGATCAGAGAAAATCAATGTTAACGTAAGAGTTTTAGCAACTTCTAGAAAGCCTCTTATTGAATACGTAAATGAAGGAAAACTAAGAGAAGATTTATATTATAGATTAGCAACAGTTCAGATAGATTTACCAAAACTTAAAGATAGAGGTGAAGATATTAAACTACTTGCGAATCATTTTTTAAATAATAACAAATCAGAAAAGAAGTTTTTAACAGCTCAAGCTACTGGTCAATTAGGGATTTTTCCTTGGGAAGCTAATGTGACTGAATTAAGAAATGCTATGGAAAGAACATATGCTTTATCTGAAGGTAAATTTGTAGAACAAATCGAAATGGCTGGATTTTCAAAGCCAGAAATTAAAGAAGAGCCTAAAACTAGAGAATTTGTTTTTGAGCCTATTTCTTTATCTGAAATTGAAAAAAGACATATCTGTAAAACTCTAGAGTTTCACAATGGTAACAAGACAAGAGCTGCTAAATCTCTAGGAGTAACAGTGAAGACTCTTTATAATAAACTTCATAGCTATGGGTTAGTTACTAAGAATGTTCAATAAGACTCAATAAATCTCCCTATAGCCAGCTCTTTTTAGAGCTGGCTTTTTACGTTTAAGGCCTTTTTTTTATGAATTCTCTGACAATTTGATCATTATTTTGTACAAATTCTCCTTCATCCAGTAAGCTAACCCGAGAACTTTGGAGATAAAATGGCACGTAAGAAAGGCTCAAAAAAAGCGAAGAAAAAGAAAGTTGACCCAGTTGTTAAGGCATTTAAAAATCAAGAAGAAATTAAAGATTTTTATAGATTTGTAAATGATAATAACCTACGTCATGAATCAAAAGTAATAATGGAAACAATTCTAAGCCATATTGATCTTCCTAAAAAAAGAAAAACTCGAAAGTCTAAAGCAAAAACAAAATAAAACCCTTAAAATTATCTTGTCTACATCACGGAGGATGTTATGAAATCAAAACATAAAAAGAAAAGACTCATTTATGATGTTCTTTATGGATTTATAAGATTAACTCCTATTGAGTGGGAAATTATTCATACACCTTTTTATCAGCGACTAAAATGGATTAAGCAATTAGGCTTTTCTTTTTATACTTATCCAGGCGCAGAACATTCAAGATTTGGGCATTCTCTTGGAGTCATGAATAACGCTGATTGTATTCTCAGACAAATAGGAGAAGGAGCAGACGAAGAGGAACTCTACTCTGGGGTTTTGAAAACGAAAGAAGCCAAGGAGCATCAAAGTATAAGAATAGCTGCGTTACTTCATGATATTGGAACTTTTTGTTTTTCTCATACGATAGAGAATGCTTATATAAAATATTCAGAATCAAGTAATCAAAAAAAGAGAGAACAAAGAGATGATCATGAACACCTAGGTTCTTTTATTATTAAAAGAACAGATACCAGAGGCGGAATTACTAGAATTTTAAAAGAAAATAATCTGGATGTTCAAAAAATTTCAGATTTAGTCAAAGGCATTGATTCGAATATTTTAGCAAATCAAGTTCTTCACTCTGAAGTTGATTGTGACCGAATGGATTATCTTTTAAGAGATGCTCATTATACAGGCCTTCAGTATGGAAAATATGATAGGGCCTATTTGCTAAACCATTTTCAAGTCAGAGAAGTTTCAGGAAATAAGATTTTAACAATTCATGAAAAAGCTATTAATTGTGTTCAAGATTTCTTGATATCTAGGTTTGCTTGGTATTCACAAGTTGTACGATCTGGACGAGGTGCCAAGTTTGATGCTCTGGCAGAGGAAGTTGCTTTTTATATGCTAAAAAATGGTTTGATTTATAAGTATGGAGAGTTATTAGAACTTATTGAACACGAACCTTCCAAGTTTTTTACCTATAATGATTCGTATTTTATGAATGTCTTGCAAGAGCATTACCATAAAGGAACCTTTGCAAAAGAACCGAGAATTTTGGATATGGTAGAATCATTACTTTTCTCAAGAAGTCCTATTCGGATTAAGCATGAAGCATTTAAACAAAGAATTTTAGATCAAAATAATATGAACGAAAATCAAAAAATCATGAAGAGGGCGAAGGATAAATTTCAAGAAATTTATGATTATGTCAAAAAACACGGAGATGAGACGTGTTGGATGATAGAAGATTTTCCTAAAAAAGATATCTACTTAGCAAAATCTCACAAGAGATTGGTGAAAGACACCTCTCAAACAAATCTTTTACTAGAAAGAGATCCAGTAAAAATTTGCTATTCTAGTGGAGAAGTCTATTTATTATCAAATCTAGACAATAACCTTGTAAGTAAGCTTCAAAATAGCGTAAATTTCATGCCTCACGTATTTTGCAATGAAAAAGCATATGCCTGCCTGAAAGACTCAGGTTTAATTGAAAGGTGATTTCGTTTTACTACCAATTCCTTCAAAGGGTAAAATAATATTACCAAGAGGGTAATTATGCAGGTAGGAAATCTTAGTCCAAGACTTACGAACTCAGTTCATAAGTTTCAGAGTTTATTTAAAATATCTAATACAAATATTTTTATTAAAAAAAATATGATCTTGAATGATTTAAATCTAGATATCAATCCTGCAGATTTTATCTTTCTTACCGGAAAGACAGGAGCAGGGAAAACAACTTTTTTAAATTTTTTGTGGGGAAAGTCAAAGAACTTAAAAATTAGTGGTGAAGTCATAAGGCCTGGAGATCATTGTTTTATAGCTAAAGTTTTTCAAGATCTTCGTGTGTTTAATAATGAGACTATTATTGAAAATTTATTTTATGCCTATGATGAATTCATTTATGGAAGTGAAGAGAACTTTAAGAAAGAAATTTATCATTATGCCAAGATACTTGAGATAACGAAGCATTTAGAAAGTAAGCTCTCAGAGTGTTCTGGCGGAATATGTCAAAAAGTAGCGATACTTAGAGCTATTCTGAGTAGGGCAGATATTATTTTACTTGATGAACCTACAAGCTCTCTTGATCACGACAGCTCGATGATTATTTATGATCTTTTAAAAATTTTAAACAAAAAAAACAAAGTGACGATTATATGGGCCACTCATGATAGTGAGTTAGTGAGAAAATTAAGTGGAAAAATTCTTCATATTAAAAACAAAAGAATTCTAGATACAGGAAATACATGTTTTATTTAAAGTTATTTATTAATGCTTTTTTAGAAAAAAAAGTGAACGCTATTATTTATAGTCTATCTTTTTTTATCATGCTAGGCGCTTTTTTGTATCAATCAGAAATAGCTTTGTTTGCCAGCAATACTTTATCGGTGAAGAGAAAAGCTCTTTCTTTTAAGATTGCTTACAGAGAAAACCAAATGACAAATGGATTTGAAGCTAAAATATTAAAAATCCCAGGAGTACTTAAAATTGTTCCTGTTCAGCAAGATTCGATTAATAAGAATATTCAAAAAGTTCTTCTTAAGTATGATATTAATCAAGAACTCCTAAACCTAGAACGATTTCAAGGTCTAAAAATCATTCTTCACGAAGATTTGAGTATCAAAAACCAAGAGATGGTAAGAACATACGTTTCTAAACTTTTAGCTAATACAAATTCTTTTGTTGCTCCACTCTCTGTTCCTAACCAAGATCTTTTAATACAGACAGGGAATTTTAGAGGAGTAAGCTTACAAGTATTGAAAATTTCAATGTTTATTGCCTTCTTAAGCTTTCTTATTTCATTTTATTTCATGCTAATGAATCTATATAAAAAATCATTTATAGTAGAAAACTATCAGAGAAAAAAATATGTGGCCTTAAAATCATTAGCAATTGGGCATTCTCCGTTAATTTTTCTGTTACTATGGGGAATTTATAGTGAAAAATTTCAAAAAAGTTTCATCTTTCTCATTGCGATTTTATCTCTTGGGTTTATCTTAACAATAGTTACTAAGTCTCAAGAGAGAAATGGAAAAAGTAGCCTGTGAGATCTTTTTTAGTTGTCTTTATTTTTACGTTGAATCTGTCTGCAAAAAATACCGCATCTCTTCAAATTAAAAATAAAATTAGCAAAGTAGATGAATCAATTTTTTCTGAAAAATCAGAAGTAAGAGAAGATCTAAGTAATTTAGAAAATGAAAATAATAAATATCTGACCTTCGTGAGAGTCAAAAAGAAAATAGAAACAAGAATTAATGAGATAGAAGATGCTTTATTAAAAAGTGATGAATTGCTTCTTAAAAAAAGAAGAAAATTAACAAATGATATACTAGTTTTAAACTTACTTGATCATAAAGAAGCTTCTATTGAAGAAAAAATTGTAAGAAATAAGCTAGAAAGAAAGCTTGAAGCTAGC
Source organism: Bacteriovoracaceae bacterium (assembly GCA_020630335.1). Taxonomy (GTDB): domain Bacteria; phylum Bdellovibrionota; class Bacteriovoracia; order Bacteriovoracales; family Bacteriovoracaceae; genus JAHDHG01. Next base: position 7,204 of record JAHDBN010000002.1, read on the forward strand.
TTGAAAGAGTTAAAAAAATCCAATAGTAGCAAAAAAGAGCTGCTAGACGAAATTGATGAGTTTAAAACAAGGTTAAGCACAATTTCTCAAATTACAAATGACTTACTCGTAGATGTACAAATAATAGAAAGAAAAACCTTGGAGAGAAAGAGTAGAATAAATAGCTTGTATGAAAAGAAAAATATACTTGAAGAAGAACTCATAAATACTCAAGCAAATGAGATTTTCAAAAAAACTATTTCTCACGAAAAAATCAATGAATCAGAAGGGTTTCAGTTTCTTTTTCCTTTGAAAAAATATGAAAGGGTAAAAAAGAAATCACCAGGAGTTGAGTTCATTACCAATCTTTCCCAGAAAGTCTATGCGATAGATTCAGGAACTGTTGCTTATAACGACGTGCTTGCTAATTTTGGAAAGATTATTATTCTAAAGCATAAAGATAATTTACGTTCTGTTTATTTAGGAGATTTTCAATCTAATATTACAAAAGGCGATAGTATAACGAAGGGAGAATCTCTTGGTCATATTCTTGAAGGAGAAAATCAAAAAATATACTTTGAGCTAAGAAGTGAAGAGAAACCTCTCGAATTAGAGAAGTATTATTCAATGAAAGAGTTTCAAAAAAGGCAATTATGAAAAAAGTTTTATGTATAGTAGTTATTTCTGCAAGCTTACTTATTAGCAATGCTTATTCAAAGAAAACAAATAAGTTAAAAAGTTTAGATCTTTTTAACAAAGTGATCTATCTAATCGAAAAGAACTATTATAAGAATGTAGATTTTAATAAATTGATGGAAGGTGCAATGAAAGGAATGTTAAATTCCTTAGATCCGCATTCTACTTTTCTAGATAAAGATCTCTTTAAAAAAATGAAAGATGATACCGAGGGAGAATTCGGAGGGATAGGCGTTGAAGTTTCTTTTGATAAAGAAAAAGGTGTGATGTCTGTCATTAGTGCAATCGAAGGCTCACCAGCATTTAAATCAGGAATCATGACTGGGGATTTAATTATTGAAATAAATCATCAAAATGTACTTGGAGAGAATTTAGAAAAAGCGATTGATTTAATGAAAGGAAAAATAGGTGAAACCTTGCACCTAGGTGTTAGGCGAGGAAACCAGAAAAAAATCTTTCATCATGATATAAAAAGAGAAATTATAAAAATCGATCCAGTAAAATCCAAACTGGTAGATGGTTCTTACGGAGTTGTTCGTTTAGTACAGTTTCAAAAAAACTCAACACGTTATATTAAAAGTGCTTTGGAAGCGATGAGAAAGAAAATGAATGTCGATTTCAATGGTATTGTTTTAGATCTAAGAGGAAATCCTGGCGGACTTTTAGATGAAGCCGTAGGAGTTGTATCATTATTTGTAGATAAAGGTATTGTTGTATCAACTGAATCTAGAGATCCTAATATCAAAGATATTAGATATATAAAGAAAACGATTAAAAAAGATCTCAAAACTCCTTTGGTTGTTTTACTTGATGGAGGGAGCGCTTCAGCTTCAGAGATCGTCGCAGGTGCAATACAAGATCATAAAAGAGGAAAGGTTTTAGGCCTTCAGAGTTATGGGAAAGGAACAGTACAAAGCATTACTCCTATAGGTTCAGATATGGCCGTTAAATTAACGATTTCAGAATATCTTACGCCCAAGAAAAGAAAAATCGATAAATTAGGCATTACTCCAGATATTAAGCTTTCAGATTTGAGTTCTCAGAGCAAGAGAAATTATTTAAATGACAAGCAAATGTTATCTGCCATTAATTATCTTAAATCTCTAAAAAAATGATCTTAGCTCCTGTATATTAAATATATGGCAGATGCATTAAGTATTAGCGAATTATATAAAGAACTAAAATTTCATGTTGAAACAAGTTTTTCCTCTATGAAAATTTATGGTGAGTTGGGAAGTTTTGTGAAATCTCAAGTTGGCCATTATTACTTTAGCCTAAAAGATGAAGAGTCATTAATTAACTGCGCATTGTTTCGATTTGATGCCCAAGGAAATAAAGATTTAATCAGTATAAAAGAGGGAGATCAAGTCCTTATTACAGGGAAAGTTACCTTGTATAATAAAAGATCAAACGTTCAAATTATAGTGAAATCAATAAAAGCGTTAAACAAGCAAGGCCTTTTAAAAGAAAAGTTTGAAAAATTAAAAATAAAACTTTCTAAGGAAGGACTTTTTGATGTTTCAAGAAAAAAAAGAATTCCAGCTAATCCCAAAAGAGTTGCAGTGATATCTTCTGTTAATGCTGCAGGCTTAACTGATTTCTTAACTATCATGAAGAGAAATTGTTTTTTTTATGACTTGCTCGTTGTTCCTTGCTTAGTTCAAGGTGAGAAAGCTCCTGCTAGTATTAAAAGTGCTTTAAAGAAAGTTGAAGCTTTAGATGATATTGACGTGGTTCTTTTAACTAGGGGAGGAGGGAGTTTAGAAGATCTTTGGTGTTATAATGACGAATCCTTGGTACGAATGATTTCAGAATATGAAATTCCTATCATAACAGCAATTGGGCATGAAAGAGATAATAGCCTTGCTGACTTTTCTTCAGACTTGAGATTAGAAACACCATCAGCAGCTGCGGAATATCTTAGTCAAAACCAATCAGAACTCTTAAATGTCTTTGAAAGTTCCAAGAGATCTTTATCTCGTTTAAAAGAAACTCTGTTTAACACTTATCAGATGAAGCTAGAAAAATGCTCTCCTAAAAAATCCCTACAATATATTCTTGGGAAACATAATTATTACATGAAGAAGTTAAGAAAGAATTCTCCTCAGAACTTTCTAGAAAAAATAGATTATTACGGATTAGTTATGCGCTTAGAGGATTGCAGGAATAAATTTGATTCTCAAATACAAAATTTGCAAATGACTCTTAGAGGAAAGTTAAATAGAATTGAAAGTGTTTTAAATACTACAAACCCTAAAAATGTTTTAAAGCGAGGTTTTAGTTATATATCGGTAGACGATAAAGTTATAGGAAGTCTAAAAGATTTTAAGAAGAATGAAAGAGAGAAAGTTATTATTAATTTCCATGATGGGAAAAAAGAACTAAAGGGTTGATAGTGAAAAGTGTTATCAGTATTTTATTCCTAACTTTTTTAGTAAACGCAAAAACGCTTGTTATTAGTCCTGGGCATGTAGGATTTTTTGAAATAAAAAATTCTTCAAATTTAAAGCAAGGAGCTTATCTTCTTTGTGAAGATCAAGTTCATTTTCCTTTAATAACAGAAGAAAAAATCTCAGGTTATTTGGCAGAGTCCTATTTCTCAAAGCGCGATAGAGCTTTTTGCCAAGTATATAATGAATTTGGTAACCCTGTTAATTTGTCTTTAAATTTAAAAATACAACCTTTTAAATATAGAAAAGAATACTTAAAAGTAGATAAGAAGAAAGTTCATCCAAGTAAATCCAATCAAATAAGAATTAAAGAAGAAAAAAATCTGCTAGAAAGTATTTACGAGTTTAGTGAAAGTGAATATTTATTCAAAGAGCCTTTTTCAAGGCCCTTAAAGTCCAAAGTAACTAGTTCTTTTGGTAAGAAAAGAATTTTTAATAGAACTCATCAAACTCAACACTTGGGAACAGATTTTAGAGCAGCGTTGGGAAAAAATATTCCAGTCGCTAATACAGGAAGAGTAGTTTTAGTGAAGGACTTATTTTATTCCGGTAAAACCGTTATAGTTGATCACGGCAAAGGAATTTTTACCTTATATGGGCATTTAAGTAAGGTTCATGTCGAAGAAGGACAATTAATAAGAAAGTTTCATATTGTAGGAGAGTCAGGATCAACTGGTCGCTCAACGGCTCCACATCTTCATTGGGGAGCAATTATAAATGCTCATTTAGTAGATGGAATGACTCTTATCAAAGCAAGTGAAAGGCATTTTAGATAATGTCTTCTTTTCTTAGATCAGATATTTTTTCAAATACCCAATCTTTTCTAAGTTCTGGAATAGAAAAATTTATTCCTAAAAATCATGAAAATTCTTCTTCTGGGATAGAAGTTTATTTAAGCTCAGAAGATATTATAGAGCATAATGAGTATCGATTTCAAAGAGACAAACAAGAGTCGATACTAGAGTTTTTTTTAAGAGTTCATCTCAAAACTAATCAAATTGAAGGGAATCTTTATTCAGACTTTGAAAGTTTTCTTGAATCTAGTCGAGAACGTTTAGAATCTTTCAATCAAAATAAAATAGAATTATCTGAAGAAGAATCTTTAGAGTTGTCAGAGTTTTATAACAAACTATTAACTTATCAAGGCGAAAAACATCCCTTTCTTTATTTTTCATCTTTAATATCAAAAGGAGATATAGAAAAAGGGCAAATATTCTTTGATGATCCTTCATATTCAAACCAATATAATTTTCTTGATATTGAAAGTTTAAAAATAAATGGATTTAAATATTTTATTTTCTTGAATCAAAGAAAAGCTCTTCACCACTTACATGTCTGTCATCAGATAAAATTATTATTAGAAGATTTTTCTAACCAGACAACTGTTCCGATTGCTCTGTTTAATGCATTTGGGGATCTTTATTTACATAATAGAGCATACAGGGATTTGAATATTTTAGGTAACGAAACTATAAAACTCTTAGAAAGTGATAGGTTAGAAAGAGAAGGGCAAGTATTTACTGTAAAGAAAGAAAAAATTGAAGTTGATAATGCTTTTTATACTCTTTTTGTTTTTATTAGAGAGATGAATTTTTCAGATAATTTTATTAATTCTGATGAGCTTGGAATCATTACAGGATCAATTGCTCATGAGCTTAACAATCCTATCGGAGGCATTCTCTCTGGAGTAGAAGTGTTATTGCTAATTTCTCAAGGGTTAAATGAGACTCAAAAAGATTTTCTCTCAGAAATTAAAAGCAGTGCTCTTCGTTGCAGTAAACTGGTTAAAACTTTTTTAGGGTTTTCCAAAAAAGTCTTGGTCGATGATGAGAATGTAAACTTTTCTGAAGCGATTGATCAAGCAGCTACACTATTACGGACTCGTTTAGTTGAAAGTAATATCAATTTGAAAATCAACAAAGATAAACTCTCAGAAATTGATATTAAGAATCGTTCAGTATGGACGATGATTCTTTATATTATTTTTTCTAATCTTTTAAATATGGCCCTTAGAAACCAATTGATTACAGGAAAAAGTATAGGGAATATCGAGATATCATTTGAAAGCCTCATGGGACGCGGGTTGAAAATGAATTTTGGAAATACTTATGAAAAGTCAGTATATGATGAGCTCTTGCTATCAACTTTCTTTTTTCATTTATTAGAAAAAGAGTCATTGAAGTTAGTCATGGAGAGCAATGAGTTAGTCTTTATAAATGATAATTAGGGTAATCATCATTGGTATGTGTTAACAAAAATTCACCTAGTTGTTTAGAGTAGTTTTTTAAATCTTCTGGTGATAGTTTCTTTGAGAAACGAAGTGATTTTTTAGGGTGTTTTAAAATAGAGTTTAGTATTAGATCTTCAATTTTTCTTAACTCGTCATTCTTTCTGGGTTTTTGTGTTCTTTGTTTGGACATGAGATGAAAAGATTTTTTTACTTGCCCAGGAGCTTTAAAAATTTTAGGAGATCTTAAACTAAGGTTTTTTGAATTTAGAATAATGAAATGATCTTTAATTATATGTGGTAGTAAGACATAATTAAATTTAGAGTAAGAAGATTCTAAGTCTCTTTCATAATTTAATTTTTGATATAAAGATTTTAAAACAAAATCTCTGTTTTCTTTTTCAATATTTAAAAAATAATCTTTAAACACTATTAATGCCTGGGATAACGATCCTTGAAGTTGAATTGTTACTTTTTGATAATCCTTAGGAAATAAATTTTTTAGCTCTACTAGAGAAAAAAGATCTTTATGGTAGGGGATGACACTTGTTAGAGATCCTTGAGCCCCTTTAAATGATAAGCAGTAGTAAAAGTTAGTTTGAGAGATTTCTGATAACTTTTTTTCTATAAAAGATGTATCTTTTGCATCTAAATGTATTCTATCCATTTCAAATTTATTTTTAGGATAATAGATTTGATTAATCTTTTTAATATTTTTAACGGCAAAGATTTCTAAAAATTTGATAAGTATTTGAGCTGTCAAAACAGTATCCGATAGAGCTCTATGAGCATTTTTAAAATCGATATTAAAAAGATTAGCTAGATAGGTTAAATTCGATTTTTGTATCTCAGGTAAGAGATGCTTTGTCATAATATGAGTACAGATAGATCTGTTTGCTAGTTTATCTCGGCCTAGTCTCGTTAAAACACTATTAAAAAATGGCACATCAAAAGCAGCATTATGAGCAACTAGAATGTCATCTCCTATGAATGCTAGAATTTCATCAATAACATCTTCAATAAGCGGTTTATCTTTTAAGTCTTTTTGTTTGGTAGAGGTAAGTTTTTGAACATAAATAGGTATGTTGATTTCTGGGTTTATTCTAAATTCAAGAGAATCAGTGATTTCTAAATTTCTAATTCGCACTAAACCAATTTCAAAAATTTTATCATTCTCGTGGTTTCCGCCAGTTGTCTCTAAGTCGATACAACAAAAATTAAGAGAAGAAACTAATGCTCTGGCATCACTCATTAAGAACAAAGTCCTAATAAAAAGTTTTTAACAAGTGTTGAAAATTTTTCCATTGCCTTGTTCGCTTCATGTTTGACATCGTTATGATCAAGGATTTGATCAATAAGTCCTGCGCCATAATTAGTGATACAAGCAATTCCTAAAATCTTTAATCCAATATGTTTAGCAGCAATGGCTTCAGGAACAGTACTCATTCCAACCATGTCACCACCAAGATTTCTAAACATTTTAATTTCAGCTGGCGTTTCATAACTAGGGCCTGCAACGTGAAAGTAAACTCCTTCATGAAGAGTAATTTCTTGTTTCAATGCAAGTTCTTTTAATGTTTCTCTAAATTCATTTAGATAAATTTCAGTCATATCAGGAAATCTTGGTCCCATTTCAATATTTTTACCATGAAGAGGATTTCTTCCAGAGAAGTTAATATGATCTTTTATGACGACTAAATCTCCTGGTCTATAATTAGGATTTAAAGATCCAGAGGCATTTGTTAATACCAAGTTTTCAACGCCACATAGTTTTAACGATCTTATAGGAAAGTTTATCTCATGATCTGAATGTCCTTCATAATAATGAAGCCTTCCTTTTTGAAAAACTACAGTAGAGCTTTTTATTTGAGCAAAAACTAATTCTCCAGAATGCCCAGAAACAGAAGGAGATTTGTAATGAGGAATATCTGAAAACTTAAGTGCAAATGATTTTTCAAAAGTATCAGCAAAAGGGCCAAGACCAGATCCAAGAACAACAAGTGTTTCAGGCTTTTGATAATCGTGTTTTTTTAATTCACTTAAGATATAATCAGATGCAACTTGTAACTGTTCTAGATATTTCATATTTTTAATACCTTTGAAATAAGTTTTGGTTTTTGAACCTTGGACTTACTAATAGAAATGATGTCCTCTTGAAAATCTTTTACAATTTTTTTTACTAAAGGATTTTGTTTCGCATGATGATATATTGTAAGTATCGGCTCACCTTTTTTTATTTTATCACCAATTTTTTTATGAAAATCAAATCCAACACTATGATCAATTTTTTGGCCAGTAACTTTACGACCTCCACCTAGATCTACCAATCTTAATCCTATCTCTGCATTTTTAAATGATGAAAGGTATCCATTACTTTTAGCTTTAACTATTGTTTCTTTCTTTGCCACTTTTAAATTATCAAGACTTGCTAATTTCCCACCTTGAGATTTAACAACCTTTCTGAAAATTTCATAAGCCTTTCCAGATTTAATAGCATCCCTACATTTCACTCTTGCCTCTTTTACAGTCTTTGCTTTCTTCGCGAGTAAAACCATATAAGCAGCCAGTTCAACACTTAAATCAGTTAAATCTTTTGGGCCTTCACCTTTTAGAGTTTGTACGGATTCAAGTATTTCAAGAGAGTTTCCAACTTTATTTCCAAGAGGTTGAGACATATCGGTAAGTAGGGCAGCGGCACTTTTGTTAAACTGCTTAGCTGTTCCCAAAATTGATTTTGCAAGCTCCGTTGCTCTCTTGGGAGTTTTCATGAATGAGCCAGAACCTGTTTTTATATCCATGACTATTCCATTAGCTCCCTCTGCTAATTTTTTAGACATAATAGAAGCAGTAATTAGTGGAATCGATTCAATGGTTGCTGTTACGTCACGAATACTATAGATGAGTCCATCGGCAGGAGCGATTTTTTTTGTTTGAGCACTCAACACAAAATCATTTTTTTTAAGTAGCTCCTTAAATTTCTTTGAATTAATTGCAGTTTTAAAACCTTCAATGGATTCTACTTTATCTATCGTTCCACCAGTATGGCCAAGTCCACGTCCAGCAATCATAGGAACCTTTACTCCACAAGCAGCGGCAATTGGCCCTAAGATAAATGATGCCTTATCTCCAATCCCACCAGTTGAATGTTTATCTACATAATGAGCTCCACTAAATTTTAATTTTTCTCCACTATCAAGCATAACTTTAGTGAGATGTGCAGTTTCTTCAGTAGTCATACCATTTAGATAGATAGCCATTAATAACGCAGAGAGTTGGTATTTATGAACTTTTCCTGAAACACAAGATTCAACGAACCATTTGATTTCTTCAAAACTTAATTCTTTCTTATTTTTCTTAGAAGCTATGATGTTATAGGCTGTAAAATCGCTCATTTAATCCCTAATGTTTAAAAAGACATATTATATGATTTGATTCCTTAAGTCATATGAAAATTCTTCTTGAAAGCAGAGCATAAACGTAATAAAAACCATAACATGGATAGATTAATTTCAGTATTAGGTCTTTTTGTTTTTTTACTTATAGCTTTTCTTTTAAGTTCTGATCGAAAATCGATTAATTGGCGCTTGGTAATAACAGGTGTTTTGTCTCAATTCCTACTCGCATTAATCATTTTAAAAACAGATTTAGGTTTGAATTTTTTTGCTGGAGCAAAAGATATGTTCCAAGCAATTATGGATTATACAGATGAAGGATCAAAGTTTATTTTTGGTGGACTACATAACCAGGAAAAAATTGGTTTTTCTTTTGCTGTGATGGTGCTTCCCACAATTATTTTTATGAGTACTTTGATGAGTGTTCTTTATCACATGGGAGTGATGCAAAAAGTTGTTCAGTTTTTTGCATGGGTTATGATGAAAATCATGGGAACTTCTGGAGCTGAGTCTTTAAGTGCAGCGGCGAATATATTCTTAGGACAAACTGAAGCTCCACTTACTGTAAAACCTTATATTGATGATATGACAAAGTCTGAATTAATGGCATTAATGACTGGTGGTATGGCCACTGTCGCTGGCGGTGTTTTAGCTGCTTATGTTGGACTTGGAATTAATGCAGGTCACCTGCTTGCTGCCTCAGTAATGTCAGCACCTGCTGCATTAGTATGTGCAAAGCTTTTAGTTCCAGAAATGAGTAAATCCAAAACAGCAGGAAACGTAACTCTAAAATTTGAAAAAACATCTGTGAACTTAATTGAAGCGGCGGCTAATGGTGCAGCAGAAGGATTAAAGCTAGCCGTTAATGTAGGTGCTATGCTTTTAGCTTTTATCGCTTTGATTGCCTTGCTAAATGGTTTACTTGCACTTTTTGGAAGTTTCATCGGCGTTCCAGGATTGAGCTTTGAATTGATAATGGGATATCTCTTTATGCCAATCTCATTTGTTATGGGAGTTCCTTGGCACGAAGCTCATCAGGTAGGTGTTTTCTTGGCCAAGAAATTAGTTCTTAATGAGTTTGTAGCTTATTTAGATTTAAACGCTGTAAAAGATACTCTCTCTGAGCGTTCAGTAATTATATCTACTTATGCTCTTTGTGGGTTTGCTAATTTTAGTTCTATTGCGATTCAGGTTGGTGGCATTGGGACAATTGCTCCTCAAAGAAAGAGTGATCTTGCTAAATTAGGTGTTAAATCATTAGTAGGTGGAACTCTTGCTTGCTTGATGACCGCTACTATTGCCGGAATTTTGATTTAGAAAACATTTCTCTCAAGTATTTTGATCATTTTTCTTAAGCAAACATAAATCTTATTATTTTATTATAATTAATTTCATGGCTAAACTTTTAATCCTTGTCTTTACTTATAATATTTATGCTTTGAATTTTTGTGAAAAAGCTTTAACTTTTTTTCGTTCTAATCCTCAAATTCAAAATTATTCAGAGTCTTATCATAAACTCAAGGATGTCTCTTACAAGGATCATGTCTTAATTACTAAAAGTAAAAATAACGTTATAGAAGCTTATGTTGAAGGGGCAACTACTAAGACTATTCGTATAAGTGTTGATTCAAAAATAAAAGAAATTAAATTAAAAAACATCGAAGAGATTACAATTTTAAAAAAAAATACAGATGAAAGTTTAAAGTCTAAAAAATTTGAGAGAGTGCAAAAATATTTCAAGCAGAAAGATTCAGAACTAAAAACATGGACTGTCCTTAAGGATAAGAAACTAGAAGAAATTCAATTAATTAAAACTTTATCAAAAGAAGAAAAGATAAAGAAAATGCTTGAAGCATCTGCTGATTTAAGAGCTTTAATTAAAGAAAAATTTGGAATTGATCGAATAGGATATCATTTTAACTTGCATGGCGGAGCTGCAATTGACTATGTTAATGCAGGAGGAATTAGAGTAGGTGTAAGTGATCCGGCTGCTCAGTATGGAATACTTGATAGAAACTTTGATCCTAGACCTAAAGTTTTCTTTTTCGATAGTAAATATGTAGACGATTATAAAGTTTTGAATGAAGCGAATCCTGCAAACACATTCGGAGGAGGGCGAATGGGAAATATACTCATGCTTTTCGACTTAAATAGCTCCTTTATAAAAAAAGCTGAATCAGAGAATGGAATTTTAAGTAGAAATGAAATTTCGATTACTTATAAACCTGAATGGTTAAAAGCTCAAAATGAGAAAAATGAGCTTCAAGGTAGTGTAGGAATACTTGCTAAAGATTTCTTGGCTTATCCTTTTCATGTTTTTGAAGATACAAAAAAACTTTTAGGCCTGAGAAAGCTTTCAAGAGATGAGGAAACCTACGCGCACATCCTATTTCTTCAAGAGTTCTTTCGCTCTATTTAAAATTTATTTAATTGCTTAGTTTTCTGGATGTAGTCCAAGACTTCCCGTATAGTCGTAACATGCCAAAAGAACTGATTATTAACGAAACATATAATGAATGTAGGATTGCTCTACTAGAAAACGATGAGGTCTTAGAACTTCATATTGATAGATTTAAGGGACATAACCTTAAAAATTATCCTCTTGTCGGAAATATCTATCAAGGTAAAGTTGTTCGGGTTCTTCCTGGAATGCAATCTGCGTTTGTAGATATTGGAACAGATAGAGCTGCTTTTCTTTATATTGATGATGCTTATATCCCAACTCTTGAAGAGCAAAGAGAGATGGCCGAAAAAATTCGAGAGTATCAAGCTGAATTAGAAGCAAAACCTGGAAAGATCATTCATGATGAGATGAGTACTTTATCAGAGACAGTTGATTTAAAGTTTAGACCAAATGTAAAAATCCAAGACGTCTTAAAAGAAGGACAAACAATATTAGTCCAGGTTGCTAAAGAGCCTATCTCTACAAAAGGGCCTAGAGTAACAAGACATATTACCTTAGCTGGTAGACATATTGTTTTCATGCCTTTTATTGAGCATGTTGGAGTCTCAAGAAGAATTGAAACTGAAGAAGAGAGAGAAAGGTTAAAAGAAGTTCTTGATTCTATTAAGCAGGAAGGAAAAGGGATTATTGCAAGAACTGTCGCTGAAGGACAGTCTTATAAAACTCTTAAAGCTGATTACAATGTTCTTCATAAGTCTTGGAAAGATATTCAGAAAAAATTAACTAAAGCAAAAGTTCCCTCAAGAGTTCATGTTGATTTGAATTTCTTGCAAAGAACTCTTAGAGATATCGCTGATGATAATTTAGATAAAATTATTGTAGATAATAAATCTACTCAAAAACAGGTAGAAAAGTTTATCCAAAAATATGTTCCAGAAATGAAAGGAAAGGTTAAGCTTTTTTCTGAAGAGAAGCCTATCTTTGATCATTACGGGGTGGACCTTGAAATAGAAAGGGCCTTAAGTGATAAAGTGTTTTTAAAGTCAGGTGGCTCTTTAAATATTGATCAAACCGAAGCATTAGTTTCTGTAGATGTAAACACTGGAAGATTTGTAGGAAAGAAGAGTTTAGAAGAAACAATTTATAGAACAAACTTGGAAGCAGTAAAAGAAATTGCTTACCAGTTACGTTTAAGAAACTGTGGTGGCCTTATCATTATTGATTTTATTGATATGGAAAAACTAGAACACAGAGAGCAAGTTTATCAAACTCTATTAGATGCATTAAAAAAAGATCGTTCAAAAACAAAAGTTCTTCCGATATCTGAATTAGGTCTAGTTGAAATGACTAGAAAAAGAACAAGAGACACATTAGTAAGAACAATGTGCGAGCCTTGTCCTTATTGCGAAGGAACAGGGAAAATTAAATCTGTTATGACTGTTTGCTTAGAAGTTATAAGAGAAGTTTTAAAAACTGTAGCTAAGCCTGGTAAAAATAAAATTCAAGTTTTTGCTCACCCTGAAGTCTGCGCTCGAATTACAAGTGATGAGTTTGGAATCCCAGAATATGTAGAAGAAACATTTCAAAAAAGTCTAACTGTTAGAGCTGATAATAATTATCATGTTGAGCAGTATGAGATTTATTCTAATGATTATTAAAGAACTTAGAGTTTAATTTTAACTCCTGCAAAAAACTTGAAACCCACGAAGTTTAGTTTTTAACTTTAATACTTCTACATTCTTAATAAGATTCTTTTTATTTAAGATAAATCTTTGTTTTTTAATTTCTTTTATGGAAACTTTGAGAGTCTCATTATCTTCAATTGTAAGATACATTCTAAATTGATCGTTTTGAGTAATACTTAACCTTGAGTTTTTAGCTACTTGGGTAAGCTGAACTTGATTTTTCTCAATGTTAATTAACTGGCAAGTTGTGCTTGAGAAAAGATTGATAGAAATAAAAAATATGATACTTGTAATTTTCATTGTTTCTCCTTTGCCTACTTCAACTTTTATCTACTAAGCGAGCTCTTATTATAGCTCCATGCTCATAGCTGATGAATATATGGGATATAATTCAATTAATTAGCAAGTAAATGTGGCATTTTTGAGGTAGAAGCAGATGATACCAATTTATCTATATTGACTTAATAATACTTGATATCTGAATCAATACACTCAGAGTCACTCTTAGAAACACCATGTGCATCTCCACCTATATAGCCAATTGTAATATGAGGATAATACTTTAGAGGCGAGCTAATAAGATGTCCCTTAGGTCGATTAACTGCTTTTTTATAAATCTTTGATCTAATTGATTGAGCAGGAGTTCTCACAACAAGAAAATAAACTATATTTCCATTTTTTTTGCTTACCTGCCTAGCAAGACAGTGAACTTTAAATGGAAGAGTAAGAACTTCTTTCGAATAATCATCGATCATTTCTTCTGTTGGATAAGTTAAATCAAGTCCAATTCTACCCATATTGGCAAAACGAGTTCTTCCTTCAGGTGGAGTGATGATTGTAATATGAGCTTCTTTTCGATCTTCTAGTTTATGCTGATACTTCTCTAGGATGTGTTTTTTGATTTTATTGACCGCTAAATAATTTAGAGGTTGAATTAATGTACCATCTTTTGAGAATTGGTGATCATAATCTTTTTCGGGGATGTAGATTTTTTCAGAAATCCAAACTTGAGAGTAAGAGAAAAATGATAGGAGCAAAGTAAGTAAATAAATCATGAATTCTCAGTATAATGAGTCTGATTTTGAATCAAGACCTTTCAGGTTTTCTCAATTGTAAATTTTCAAAAACTTCCTTAATTTAAGAATGTAGTCGTTTAACAGCAATGAGTTCGATTTGATCCTACTTAGCGATATTTACTTATTTATCAAAATTAGCTAAAGTCATCAAACATTCAAATAACTCGCTCACGACGATTAGCGTCATGGGCCAACAGACCAGGAGTGCACTTATGATTTATGAAACAGCATTTGTTTTAAAGCCGTCTTGTACTGATGATGTAGCAGGAAAAATGAAGGAATTCATTTCAAAGCTTATCACAGATAACAAAGGCGAAGTTCTCGTTAATGATGATTGGGGACTAAGAAATTTTGCTCAAGCTACTAGCAAGGGTGAAACGAAAGGAAAGTTTTACTACCTAATGTTTTCAGGTGATGGAACTTTTAACACTGAAATTGATAGAAAAATGAAACTATCAGAAGATGTTTTAAAGTGGATTACTGTTAGTCTTGGACCTGAATCGAAAAAAGATTCAATCATTAAGACTTATCAGAATCCAAACAATGAAGTGACTGATAAAGATAGAATCAAGTCTGAAAAAGAAAAGAAAATCTCTTCTAAGACTAGATCTTGTTGGTTCTCAGCAAACAAAACTCAACCTGATTGGAAAGATCCTTCAAGCTATAAGTGGCTTGTTAATGAATTTGGAAAAATTACTCCAGGTAGAGCTACAGGACTTAGACCTCGTTACCAAACTATGGCAACAACAGCTATTAAGAGAGCGAGAACGATGGGAATGATTTCTTATCAGTCTAATAAAGTTAGCACGAGAGTTCAGTAAAAGGTTTATAGATAGTGAAAGAAAATAATCCAAAACCAACGAAGTTATTTGTCTTAGGAATGATGTTTTTCATTTTTAATTTTGCACAAGTGACTGCTATTTTTGCTCCAGTTCCGCTGGTGGTAGCAGCCTTAGCTTTTGATCGTAAAAAATCTTACTCACTTGGCTTAATGGTTTTAGGAGCTCTTTATGTATGCTCAGCTTATCTTTTTGGAAACTTGAGTCCTTTCGCAACAGGTGTGTATACATTTTTTGTGGGAATAATGGTCTCAGAATGTTTTCTTAGAGGGTTTCATCCGATGAAGTCTATCTTGATTTTAGGTATGCTCATTTTAACAACGGCGGGAAGTCTGAGTGGTTTGGCAGTTAGCCAAGGTTTTTCTTTTAGTAAATATATAGAAGAATCCTTAGTAACAACTAAGACTATGTTAGAGAGTAATAAAGAATTCAAAAAAGAAGATATGGAGCGCTTAAATCTAGTCGAGTTTTTAGGAAATCCTAAAGAGTCGGCGAGTTTAGTTTTAAAGAAACTACCATTATACTTTATTGGATTTGTTTTCTTATCATTATGGGGAATCTTTTATTTTATTCTAAGATCTTATCATTTTTTCTCAAGACCAGAGTATTTAAAGTACTCAGAAGAGGTTTTGAAAAACTTTAAAATGTCTGATTATTTCATCTTTCCTGTAGCTTTATGTTTAGGGTTACTTCTTTATGGAGAGAAGCTTGGAGCCAATTATCCGTATATTGGCGAAGTAGGTTTATTTCTCATGGGAATATTCTACTTTATGCAAGGCTTTGGAATAGCAATGACGTATTTTGATAACATGGGAATTAAAGGAATTTTTAGAACAATTATTTTAATGGTTTTATTGATAATTGCTCCTTTATTTCTTTGTTCATTAGGATTATTTGATACGTGGTTTGATTTTAGAAAAAAGAATAAAAAAAATATTAGAAAATCGAGTTAAAAATTATAGGAGTTTAAAATGAAAGTAATATTAACTGAAAAAGTTAAAAGTTTAGGAAGCGTTGGTGAAATTCACAACGTTAGTGCTGGTTATGCTAGAAACTTTTTATTTCCTCAAAAGCTTGCAATGCTTGCTGATGAAGGGAATACAAAAGCTTTAGAAGACCAGAAGAAAGCTTTATCTAAAAAAATGGATGAAGAAAAAAGCGGAGCAACAGCTTGCAAAGCAAAGCTTGATGGAAAAACTATTACAGTAGAAAAGAAAGTTGGTGGAAGTGGGCGTCTTTTTGGAACAGTTACTGCAAATGAAGTAGCTCTTCTTTTAAATAAAGAAGGAATTGAAGTAGAAAAGAGACAGATTTTAATTGAAAATCCAATTAAGCAATTAGGAACTTTTGAAATCAAAGCTAAACTTTTTCAAGATGTTGAAGCAACTTTTAATGTAAAAGTAGAAAAAGATGCTAAGCAGATCGAAGAAGATAAGAAAAAAGCAGAAATGAAAGCAAAAGCTCCTAAAGTAGAGAAAAAAGTTGAAGCGACTGAAGAAGAAGCTAATGCTGAGGAAACTGCTACTGAAGAAGCTGCTGAGTAATTTATGATTAAGGAGATGCCTCACGACATTCTCTCAGAGAAATCCTTGTTGGGGTGTCTTCTTATCGATTCAAAATGCTATGACATAATATCTGAAGCGAATCTAGATGCGGATGATTTTTATGATCCCAGACACCAACATATCTTTAGGGCCATTACTGAACTTCACACTGACTCGGCTGCTATTGATTATATTTCTGTTTGCTCTAAGTTAAGTGACTTTGGAAAGCTAGAAGCTATAGGTGGGAAGAGTTTTGTCTTAGAGTTGATACAAGATCAAGCAACCATCGTTCATGTCGAGCATTACGCTAGAACGGTTAAAGATAAATCTCTTGTTAGGGGAATTATTAGAACTGCATCTAGAGTTATTGAAACAGGATCAAAGTTTACAGGGAATGTTTCTGATTATATTTCTGAGGTTGAATCAAGTTTTTTTGAACTTACCTCTGAAACGAGAACTGGTGGATTAAGGCCCTTAAAAACATTTTTAAAAGAAAATTTAAAAGAGCTTGAGAATGGTAATAGAAATGCTGGAGAAATCAGTGGATTACCTACAGGATTCATAGGCTTAGATAAAAAACTTTTAGGAATGCAACCTGGTCAATTAATTGTTCTCGCAGCAAGGCCCGGAGTAGGTAAGACTGCACTTGGTTTAACGGTTGGAATCAACTCAGTAAAAGCTACAGGTTTACCAACAGTTATCTTTTCTTTGGAGATGTTAGGCCCAGAGCTTTCTAGAAGATTATTATCTTCAGAAGCTAGCGTTGACTCTGATAGATTACGGACAAAAAACTTTCTTGATACAGATTTAAAAAACTTAAGCCAAGCAATGAGTACTATTGGAAAATTGCCTTTTTATATTAATGATGCAGCTGATATCAATTTATTAGATATGAAAAGTCAGTGTCGAAAAATCAAACTAGAACAAGGCCTTGGGTTAATCATTATTGACTACCTTCAATTAATGCAAGGGCATAGCAAGACTCAAAGTCGAGAACAGCAAATCTCTGAAATCTCCAGAGGCTTAAAAAACTTAGCCAAAGAATTAGAATGTCCCATTATAGCAATGTCTCAGCTAAATAGAGCTGTCGAATCAAGGCCAGATAAAAGGCCATTAATTTCAGATCTAAGAGAATCAGGTTCTATTGAGCAAGATGCAGATATTGTCATGATGATTTATAGAGATGAGATGTATAATCCTGACTCAAAAGATAAGGGAATAGCAGAGGTTATTATTGCTAAAAACAGATCTGGAGAGCGAGGAACAGTAAGACTTGCTTGGATAGGTTCTCAAACGAAGTTTGCTCCTTTAGAATATCATCAAGACGAACAAACAGCTCATTAATGATAAATATTTTAGAGACATTACATTCTTCTTTTTATTTTAAGAATAAAAAAAAGCATTTTATTTGTTATGATCCACAAATAGCCTTTATCTATTATAAAAACTATCGAATAAATCTACTAACTGAAGTTAAAGAAGAGTATTCAATTGAAAATTTTTTAAAAGAACTAAAAAATAAAAAACTTCATAAAAGAAAAAAATTCCCACAGGTCTATCACTTTTTTTATGAATTAGGTCATTTACTAGCGAGTGGTTTAGATATAGATGAAGAAACACCTTTAGCTGCTCATATTATTTATAGAAAATATAGATACTCCAATTATCAAATGAGTCTAAAAGAAAACTTAATTAATAAGAGTAAGTTTAAAGGCTTAGATGAGAATAATTTTAAAAAATCTTTTGAAAAGATTCAGAATCACTTAAAAGATGGGGATTGTTATCAGGTAAATTTCACCTATAAAGATCTACTTGTATTTGACTCTGATCTTAGTCATCAAGAAGTCATTCATAAATTTTATAATAATAACAAGAAACTGGGCGCTTATGCTCATCATACGTATTTTCCTCATTTAGAAAAACTTGTTTTAAGCAATTCTCCTGAATGTTTGTTTCAAGTATATGAAAAAAAGAACAAATTACTCATTCATACTTTGCCTATTAAAGGGACAATGAGTTCAAAACTAAAATCGAATAAAGAAGAGCTTTTAGCTTCTAAGAAAAATGAAGGTGAGCTTTTTATGATTGTAGATTTATTAAGAAACGATCTTGCTCGCATAGAAAAACCTAATGCTAAAGTATTATTTAAAAAGAAAATTTTAGAAGTACCAGGACTTTTTCATCTTTACTCTCGCATACAAACAGAAGTTTCAAAGAATGTGAATTTGTATGATCTACTTAAGGCGCTTTTTCCTGGTGGTAGTGTAACAGGTGCACCTAAAAAAAGAGTAATGAATATTATTAAGGAACTAGAAAGTGAAAACCGAGGATATTACTGTGGTTCGACTTATCTAGATTTTAAAAATATTAAAACTGCTAGTATAAATATTAGAACTGCTGAAATTGATTTAGATTCTAATTCCTTAAGTTATGGGACAGGTGGAGGAATTACTCTTAAAAGTAATCAAGATGATGAATACGAAGAGATGATTCTTAAACGAGAAAGCTTTTTAAAACTCTTAAACTCAAATAAATAATATCGATGTCACATATATAAATGTAAGTAATGGTTAATTACTAGTGTTTGACGTGATAACGCAAATCATTAAGAATATTACAGTTATAAAAGTTAGCGTTTACTTGATACGGAGGTCAAGAAATGGAAATAAACACGGATAGTTTAAAAAAGTTTTTCACTGAAACTAGTGTCAATGCTATTAGAAATAGCATGATGTCTCTTATAGATCTAGATTATTATAAAAATTTTTTATCAGAGAAAAAAGACTCAAAGCTAGAAGAATCTAGACAATCAATGATGCAGTATTTAGATAAATCAAAATTTAAGGACAACTAGGCAGTTTTTCAAGTTTTAAGACATCATAATGTCCATTGAAAATCTTTTTTAAAAGACAAACCTGCTCTTCTCGGGCAGTCACAATGACATGTTCTTTCTGCACTGAATCAATCGGGAAATAGTTACTTATGACACTTCTTTCTTCTTTGGATGAAGCTTTAATTTTCACGGTGTAAACCTTCTGATTTTGAGCACAAGCAAGTAAGATTAAAAGTATAAACTTCATCTTTTAAAGGTATAGCAAGATAAAAGTATTTAAAAGCATTAAGAATTTCATACAAGTATTTAATAATCAAGGAAGGTTTTTTGGTCTTTTTAGAATTATTAACTTTGTGTTTCTTTTTTTAGGAGCAAGTTATTGCTCAATGCTTTTAACCTATACAGGTAGAAGCCCTGTAAATATTTTTTATCTTTTCTTCTTTTTTATCTTAGTCCAAATTCTTGGAACAGTTGTACTGCTTTTCACTTTTGGATTCTTTGACAAAAACCCGCTTTTCATATTTTTTAAAAATTTATTTTTGAAAATTTTATCAGCTCTAGGGGTAATGAAAGAATTGATCACAGATGATCTTATCAGAAAAGAATTTTTAATAAATGGAATAGCTTTTTCAGTTGGTGGGATAATAGCGATTGTTTTAAAAGTGTTCTTTTCAGATATAGTTTTTGGTTGGAGTTCTTCTATTGAGATCTCTGCGATAGATATAAAAAAAATGATTAGCTTTATAAGCTTTCCGTGGAGTTTTTTTTGGGAATCTGCTGTTCCAAGTCTTGAATTGATAGAAGAGTCTCATTACTTTAGAGTTAATTCAAAATTCTTTCTAGAAGAGATTAGAGATTTACAACAAATTAAAAAACTAGGACAGTGGTGGGAGTTTTTTGTTGCTTGCATCTTTTTTTATGGAATATTACCGCGCTTGTGTTTTTATCTTTTTGAAATATTAAGGCCCTCCAAGGTTAAATCAATTAAGAAGAAACTTTTCCAAAAAGATCCTGAAAAAGTCTTAGATTTATTCACATTTGAAAAAGATGAGACACTTTTTCTTCATTCAGTTGTTAATCTAATGCTTGAAAATGATGTTGAATTTGAAAAAGATTTTGATTTAAAATTAAAAAAAGAGAAATGGCTTGAAAAATTCAAAGAAGATTTAAAGAATAACCATGATTTTTCTCCTTATACATTTGAGCAAGTCTCAAAAACTCTAAGAACATCTATTCCTTTGAATAATGTTCAATGTCTTATTATGTTTTGTGAGCTTCTAACTTTTGAATCTTATGTTGATATAGGTGATAAGAGTGTGAAGTTTAATGAGAATAAAGGCCTCGATTTTCTAAGTAAGTTGGTAAGCCTCAATGGTTCTCATGGATCAACTTTAAAAAAATATTCTGAAAGACTAAAGATGAATATTAAAGAGAATACTCCCAAGGGAATGCTTCAATCATGGTTAGGAGTAGCTTTACTAGGAGGAGCAGCAGCTGCACTTACAGGTGGGGTAGGACTTGCTGCAGTTAAAATTTTTGGACTTGTTTCTGTTGCAGCTAGAACTGCTGGTTTTCTTAAAATTGGAGGAGGATTATTAAATGCTCTTGGATTTGAAGAAGAAAAGAATATGATTGTGATGGGAGCAGGAAATATTCTTGGTGGCATAAGAGAATCTTTTGATGAAATAGTTTATGAGAAGTATCTCAAGACAGAATCTATCGTCTTGAGAGATCTTGGCAAATTAGAAACTTATATAGACTTTAAATTTTTTGACCAAGAGCTTTTTGAAAAAATTGCTCCTAGCTTAAAAGAGCATTTATTAACTTTAAAAAAAGATTTATCTAAATTAGATATTACTCATTCAGATCATCTCTCTAAATACCTTAATAAGCTTTTAAACTATCTTTAGGAAAACTTTACCTTTAGCTGCAGAATGCGAGAAAAGCTGATAAAATAGAGGTATGTACGTGACGACGATAGGATTTTTATTACTTTTCGTATCTCTTCTGAACCTACTTTACCTTCAAATGTATTGGAAAATTATGAGCTCTTTTGATTCAATGAGAAATCTTTCTCAAGTATTGTTTTTTGTTTCTTGCTTCTTTCAAATCTCTATAGGTGGATTGATCTCTCCTGTTTGTTTTGGACTAGGGCTAATTTGTATTTACTTAAACGTTGTACATCATCTGGTAAGATTTACACTTTGTGAAGCTGAAGCTAATCAAGAAGATCATGAAGGCCTTTAAAAATATTGGCCTTGTATTCTTCTGCCTCTTTTTCACTTAAATGATTAAGAGTTGTTCTATCTTGTTTTGTATAATACTTATCAAGGTTTAAGAGAAAACGAGAAATATGCCGAGGGCTTTTCTTATTATAGATTGTTCTTTCTTTACAATAAGTTAAATATACTTGCTCTTTTGCTCTTGTAATTCCAACGTAGCAAAGTCTTCTTTCTTCTTCGATGTCTTCATTATTAATAATAGTTCTTTTATGTGGAAGTAATTCTTCTTCGACTCCAACCATAAATACATATTCAAACTCTAGGCCTTTAGATGAATGAAGAGTCATTAAGGTTACTTCATTTTTTTCTTCCTCATCTTCATCACCTTGGGCATCGGCGAGTAGAATCTTTTCAAGAAAATCTCTATGAATTGCATTACCTGTATATTTCGCTTCAAATCTACTCGCAGCTTCACCAAGAGAATAGAGAATATTTTTTCTTATCTCTATTTGCTTAGGACTATCGTAAAGTTTTGGAAGATACTCTATGTAACTGACTGAGTTAATAATGAGTTCAATGAATTCCTTTAAACTAAGGGCCTTGTACTTCTCTTTAAAATTTTCAATAATTTGAACAAATCTTTGCACCTTAGCATCTTCAAGAGAAAAACTCTGAAGAGTTTTATACAATGGCATTCTTTTTTCTTGAGATAAATTAAGGTATTTCTCCAAAGTCTTGATTCCTATACCTCTTGTGGGAACATTCAAAATTCTTCTAAGACTTATTTCATCAAAGTGATTAAGAACTAATGAATAATAAGCAATAATATCCTTTACCTCTTTTCTCTCATAAAGTTTTTTGCCACCTAAAATACGATAGGGGACCATACTTAAACGGAGTTGATCTTCAAAGGGCGGAACTTGAGTGTTGGATCTATAAAGAATAGCAATCTCGTTTAGAGATACGCCCTTTGATCTTAATTGCTCAATTTCATCTATAACGATTTGTGCTTCATGAGTACTATCAAGAGTCTGCCATAAAAAAGGTAACTTCCCTGATGTCTTAGAACTCCATAAAGCCTTATCTTTTCTTGTTTTGTTTTCTTTTATTATAATATTTGATAAATCTAAAATCTGAGAGGTAGATCTATAGTTTTCTTCTAACTTTACAACCGTACTATTTTTATAAAGAGATTCGAAATTTAGAATATTTGTAATATCAGCTCCTCTAAATTTATAAATTGATTGATCATCATCACCAACAACACATATATTTTCATGTTCTTTTGTTAATGCTTTTAAGATATTAAATTGAATGGGATTTGTGTCTTGATACTCATCAACTGTGATGTATTTATATTTCTTGGAATACTTCGAAGCAAGATCAGGATTTTCTTCAAATAATTTATTCGTTAATAAGAGAATATCATCAAAATCGATGGCATTAAAATATTTCATTTTTTCAGTTATATACCCATAACAAAATTCGAGGGCTATGCAATAATCATCACTTTCATCGAACTCTAAAGTATGCTTGTATTGTTCAGGAGAAATATTCTTGTTTTTTAAATCACCCATCATAGAGAGAAGTGTTTGTTTATCAAAAGTTTTCCCGTTTTTTAAATGTTTTAATGCTTGTCTCAGAATACTTAATTGATCAGATCTATCATAAAGTGTGAAATTCTTCGTCATTCCTAATTTAGTAATTTCATCTCTTAAAATATTTAATCCAAGAGAGTGAAAAGTTAAAGTTAAAGGAGCTAGGCTTTTTCCTACAAGCTTTCTAATTCTTTCTCGCATTTCTTTTGCTGCTTTATTAGTAAATGTTAAAGCAAGAATAGTCTCAGGGTTTATATGATGATTTTTTATAAGATTCGCCATTCTGTAAGTAATGGTTCTCGTTTTTCCTGACCCTGCTCCCGCAAGGATTAATAAAGGCCCATTGACAACTGAAGCTGCCTCTTTTTGCTGAGAATTTAGTCCGTTTAAATTCATATATCTTAAATCTTAAATGAAGATTTTAGATGATCTACTAAAAATTTAATAGAAGCAATAGATTTATTCTCTACTCGATAACTTAAATAAAATTCATCTTTAAAAGTAGGAGAGTTTGGTATTTTTACTAATTCTTTTGGTTTTAAGACTTTAACTATTCGAGAAGGAATAATTCCAATTCCAACACCCTCACTAACCATTTCCGTAATGACTTCTAGGCTAGATGAACTAATTGTTCTTTGAATATGAATTTTTGATTTGTTGAGTTTCTTTTTTAACTCTTGAGTTTGTGCGAGTTCTTCATCACAAATCAAAATAACTTGATTACTTTTTATTTGGTTGTTTTTAGTGTTTTTTTGGGACTTCCAAAAACAAACTTCATCAAAACCAAGTTTTTGTAAGATGAGATCAGGATGCTTTGTCGGATTTACAACTATTCCTAGATCAACTTGGAAACTAATAATGGCCTCATTTATCTTTCTTGATAAATCATGGACAAGATTAATATTTAATTTTTGATGTTCTTCTAGAATAGTGCTTAGTGAGTGAGCAAGTGTGTGAATTGCGACAGAGGGATGAGCTCCTATCGTTATATTGCCTTGGACTTCATTCGCAATATTTAGTGCATTAGATTTAATTTGATCCCAAGCTGTTAGAAGGTACTTTGATTTTTGATAAATCTCTTTACCTGATTGAGTAAGTTCAACTCCTTTTTTGGATCTAAAAAAAAGATCTGTGCCTATCACATCTTCAAGTTTTTTAATGGATCTAGATAATGTGGGTTGGGTGATCCCCAAGCGTTCAGCTGCTCTTGAAAGGTTTTTAGTTTGAGCGGCTTCAATAAAATAGTTTAAATCTGCAAAATTTTCAATCATAGAAAAAATCTATCATAAATATTCTATTTATTCATTATCTTGGAATCAGTAAATCTTCTAATATTTACCTACAAGGAGATAAAAATGAACAATAGAAGGAAATTTTTCAAGAAAACCATCATTGCAGCTTCAGGGCTTTTAGCATCAAAGAGTTTAGCTAGCAATTGTACTATTACCCCAGCTCAGACAGAAGGGCCTTTTTATCCTATTGATGAGCAATTAGATACTGATACAGACTTAGTATTCGTAAAGGGTTCCTCAAAAAAAGCATCAGGAGAGATTGTCTATATTAAAGGACAGGTATTAGATCAATTTTGTAAACCTGTAAAAAACGCACTAGTTGAAATCTGGCAAGCGTGCGAGTCTGGAAAGTATAATCATCCCAATGATCCTAACCCTGCTAAGTTAGATAGAAATTTTCAATATTGGGGTAAAGCTCTTAGTGATGATCTAGGTAGATACTCGTTTAGAACGATTATCCCTGGTTCTTACCCAGCAACCAATACATGGAATCGTCCACCTCACGTACATTTTAAAATTTCACAAAGAGGTTACGAAATTTTGACAACACAAATGTACTTTAAAGGGCATCATTTAAATAAAAACGACAAGATTTTGAAGTCTCTTTCTAAATCAGAGAAAGAAAATGTACTTGTTGATTTTGAAGGTGAAAAAAACAAAAAAGTAGGAATATTTAACATTACACTTAATCAAATTTTTTAAAGGAGTGAAAAATGATTAATAGAATTAAAGCGATGAAGAGAATTGATATAATAGAGTTGATAATGAGGCTTTGGCTTGGTTATATTTTAATTATTAACTCAAGGATTGGAGTAACAGTACCACTTGAAAGTTTAGGGATGAGTGAAGATATGCTCTCAATATTTCAAAGTTTATGGAAAACAAACTTCTTAATGCATTCTGCAAAACTTGTAGAGTTAATTGCGGGGATTTGTTTAATCTTTAATTTTTATGTGCCAGTAGTATTATTAGCTTTAATACCAGTAGTTTTTAATATCTATGGGATACATATATTCTTATTTGAGAACTACTTCAGTAAAGGTTTAGTAATGATGCTTATTTGCTGTTTTTTAGTCTGGAGACATAAGGTGAAGTTTTATCCTTTGTTTCAAAAATAAAAAAGAGAGCATTTTTTATTCTATTGCTTTTTATTCCTTGTTAGAAAAAATCTAGCAAGGAGTTCTTAATGATAAATTCATTAAAATATGTTACAATGTTAGTGGAGACAGGTTTTACTCAAGAGCAATCTGAGGAGACTATAAATATAATCTTTGATGCTATGGATAAGAACTTTGCAACAAAATCAGATATTAAAATTTTAAGAGAAGATACTAAATCTTCTTTTAGAGAGTTTCGCTTGGAAATGGATTCAAGATTTGAGAAGTTTCGAGCTGAGATGGACTCGCGATTTGATAAAGTTCATGCTGAGATGGATGCACGTTTTGATAAAGTTCATGCGGAAATGGATTCACGCTTTGATAAAGTTGATAATGAATTTCGACTATTAAGACAAGAAATGAAGACAGGTTTTCAGCTTCATTTCTATAAAACAGTCATCTCCTTAGGTTTAATAGTGACTTTTGCTGATAAGATCAAGGCCATGATATTTAATTAAGTAATCTAAACTTATTTCAACTAAATAAGATCCTTTCATTTTCCTTCTATTGAAAATCCTTATAATAAAGTCATTTAAGATTAAGGAGATTTAAGATGGAAATGAGAATTGAAAAAGATTCAATGGGTGAGGTGAAAGTTCCGAAGAATGCTTATTATCAAGCGCAGACACAAAGAGCTGTAGATAATTTTCCTATCTCTGGAATCAAGATGAAGAGTTCTATTATAAAATCTTTAGGGCTTGTGAAATATTGTGCTGCTGTTGCAAATGAAGAACTGGGGTTAGTTCCTAAAAATATTGCTGCTTTAATTAAAGAAGCATCAGAAGAGGTGATTTCAGGAAAATTAAACGAACATTTTCCAATTGATATTTACCAAACGGGTTCAGGAACTTCTTCAAATATGAATGCGAATGAAGTTATTTCTAGTAGGGCCAATGAAATTGCTAAGGAAAAAAACTTAGATCTTTTTGTTCATCCAAACGATCATGTGAACTTTGGACAAAGCTCTAATGATGTTTTCCCTACAGCTCTTAGAGTTGCTGCGATGATGATGACTCATGAAATATTAATCCCCGGCATGAATACACTTCATGGCTCTTTATTAAAAAAAGGTGAAGAGTATAAAGATATAGTAAAAACTGGTAGAACTCATTTAATGGATGCAATGCCTGTTACTTTTAAGCAGACTTTTGGAGGTTATGCTAGACAAGTTGAACTTGGAATACAGAGAGTGAATGCTTCTTTGAAAAGAGTAATGGAGCTTCCTCAAGGAGGAACTGCTGTAGGGACTGGTATTAACACTCATGCTGATTTCGGAGTAAAGTTTGCAAAAGCGATGAGTAAAAAAACTAATATTGACTTTGTAGAGGCCCAAAACCACTTTGAAGCTCAAGCAACCGTAGATGCACCCGCAGAACTTAGTGCTATGCTTAAAACTTATGCTACTTCTTTACTAAAGATTGCTAATGATTTTCGTTGGATGAACTCTGGACCAAATTCAGGTATAGGAGATATTGTATTAGCTGCTCTCCAGCCAGGATCTTCAATTATGCCAGGAAAAGTGAATCCTGTAATAGAAGAATCTGTTTGTATGGTTTGTGCTCAAGCCATAGGGAACGATACGACAGTTTCGATTGCTGCTCAGTCAGGAAATTTTGAATTAAATGTGATGTTTCCAGTTGTTGCTCATAACTTGCTAGAGTCAATTGAGCTTTTAGGAAAAGTAAGTAGAAACTTTGCTGAAAGATCAGTGAATCTTTTAAACATCAATCTTGAAAATGTTGCAGACAAAGTGAATAAAAATCCAATTTTAGTGACAGCTTTGAATCCTTTAATAGGTTATGATCTTGCAGCTAAAATTGCTAAGAAAGCATATAAGGAAAAAAGAGCATTGTTAGAAGTAGCAAAAGAGATGTGCGACTTAAGTGAAACTGAATTAAAAGCAGCTCTTGACCCCATGAAGATGACTCTTGGCGGATTTGTTGGGAAGTAAAAAGAAAACTTTCTCTGAAGCTTGTGAAAGAAACAAAGCCCCAATATTAGAAGTTTTATCTAAGTATACTAAAGATAAGTTAGATCTTTTAGAGATTGGTAGTGGTAATGGACAGCATGCGTGCTTTTTTGCAGAAAACTTACCCAATATTTATTGGCATACGAGTGATAGGCGTGAAAATCATTCTGAAATTCAAGCTTGGATAAAAGAAAAAAAACTTAGTAATTTAAAGTATCCTTTAGAGTTTGAAATAGGAAAGGATGCTTTCCCTAAGCAAAGTTTTGATATCGTTTTTACCGCTAATACTTTTCATATTATGAGTTGGAAAAAAGTCAAAACTTTAATGCGTCTTTTAGATAAGGGATTAAAAAAGAAAAATGTAAGCGTTCTCATTTATGGTCCCTTTAATTATCATGGTAAGTTTACAAGTGAGAGTAATGAAAATTTTGATAAGCTGCTTAAATCAAGAGATCCTAGTTCGGGAATTCGATCTTTTGAGGATGTTTCTTCCAACATGCTCAAGAATAACTTTTTTCTTTTAGAAGATATTGAGATGCCTGCAAATAATCGCTTGCTAGTGTTTTCTCGCTAGAGAGCTGACCGCTTGCGTTAGTTTTTAGCATGGAGATTTTAACTAGCAAATTATAATATTCTTTCATGAAATTAATCTTTGTTCTATTTTTCTCTCTTCATCTTTTTTCTCAATCTAAAAAAGATCTTTCAATAAAGGCCCAGAAGGATTTCTTAAACCTTCATTTCTTTGAAAATGGCAGAGGAATGACTATCAGTCCTAATATTTCAAAATATTTAAGTATGTTTAGATTAACGAATGATGACTTAAAAAAAATACCTAGATGGAAAAAATCAATTTATAAAAAAATTTTAGAAGATAGATATGGATTAAATGTATTAGATGATCAGGTAGCAGGTCTTTTTAATGTGAAATATAAAAACATGGACGTTGGAGTTCTAGGATGTGTCGCTTGTCATGGAGGTAAAGCCGCTGGACAATTTGTGGCTGGACTTGGAAACAAAATTGTTGATGTATATAAAATTGGAGTCGATGCGAAGAGAATTCAAAGTACATGGGGAAGATTTCATAATAATCCTGATTTTAAAGAAATTCATAAGGTTGCCATGAATTTCTCTAATGTCATTTCTGATTCAAGCATTTCAAACTTAACTAGAGGACTTATTCCGGATTCAGTAATTAAAACATATTTTTATAAAGAGGCGGGAGTTGATTATAAAGGTCAAATCTCTAGGGCTCAAGTTAAAGTTCCTCATCTTTGGGGATTAAAAGAAAAACGAAAAACTGGTATTTTCTGGGGAGCAGAGTTTAATGGTGATGAGATTGGTTGGGAATTTGGCGCAGAACTTTTCGCTAGTGATAGTGCCGAGCATTTTAAAGCAGTTTTACCTAAGCTAAGATCAAGTGTTAAGAATATAGTCTATAAATTTCAAGCTCCAGAGTATCCTTTCGAGGTAGATGAAAAGTTAGCAGCACAGGGGAAAAAGATTTTTAATACGAGTTGTTTTAAATGTCATGGTGTGCATAACAGAGGATTAGATGGTTATCCGATTTATCATCAGCCTAAGTTTATCCCTGTCCGAGTAAGTAAAACTGATGATGACAGATTGAAGGATTTTGATCGCTATATTGGCCTTGTCCAATCAAGCTCAGTTTCTGATATTTTGAAATTAAATATTAGAAAGGAAATGGGATACGTGGCACCTAATCTCTGGGGGATTTGGTCTCGGTTTCCTTATCTTCATAATGCTTCGGTTCCTACTCTTGATGCACTTATGAGAGAGCCTCAAAAAAGACCTCAAGTTTTTAGTATGTTTGATGCTGGGGAGAAATATCGATTCGATCAAAAGAAGATTGGGCTGACTCTTCCTAAAAGACGAAAACAAATGCTAGCGAAGGCGAAAGCTGGAGATCGAAATATTTACTATACCAAGCGAGAAGGGCATTCAAATTCAGGGCATTATTATAAGTTTATGGCCCAATTTACCGAAAATGACATAAAATCTTTAGTAGAGTACATGAAAACTTTATAATAACTTTCTTAAATTTTTAACTGTTTAACCTTTTAACACATTTTGTAACCTTTTTATGTTCATCTTTTGAAACATATCTTGCTGGTATTATTAAAAGAGGAGATAAAATGAAAAAAACTCTACTTATTTTGCTAGTACTTTTAGGTATGAATAATTTTGCTCAAGAAGATAGAAAGCGTTTAACTGAAGATGATGTTAGAGCAAGAATGAAAAACTTATTAAGGGCTGATCTACTTTCAGTTTCAGCAGGATCTGAGTTTCAAAATATAGAAGTTTTAGACATTGATTTTACTCAGTTCTATTCAGAGAATCCAGACGATGTTGGTATTGCTGCTAATGGATTATTTGGATTTGAAAGTTTATACGAAAATAACACTAAATCTAAGAGACTAACAGTAGCTGCCGAACTATTGGGCTCAGCTATTGTTCTTGATAACATCTTATTAGGAATTGTCTTGATAGAGCCTGGATACTTTTCTGTGCAAGATAAAAAAAGTGAGAAGCAATATGGTGGTTTTGCAATGGGAGGAAAAGTTTTACTCGGATTTAGTGATAAATTTCTTACTACTATTGCTTGGAAAAGAACATTTCGTACAGAAAATTATTCTTTAGTTAGAGCACATGGAACTTACTGTATAACTGATAAAATTAAAATTACGGCAGAGAAGTGCGTTTATACAGGAAATTATGGAAATAAAAAGATAGATCTTGAATTGTCTGAGAGTAGTTATTTCAACATTGAAGCATTATACGAAGTGCATAGAGGTCGAAATGTTGAAGCAGGCTTGAATTTTCATAATAGAAATGAAGCAGGAAAGCTAAGTGTAGGTGCAACATTAAAAATGAGATTGTTTTAATTAATTTATATTTCAAAAGGAGAAAGATTACATGAAAAAATTAGTATTATTGTTTTTAGTTAGTGGCTTAGCTCAATCACAAAGTCTTATTAAAAAGTATTTAAAATGGAATACATTTGAAGCTGGTCATTTAAAAATTCAACGAGATAATGGTAATGTTGAGAACGTTTTTACGTTTAGCCCCCTTTCGATTGGAGCAGGTACAGACCTAGGTTTGTCATGGGGAAATGATGATATAGCTCTTCTTTCTGGAGAGTTAGATGTAGCTCTTAAAGCAATTGATTTATCTGGTGTTGAAACTGCTACTAAACATTTAGATTGGAAAGTACATGCGAAAGCTTCAATCTTAGCAAATCTCCATTCTTCGTTAAAGCTTGGTTATGTAAGATATCTTTCATTTGATGAATCAATAAAAACAAAAAATGGATATAGACTAAGATTTCAATGGAGTCCTATTATATGGGAAAACAGTGAGATTACTTCAGGTTATATTTTTGTTGATTTAGAAGGATATGAGAGTTTAGTACCATCTTTATTTACAGTAGGAACTAAAGGCTACTTTTAATCTTTAAGCAATAGGGCCTTTGAGGCCCTAAGCTTTTCTTTTTCTTCTTTAGAAACTCTAGGGTAGTGCATAGGCATATTTTTTAAATAAGTATTTACAATCTTTGCTACAATTAAACGTATATTTTTTTTATCATCAGCAGGAATAACAAACCAAGGAGCTCTAGGAGTTGAAGTTGCTTTTATAGCATCTTCATAAGCTTTCATATATTTGGGCCATAACTTTCTCTCTTCTATATCAGCAGCTGAAAATTTCCAATTTTTTGAAGGAACATTTATCCTTCTCAAAAATCTTTCTTTTTGCTCGTCCTTTGAAATATTTAAAAAGAATTTTAAGATATGAGTACCATTTCGTTGTAAGTGATCTTCATAATCTTTAATCGATTTATATCTACTTTTCCATACAGAGCTTAAGTTTTTAGTTAAATGCTTGGGGAGCTTTTGATGCTTGGTTAATATTTCATTTCTAACTTTTACTATTAGAACTTCTTCATAATAGGATCTATTGAAAATTCCAACTTCACCTCTTCTGGGAAGCTTTCTTGTTGTTCTCCATAAAAAATCGTGATCAAGTTCTCTGTCTGATGGTTTTTTAAATGATGAAACTTTGACTCCAATGGGATTCATTCCAGAAAAAACATGTTTGATAGTACTATCTTTTCCAGCGGCATCCATTGCTTGAAAAACTAAGAGTAAAGAGAACCTATCATGAGCGTAGAGTTTATTTTGAAGATCAAAATTCTCTTCCTTCAAGTCTTCAAGCTTTTTCTTGTAGTCTTTAATATCGTCATAGAAAGGTTGAATAGATGTCTTTCTATTTTTGATTTTGAAACTACTTGGCTTGGATATTTTATAATCAGAGATTTTAAATTTTTTCATAATCTATTTTAACTGGATTCAGGATGTAGAGCAAAAAGTCACTTTTATTTAGAAGAATATTTTGCTACTTTCTCTTATGTCTTTTCATGAACGATTTATCGAATATGTAAACAAAAGCTTTTTAAAAACTGACAAGTTGTCTTCAGCTATTCATTACTCTTTACTCCCTGCGGGCAAACTTTTTAGACCCAATTTATTCTTATCCTTATGTAGAGACCTTAAGATTTCAAACCTTACTCTAGATTATTTTGGACTCTTTTTAGAATATCATCATGTCTATACTTTAATTCATGATGATCTTCCCTGCATGGATGACGATGATTTTAGACGAGGAAAGGAATCTACTCATAAAAAATTTAATGAAGGGATTGCAGTACTAGCAGGAGATGCATTACTAAATGAATCATATCATATGCTTGGTAAATTAGATTGTGCCAAAGAGAAAGAGTTCATAACGGAAGTTTCTGAGCTCTTGGGGTATAAAGGATTAATCCTGGGACAAGTTTTAGATCTCTATGAAGATGTTAAAGACATTAAAGATATTATTTCACTTCACACCCTAAAAACAGCGAGACTTATCCAGTGTGCCTGTCTAGGAGCGTATCATTTCTCTGATTTAGAAAACCCACTTGAGAAAGAAAATTTTTTAAAATTTGGACTTAATGTCGGAATGTTTTTTCAAATAGAAGATGATCTCGAAGATTATAATCAGGGAGAAAGAAAAACTTCTAATATTTTTGTAAACTATGAGAGTCAAGCGCACAAGATTCTAGAAAAATCGAAAATAGAAATTAAAAAATTTCTTGATGAAAAAAGGTTTTTCGTTACTAAGCAATATTTAAAAAATTTCAGAGAAGTTTGATTTCTTAAAATTCTTGCTTAGGTCTGAGTAATTAACCTTTTTATTGAGAATGTTTTTAGAGTCTGGAAAACTTTTAAGCTTAATTATTTTTCTTAAACCGATAGATTGGTGAAATTGAGAAAATATAGTTTTAGGAGTAGAAGAGTTTAAATTATAAGAGCTCTTTGAGCCACTTTTTACTGATACAAGTAATGAGGGTAAGGTTTCTTGATCTAAACTAACGATGATTTGTTTTGCATCGGTTACTTGTTCGAAGTTCTCTTTTGCTAAAATCTCAGAATCTTTATCTAGAAACTGCAAGACAAATCGTTGCTTGTCTTTTGTTTTAAAAACTTTCACATTGCGAACTTTTTTTAGAAGTGAAGAGAAGTAATTTACTGAGAAGTTTTTATAATCAATGAAAGAAAATTCTTTTTTAAATTCAGAATTTTTAGCTAACGTTGCTTGGCTGCAAGCACCTCCACTTAGTATTCTTTTACTAATAATATAATGATTAATAACTTTTTGATTTTCAGTTTTGATATTTTTTTGAGTAGTTGACGAAATTTTACAATGTACAAGC
Organism: Bacteriovoracaceae bacterium; assembly: GCA_020630335.1. Lineage (GTDB taxonomy): Bacteria > Bdellovibrionota > Bacteriovoracia > Bacteriovoracales > Bacteriovoracaceae > JAHDHG01. The sequence goes on from JAHDBN010000002.1 coordinate 40,337, forward strand.
TTTCCATTGATTAATAGAGGCTCAGTTTGAGTAAGATCAAAATCTAATCGAGTTATCTTAGAAGAATCTTGGAGAGTTATCTCTTCCAAGGCCTTCAAAAAATCTTCACTACTGACTTCATCTAAGTTCTCAGGGGATAAAGAGAATTTAAGTGAGCTTTGAAAGTCACTACAGGAAAATAAAAAAAATGTAAGTATGATAAATTTCATCTTTATATTGTAATCTATATATAGGTTTAAACAATATCGTGAACACTTTTTCATTGAGTCTTGACATTGCAAGTCATTTTTATCATTTTGTAGTTGATTATGAGTGAAGATAAAAAAAATTTATTACCTAGTGTTTTAGAACCTAGAGAGGTTGTAAAAACCTCAAAGGAAGTAAGCATTGGAGATCCTCTTAAGGCTTACCTAAAAGAGGTTTCTAAATATCGCTTGTTAAGCCCAGAAGAAGAAAAAGAGTTAACTCTTAAGCTTCATGAGACAGGAGAGCTTGAAGTTGCAAAAAAATTAGTTCTGGCAAATCTTAGATTAGTCGTCAAAATCGCAATGGAGTATAAGAAGGCCCATCAAAATGTTATGGATCTTATCCAAGAAGGTAATATGGGGCTCATGAAAGCGGTATCAAAGTTTGATCCGAGTAAAGGAGCTAAACTTTCTTATTATGCTAGCTGGTGGATCAAATCTTATATTTTAAAATTTATTCTTGATAATTTTAAGCTCGTTAAGATTGGGACAACTGCTGATCAAAAAAAGCTTTTCTATAACTTAATGAAAGAGAAAGAGCGTTTAATTAAGCAGGGGATTGAGCCAAGCGTAAAACTCATATCAAAGAATTTAGATGTTTCTGAAAAATCAGTCATTGAGATGGAGAAAAGATTGGGATCTGAAGGAGCTGAAATAAGTATTGATAGATCTCCTCTAGATGCAGATAACGCACCAAGCCTTCACGAAATTATCCCATCAAATGATGAGTCCTTAGATGAAGAGCTCGCTCATAGACAAGGTCTTGAAATATTAAAAGATAACTTAGATGCTTTCTTAGCCGATTTAAAGCCAAGAGATAGAGATATATTTGAAAAGAGATTATTAGAAGAAGTTCCACCATCGCTTCAAAAAATTGCTGATGAGTATGGAGTGTCTAGAGAGCGAATCAGGCAAATCGAAGCTAGGCTATTAGGTAAGCTGAAGCTTTACATGAAAGATCACTTAAGATAGTTTAAGAGCACTTTTATTAACCTTTTACTCGGTTAGAATAAATTATTCATACTGGGTTTTATGGAGAAACATTATGTTAACACTAGCACAAAAGAAAAACATCATCGCAAAATTTGGTAAAACACCAACAGACTCAGGATCTCCTGAAGTTCAGGTTGCTCTTCTTACTGAAAAAATTAAGTACTTAACGGATCACTTTGCTGATCACAAGCATGACTATCATTCAAAAAGAGGAATGATGAAAATGATTGGTAAAAGAAGAAGATTCTTAAGATTTATCCAAAATCAAGATATGGATAGATATAAGAAGCTTATTTCTGAACTTGGCTTAAGAAAGTAATTTCAAGATTTACATTTGTTAATACAGAAGGGAGTCGTTAGGCTCTCTTTTTTATTGTAAAAAATTCATACTGATCCAAAAAGTGGAACACTTTGTTCCAAAAAGCTTGATTCTCGTTTTGTTTCATATTAGATTGACCTCGAAATGATTGAAGCAAATACATACAAAGATTTATTAAACGAAGAATTGCTAGAGAGAGTTCAAAAAAATCCTAGTTATTCTAAAAGAGCTTTTGCTAAACTTTTAGGCTTGTCGCCAGGAGCTTTAAGTGAAATTCTGAATGGAAAAAGAAAACTTACTCAAAAAGCAGCTCTTAAAATCTCTAAAGCTTTAGGTTATACACACGCTGAAATTGAAAAATTAAAAGAAATGATTTTTCAGGAAAATGAAGGAATAGAAGTTGAAAAGCAAGAAGCAAAGAAAGTTAAGACATTAAATTCAGATTACTCTTTTATTATTTCTCAATGGTATTGTTTTGGAATTTTAAACTTAGTTCAAACAAAGAATTTCAGGTGGGATAACTCGTGGATAGCAAAAAGATTAGGAATCTCAATCTTTGAAGTGAAAATGGCTATTGAAAAGTTAGTAAAAGCTGGGTTAGTAAATTTTTCAGGTAAGAAGTATGAAATCATTAATGATGTCATAGAAACGACACAAGACTTGCCATCTAAAGCAATTAAAAGTTTTCATCAATCAATGTTGGAAAAAGGTATTTCAGCTCTTCATGAACAGAAAGTAGAAGAGAGGGAGATTTCTGGGGTCAGCTTTTGCATCGATTCTCAGGATCTTAAAAAAATAAAAAATGAGATAAGAGATTTTCAAGATTATTTATCAGGAAAATATAATAAAAATAAAAATGCAGATGATGTTTATCATCTGGAATCAGTATTTATAAAGGTATCTCAGTAAAGGGGGCAATGGTGAGATTTATATTAATAGCAATTTTTTTCTTAATAATGTTAATAGGGAATGTGCATGCAATTACTAAAGTTGGTAATGGAAATGACGGGGATGATCTTCAGTCTTATGAAGAAATAGTAGAAGGACCAATTCTAATTAGTAAATATAAGACATTAGAACTTTTAAAGAAGTTGAATGTTAATTCGGTACCTCATTTAAGTAACCTTTTGCCTGAAGTGAGAAATTCAAAACTTTTAATGGCAAAGAAAAATTTATCTAAAGAAAAAATTAAAGAAATGGGTGGGTATGAAGGAGAAAAGCAAATATATGCAAGAACTTTTCCGAAGGAAAACGCATCGACTAGATTTTTTCCTATAGCAAAAAAACTCAATGAATCTCAATTAATTGCTCTTCATATTCATGAAGCGTTACATAGAGCATTACCATCTAGAATTAGAAAGAATGAAGAGTCTGTAGAGCGAATAACAGAAGCTATTGTTGATCCATCGAGTAGTAATGATTTAATAACAAAAATTGTTTCAAATGAAATGAACGGAAATGCCAAGGTAGTTGGCGATAAGGAAGAAAGCTATGAAAATGTGAGTTTTGATAAATACGATAAATCAGTTGTGGAAAAATCAAAACTGAACAATCCTTCAACAATTGGATTCGAGCAAAGTTTTCTTTTTAATGATGGAGTAAAATCAAATAATACTGTTAATGGGATAACAAAAATAAATAGCTATCTTTATCCTTTTGGAAAAAACAGAAAAGTTTTTGGATTGGGTTTAGACCTGAATATTCTTCAAATGGAAAACGATACCTACCTAGGGCCATTAGGAATATCTGGAAGAGGTTTAGTTTTTACCAAAAGAGGTTTTGATGTTGAGCTTTTCGGGAAAGCTAATATAAATACTATCTCTGACTCTGAGTTTACTGATTCATATCTAGGTAGAGATACCTTTACTGCAGGAGTAGGGATTCGCTATGAAACATCAAATTTTTATGTGCAAAATGATCTTGGGTATACTTTGAAGTCAGATACTGAGCAGGGAGTTGGTCCAACAATCATCAATTACTCCTTTGGGGACATTATTTCAACTAAGCTTAAACTAGGGAAGTCAATCAAGAATTGGAATTTAGGCTTATTAACCGAAGTATATTTAATGAATGAATCTATAGAAAAGGATGATTCTGGTTATTTTGATAGACAAGATAACTTAAGATTAGTCACTTTAGGGCCAGAGGTTTCTTATGACTTTGACTCAGTCCAAGTCTTTGGAAAGTTTAGATATAAACTTGATTCAACAGACAATGTATCTTTAGAGAAATTAGGAAACATAACAAGTTTTGGTGCTGGAGATGGAAGTTTATCTCTTGGACTTAAGTATAAATTTTAGGAGAAAAAATGAAAAAACTATTAAGAGTTTTATTTTTATTATTCATAAGTTGTGGAGTTGACGTAGTTGAATTCGAAACACAAGTAGTAGAACCAGTAGATATTATAAAGAAAATATCTTATGGGAAAAATAATTTGTTAGATAAAAGTTTATATCATCAAAATAGCTATGGGATCAATTACGAGAATAGATTACTTCTCAAATTTAAAAAACTATTAGATGTCCAAGGGAATATAGAAGCTAATCCAACTGATCGAGTTTTTATTGATGTGAAACTAATCGATCAAAGACAAAATTTAAATTCACTTAAGTTGTGTCCTCTACAAACGAATTGGACATTTCATGCTACTTGGAACTTTAGGTCCCAGACAAGAAAATGGAATAACGTAGGTGGAGATATTAATAATTTTGAATGTGTTGAAGGGAAAAAATTTGATACTGTTTTTGATCAAGCTATAAAAGAATCTAATCAATCTCACTATGTTGATAGCGATGATAGAATTGTTTTTGATATAACAGAAAGTATTCTTGGGTATGTAAAAGGTGGAAATCAAAATTTCGGATGGATTTTAATTAATAATGATCAGACCACTTATATTTATGGAGAAGGGCTTGCCATTGGAAGTTTGGGAGCTCCAAGGCTTTATTGGACCGAAAGAGATAGTGTACTAGTTTCAACTTGGAAATTAAGAAGATAATTCGTTATTGATACGAAAAGAGCTACTAGAAGCTATTCTGGTAGCTTTACTCCCTGCTTTGAAGCAGGTATAACTATAATTGAGATCTTGGTATTTTAAGGATATATAGTGATTTAACTTCGCTTATTTCACTATCTATCTTTCTAAATTTCAAGATTTCATAACATTTATTTTAATATCAAGAGTTCCTTTAGGAGCTTTGTATATATTAAGACTATTTAAACACCTTGGAGGTTATGCGTGTTAAACAATAAACAAGAATTTACAATTGAATACGGTGGAAAAACCGTTATTTTAGAAACAGGTCGTCTGGCCAAGCAAACAGATGGAGCAGTTTTGGTTACATGTGGAGGAACACAAGTTCTTTCGACAGTTTGCTCAGCAACAGAAGCAAATCCAGGACAGGATTTCTTTCCACTTCTAGTTGATTATAAAGAAAAATTTTACTCAGCAGGAAAGTTTCTTGGTGGGTTTAGAAAAAGAGAAGGTCGACCGAGTGATCAAGAAATTCTTTTAATGAGAATGATTGATAGACCTTTTAGGCCAATGTTTCCTAAAGGATATTTTAACGAAACAATTATTATGAATCAGGTTTTATCTTATGATAAGGACTGTGATCCTCAGATTCTTGCAGGTCTTGGAGCAGCTTCTTGTCTTGCTATTTCTGATATTCCTTTTGAGGCACCAGTTGGGTTTGCTAAAATTGGTTATAAAGATGGAAAGTATATTTTTAATCCAAGCCATGAAGAACTTGCTGATAGTGAACTAGATATGATTGTAGCAGCAAGTGAAGAAGCGATCTTAATGGTTGAAGGTGAAGCTCATGAATTATCAGAAGAAGTCATGCTAGGAGCGATTAGTCATGCTCATACTGAAATCAAAAAATTCTGTAAGGGCCTAGCTGATATGAAAGCTAAGGTTGGAAAGCCAACGAGAGCTTTCGAATCGACAACTTCAAATGATACTTTGTTAAAAACTGTCGCTGAAGATTTTAAAGGTAAAGCAAGAGAGTTACTTTCTATTACTGATAAAACAAAAAGATCAAAAACTATTAAGGCCTTAACAAAAGAAGTTGAAGGTGTTCTTAAAGAAAATCCAAGTAAGTATGGATTAACCGAAGATGATAACTTCGGAAAAGAAGCTTACGCAGGTGTTGATGAGCTTCTTTACGAGATGATGAGAGGTGATATCCTAAATGAAGATAAAAGAATCGGTGGAAGGGGCTTAACAGAAGTTAGAGCAATCGAAACTGAAGTTGGATTTTTAAATAAGGTTCATGGTTCAGCTCTATTCACTAGAGGTGAAACTCAAGTTATGGGTGCTGCTACTATTGGTTCAAAAGATGGTGCTCAATTAGTTGAAGATCTTAATGGAGTTGAGTTTCAATCATTTTACTTGCATTACACATTTGCACCATTTTGTGTTGGTGAGGCAAGAGGTTATAGAGGCGTAGGAAGAAGAGAAGTTGGTCACGGAAACCTTGCAGAAAGAGCTCTTAAAAATATGATTGCTGATGAGAATCCATACACTATTAGAGTTGCTTGTGAAGTTTTAGAATCTAACGGATCAAGTTCAATGGGTTCAGTTTGTTCTGGATCGATGGCATTAATGGATGCTGGTGTAAAAATGAAAGCTCCAGTTGCTGGTATTGCAATGGGACTTATTAAAGATGGATCTAACTACAAGATTTTAACAGACATCCTAGGAGATGAAGATCACCTTGGAGATATGGATTTTAAAGTTGCAGGTACTAAAGATGGTATCACTGCGATTCAAATGGACATTAAAATCACTGGTATTAATGAAGAAATTTTATCTAAAGCAATGACTCAAGCAAAAGATGGAAGACTTCATATATTAGCAGAAATGGAAAAAACAATTAATTCTACAAGATCAGATCTTAAAGATTTCTCTCCAAGAATTGCAGAGATTAAGGTTAAGCCAGATCAGATTGGAATGGTTATTGGGCCAGGTGGTAAAAATATTAAAGCTCTTCAAGAGAATTTCAGTGTTAAAGTTGAATGTAATGATGATGGAACAGTAAAAATTCTTGGTGATAGCAAGAAAAATGTTGATGATGCGATTGTGACTCTTGATATGAACATTAACGGACCGAAAATTGGTGAAGATTACGATGCAGTAGTTGTGACAATTAAAGAATATGGTGCATTTGTTGATATTATGCCAGGAGTTAGTGGATTAGTTCATGTTTCAGAAATGGCAGAAGAAAGAGTTAATGATGTAAATGAGTATGTAAGTGAAGGTGACAAGGTTAAAGTTAGAGTGCTTGATAAAGATAAATTTGGAAAAACGAAATTATCTATTAAAGCAATTGCTCCGCTTACTAAAAAAGCTTAAATGATTGTAAAGATAAAGAAATTAGAAAATTTCGATCCTAAGCTTTCTCTGCCAGTATATGGATCAGAGGAAGCTGCTGGTGCTGATGTGAGAGCATGCTTAACTTCTAATTCTCTAGAAGTTAAGCCTTTTGAGCGAGTTCTTATTCCAACAGGGTTAAGTTTTGAAATACCAAAAGGATTTGAAATTCAGGTTAGGCCGAGATCTGGACTTAGTTATAAAACAGGCTTAGTAATTGTGAACTCACCTGGGACGATTGATAGTGATTACAGAGGAGAGTTGAAGATAATTATTTCAAACTTTTCAAATAAAACTGAAACCATAGAGCACGGTTTAAGAATAGCCCAACTAGTTTTAGCACCTGTCAGTAGAATGAAAATAAAGGAAGATGATCTTAACACCACATCAAGAGGTGAGAATGGATTTGGATCTACAGGGATGAATGAAATAAATTCAAAGGAAATTAACTCATGAGTTTAAAATTGGATTACAAAAAAGCAAAATCTAAAGAAGAAGCGTATAAGAAAATAAAGAAAGAAATCACACCTAAGCTTCTTGCAAAATATAATGTAGATGCTGATATTATTTATGATGATGAGAATTGTTCAATACGAGCAAAGGGAGATAGTTTTTCTTTTGATCTTGATTGCTATGATGATGGAATTAGAGGAGATCTTTCTCTAGGCTTTTTATTAAGGCCTTTTAAAGGAAAAGTTCTAGAGTCTCTAGAGAAGAAATTAAAGAGAATTGTGTAATGGCAAAGTTAACTATAATGCCTCAGAAGATGACTATAGAAGTATCAGAAGCAGATACTTTACTTAGTTCTTTAAAAAAATCTGGGTTAAGTATTAAATCTAGTTGTGGAGGTTGTGCTAGTTGTGGTGATTGCATAATTGAAGTGTTAGCTGGAGATGAGTTCTTATCAGAGCAGACTTTTGAAGAAACGAAGCTTTTGGGTAATATATTTCACATCACTAAAGAAAGGCTTAGTTGCCAAACTAAAATCACTGGAGATGTTATTATCAATATTGAAAAACATAAGCAAAAAGAAGTGGCTAAAGTTAGGAAGACTCAATTAAGGAAAAGCAAAGATATCGAGCAAAAGGTTCGAGAACCTCGGGAACCTAGAGATATTGGGTTTAAAAAACCTAAGAAATTCAAATTCTCTGAAGAAGAGTAGTTTATACTTTTTTTATGAATCTTATAACATACCGATGAAGCGGACATGCCTTTTTTTTTAGTCGAAATTTAGAAGTCAGCGATAGATCTTTTTCAAGGTTTTATTTTAAAGAAAAAAAATATATATGAAGTAAATTCAATAGCTTGCAGGTAGTTTATAGTCAAAACTCAATATTTAGCGTTGAGTTTTGAGTTAAACTGATCAGCATGGAATTAACAAGTGGTTTTAAAGATTTACACCTTATTGATCAGTGCATTCAACACGATCTAACTTTATATATTGAAACATATAACAAAACTCAGCAAATGATTATCCCGAGAGCAATGTATTATCTTAAGGATAAACTTTGTATTTTTTTTGAAGACCCTAAAAATGAAGTTTTTGATTTTATACCAATAGACGAGATTAAGAAGTTTGAAAAACACCCTTTGAAATTTAATTTAAAATTTCACAAAACCCAAGCTAGGAAAATGATTTCGGCTATTTTTTCAAAAGAAAGTAATAGAAAGAGAGTTGTCGTTAAATTGAACAAAAATATCTCTGTTAAAAGCCTTGATCCTGATTTACTTTATTTCGAAGAAGAAAGTTTAGTTGAGGGAACTCACGGTATGATTTGGTCTGCTAATGTAGAAGTTGGCTCATCATTGATGTCATGGTTAGCTATTCAGCATATTAAGTATGATTTAGAGATTATTTCACCAGTATCACTGAAGGAAGATTTTCAACACTTCATTGAGATTACACTCGTTAGAGCTGCTTAATTATAGGGAATAAGATGATTTCCTCTTATTGAGTAGTATTTCTTATAGATTTATAATGAACTTATGAAATATTTAATTTTAGGTTTAGTAATCCTTATCGGATGTGGTGATACTCAGAGCTCATTGAAATACGATGGTTTAGACAAAATAGGTGTTGGAAAAGAAGAAAATGTGCCCGATGGAGCAAAATTTAGTTCTTTATACCCTCTGGATTGGGAAGCAGGGTTTAAAAATCTAGAAGGAGAATATCTACAAGATTATTCCTATGCTGGATACAAAAATTCAGAAGTGAGCATATCATATAAAGTGAACCAAAATTTCAATGTACTTTCTTATGGAGCTGACAAGACAGGACTAAATGATTCATCTGGTGCTATAGCTCAAGCAATAGCAGCTGCTGAAGCAAATCAAGGAGGTATTGTTTATTTTCCTAATGGACAGTATCTCATTAAAAACTTAATTAAAATAACGAAAAGTAATGTTGTTCTTCTCGGAGAGTCTAGTGAAAATACTAAACTTTATTTTAATATTAATGGAAATTTAACAGATAAACATAATATTTCCTTTGAACCTTCAAACTATCAATCTATTTTTGTCTCCAATCTCACTAGAGATGCATTAGTCTTTGATAAAAGTATTAACTTAGATTCTTTGAATGGATTAGAGAAGGGAGATGACATCATCATTGGAGCAAAAATTAGTACAGATTTTCAATTAGATCATTCTATGCAGTCATACTGGACAATTCCCAAAGATAAATGGAGGCCTTTCTTTAGACGAAATGTTTTATCTGCTAATCCTGGTTCTAAAAGTGTGGAGTTTAAAGTACCCGTTCGTTACGATTTAAAAATCAGGGATGAGGCGAGTGTATATAAAGAAACAGGATTAATTCAAAATTGTGGAGTTAGCAATCTAAGTCTTTCTAATGCGAGTACTCTTGCTAATGCAGAGGCGAGCAATAGACATCATTTGATAAAAATGTTTCATGCTAAGAATTGCTTTATAAAAAATGTAAAAACATATGCAGGGAAGTCAGGGGAAGACAAGCATCTGCAATCAGGCGGGATCTTGATTAGCAATTCAAAAAATATCACCATCCAAGATTCTGACATAAGGAAGGCTCAAAATATTCAAGGTGGTGGGAATGGGTATCTTTATGAAATCCTTCAAAGTAATGAGGTGCTCGTGAAAAATTCTAAAGGTTTTGAAGGAAGGCATAATTTCATACAAAATTGGGACTTCAGTACAAATGGTTGTGTCTTTTTAAATGTTCACAGCTCAGGTGGGAAATCTAGAAATAATGGTTTTTTAATTGATAGTTACTCAGAGTTTCATCACTCCTTAGCTTTAGCCAATTTAATTGATTCTTCAACCTTGGATGATGGCTGGGTCGTATGGAATAGAAAGTCTGAAAGCTCTAACTCGGGACATGCAGGAACTCAGAATGTTTTTTGGAATACAGCTGGAAATGGCAAGATTATTTCTTATCAGTTTGGGAAAGGATATATAATTGGAACGGCTCCAAGCATTGAAGTAAAAATTGATTCCAGTAAAGACCCTCTTCATAATCTCATGGGGAGAGGAGAGAATACCCAGCCTTTAGACATCGTTGAACTTGAAGGGGAGGCTCAAAATCTTTACCCTCAATCACTTTTTCTTCATCAGCTATCTAAGCGCTTATAGCTTCATTGTGTTTTTTTAGACTTTTGATATGATGAGTTGAAAAGAGAGCTTAACTCTAGTAAAAACATGTATGGTTGAGAATCAAGAAGTTATAACGCTAGGCGACTTAGAGTTTCCCAAACGAACTGTTTGGATGAAAACTTATGGCTGTCAGATGAATTATCATGATAGTGAAAGAATTTTTAGTCATTTAGAAAAATTAAATTTCACACCTACTCAGGATCAAGAGCATGCTGATCTTTTAATCTTTAATACTTGTGCAGTCAGAGATCTTGCTAATCAAAAGTTCTACTCTCACCTTGGAGAGACGAAAAGAATAAAACAAGCTGATAAAAGTAAGAAAATCGCGATCTGTGGTTGTATTGCTCAAACTGATGGTAAAGAACTTCTCAAAAAATATCCACAATTAGACTTTGCTTTTGGAACTGATGTTATTGATAGCATCAATGACTTTGTTTACAGAACCTATGCTGGAGATAATAAGTTTCATGTCAATACGTGGAATAAAGGAAGTGATTATTCTATTGAAACGAAGATTACTCATGGAACACCACAAGCTTTTGTAAATATTATTAAAGGATGTGATAAGTTTTGTTCTTATTGTATTGTTCCTTTTACAAGAGGTAGAGAAAAGTCAAGACGACTAAAAGAAGTTGTTGATGATGTGAGAAAACTTGTTGAGTACTCTGGAATAGAAGAGATTACTTTACTTGGTCAAAACGTAAATTCTTACGGAAAAGAGAATAAAGAATCATTGGCGATGTTAATCCAAGCTTTAGATGAAGTGAATGGATTAGAGTTAATAAGATATACAACAAGTCATCCTTATGATGTTAGTGATGAATTAATATCAGTGCATGGAAGTGCAAAAAAGTTATCTAATCATTTGCACCTTCCTGTTCAGTCAGGATCTAATACTGTTTTACAAAGAATGTTGAGAGAATACACTTCTGAACATTACTTAAGTCTTTTAGAAAAACTTAGATTATCTAATCCTGAAATTGTTATTTCTAGTGATATTATTGCTGGCTTTCCTAATGAAACAGAAGCAGAACATAGAGATACACTAAAACTTTTAGACCAAGCTCAATTTGACTTTATTTACTCTTATGCTTTTTCTGCAAGAAACGGAACAAAAGCTTCAAGAATGGATGATATTTTAGATCGAGATATAAGAGGAAGAAGATTAAGAGAAATTCAAGCTTACCAATTAGATATTCAAAAGAAAGTTCGATCTAAAATGATTGGAAAAACCTACAAAACTTTGATCACAGGAAAAAATACGATGAAAGGTGTAGAGAAGTGGAAAGGAAGAACGAATTGTTCTCGGATTGTTCACTTAGAAGATAAGAGAGATCTAAAATGGGCATGGTGCGATGTTAAAATCACTCAAGCGACTGCACTATCATGCCAAGGTGAAATAGTATCAATTCATAAACAAAGATGAAGCCTCTTTTTTTAGTTTTAGGATTTATAAGTCTCGGATTAGGGCTAGCGGGTGCTTTTCTTCCTGTTTTACCGACTACTCCTTTTGCTATTTTAGCTGCTTATTTTTTTTCTAAATCATCTCCTAAGTGGCATCAATATGTATTAGATATGCCAGCAATAGGGCCATTAGTGAAAGATTGGAATACTTATAAAGTAATTAGGCCCAAAGCAAAAGTTCTTAGTTTACTCACAATCGTTCTAGTTATGGGATCTAGTATCTATTTTAAAAAACCTTCAAGTTTAGTTACAATCTTGATGATACTCATAGGTTGTTCTGTGAGTACATTTATAATAACGAGAAAATCCTATAGATGAAAAAAATCTTACTTATCTCTCTTTTACTTCTAACGGGCTGTGCGAAGTTGAGCTATCTTGTAGAGCAAGGTTTAGGTCAGTTAAAACTCCAGTGGAGAGGGAAGAAAATTTCCAAAGTCTTAAAAGATCCTAAAATCTCAAATGAAATAAAAAATAAAATAAAAGATATTCAAACTTATAAAAAATATTTTTATGATTATTTTCAAAGAGAAGAATCTGATATTTATTCAAAGGTAACTTTTTTAGAAGGGAAGGCAGTCACTCATTTAGTAATTGTTTCTTATTTTGATAAAGTTGAGCCTTTAAAGACTTCGTTTCCCTTTTATGGATCTTTTCCATATTTGGGATTTTTTAAAGAAAAATCAGCTTTGAAATATCAAGAGAAAATGAAGAATAAAGATTTTCATACTTACAAAAGACCTGTGAGTGCTTATTCAACTCTTGGAAGTTTAGAAGATAGAATCTTATCAAGTTTTTTTTCTTTTAATAAGTATGACTTAGCAGAATTAATTTTTCATGAACTTTTTCACACTATATTTTTTGTAAAATCTAATGTGGATTTAAATGAAAATCTTGCAAATTATTTTGGAAAGGAAATGATGTATGAGTATTTTGCTGATGATAAAGATTTTCTCGATAAAAGGTCTAAAAAAGAAGAGAAAAACAAAGAGATCAGACAGTTTTTAGTAAAACAAATTAATGATTATAAGAAATTTTTAAGTGAACGTATCCCTAAGGATTTAGAAGATAGCTATAATAATTTGAATCAATTTTTATCAGAAGAGTTTAGGCCTAAAGCTGAAAAGAAATGTAAAAAACTTGAAATTGAGTCAAGAAACTGTTTTTTATTAAAACAAAAATGGAATAATGCTTCCTTTGCAGCTTTTATGACCTATGAAGAAAAAGGTGAATTTATAGGAAAGCTTCGAGTTAAGAACCAATTCAATATAAAAGAATTTTTGGTATTCTTGGAAAAAAAATATAATCAATATAAAAAGCTAGACCTTGAAGGTAGTTTTACAACGTATTTGGAAAAATTATAATGAGACATATTTTTCTTCTTGATCCTTTGGAGCAATTAAAACCTTATAAAGACTCCTCTTTAATGATGGCCCTTACTTGTAAAGAATTAGGTATTGAAACGTATCTTTTATTTATAGACGATTATCATATTCACTCTCAAGAAAGTCCTTCGTTAAAAGTTCATCACTTCTCAGGGAAAATTAGAAAAGATTTTTTCATGGAAGCTATAGAGCTAGAGGCGAGCAAAAGTATCAAACTTGAAAAAAATGATGTTTTTCACTTTAGGCCTGATCCTCCTGTAGATGCAAAATATCTAAATCTTGCTTGGATGACTCAGTATTTAAAAGAAAAAATAGGCTTTAGAGTCGTTAATGATCCAATGGGAGCGATAAGTTATAATGAGAAGTTATTAAGCTTTAAAGAAGAAAATTCATTAGAATCTGTTGTGTCAAATCAATTTGAAGTTTTTAAAAACTTTTCTGAAACATTAATACAGAAAAACATTGAAGAATTTATAGTAAAGCCTTTGAATCTTTTCTCTGGAATAGGTGTTGAGAAGTATCATGTTAAAGAGCTTGAGAAGTTAGAACTACGATTAAGTAAAAGTAATGATTTGTTATTAATGCAACCTTTTGATGAACGTATTAATGCTGGAGAAGTACGTTCTATTTTTTGGGAATCTAGTCATTTAGGCTCCGTCTTAAAAATCCCAAAAGCAGGATCAATTCTTTCGAATACTTCCCAAGGATCTTCTATAAGAGAAGTAAGTATAGATGAAAAATTATTAGATCAATGTGAAAAAATCTGTAATGAACTATTAGATTTTGGCGTAAAGTTAGTTGCTTTTGATATTTTAGCTGGGAATATCTCAGAAGTGAACATTACATGTCCTAGCTTACTTGTTGAGTTATCTCATATTTATAAAGAAAATAAGTGCTTAGAGATAATAAAATCTCTAAGCTAGATTTATTAGAATCGAGAGTGACCTTTGAAGAATTCAGTTCTATTAGTTGCAATTTGAAGTACAATTCTCCAGCAATCAGATCTTTTAACATTAAATTCAGCAGGACAATAGTGCTCACCCTCACCACCTTGCTGGCATCTTAGATCCGATCGTACATCTGAAATCTCAAACACAGTGAAATGATCTTCATTTGCAACTCCAGCTGGAACTGCTCTCTGTGGTACTTTAATAATTCCACCACATTGATTTAATTCTATAGGGTCAGTCGTTGTGATAAAAGACGGACCACCTACGATAGACCATTTTCCTGTAATCGTATTTCTTACGACTGAATGACTAGTTATAGTAAATCTTAACCTAGAATAAGGAAATGGACTTTTATGTGCATCAACATTTCTTTCATAACATCCATGAACATCATCCGCTGGAAATAGTTGAGGTAAGACTTTCATTCTCAAATAGATTGGTCCATCATTACTAAGAAGCGCTCTTTCATGTTCAAATGTTTCATTAAAGCTATAAAGTTCCATAAATTTTCCACTAACAGGATCTCTATATTTGCCATTATTAGGATCATTCTGGTTATTAGGATTATTAAAAACATGCTCAGCCAAAGGAGGAAGGCCAGCTCTGTAACTAACATCATTTCCACCTTGTCCTGCAATACCAGATAATGTGATATCTCTAGTATAGATTCGATCAAGAGGAATCGCGCCTTCTGAATTCGCTCTATCATCATACCCATCAAGAGCTGCTTCACCTGTACAGCTTTCTATGCTTGAACCTCCACCAGATTCTGTACCACCTGTTCTCACGGGAGGATCACCTCCAAGTTGACCACCACTAGTTTCTTCAATGGCAGGCCCGCGATTTACGACGCTTGATCCTGGTTCTTTAGTACATGAAAATATGAATAAAAAAGTTAGAGCAATAAGACTGATTGTTTTCATCAAGAAATCCTTTTCTTTAAATATGTCTTTATTATTTTAAGAGACTTTAGCGATTATCTCAAGAGCTAGGTAAAACTTGATAAGTAAAGTTTTAGAAAAATCTTTTTGTTAAGATATAGAGGTGAGAACAGATACAGACATTAGAATTGAGCTTGGCTATAGAGTCCCTGTGATGGTGACAAATATGATTCAGTTAGGGATGTGCTTGTCATTTGATCATGATGTAAGTTTTGATTTAATTAATAAATCTATCAATGCTTTATCAATCAAAAAAATATCAGAGAAGGGTTTTAGCGTTCATAAGAAAAATAAAAATAAAGATTTAGTAGGATTAGAAGAGAGTGCCTATCTCTTTCAACGCATGATTTATTTTTATAAAAAAGATTATTTAACAAATTTAAAAGTAAACCCTAAGAATAAATTTGAAAATTTAGGATGGGAAGAAAGAGCTCTTTGCAGTTTGAAATATGTTTTGGACTTATCTTCTGATGAACTCATCAATATTCTAGGGTGTTCTTTTAAGGAATATTCGGTGATGTGTAATTCGATAGAAAGAATGTTTCTATCTTCAATTGGAAACGTGGGACATACCAGCAATAAAGATTTATATAAATCCAGTCTTGCAAGTTTTCATCGCTATAGGCACGAATTTAAAGATGAAGTCTATCAGGAAATAAAAAACTTTATTCCTGTTTATTCTTTTATCTCAAGAGATTACCTGAAGCTGAAGTTGAGGCTTTCGGAGGCGGTGGGCTAGGATTAATTCTTAGTGTGTAAAATATTTCGAATTCATTTCTTTCATTTAGCAATAGCTTTGGTGGATTAGGGATTGATTTAATATCATGAATGGCCTTATTAAAGAAATTACGATGAAGTTTTCTTTTGCCAGCTTCTATAGTTAATACTCGCGTTAGATTTCCTGCATAGTCATAAGTAACTTTTAGAGTAATAAGGTCATCTCTTTGATCTACAGGAAGAGGTTGATTGGGTTGTGAGTTTGTATGCTTAATTAAGGTTGAAAGACAGCTATTAATAAAACGAGTTCTCACTCTTTTATAAAATTGATTTAACTTTGCTTTAACTTGTTCACTTGCTGAAGCAGGGATGCTTTTAGGGAGCTGAAAGCCTGTTTGATATCCTGCACGCTGCTTGAAAGATTGAATCATTTTTCTAGCTCTTAAATCTAAGTATTTTTTATCAAGTCCTTCATCGATTTGAGCATCTCTGTAAGCTTGCTTATAAGCTGCTTCTTTTTTCATGCTTTCTTTTGCTTTAGAGAACATATCCGAAAATTGAATCATTTTAGTGAAGTTTTTATTAGTATTTGAAGAATCTACTTTTATTTCAGAATTTTTTTTTGCTATATTTGGTAATTTTTTATTGCTAAGAGAAGAATAGGAAAAACTCCTTAAGCTAGGAGTTTTTTGTTTCATCCTAGACTTAGGAGATCCAAGAGGTAGAATTTGAATACTTTTTTCTTTTAAATGAATATGAGTAATAGATGGAGTAATTCTTATTTTTTGCTCTGCGTTGCCATGGTAGTTTAGATATAGTACTATTGTGTGCGAAATTAGAACTAGCATAGCAGCAAGAACTAAGGATTTTACAAAAGTCATATTTCTTTCTTGAGACATATAAATATTCTCTACTATATAGAGGAAATTTTTACCACTCTAATGACATTTACTATCATAAAGATGACAATATTAGTGAAGTATGGGATTTCCCACACTAACATGGAAGTTATCGGGAGTATATTCACGTGAAGAAAAACACAGGGAATTTGTTTTATTTTTTATCTATTGTAACTTTAACTGCTCTTGTTGGAGTTTGTGGCTATTTTTATAAAGCTCAAGTTCATCAATCAAAAGCTTTAGGGAAAATTAGAAACGGAAGTCATATTTGTACTTCAAGAGTTTCTCAAAGTTTTATTTCATTTGCTGCTGGATCATTTTCTGCATTAAGTTTAGAAGATAGATTTTTATCTACGACTGATGAATGTTTTGAAAGCATTGATAGTAAGACAAAATCAATAGCTACAAGCTTTGCAACATTAACAACAGAAATGTATGACGAGTTTTTACAATTCAAAAACTTAGTGAGAAATACTGAATCAAGAACTTCAAGCGTTCAAAAATCTTTTAATAAGATTGATAAATTAAAATATACCTTAGGTGTAAAACTTACGAAATCTATACGTGAAATAGATACAAGGAAAAATATTTTAAAGATTGGTTTTATTGGGCTCTTATGTTTGCTGGGCTTTGTAGCAATTACGTTTTTAATGGTTTGGAGAAAATTTTCTAGAACTTTAAATGAAATTGAAGAGGAAGCTAAGTTTATTGTTGATGATTTAGGGGCTAATAGTGCTCGAATAGAAAGATTGGTAGAGAGGGTATTAAACTTTGCGAATGTTCCAGTTCTTAAAAATTTATATTTAGACTATCAAACTTATGTGAACGAAACGAGGGCCTATAGTATTGAGGGTATGAATCATCAAACTGTTGATTTTCAAGGTGAAGCACCAGCTCTTTCAACTCTTGAAGATGATTATGTCGTTAAAGTTTTTGATTTGAAAAAAGAGGAAGAGAATTTATCTGAAATAGAAAGTGAAGTTTCAAGCTTAGATCAAGAAGTTAAAGCAGATAAAATAGAATTAAGTGATATTGTAGAAAAATCTGAAAAAGTAAACTCAGAGCAAGATACTGAAGTTGAAAGCGAAAAAGATATAGTGATTCACGCTAAAGAAAAAAATGAAAAATCTTTTAAGAAGTCGATTTCTGAAGTTACGAGAGCCTTTCTAAGAAACACTCCTGACTCAGGGCTTACCTGGGAGTTTTCAAGCGAGTATATAGATTTTTCTTTAATGAAAAACACTGAAGAGTTTGTTCATATTTTACACGCACTTGTAGCAAGGTATCACAAGGGATTTATTGATTCTGATACAGATATGAACTCGAGATACATTCAAGTCAACAAAGTAATCAAAGATGGAGATGTTGTTGTTGAGTTTTCAGGAAAGAATTTATTGTTTAATACTGCAGAGCTGGAATATTTCAATACCTCTGATCCAAGTTTTAAGAAGTTGGTAGATATTAACTTTATCATGCTTCATAAACTCGCTATGAGTGTAAATTCTGATGTTGAAGTTCAAAATACTTTTACAGAAGATGGAGAAAGAATAGCCATAATTAAAATATATTTACCTTTGATTTTTACTAATATTACTAGAGAGTTTAGCGAGTCAGAAAGTAAAGGGCCTAAAGCAAAGAAATCTATGCTAAATAGGGTTTTAAAGGGCAGCAAGAAGCAAATCAGTAAAAGGCTTAAAAAAGAGACAACTGTCTAGAATCACTGATTTTTATTTCTAAAATTTTCTAAAATTTTGATTTCTTCTCATGACATAAACCGAGTATTCTAATATACTTTCCGAACTTACAATTTCACGAAATTTATAAGTAATTTTAGGGAGAAAAGTGTTGAGAAAAAGGAATTTTACTGCTCAATCATGGCTTGGTTTGGATAAAACTAAGACCGATGAAGAACTACTTGCATCAAGTAGTGAGCAAGATAATACTCCTTACCTCGCTTCGTTTCATTTAAAGAAAAAGCAATGTAATTCTGCTGATGAACGCTCTAGGTTTCCTTTACAGAATCTTGATTTAGAATGGTTATCTGAGAATCTTTTATCAAAAGTTGGTTATCTTTACTCTCAAGCGTTAAATCTTTTTAGCTCAGAGGTGTTGGAGAGTTTGTTAAAAAACCATGCCTTACTATCAAAGCTTAAAAATGACTTGTATGAAGAGTTTTTAGGGTTTTGTCATGATGAAGCAATCACGTTATTAGTGAATGATAGCTATGATTTTGTTGCTCATATTAAAAATTTAAAAGAATCAGAGTATCAAAAAGAAATAAAGTGTTTTCTTCAGCAATATTCTACCAAGGTAGCTAGTTTTTATCTTATGAAGCTAAGACTTGTAAGGATTTTGTCATTACAAGATGGAGAAGAATTAAGAGATTTAGAACTTTTGTCCTTAAATAATTTATTTCTTAAGCATTTCAAGAAAAATACAACTAGTGAGTTCAAATCTTCTTTTTTGCAAACGAATATTTATAGTTGGTATTCTCCTCAGGCTAAGTTCATTCAGGAGATCTCTAGTTTTTTTGAAAGTTCGGGAAGCTTATCTTTTCAAGAAATCCAGTTTGTTTTATCACGTAAAATTAGTTTTTTTACTCTTAAATCTAATGCACTTTCTCATAAAAACTTTGGTTTGTTTTTAAATTCCGTACTTATTAATTTTATTGATTGGTTAGAGGATAGATCTCATTCAAAGACTCGAGATGAATTAAGTATTTTGAGTACTAAGTTCATGGGAGATTCAATTATTGATCTGGGTAATGCTTTTTGGTTAGCTCAGCATAGTAATTCTTATTTTAAATGGAATGTTTTGTTATGCCCGACTTTCCAAACTGCGAAGAAACAAAAGAATTGCTTTTTTAGACTATGTAATGAAATAGAGTTTTATACATTTCTTGTGAAAATTTCATCTTTTTATTCAAAGTCTACGAAAAAATTTCTTAGTAAATGTGCTCAAGATTATTATGTTAATACCAAAGAGACTTTTCAAGGCCAACCTTCATTTAGTTTTACTCAGGAAGAAAATAAGGAAAATAGTAGTTATAATAGATTAGTTCTTTCTCTTTTAAATCTTCCAAGCTCTAATTCATGGCACTTTGTTACTAAAAAGATAAAAGAAAATTTAAATACTTTAAAAGATTCGGGCTATCTTGTCTTATTGACGACACAAAACTTATTTGTTCCTTCACAGAAAAATCAGTTAGAAAAACTTTTGAAAAAAATCGAGATACGTTGCTCTTTTGATTTACAAGAAATAAAGGGAAAAGGAGAGATCCCTGCATATATTTATGTTATCAAGAAGAATTGCTCAAAACTTTTAAATATAAAAGAAAGATCAGTTTGTTATAATTTTAAATTTAACGGTGAGCTCGATTCAATTAATAAATTCAATGAATTTACTGATGAGCTTAACTTTTTCTGGGAAAAGTATTTTACCGAAATTCCTCCTTTCGTTCACAGATCTTTTAATGATAAACAGCTACAGTTTTTTCAGAATGTTATAGTGGACGGTAAACTAATTGAGTCAGGAGATGAAAAGTCTAGAATTACTCACCCTTCATTTATGAAAAATATGATGAAGAACTGTGTTCCTTTTCATTCCTTTTTTCACTTGGCCTCTATAAAAGAATTTTCACAGAACAAATATACTGATCAAATGAATTTTGAACAAGAAGCGAATGTCTTCCTCGAGAAATCTAGTGATGAGCTTGTCTTGCTTTTGAATTTTAGCCAATCAGAAAGTCGTGGTATTGAAATTATCCATAAAGATCTTTTGCTTTCAAAGATTGATAATTACGGTACTACAGATTGTTATTACTATCGACTTATACCGAAGACGAATAATTTAAACTTAAACTTATTTAGAGAATATTTTGAATCCAGTATAGGAAAGCAGTTAGCTGAAGTTTCAGCTATGGGAAGCTATAACCAAGCAAAATCAAGAGTGTTAAACTTGTATATCCCTAAAATCTTTAATGAAGAATTTAATATTAAAGCAGAACTTTATTCAGTTTTTAGTTTTATGGAACAATCAGAAGATGAGATCTCGGCATGTGGATCAAGTAGTCTTTTGGAAAAGTATAACAGTGCTGAAAAATTTTTTGAAATCTGTAAAGAAAGTAAAGAAGTGCATTCTTTATTGTCTTATTTAAGCTATTTTAAGATTTCACTTTCGAATATATTAAAGAAAACAGAGTTGTTAGAGAAAGACTTAGGAAAAATCGATTATTCCTTGATGATATTTAGAGAGCGTTTGCTTTCTTTTCAGATGGCGAAGATTTACCCAAACAATAGTGAAGTGTTCATCGAGTTTCTAGGTAGCTCATTAGAAGTTATCAACGCTCCACTTGCTTCGGTCAACCTTTCATTTAAGGATGAAAAAGGCATAGTTACTCTTTCTTCAACCGAAGGCGAAGTTTTAAAGATTCACTCTGATAAGTATCTGGCAAGCTTTATGAAATTTTTGTTTGTAGGTATGAAAGATATGAAAATTTCAGACTTGTTAAAATCAATGAAGGTTCCAAGTAATCAAGCTATTCAAGGTTTAGTAACTAATTTCTTTAAAACAAAAGAGCACTACCAAGATCTTTATTCTCGAGTTGACTCTGAAATTAATCAGACACTAAGACATCTTATTTCTTTGTAATTTTATGACTAGTCTTTTTGAATTTCAAAAAAATATTTTTTCCATAATGAAAGAACGGGCCCTGGAATACGAGGGAGAAACTTCAGAAGAACTCTTGGACTTTAGAAGGAATTTAGAGCTCTATGCCCAAAGAGAGACCTTGAGTGTCAGTGAAAAAGAACTTTTTAATGATTTATCAGTCGCTGATATCATCTACTTGGGAGATTTTCATACTTTTGATCAAAATGTAAAAAATCTCATGAGGTTAGTGAAGCATTTATTTAGTCATAGCCAAGGCTTGGTTATTGGACTTGAAATGATTGATTTTGAAAATTTTAGCACTTTAAATTCTTACCTACTAGGAGATTTAACTGAATTTGAGTTTCTAGAGCAGATCAATTATTCACAGTCATGGAGATTTCCTTGGAGTCATTATAAAGAAATTTTTGATTTTTGTATAAAGAATAAAGTTTCTCTTGTTCCTTTAAACTCTAAAGGTAGTTTAGCTGAAAGAGAGGACTTTGCAGCGAATGTTATAAAAGAAGAAAAAGAAAAACATCCCAATAAGAGTTTCTTGATTTTATTTGGAGAGCTTCACTTAGCTCCTAATAAATTACCTCTGAGAGTAAAGGAGGTGATTGGAGATGGGGTGAATTCTTTAATCATCCATCAAAATCTCGATCAGACTTATTGGAATTCACTTGATCATGAAGAAAAAGTAGATGATTTTCAAATATTAAAATTTAGTAATGAAGAATATTGTCTGATTTCATCTCCTCCCTGGATGAAATATGAAAGTATGTGTTATTGGTTTGAAGGACTTATGGATGATGTTGAGTTTGAGCTTCATGAATATATTGTTTCTAAAGGCTATAAGCTTTTTTCAGAAAACCCTCAGGATTCTTTTGTTGAAATCAAGACCAGAATTTATAGTTTTTTAGGAATTAAAAATTTAGAGTTTGATCAAAATGTTTATGATCATAAATCTCTTGATTATGTTAAAAGTCTAAGTGAAAAGTCTTCATTTACAAAAATATATGAAGAATGTTTGACTCACAACCACTCTTTTTGCTCTCTCGATGGAAAGTTTATCTATTGCGCGAACTACTCAATAAATGAAGTGGCTAGATTAGCGGGGTTTGATCTCGTTTTGCGATCATTTGATAAACAAGAGCTTCTTGTAAAAGATAAACAATTCTTGGGTCTCTTTTTAATTCATGCGCATCTAGTATCTTATTTAATAGCCAAAATCTTAAATCCCTTTTTAAAGTGTGATCTTTATCTTGATTTAGAAAAGAAAAAACAAGGAAAAGAGTTATTAACCTTCATCCGAAATCCTGATTTAGATACTTTTGATCATCTACAAGATGTTTTTAATTTTTCAAAGATACTAGGTTCATTAATTGGTGATTATGTCTATGGAGTCTTAGATGCTGATCAGGTTAAACTTGGTCTAGGAACTAAGATTTTAAAAGATTATATAGAGATTGATTATTTAAAATCTAATTTATTTTTGATTCTAAAGAATTATTTATCTAAAAAAGAATTAAAACTTCAAAAGAAAAGAGTTTTTTAATGAAATGTGTTGTACAGAGAGTGCTAGAGGCATCTTGTGTTGTGGATAATCAAGTGATTTCAACTATTAATCAAGGATTAGTTGTTTTTACCTGTTTTGAAAAAGGTGACTCCCAACAAGAAATTGAAAAATGTGTTTATAAAGTTTTAAACTTGCGAATTTTTGATGATTTAGATGGAAAAATGAATTTAAGTATTAAAGATATACAAGGGGGGATTCTTCACATTAGTCAGTTTACTTTATCTTGGTCTGGAGAAAAAGGTCACCGACCAAGTTTTGAAAAATCAATGCCTGCAAGAGAAGCGAACTTGAAATATGAATTATTAACAAGAGAATTTCAAAAAGAAATCAATTGCTCTAAAGGTGTCTTCGGGGGAGATATGAAGATTTCTTTAATTAATGATGGGCCTGTGACCTTTCATTTGGAGTTTTAATGGGAATTAGATTACTAGGAGGCTTTGCAAAAAACTTTGAAATCGAAACACCTAGAAACTTCATAGCGAGACCAACCTTGAGTCAGTTAAAAAGAAAGATTTTTGATAGAATTCAAAGTTGGGATAATTATATACTTTTTGATTTATTTGCAGGTTCTGGATCTATTGCTTTTGAAGCTTTATCTAGAGGAGCCCAAGAAGTACATCTCTATGAAACGAATAAAAAAACACTTAGTTTTCTAAAAAGTAATGTGAAAAAATTCGAAAATCAGTATAAAGATCATCAATTCAAAATTCATATTTTAGCTCAAAGCTGTTTAAACATTAATCTTGATACAATAAATACAAAAAAAAATGTTTTTTATATAGATCCTCCCTTTGATAAATTAAAATTATACAAGGAAATATTAGAAAAACTGGATGGAGAAAAAGGAATTTTTTTTATTGAGGGTGAGAATACTAAGACCTTTATGGCGCAAGAATTACTAGATGAATATGATTGGCTTGCATCTGGACATATGAAAACTTATGAAAAAGGAAGTCATTATATCATTATGGCAGAAGTGGAGTGAAAAGCTCTTCTTTGTTTTTCAGCTCTATTTCATTCCTATAATATATTAGTAAGAGAAGTTTCAATCTCAAGGAGGAGTTTTTGAGCAAAACCTTTGTTCTAGATACCAACGTTTTATTATTTGACCCTAATTCAATTTTTAAATTTTCTGATAACGATGTGCACATTCCTCTAATTGTAGTGGAAGAGCTTGATCGTTTTAAGAAAGATCAAAGTGAAAATGGAAGAAATGCTAGATTGTTTTCACGTATAGTAGATAAGCTAAGAGAGAAAGGATCTCTTGGTAATGGAGTTCCTCTTGAAAGTGGAGGCAAGTTATTTATTTCAGTTACTCAAGATTTAGAAATCAAAAATAGCTTTGGAATTGATTTATCGATTAATGATAATGTGATTTTAAAAGATGCTCTTTCATTGAAAAATGAAGGTAAAGACGTCACTCTCATTTCAAAAGATATTAATTTAAGATTAAAATCAGATGCATTAGGTGTGAGTAGTGAAGATTACGAATCTACTAATGTAACATTTGATGAACTGTATAAAGGGCAACGAGTAATTAATGTTAGTTCTAAAGAACTTGATAGTTTCAGTGAGAATAGATTCTTTCCCATTCAAGAGATTGAAGGAGAAGGAGCGCTATATCCGAATGAGTATATTTATTTAACAGATGAACATAATGAACATCAAAGAAAACTTGGTCGGTTTTGTAAGAAAAAAGGAGGAATCGTTCCTCTAGTGAATAAAAGAGATGGTGTTTGGGGAATTTTTCCTAAAAATCAGGAACAACAATTTGCTCTCGATGCTTTGCTAAATAATGAAATTAACTTAGTTAGTCTTGTCGGGAAAGCAGGAACGGGGAAAACCTTATTGGCCATTGCTGCAGGTTTAGAAGCAACTATTAATCAACAAACATATACCAGAGTCTTGGTATCAAGGCCGATTATTCCCATGGGACGTGATCTTGGTTTCTTACCAGGAGATATAAATGAAAAACTAGGCCCTTGGATGCAGCCTATTTTTGATAATATTGATTTTTTATTTGGAAATAAAAAAGGTGAAAGAGACTCTGTTTCTTGGGAAGAGTTAATTAATCAAGGACTTTTACATGTTGAGCCACTTACTTATATTAGAGGGAGATCGTTGCCAGGACAGTACATGATTGTAGACGAAGCACAAAACTTATCACCTCATGAAATAAAAACTATTATTACGAGGGCTGGTGAGGGAACAAAAATTGTACTTACAGGAGATTGCGAGCAAATAGATTCACCATATTTAGATTCAATTAATAATGGACTTTCTCATTGTATTGAAAGATTAAAAGATGAAGAAATTGTTTCTCACGCTTATATGAAATCAGGAGAAAGATCATTGCTTTCCGAGATTGCTAGTTTAAAGCTTTAATATTTCTAAAGGTAAGATTTATTCGAGCTTCTGCATGCTTTCTTTTAGGCAGAGAATGTTTGTAGTTATGTTGGAAAGCACCACTCATTATCAGAAGTGAAGAGTCTTCTAAATCAAAAGAAAATCGTTCTAAATTATTTTTATAAGAAAATGTTCTTTTAGCACCAAAACTTATTGAAGCAATAGTAGGATTGCTGCCTAATTCTTTTTCATTATCAGCATGCCAGCCCATAGAGTCTTGGCCATTTCTATAATAATTACAAAGACAACTATTAAATGAAAAATTTAAAAATTCTTGAATTATATCTTTTATTTCTAATACATACTTATTCCAACTTGAAGCCAAATAAGTGTCTCTACTATAACTATAGCTGATATCAGGGTCTCCCATAAAGTAGATAAGTCTTGGTTGTAAGTGTGTTTTACCAAAAAGAGTAATCAGTTTTTCTTCCCAGGGAATAGAATTTTTTAAGTCTTCAAGATAGCTACAAGAAAAGAAATTAGGGAAGTAAGTAAGTATGCCACTTTTATCATTTAATAGTATTTCTTTTTTCAAGAAGGAAGTTTGCATTTTTTTTTATCTCATCTAGGGATTTATTTAAATCTTCTTTTAATTGTTTATTGGAGAAAGGAACAATCTCTTCGTTGATTAAGATATTTAAAATGGTTTCAATTCTAAATAAAGAGTTTCTTAAGTCGTGATTGATTTTATCCTTCATTACTTACATCCTAGCTCTATAAGAGCACAAAAGAAAGATGTTGATTTATAAAGTTTGTTCTATAAGAGAACGCAAGCTAATTCCTTTGGTGTAGTTTCCAAAGTAAGCATGAGGAGTTTCTAATAATTCATTTAGTTCAATAGGGCGCTGCTGTCCATAAAGAGGTAATCCTTTTACCCAAGAAAAGGCTTCTTTATTTATTATTGAATGTTTTTCATTAAAAAGGTTCTCTATGCATTGTAGAAAGTCTTTTTCTGAGAATTCTTTTGATGTCATAAGGGTATAAGATGGTCGAGTATTTCTTTTAAAAATTTGATGATTGCAAAGAATCCCAAGAAGAGGAGATGAAGAATTAAACAAGACCCCAAAGGATCCTTCTAGTTTCTTTATATTCTCTTCCAAGATAAAAGTTTGAGAATAAATAGTAGTCAGAGATTCTTTGAGTATAGATTTAGCATCAATGCAAATTAAAGAGTTTTCTGGGTAAGTCGACATCTTAGTATTTAAGGAGATGTTCCCTTCTAGTTTTTTTTCTAAAGCGTGTGGAAGTTCTTCTATTCCGCTTGGGAAGCTTATACTTTTAAAGCTTGAAGCCTGTTTTTTTAAAAATTTTAAATAAGAAAAGTAACTTTTTCCAAACGAGAAATTAGAGTTGAAGACATCCTTGAAAAGTAAGTTCTTGGAATTCGTAGCATAGATTCCATTAAGAGCAGGAGTTAAAATTTCATCACAACACTTATCGCCTAATAAAGGTTGCCAGAACTCATAAACACTGAGTTCATCAATGTTAATGGGAGTTTTTTTGAATAAATTTCTAGAAAAAATTATCAACTCTGAAAAACTCATGTATGGAAAAGATTTAAGAGTATTTTTTCTAAAAATATATCGTTTTAACTTCTTTGTTGTTGAAATAGGTTCTAATCCAAGATGATCTAAAAATTCTAAAATTCTAGGAGTTGAGAGTAAGCTATTCGCTGCAGTTTCAATTATACCGCTTTCATGTTGGATAGATTGTAGTTTTCCGCCAACTCTATTTGTAGATTCATAAATATGAAAATCAATATTATTTCGTTTAAAGTAGTATCCAGCAAGAAGGCCGGAGATTCCTGCACCAATAATATGCACTTTTTTATTAAGATCTAGGTTTCCAATCCAGAAAGAGTCACTCACTATTAGCTAAACATCTTAGCAAGCTCACCATTTTGATAAAGCTCAGTTAAAATATCATTACCACCAAGAAGTTTTGAATTGTGATATACTTGAGGGAAAGTTGGCCAATTAGAATAATCTTTAATGGCCATTCTTAATTCAGGGTCTTGCAATATATCATAAGTTTTGAAATCAGCTTTAACTTGTCCTAGCATTGCGATTGTATTAGCTGAAAATCCACATTGAGGAAAAAAAGCATTTCCTTTCATAAAGACAATCACTGAGTGAGAAGAAATTATTTTTTCTATTCTTTTAACCGTGTCAGTTTCATCGAAACCTGTTGGTATTTCACTACTAGCTTTCTCAACTCTTTCTTCACTAACATTTGGATTTACAATATTAAAAGGATTCTCACTCATTATTTTACTCCTAGGAAACTTTCGTTTTTATTTTTACAGCGTGTAGTTTATCTTTAAATTCTTCTTTAAGAAGATCCATTACCATTTGATGTTGCTCTAAAAGCCCAAGGCCTTCAAAATTTTTAGAAGTAACAATAATTTCTAGGTGGTCATCACTTGCTCCCCGCATAGGGCCAACATGTATGTGATCTCCTGGAAAGCCAATCTTTAAAATTTCATGAATTTTTTCAATAATCATACTTACCTTAATACGACAAAATAACTTGTGATATAAGTCGCTAATCTTAATATATAAGTAATTTTACCAATTTTCGAGTGTAGTGGCTTAATTGAAGGGCCTTCTTTTAAAAGCTTTCTGCCAGTGTAAAGCATGACAAAATATAAAAGAACAGTAGAGACAGCAAGACTAACATGTATATTCAAAATCATAGGATTTTGTAGAGCTTGAGAAGCTTTAGCTATAGCGCTTCGCGTAAGTTCTATTTGAAGCACGAGTACGATATCCCAAAAAATCGCTAAGACCATTAATGGAACGTGAATATTTCTCTTCTTTCTTTGAATGATTCCCATAGTCATAATGAGAACAATCACAGTTGATTGAATCTGAAAAATAGTTTGAGACATGAAGCTAATATAAAGAACTATCCTAAGTCTGTCAGTTTAAATATCATTAGACACTTATGAGTTTAGGAAAATGGTCACTCTTAGATATAGAAACGACTGGCATAGATGCTGGTATTGATGATGTTATTGATATTGGATTTTTGCGTTTTGAAGGTACGAAGTTAGTCGAGAAACATTCAAGCCTTGTTGGAACTGATCTAAAACTTTCTCCTTTTATTACTCACTTAACTGGTATTAATCAAAGCATGATTAAGGCTGCACCACGTTGGGCTAGAGCTCAAAAGTGCTTGGAGACTTTAGATGAACATGTATGCATTGCTCATAATGCGAAGTTTGAACATTCATTTTTATCAGATACTTTAAATGATTTAGATATTGAACCAGAGCTTTCAGCAACGGGTTTGTTTTTTGAAGATAGTTTGTACTACTTAGCGTTATTGCATCCAGGTCGATCAAGCTTTAACTTAGAATCTTTTATTTTGGATTACAAGATCTCGTCAAAAGAAGAGCACAGAGGTTATGAAGATTCTAGAGATTTATTAAAAGTTTTGCTTGTCTCAACTTACAAAGTGAAGATAGATGAAAAATTAAATCCAATCATTGAGAAAGCAATTAACTCTATTCCTAGTTTTTGGTTTAAGGAGTTTTATAATTTATCTCTAGAAGATTTAGAGGAAATAGCAGGGCAGATAGATTTTCAAATTAAAGATTATTTAATTCAAGAAAAAAGTGAAACGCTAAACGTTTCTAGAGTTGATAGTAAGTTTTCATCTAAGGGAATTCAAGATTTTTTTAGAAATGAAGATGAGGTCTCAAAAACATTGAGCGGATATAAACATCGAGTTCAACAAGAACAAATGGCCCTGAAGATAGGGCAATCTTTTTCGAATGGCATTCATTCTATGGTGCAGGCTCCAACAGGAACGGGAAAAACTCTTGGTTATTTAGTACCAAGCTTGATGTTTTCTAATACCAAGAATAGACCAGTGTTAATATCAACGGGTACTAAGCTTTTACAGAACCAATTGTTCCAAAAAGATTTAAAAGTTGCACAAAAAGTTTTGGGATTAGATTCTTTGAAGGTTACTAAACTTATTGGAACCACAAACCATTACTGTAGAGCAAAGTTTGAGCATTTAAAGTCTCCACAAACCGATCTCTTGAAAGGAGAGGGATTTGCGGAGAAATACTTGGAAGCTTTTTATCAAATTTTATTTGAGTTAAATTCGCAAACATCTTATGAGTCGATGATTACCGCTGAAGATAAGCCTTATATACTTGGAAGAATTTTAGAGAACTTTAATGAATATTCTCAAGAACTATCCTTAGATTTCAAATCTTGTCTCGGAAGTAAATGTCCTTATATAAAAGATTGTTCTTACTTTGTAGGTATAGATGAAGCGAAGAAATCTGATGTCCTTGTCGGGAATCATGCTTTGACCTTTCAATGGCCAAGTGCCCTTGATAGACCAGAATATATTATCTTTGATGAGGCCCATAAAATTGAAGAAAGTGCAAGCGATGCTTATTCTATCGAATTTGATTTAAATCGAGTTGGAAAGTTCTTTAGATTAAAAGATGGAATTAATTCTAATATAGGAGCTATGTTTTATCTTATAGATTTTACGGAAATGAATGTTAACGTGAATGATTTAAGAAAAGAGTTTAACGATATCTTTGATAATATTAGAAATCTTCTTTCTGGTGTTGCAATGATTATTGAGAAAATCGTCAAGAATAAAACGAGATTTACTGAAGAATATTGGAATGAAGTTGGATTTAGAAAAGATGGTAGTTCACTTGAAGTCTCTTTGTTTAATGAATTGTCGGGGCTTGGGACTCAGCTAGAAAGTTTAGAAAAGAAAATTTCACCATATTATAAAAATTTTGAAGAAAGAGATTTTAAGGAAATGCATGCAATTACGGCTTGGTCATATGTGAAATCTTTAATGACTCAAATAGAAGATCTTACTGGAAGCTTGCGAACTTTTTTAAATGATGATGAAGAGTATTGTAGAAGTATTTTTTATCATGAAGAAATAGGAATTAATCTGAAATCTATCCCTATTAATATTGGAAAAGTTGTTCATGAAAGGGTTCTTGAAAACTCTGATAGTGTCGTTTTTACATCTGCTACTTTGGGCAGTATGGATGGAACGAAAGGACATTTAAATGCAGAATGGCAGACAGGTTATCTATTTAGCGAAACAGCGAAAAGATTTAAGACTGGTTTGTATTTAGATCCAGTTTTTGATTATCAAAATAATGCAAAGGTTTTACTCTCTTCAGACCTACCTCCTATATATCACTCTGAATATGTTGAGAATATTTTAGAAAAGCTTATTCCTGTATTAAAATCCTTGAAAGGGAGAAGCCTATTACTTTTTTCTTCTTATAAAAGATTTGAAATGGCTCGAGAGATTTTATTAATGAAACTTGCAGGAAAGTTAGAAGTATTTTTTCAAGGAAAGAATAAAAATATTATAGAAGATTTTAAAAAATCCCCTCATGCTGTTCTTGTAGGGCTTGAAAGCTTTGGAGAAGGTATTGATATTCCAGGAGAGAGCTTATCTTTTGTTTATATAGATAAAATTCCAGATCAGCAAAGAAGCCTTGTCGTGGATAGTAGGAAAAAGTTTTTTGATCAAAATCTAGGTAATTCTTTTAGTGAATATTTCATGGCAACGAGAGCAAGGAAGTTAACTCAAAAGCTGGGACGATTAATCAGAAGGGCTGATGACAAGGGAGTGATTTTAATTACTGATCCGAGAGTGGATAAATGGAAATCACGAACGATTAGTCAGTTTTTTGAATACTTAAGTCCTTATCAAATAGAGAAAATGAACTTTGAGGATGCAACTAAAGAGTTAATGAAATTTAGCGAAAATTAAAAAGAGGATAAGAAATGGGAAGAAAGTCAGCAAAGATTGCAAATAAAAAAGGTGCAGCAGATAGACAAAAGAGTTTAATCTACACCAAAGCATTAAGCGATGTGGCCAAAGCTGTTAAAAGTGGTGGGGCTGAAGTTGAGTCGAACTTTTTATTAAAAATTGCATTAGAGCGTTGTAAAAAATTTAATGTCCCTAAAGATAATATAGATAGAGCCGTTAAAAAAGGGCTTGGTGGTGATGGAGAAGGATATCAAGATATTAACTATGAAGGTTACGGATTAAATGGAGTAGCTGTATTTATAGAAGCATCAACAAATAACGTTACCAGAACTGTCGCAAATATTCGAATGTACTTTAAAAAATGGGGTGGTTCTTTAGGTACAACTGGCTCTTTAGAGTTTATGTTTGATAGAAAATGTGTTTTTTCAATCTCAAAATCATTGATAGATGAAGATAGTTTAACTTTAGAAGTCATTGATGCTGGTGCTGAAGATATAAAAGTAACTGAAGAGTTCTTTGAAATTATTGGGCCAATGGATGCTTTTGGAACGATTCAAAAAAAATTACAGGAAATAAATATTGTCCCTGAAGAAGCAGGACTTAAAAGAATACCCACGACTTATAAAGATATTGATGATGAAACCCTAGAAGCCGTTGATAATTTAATCGAAGCAATTGAAGGTGATGAGGATGTAACCGCTGTTTATCATAATATGAATATGGATGATTAGATTACAGGCACATAATTTGATTGAACTATACTCTGAGCAATCTGAGCAGGGTGAAGAGAAGAACTTTGATAGCTCCCATGTTGTATGTATTCAGCGCTTATATCAATATTAATGGACTTGATTTTCATCAATGCTTTTAGGTGAGCAAGCA
The DNA here is from genome assembly GCA_020630335.1 of Bacteriovoracaceae bacterium. Classification (GTDB taxonomy): domain Bacteria; phylum Bdellovibrionota; class Bacteriovoracia; order Bacteriovoracales; family Bacteriovoracaceae; genus JAHDHG01. Next base: position 72,543 of record JAHDBN010000002.1, read on the forward strand.
TGTCGTTTTGTCTGTACCAAAAAACTTTATCTCTATTATGAGAATTAATCTTCTCTCCATCTATTGCTAGGTAATTGATAGTTACCGCCAAAATATCTTTGTTTAAATTCATGGCCGGTGTGAAAAAAGGTCTCTTGAATGGATGAACTTCCTCGCCATTGGTCGACTTTGCCTCTGGAAAAAAGAAAACATTTACTCCTTGATTTAAATGTTCTTCTACAACTTTAATTTCATTTTTTATATTGGACTTGTTTCTTCGCTCGATAAATATACACCCAGCAAGCGTCGCAATTTTTCCAAATATAGGATCAGCTTTAACTTCCATCGTACTAATGAAAGATCCTTTATAAACTGAAGAAATGAGAAAAAGATCGAGGTAACTTAGATGGTTTGCAACTATGATTGAACCTGGTTTTAGAGTCCTTTTGATATCGCCTGTTACTTTTAGACCTAACGCTTTTAAAATAAGCTTAGAGTAAAAACTAAGTATAGGAGCAAGAATTTTCTTTTTAGTAAAGTAAGGAAAGATTAATATAAAAGGGTAAAAAGGTAAGCTTGTAATTAAAAAGCTTAAAATTAAGCTTAGAGTAAAAAATGCTTTCATATATTCTCCTTCGTTTGTATCGCTAACCTTAGTAGGACTTAACGAAATAAGAATTAACATTTGTTAGGAATGAGAAAAATTAACTCTTTGATTATAAGTTAAGGAATAGGTGTATAGTTACTCGAAATAAGATTATGAGTGATTTGAGCGGGATGAAGTGGATTTTTTGAATATTTTTCATAACTGAGATGATCAGCGCTAATTTTAACATTTATTGCTTTCGTTCTAGAAAGAACAACTATATGCGCAATAATGGACTCTAGTTGTCTATACCATAGAACATTTTTTTTATTGTTTGCATTGAGAGTTTCTCCATCAACAGAAACATAATTAATGCACAGAGCGAGTATGTTAGATTTTTCTTCAATCGCAGGTCTGAAAAATGCTTTTTTAAATGCTAGAACAGAAGTTCCATCAGTAGATTTTGCTTCAGGAAAAAAGATAACATTTATTTTATTTTTCAAATGCTCTCTTACTATTGATATTTCATGTCGAAGATTTTCTCTACTTCTTCTTTCTATGAAAATACATCCAGCTAAAGTTGTAAGTATTCCAATAAAAGGAAGCTCTTTGATTTCCATCGTACTTACAAAAGATCCTTTATAAAATGAAGAAATAATGAATAAGTCTAAATAGCCAAGATGATTTGATACTATAATTGATCCGTTTTTTATTTTTGGTAGTTGTTGAGTCTGTATTTTAATATTAAATGCTTTAATTATTAAAAAACTGTAAAGACGTAGTAGGGGAGCCAGGAGGTATTTTTTAGTAAAATATGGAAATACGAGCAATAGGGGATAGAAAGGAAGAGCAGTAATGAAGTAAGTACCCATTATTAGTATTGCTGTACATAATTTTATTTTCTTTTTCATTTCAATTAGAATTTTATGCTTAAAATCTGGAATAAACATGAAAAAGGGAGTAAACAAAAAACATTTTTCTTGCTAAATTTATTTTCACCTCCTACTCAAAAATATTTAAGTTTTACCTTAAATATTATATCTTAGCTTTAATTCTCAAAATCAATTTAAGGATTGAAATCTATGATTACGATTAAGAAAGGATTGGATCTACCAATCACAGGAACACCCGAACATGTGTTAGATGTTCTAAGTCAAAAACCTACCAAGCAAGCTGTTGTAGGTTTTGATTTTAATGGCATGAAACCAACCATGAAAGTTCAAGTTGGTGATGTTGTAAAAAAAGGTGATATTCTTTTTACTTGTAAAAAAACTCAGGGAGTGATTTATACCTCACCTGCCAATGGAAAAGTATTAGAGGTTAATCGAGGCGATAAAAGAATTTTTCAATCTATTGTTGTTGAGAACTCTGGTGATGAGCATATTAATTTTACATCTCATAAATCAAGTAATCCTAATGATTATTCATTAGATGAAATGAAAAACCTTCTCCTAGAATCTGGAGAATGGACAGCTTTGAGAACGAGGCCTTTCTCTAAAGTTGCCAATCCTGAGGAATTACCAAGTTCTATTTTTATTACAGCAATAGATACTAATCCTCTCGCTCCTTGTGTTAATACTATTCTAGGCTTAGAAGATAACACTGAGCTTTTTAATTTAGGAGTGGATGCTTTAGCTCGTTTTAATAAACAAATACATCTATGCACTAATAAATTATTTAAACTTAAAGTTGAAAATTCAAAAGTAAAAAACCATATTTTTGATGGAGTTCATCCTGCTGGGAATGTTGGAACACATATCCATCACATTGATCCTGTAAGTGCTAAAAAAACTGTTTGGCATATTGGCTATCAAGATCTTATTGCCATTGGTGGTTTGATTAAAACTGGTAAATTACACCTTGATCGATACATTGCTATTGCTGGGCCACGAGTAAGAAAACCCAGAATAGTTAAGGCTTTAAGGGGAATGAATATCCAAGAAGTTTTCAAATCAGATGTTCATGATTTTAATGATGTAAGATTTGTATCAGGTTCAGTGTTAAATGGAAGGACAGCGAGTGGAGCCTTTAACTATTTGGGTAGATATCATAATCAAGTGACGGTCTTAGAAGACTCTAAGAAAAGAGAATTTCTTGGTTGGCATATGCCAGGTAGTAATAAGTTTTCTTTTAGTAGAGCATTTCTTTCTGCATTTATGCCAAAGAAAAAATATAATTTTTCAACAATAGCGAATGGTTCTCATAGAGCTTTATTATCAATTGGAAATTTTCAAAAAGTCATGCCTTTAGATATAGAACCTACGTATTTATTAAGAGCTTTACTTGGAGGAGATACCAATAGAGCTCAAGAGTTGGGTGTTCTAGAGCTGGATGAAGAAGATGTTGCTCTTTTAAGTTTTGTAGATCCAGGTAAGACAGAGTTTGGATCTATATTAAGAAATAATTTAACAGTTATAGAGAAGGAAGGGTAATGAGAGTCGTAGAGAAATTTTTTGATAAGCTAAGGCCTAGCTTTGAAAAGGGTGGAAAGTATGAAAAATTTTATGCTCTTTATGAAGCAGCGGATACTTTTCTTTTAACTCCTCCTGATCAAACAAAAAAAAATATTCATGTAGCTGATGCTCTAGATTTTAAAAGAACTATGATCATGGTTGCTTGGGCATTAATACCTTGTGTGTTTATGGCCATGTATAATACAGGTTACCAAGCAAACTTAGCTCTAGAAGTGAATGGTTTAACAGCCACTGGTTGGCGTGCCGATATTATGAATATGCTTGGGATTGGCTTTAATTCAAATAGTTTTATTTCAAACATGGCGTATGGGAAATTATTTTTTCTTCCAGTTTATGCCGTGACAATGATTGCTGGTGGTTTATGGGAAGCTTTATTTGCAGCAGTTAGAGGACACGAAATTAATGAAGGATTTGTGGTTTCAGGACTTTTATTTCCTTTGATTTTACCTCCAACTATTCCTTTATGGCAGGTCGCTATAGGGATTTCTTTTGGGGTAGTAATAGGTAAAGAAGTATTTGGCGGAACTGGAAAAAATATCTTTAATCCAGCCTTAACAGCAAGAGTCTTTTTATTTTTTGCTTACCCAGCCCAAATATCTGGTGATGCAGTTTGGACGGCAGTTGATGGATTCACAGGGGCAACTGCTTTAAGTGAGTTAGTTACTGGTGGAGTAAATGCTTTATCAGCTTCTTGGTCTGATTCTTTTTGGGGATGGATTCCAGGTTCAATGGGAGAGACGTCTACTATCGCATGTCTTATTGGAGCTTTAGTTTTAATTGTTTCGGGAATAGGTTCTTGGAGAATAATGCTGTCTTGTACTTTAGGAATGATAGGTATGAGCATGCTTTTAAACTCGGTTGGAAGTGAAACAAATCCAATGATGAATGTTCCTTGGACTTGGCATTTGGTCTTAGGATCTTTTGCTTTTGCAACTGTTTTTATGGCGACTGATCCTGTTAGTGCAGCTCAAACAAATAAGGGGAAATGGATTTACGGATTTTTAATTGGAGCTCTTGGTTTATTAATTAGATCTATAAACCCAGCTTATCCAGAAGGATGGATGCTAGCTATTCTTTTTATGAATGCTTTTGCACCACTGATTGATTGGTTCGTTTTAAATAGTAATGTAAAACGTAGACAAAGAAGGAGTATTTAATGAAAACAATATTAGTTGCATTTTTACTTTGTTTATTTTGTTCTGCAATTGTTTCAACTACAGCTGTTACTTTAAGGCCTTTGCAAGTCTATAATGTTGATGTAGACATGAAAAAAAATGTTCTGCAAGCTGCAGGTCTATATAGTGAAGGATCTGATGTCTTAGAATCTTTTAAAGTAATTACACCTGTATATATTGATATGGATTCAGGAGAAATCGTTGAAGAACCATCTAAAGATGATAAGAAATTACAAGTTGTGATTCCTAAGGCCCTCGATCTTGGTGGTTTAAGTGAAAGATCAAGATTTGTTGAGGTTTATCTTAAAAAGGATTCTAGCGGTTCGATTACGAATATAATTCTTCCTATTTCTTCAAAAGGATTATGGTCAACAATGCTTGGGTTTGTTGCTCTTGAAAAAGATGCGACGACAGTAAAAGGTTTTTCTTATTACAAGCATGGAGAAACTCCTGGCTTAGGAGGAGAGGTTGATAATCCAAATTGGAAAGCTCAATGGGTAGGAAAAAAGCTTTATGACGAAAGTGGAGTTCCTAAAATTTCTGTTACTAAAAACAATACTGGCTCAGTTCATGAGGTAGATGCTTTAAGTGGTGCAACTATTACTGGGAATGGGGTAGAAACATCAATGAAGTATTGGCTTGGAGAGCATGGTTATGGAAAGTTCTTAAGCAAAGTGAAAGAAGGAGTCTTATAATGAAAATAAAAGAATTACTTTTTGATCCTATTCTTAAAAATAACCCTATCGCATTACAAATTTTAGGAATTTGTTCTGCCCTCGCTGTAACGGTTAGACTAGATCAAGTTTTGATCATGTGCTTTGCCCTTACTTTTGTTTGCGCATTTTCTTCTTTATTTGTTTCTATCATTAGAAATCATATTCCAGGTTCTATTAGAATTATCGTTCAAATGACCATTATTGCTTCGATGGTTATTATCGTGAATGAGTTTTTAAAAGCTTATGCTTACGATGTTTCTAAAGCGATGGCAGTTTATGTTGGATTAATTATTACTAATTGTATTGTCATGGGAAGAACGGAAGGTTTTGCTATGAAAAATGGTCCAGTGGCTTCGTTTTTAGATGGAATTGGGAATGGATTAGGATATTCATTTATTTTAATTATCGTAGGGATCTTACGAGAGCTATTGGGATCAGGAAAAATATTAGGAATGACAATTTTACCTCTAACAAGAGATGGTGGTTGGTATGAGCCTAATGGCTTAATGCTTTTACCTCCAAGTGCATTTTTTATTATTGGTCTGATTATTTGGGTGATTAGAACTTATTACCCTGATCAAATGGAAGAGAGTAATTAGTATGGAAAATTTAATTAATATATTTGTTAAAGCTGTTTTTATAGAAAACCTCGCTCTAACATTTTTTCTTGGGATGTGTACGTTTTTAGCCGTCTCTAAAAAAGTTAGTACTTCAATAGGTTTAGGTATTGCAGTAATTGTTGTTCAAACCATTACAATTCCTGCAAATAATTTAATCTATACTTATTTTTTAAAGCCGGGAGCATTAGCTTGGGCCGGATATCCTGAACTAGATTTATCGTTTCTAGGTTTGATTTCTTATATTGGTGTTATTGCCGCGATGGTACAGATCTTGGAAATGGTTTTAGATAAGTTCGTACCTGCTTTATATAATACTCTTGGAATCTTTTTACCTTTGATTACCGTAAATTGTGCAATCCTAGGGGGATCATTATTTATGGTAGAGAGGGGATATAATTTTACTGAATCGGTAACCTATGGACTTGGTTCTGGTTTTGGTTGGGCATTAGCTATTATGGCCTTATCTGGAATTAGAGAAAAACTTAGTTATAGTGACGTTCCAAAAGGATTAAAAGGTCTTGGAATTACATTTATAACAGTTGGTTTAATGGCCATTGTGTTTATGTGTTTTGGAGGTATTCAATTATGAATATTACAATTTTACTTGGTGTCTTTATGTTCACCGCAATTATCCTTTGCCTTGTAGCTATCATTTTAATTGCAAGAAAAGGACTAGTGAATACTGGTGATATACAAATTGAAATCAACCATGATCCAGATAAAGCTATAACTATTCCAGCTGGCGGAAAACTTCTGAACGCTCTTGCTGATCAAAAGATTTTTTTAAGTTCAGCTTGTGGTGGTGGAGGAACTTGCGCTCAGTGTAAGGTAAAAGTTTTCTCTGGTGGAGGTGATATACTTCCAACTGAAAAATCTCACATTAATAATAAAGAAGCTAAAGAAGGATGGAGACTTTCGTGCCAAGTATCTTGTAAGCAAGATATGAGTATAGAAGTTGAGCCAGAGTTTTTTGGTGTTAAAAAGTGGAAATGTAAAGTTAGATCTAATGATAACGTTGCAACATTTATCAAAGAATTAGTTTTAGAACTTCCTAGTGGAGAGTCTGTTCCTTTTAGAGCAGGTGGTTATATTCAAATTGAATGCCCTCCTCACATTGCTGATTATAAAGACTTTGATATAGGCGCAGAGTATAAAGGTGACTGGGATAAGTTTAATATGTGGCAATATAAATCTGTCGTAAAAGAAGATGTTATAAGAGCATACTCAATGGCAAACTATCCTGAAGAGCATGGAATTATTATGTTAAATGTTCGTATTGCTTCTCCACCTCCAAGAGGACCAGCTGGCATTCCTCCTGGACAAATGAGTTCTTATATTTTTAATTTGAAAAAAGGTGATGAAGTTACAATATCAGGTCCTTATGGTGAGTTCTTTGCTAAAGAAACTAAAAGTGAAATGATATTCGTTGGCGGTGGAGCAGGAATGGCGCCGATGAGATCACATATCTTTGATCAATTCAGAAGAATTCATACAGATAGAAAAGTATCTTTTTGGTATGGAGCAAGGTCAGTTAAAGAAATGTTTTATGTTGAAGATTTCGATACTATTCAAAAAGAAAATCCAAACTTTAAATGGCATGTAGCTCTTTCGGATGCTCAGCCAGATGATAATTGGGATGGGTATACTGGATTTATCCATCAAGTTTTACTCGATGAGTATCTAAAAGATCATCCAAATCCTGAAGATTGTGAATATTATCTTTGTGGGCCACCGATTATGAATCAATGTGTGATTGACATGCTTATTGATCTTGGGGTTGAAAGAGAGAATATTGCACTTGATGATTTTGGTGGATAGAAATAATAAATTGTAGAAATAAAAAAGCCGGAGGCAAACTCCGGCTAAATCATTAATAATTTAAAATTACTTTTTACTTAAACCTTGAAAGCTTCCCAAGTTTCTCAGCAATCAAGTAATAGAAAACAGCTCTATGCTTGTGTCTATTTGATTTTCCAATTTTTTTGATTGCATAATCAATAGCTGCATCAGCTTTGTCACCTTTAACTTTAAGCTTTCCATTTACAAAGTTCTTTCTGATAGTCGCAATTTCTTTTTTGTCAGTTGCTGCTACCCATTTAGCATCTGCTTTATAAAGAGTTGGGCCTAAACTTTTACAAATAGCGTTAAGAGTTTTCTCGTTTACTTTGATTCTTTTTCTTGAAGCTGCACCTTTTGCTAAGCTGCACGCATTTTCAAATTTTGTCATTGCCATAAATAACCTCCATTGTTTTTTATATTATCTATTGTATAAGCGAAACTAGATTTCATTCAAGAAAAAAACTCAATAAAAACTTTTTTTATCTACTATTATTCACTATAACGATACACATGAAATATCTCTTTTTAATACTTTTACTATCTTGTAGTTCTGCAACCTCTTCTTATGATGAATACCCAGAAGCCTACGAAGCAGTTAATGAAGACTCGCTTTATTATCAAAGAGATTTGTCTCATCATAAAAATAATCAAATAACTCTTTTGCCAATGTTTAATAAAAATTCAGCGTTTATTTGCACTAAGGGAGTCATGGCAGGACCGGGAAGATCTCATAATACTGCAAACTCTAAATACGCTATAGATTTACAAATGAAAAAAAGATCACCTATAAGATCTGTTTTTACTGGGACAGCTGTCGTGAAGTCGGGGTGTAGGAACAGGAAAAGCAGATGTGGCCATGGGTTTGGAAATTTCGTAAAAGTTTTATCTAAGTCTGGTTATGTTGCCTTTTACTCTCATCTAAAAAAGGTGAGTGTGAGAACTGGGCAAAAAGTTAAAGCGGGACAAATTATTGGTTACGAAGGAAAATCAGGGAATGCTTCTGGGCCTCATACTCATTTTAGTATTCATCATTCTTGGAAAAAACGAGGTTATAAAGCTCATGTTAATTCCCCTGTATTACTTCCTCCATCGATAAATTTTAATTTAAATTTATGTGCATCTAAAAATGATTGTCATAACCGAGTTATTAAGAAAGCCAGTGATCTAACTTGTAGGACTCACCGTCTTGTTTTGTATTATTTTTAATGAATACTTTAGTACTTATATTTTTCTTGCTCTCATGTTCTCTAAAAAAAAATGACTCTGTTGTAATTAAAGGAAAAACAATGGGAACAACTTTTAGTGTTAAGATTCTTAATGCTAAGAAAGAAAAACCAGAGTTAGAAGCTAAAATCAATGAAGTTCTCATAGAGGTTAATAGGCAGATGTCGACTTATATTCCGAGCTCTGAAATCTCTCAATTTAATAATCATAAAACTCAAGAGCCGTTTCAGATTTCTAATGATTTTTATTATGTTCTAAGTGTAGCGAAATCAGTATTTGAAAAATCAAAAGGAGAATTTGATCCAACGGTCATGCCTTTGGTTGAACTTTGGGGGTTTGGGCCTAAAAAACGTTTAGGAAATCCTAGTTCGAATGAAGTTTCTGAAGTATTAAGCTATGTTGGTTTTGATAAAGTATCATTGCTGAAGAAGAATTTCATTTCTAAAAAAGATCCAAGGGTTCAATTAGATTTATCTGCGATAGCCAAAGGATTTGGTATAGACAAAGTTGCTAAGTTTCTAAGTAACCATTCAAATAGCTTTCTTGTTGAAATTGGAGGCGAGGTTTATGCAAAAGGAGTTAAGGCAGATGGAAGTAAATGGCAGGTAGGAATAGAAGCTCCTAATGAGAAGGCTAGAATTGCGACAAAAATTATAGAACTTGATGGACGTTGTATCGCTACTTCTGGTGACTACAGAAATTATAAAGAAAAAGATGAGTCAAAATATTCTCATGCTATTAATTTGAAAACAGGAGCACCTAAAAATAATAATTTAGTTTCAGTATCTGTACTTGCAGATAGTTGTGTATTAGCTGATGCTTTTGCTACGGCTATTTTAGTTAAAGGAGCACAGTTATTTCTTCCTTCAATCCAGACTATATTAATAAAGAAATCTGATTTAAATTAAGCTCAAAACTGTCACGTTTCAATGAAAGTTATTGTGAATAATTAATACTATAGAAGTTTATTTCAGTATCTCTTATTGCCTACTAGTAAATCCGCGTGTTTTTGATTATTTTATGTAACGTACTAACAATTTATTACTTTGTATTGATACAAAAAGGAGAAATCAATGTTACGTAAATCATTAACACTAATGGTTGGATTAGTTCTTTTAGTAGCTTGTGGAAGTAACGATACGGAGACTGTAACCACTACAGCACCGTCAGTTAACACAAATACTAATACTGATTACAACACAACTGTACCTTCTACAAACACAGATGTAGCGGTTCAAAACAACACACCGAGCTCAAGCTATACAGCACCAAGCTCAAACAACGGTAACCCTATGCTTGCTAATGCAAGACCAGGTGAGTGTTATGCTCAGATCGTTAGACCACCAAAGTACGAGAACAAAACTGAAAAACTTCTTGCGACTGCTGAGAGTTTTAAAATTAAAACACTTCCGCCAGTTTATAAGAACGCAACTAAAACTATTACTACTAGAGAAGCTAGTACAAAGTTAGTTCCAGTTCCAGCTACTTACAAAACAGTTACTGAAACTGTTGTTGTTAAGCCTGCTTCAACTAAGTTAGTTCCAGTTCCAGCTCAGTACAAAACTGTAACTAAGAAAATCGAAATTTCTCCAGCTACTCAGGTTTGGAAAAAAGGTACTAATGGAACATCAGGAGCTCAAGCTGCTGGTCAGGGTGCTTATGGAGCAAAAGAAGCTGATGGACATGTTCAAAATGATATTCTTTGTCTAGTTAACGTTCCAGCTAAATATAAGACAGTTAAAGAGCAAGTAGTTGTTTCACCAGCTACTACGAAAACTGTTAACATTCCTGCTGTTACTAAGACAATTACAAGAAAAGTAGTTGATAGACCAGCTACTACAAAAACTGTTAATATCCCAGCTGTTACAAAAACTATTACTGTTAAAGAATTAGTTGAGCCAGCTAGAGAAGTTAAAACTCCAATTCCTGCAACTTATAAAACTATTACTAAAAAAGTTATGGTTGATGCAGGTCAGACAACTTGGGGAAGAATTCTTTGTAAAACAAACCAGAACCAGAATACTGTTATGGCTGTTCAAAGAAAAGTTGGAGCGAATGCTGATGGTATTCTAGGGCCTGATACTTACAGAGCTGTTAGAAGATACCAAGAAAGAAATGGTCTTGCTGTTGGTGGGATCACTTATGAGACGTTAAGTCACATGGGAATTAATATGTAATTTCACATAGATATTTGTTTTAAATATCATTAAGGGACTCGCAAGAGTCCCTTTTTTTGTTTATGATACATCCAATAGATATAAGCTTTACTTGGGTATATAAATGCTATTAAATACTATTCTTTTTTCATTTTTGATATTCTCACTTCTGATTATCTTGATGGGAATAGGTTATATATTCAAAGGAAAGTGTCTTGCTGGTACATGCGGAGGCTTAAATACCATGTTTGGCAAGTCTGCTTGTGATGCTTGTGAAGAAAAAATAAAATGCCTAGATAAGTTGAAGGAATAATGAAGTTTGTAGTTATCTTGTTTATGATTCTATCTTGTCAAAAAAACATATCAGATATCAATGGATTTTGGAAAGTATCTCTTGATCTACAAGGCCACGCTTTACCTTTTCAATTAGAAATTAATAAAGATGAAAAAACTGCTTACCTCTATAATTCAGATGAAGTACATGAGTTGAGTTTAAAGATAAAAGATCAAAATTTCTTTCATATAGATCTTCCTTTTGATGAAAATTTTCTAGAGATTCAATTCTCTGGGAAAACAGGGAAAGGTTTTTATGTCAAAAAGAAAAAAGATCAGCTTGATCGAATAAAGCTTTTTGCTATCAAGTTAACTGAAAAATCTGTCTTATTTAAGACAACAGATGATTTATTAGCAGGTGATTGGAAAGTAGATTTTTTTAAAGAAGATGGAAGCCTAGAGAAGTCAAGCTTGGGAAGGTTTAAGAAGAATAAGAGAGGTGCTATTCAAGGAACCCTTATTACTGAAACTGGAGACTATCGATTTTTTGAAGGGGAAGGGAAGTCAAATCTTTATCAACTATTTGGGTTTGATGGCCAGATGAATTTTGTTTTTTCTGTAAAACTTAATAAAGATAAATTTGAAGGACGTATCTATTCAGGAAACTCTTGGAATAGAAAAATTATTGGAACGAGAAGCAATGATTTTAAGCTAAATGATCCTGAAGAACTAACAAAGTTTAATACAAAACTAGTAGAGTTTAAGGCAAAGCAATTAGATGGAAGTGATTTTTTATTCGATAAAAAAACTTTTCCCAATACTCCTGTCATTTTACAAGTCTTTGGATCTTGGTGTCCTAATTGTTTAGATGAGTCTGAATTTTTAAATTCTTTTTTAGAAAAAGAGAAAAATCTTAAAGTTATAGCTGTTTCTTTTGAGCGTGCCTTAAATCACAAAAAAGCTGCCTATCAGATAGAGAAATTTAAAAAGAGAATTAATGCTCAGTATCTTTTTGTCGTGGGAAGTCATGATAAAGATCAAAAAGGTGTGTTAGAGGTATTACCTTTCTTAGAGAATCATTTGTCTTATCCAACGATGATTTTTTTAGACAAAAACAAAAAAATCCATCGTATTCATACTGGATTTTCTGGTCCAGCTACAGGGAAAGCATTTGAAGATTTTAAAGTGAAGTTTAAATCTATTGTTCAAGAAATTTTATGAGAAAAGTTTTATTTGTTTGCTTGGGTAATATTTGCAGATCGCCAGCTGCTGAGGGGATCTTTGAAGCAATGATTAATAGACAAGGACTAGAAAGAGTGATTTCTTGTGATAGCGCAGGAACGAGTGGATATCATCAAGGAGATCTTGCAGATAAAAGAATGCGTGAGACAGCGGAGAAAAGAGGCTATAAGCTTACTAGTCGATCAAGACAAATTGACCTTCATGATTTTAATGAGTTTGATTACATTTTAGTAGCTGATGAGAGTAATAAAAGAAATGTACTTTCTTTACCAGGAGTAAAAGAAGGACAAGTATTTAAGATACTTGATTTTTCTCTTGAAAATAAAGGAGAAGATGTTCCTGATCCTTATTATGGAGGAGATAAAGGGTTCGATCTTGTTCTAAATCTTCTAGAAGAATCACTTAAGAATTTTCTTTCAAAAGTTAAGAAAGAAATCGCCTGAAAAGAATAAAACTTAAGAAAAACAATCCTAGAGCTAGAAAGTAAATCGGAAGTCTGTTGGAGGCTTGATTAACAATTTGTTCTTCTTCTTGAGAGTTTATTTCTCTTTTTACTTCTTGATCATTTTCTGATGCTATTTCTCTTTTTACTTCTTTTGTGTTTTTCTGAGCGATCATTATCTCAGAAGAAGCTGAATTATCCTTGGCTAACTTGGTTAAAGAAAAAACATTATTGCCGATCTTTTTATATTCTTTGAGAAAATCTTTATCAGTACTAACGTCTTTAACTAAAAGATAAGAGTCTTTTAATTTTCTAGCACTGTATTTAACAACTTCTTTCCACTTTCCATTTCTTTTATAATAAGGTTTTTTTAAGTTTGGAGTGAATTGATCTATATAAGCAAAGTCTAAACCAGGATCAGTTTTGATGTGTCCTGTTCCCTCCAAAAGTGTTGAAATATTTCTGCCAATAGTAAAAGAAGTAGAAGGATCATCTGTATAGTCTAGAGCATCAGCTAACATTTTTAAGGAATCAGGGTTTGCAGCATTTTGTAATCCGTAATACCACGAAAGAGCTTCTCTGCTAGTTGGATCGGCTTCAGCCTCTTTTTTATAATCTTGAAAAAGTTCTGTATCAGCAGCGGACATTCCCCCACTATTATTGAGATCTACAAAATGTCCATATTCTCCAACCGCATTGCCAATAATATCAGGAACAAGATCCGTTTCAAAACCAAACTGAGTAGGATCTATAGATTTTTTTATAATTCCAGAGAGAATTGTTTTAATTTCTACTTTATCCGAATCTGATTGGATGATTGCATTCCAATCTGCTCCGTGGATATTCATAAGTTGATTTAAAACATCTTTCGTTTCTATTGCTGCAAATAAGTTCATTGAAATAAGTAGAGTTATTAGGTATTTCATCTCATCCTTTTTTCTTCCATATAATCTATAGGAAGAGTACTTATTTATTTATCGGTTAATTGGGATGAATACTTTAGTTTAGTTTTATGGTAGAGGATCATGACCACCTTTACATAAAGGGTGGCACCTTAGAATTCTTTTAGAAGTAAGATAACTGGCCTTAAAAATCCCGTAGGTTTCAAAAGCTTCTTTTGAGTAACTTGAGCAAGATGGATAAAATCTACAATTAGGGCCTAAAAGAGGAGAGATAAAATATTGATAAGCTTTTATAAATAAAATAAATATTCTTTTAACCACAACTTGTAATAAAAAAAAATTCTTTTTTTGGCAATAATTAGGTAACTTCTCTAAATGAAAGGAAACCTTCTAAAACTCGTCTCTAAGCTCTCTCGATCTAAGGTTGAATACGAACTGCCAATTGGAGCTAAATTGCTTCCTATGAATCAATACATAGGAAAAAACATTAAGTTTTCTCATACAGGAAATATCCATTGTATTGAAACAGGTCAAAAGATTAAGAAGAGTTATAATAGCGGATATTCCTATGAAGCTTTCTTATCTAAAGCAGCATGTGATAGTTGTATCGTTCAGCCTGAGAAATGTCATTATCATTTAGGAACGTGTAGAGAGCCGTTATGGGGAGAAGCTCATTGCATGAATCCTCATATCTTATATCTATCAGTTACTTCAGGTTTAAAGGTTGGAATTACTAGGAAAACTCAAGTCCCGACGAGATGGATAGACCAAGGTGCGGAGCAAGCTTTAGCTGTCTTAGAACTACCTAATCGATATGCAGCAGGAAAAGTGGAAGTTTTATTTAAAAACGAGTTTGCAGATAAAACTCAGTGGCGAAAAATGCTCTCTGAAACAGCTGAAGCTGTTGATCTTAAAGAGGTGGCAGGTAAAACTATAAAAAAATATGAAAATAAACTCATTGATTATCAAGTAAAAGTTTTAGATGAAAAACAAGTGAAAATTAAATTTCCTATTGAGCAATATCCCGAGAAAATTAAAAGCATTGGATTTGATAAAGTTCCCGAAATACAAGGAATTCTTCATGGTATAAAGGGACAGTATCTTTATATAGGAGACTTTGTTTTAAATATCAGAAAGCATCAAGGTTATGAGGTTGAATTTTCTTCTTAAAGGCCAATCCAAAACTTACATATTTTCAGATGTTCTTTAAATATATGCATTAAATAATCAATATCTAAATTTGAAGAAATCTCTTGGTAGAAAAAAGAAGATTTCATATTTTCATTCAAAGAATTGATCATGAGATTAATTCTAGGTAGGTGATAGTCACTAGAAATAATAAGTATGTTTTTTAAATTTTCATTATTATCAATAAACTTTAAAGTTTCCTCAACGTTTTGATATGTATTCATTGCTTCAAAGTCCAGCTCAACTATTCTGGAGTAATGCTTAAAGTCTCCTTCTGCATCTTCTACTGTTTTTCTTAGAATTCTTTGGAGATTATTTTTGTAATAGACTCCAGAGATGAGGACCTTTGTAGATGGAAATTTTTTAGATAGCTCTAAAGCTTTAGTGACTCGGCCTTTATCTCCAGTAAAAACAACTATGGCATCCGGCTCTTTTTCAAAAAACTTGTCTTTAGAGCTTTGAATTAATTGCTTGGTATACGCATGGTGTATAAGAGGAAATGAAATAAAGAAAACAAAAAGAAAAAGAAATCTTTTTATGAAAAGATTTCTTTTTCTTTTATAAATAGTTTCATCTGTTTCAAAAAGGTATTTCTTCATTACTTATGCGCAAGAACCTCTATTTCTACTAAGGCATCTTTAGGAAGTTTCGAAACTTCAACGCATGACCTTGCAGGATAAGGTTTTTTAAAGAAGTTTTCGTAAGCATTATTAACCTTTGAAAAATTCCCAAGATCAGTCAGAAAAATTGTTGTTTTAAAGATATTATCTCTTGTTAATTCACATCCTTCTAAAAGAGCATCAATGTTTTTCATGATTTGATCAAGCTCTGCTTCAAAACCTTTTTGCATTTCTCCGGATGTAGGATCCAAACCAATTTGCCCTGAGAAGTAAAAAGTTCCATTTAGTTCCACTCCTTGTGAGTAAGTACCTACGGCACTAGGAGCTTTAGTATCATTAATAATTCTCTTCATAGTTATGATCCTTTGTTTTAGTTGATGTGATTGCTGTCAAATGTGTGATACTTATAATTTCTTCTACACTTGCAGTTCTTTGCAATATATTTATTGGATAGATAATAGGAGTAATAACAGGGCCAATAGGTGTTGCTCCTCCCAGTTGAGCTAAGAGCTTATAAGCAATATTAGCTGAAGATAAATTAGGCAATATTAAAATATCAGCAGAATTATCTAGTTTGCTAAACGGAAAAAGATTTTGAAGGAGTTGATTATTTACAGCAACATCAGCTTGCATTTCTCCATCTACAATTAAGTCAGGATAATCATCTTGAAGTATTTTCACAGCATCAACTATTTTTTTAGAATCACTAGAGCTATTAGATCCAAAGTTAGAATAACTTAAAAAAGCAATACGTGGTTCTCGTTTTAGAAGTTTTCTATAGAGTTCTGAGGCATTAACTGCAATTTCTACAAGATCTTCAGTGCTTGGATTTAATTGCAAGGTGCAATCAGACATGAAAACAATTTTATGTTTAAAATTTAAAATCATCACACCAGAAGCTTTTGTGTTTTTCCGACCTATGACTCGCATTATAGGTTTAAAGGCTTCAGAGTAAGAAATCCCCATTCCTGTAACCATTCCATCAGCAGATCCATTTTTTACCATCATCGAACCAAAATAAATCGGATTATGCATCTTAGACTTTGCTAGAGCTAAAGATACTCCTTTTCTTTGGCGCATTTGATAGTATTGATCTGTAAACTTTTTAAAATCCTCATGCTCACGAGGATTAATTATTTCTAGATTATCGAGGTTTGGTAATTTATGTTCATTTATAATTTTTTCAATATCTGATTTATGTCCGAGGACAATAGGTTCGATAAATTTTTCATCTTTAAGAATTGAAAGAGCTTCTAATATTTTTAAGTTGGCTCCTTCTGTAAATATGATCTTCGTTTTTTTATCTTTTGGTAGTTTAGATCTAATATCATTTAAAAAACTAGAAGCATTACCTAATCTTTCATCCAGTTCTAAAGCATATTTACTCAGGTCTAAGTGTTTTACTTGAGCTACACCCGAATCAATTGCAGCTTTCGCAACAGCAGGAGCAACCTTTGTTAAAACTCTTCGATCAAAGGGTTTAGGAATTAAATATTCTCTTCCAAAAGAAAAAGATTGATTTCCATAAGCCATTTTGACATCTTCAGTGATTGGCTCTCTAGTAAGATCGGCAATAGCATTGACCGCAGCAAGTTTCATCTCTTCATTGATATTTGTTGCTCTTACATCAAGAGCTCCTCTAAAAATAAAAGGAAATCCAAGAACGTTATTAACTTGATTAGGATAATCACTTCGGCCAGTGGCCATGATAGCATCTTTTCTCACAGCAAGAACATCTTCTGGTAAAATTTCAGGATCAGGATTGGCCATGGCAAAAATAATAGGATTCTTATTCATACTTTTAACCATATCTTTAGAAACAATACCTTTCATCGACAATCCAATAAAAGCATCAGCTCCTTTCATAACTTCTTCAAGAGTTCTATATTTTGTATCATTGGCGAAGAGTTCTTTGTATTTATTCATACGCTCAGCTCTCCCTTTATAGATTACTCCTTTGGAATCACACATGAATAAATGCTTTCTTCTTACTCCAAGCTTATGTAGTAACTTAGCACAAGCAATCGAAGCAGCACCGGCTCCACTAAAAACAACTTGGACTTTCTCGATTTTTTTATTAGCAACTTTTAGAGCATTTAAGAAAGCGGCACTTGTTATAATTGCAGTACCATGCTGATCATCATGAAAAACTGGGATGTTGAGTTTTTCTTTTAATTGCCGTTCTACTTCAAAACATTCAGGTGCTTTGATATCTTCTAAGTTAATTCCTCCAAAAGTTGGTTCTAAAGCTTCGATTGTTCTGACCATATCTTCAACAGTATCGTTGTTGATTTCAATATCAAAAACATCAATATCAGCAAATTTTTTAAATAAAACTCCCTTTCCTTCCATCACCGGTTTTCCAGCGAGAGCTCCAATATTTCCAAGCCCAAGGACAGCAGAACCATTTGAGATTACTCCAACTAAGTTTCCTTTATTAGTATACTTATAAGCAGCACTGGGTTCATCAGCAATTTCTCTACAAGGCCATGCAACTCCAGGAGAGTAAGCATTTGATAAATCCCTAGCTGTAGAGCAGGGTTTAGTTGGAACGACTTCTGATTTCCCAGGTCTACCTTTATAGTGATATTGAAGTGCTTCTTTTTTTCTTTCTTGCCTTAAATCATGTCTTGATTGGCTCATTTATTACTCCTAAAAATTGATGCCCCATTGTATCTTGAGGCCTTTCAAGTGACAATGAAGACATGGAGAAGTTGAAGATTAAATCATGGGCCCAAGAGCTCTCCCAGAAAGGCATTTCTGTACAGCTCGGCTTTCAGGATAGTACTGAGAATCAGGACATAATGAACTTTGGAGAAGCAAATAATCAAAGTCTTTTTGATATTGCTTCTGTGACTAAAGGAGTCATGACAACATATCTCATCATGATTGCTCAAAATGAAGGGATTCTTAATATTGAAGATACTTTGGGTAAATATCTAAAAGTAGGAAGTAAGCTTGAGTCTGTAGTTATTAAAGAGTTATTGACTCATAAATCAGGCTTAATGTCATGGCTTCCTTTATATGGCTTAGTTAATAACAAAAAAGAGGCATATGATTATCTTTTAAAAAATAATTGGGAGTTAGCAAGCCGAGGTGAAAGAGTATACAGTGATTTAGGATTTATGATTCTAGGTTGTCTTCTGGAAGATACGTATTCTTTAAATCTTCAAAGTTTGTTTGATGAAAAAATTAAAAAACCACTGGGATTAAAAAATACATTTTTTCAAAATGAGTTATCGATTGCAAGTTTAGCAACCTCTTTTGGAAACCCTTTTGAAAAAAAGCTTATCTTAGATAGAAAAATAAAAACTTTAAAAAGTATTAACTGGAGAGATTATCAGATTGTAAATGAAGTGAATGATTACAATTGTTTTAATGTTTTTGACGGAGTCTCTGGACACTGTGGATTATTCTCTAATGTAGAAGATTTATTAGTTATTGCTAACTCTCTTATGAATTCTCAATTAGTATCAGAAGAGCTCAGTCAGAGTTTCTTTAATGAAAAAAATCTTGGTTTTATTTCAGATTCAAATTTATTAAAGTTTGATTTACCTACAGGATATTTAGGCCATCACGGCTTTACTGGATGTACATTTGTGTTTCATCCAAAAACAAAGCAGTCGATGGTTTTTTTATCTAATAGACAAATAGCAGGGTTGAAATCTGAGAATTACATTAATTGGAAATATCAATCTAAGGTGTAGGGGGATCTTTTGCTTTTTTCAATAAACTTTCATCTTTATTATAAAAACTCTCACAAGCTCTAAATTTAGATAATAGTTTATCTAGCTTCACAAGATCTTCTTCAGGATAATAACGTTTCACTAGTAAAAACAAAGGTTTGATCTGAGTTCTTTTGTTTAGAATAGATTTTACTTCAAAGTCTACTCCTGCGTCTTTTAATTCCTTGTAAATTTCTTGAGTTTTTGGAATCATCTGTGCGTGCTTATCAGGAAATGAAAAAATTGATCCATCTTCTTTCTTATAAGAATAATCAGAGAAATCTTTTATATGATTTAATACTTTTGGATAGATCTTCTTACATAAAGGTATAGAAACTTTGTCTACATGTGATGGATGGACTTCGAAATTCTTTAAAAAATCTTTTTTCTTCTCTCTTATTTCAAACGATAAAGGGTAACACCTATCATTATGCCAAGAAAAAGTAACTTGTTTTTCAAATTGCAGGTGGCTACCAGAATTTTCTTTTTTTACAAAATATGAAGTTAATCTTCCATTGGAGTTTCGAGACATTTGAACAGTAATTTTATTTTTTTTCCCTTGAAAAATAAATTCATCACTCTTAGGACGAAGAAAAGAAAAGTGCTTTAAATTTAAATCGCTATCTTTAGCAGGTTTGAGCAAAAGGTTTTTACCAAAGAACATCCTTACAGTATCTTGGAATCTAGGAACAACAGTATTCTCTGCATCATATTCTCTCCATTCTGGTTTTTGGACTTGTTTGTCGAGAGGAACAAAGGTGATGACATTTTTAGATCTCATCACTTCAGTACAATGCTTAATATCTACCTTTGAGAATAAAGGAGTAGATAAAAGTAAAACAAATATAAAAAACAAAAATTTCATTTCCTTCCCTTAAATCTTGAATATTTATAATAATATGAGTTAGGTTTTTTACGAAGTATGAAGACTAAAGAGAGCTTAAGAAGAGTTTCTTGCAAAAAAAGTAGGCAAAAAAAGGCCTTCTAGAAAAGAAGGCCTTAAGTGTAATTAAATTATATTTTATATTTTTTCTTATAGGCCTTAAAAGCTTTAGCCAGTACTGGGAGCAATAAGAAATTTGCTAGCAAGTTAGGATAAGCAAGCATTCCAAAAAAAGCATCGACTATTCTTAAAACATCTTCAGGATTAATTTGAGTTCCTAAAAATGTAATAAAAACAAATGATATTCTATAAGCTAAAATCCCCATTTTATTATAACCAAATAAATAAACGATTCCTTGTTCTCCATAATATGACCAAGAGATAATAGTAGAGAAAGCAAACATTAAAACAATGATGGCTAGAATCTGACCACCGTATGGAATAATTGTATTAAAAGCAAATGCTGTCATATCTGAACCAGCACCAGCGTTAGTATCTGCCCAAGCTCCAGTGATCAGAATAACAAGAGCAGTCATTGTACAAACAACAAGAGTGTCAATGAATGGACCAAGCAATCCTACTAGTCCTTCTTGAATAGGATCTGATTTTGCAGCGGTATGAGCGATAGCAGCTGAACCCATACCAGCTTCGTTTGAAAAAACACCTCTTTGTAAACCTTGCTTTAAAACCATAGCAAAGGTAGCTCCTGCGAATCCACCAAACATTGCAGAACCGCTAAAAGCACTAGTAATAATATCAGAGAAGATTCCAGGTAATAAACTTAGGTTATTTCCAATGATCCAAATAGACATTCCAAAATAAATCACAACCATTGCAGGAACTAATTTTTCAGCAACCTTACCAATAGATTTAATTCCTCCAACTAGGACTGCAAATGCTAAAGCAGCGAAAACTAGGCCCGTGATCCAAGTAGGGAAGCCAAAGTAATTATTTACTATTCCTGCCATTTGATTTGATTGAAACATATTACCAGCACCAAAAGAGCTAAGAGTTACAAAAATCGCATAAAGAGCAGCTAAAAATAAAAAGACATTTTTTGAGGCCCAATGAAGTAAATCATCTTTGTCACTTTCGTGAGCATGGCTAGTTTTATTCATCCAAAACACAACTGCAGCTGAAATAAAAGCGGAAAGAATGAAGGCAGTTCTTCCTGGCATTAGATAGCTTGTAGCTAAACTTAAAAGACCAGTTAGAAGTAGCCAAATAATAAAGCTTGCTGCCTTTGTATAACTTCTATAATTATCGGCTAGTCCTTTTTTAATTGTATACATCGGTCCACCGTGAACTTCTTCACCTGATTCATCTCTGTGAAGAAGAGACAAAGAAATAGAAGTAAACTTCGTAGACATTCCCAAGAATCCTGCTACCCACATCCAAAAAACGGCACCAGGGCCACCCGCTGAAACAGCAAAAGCAACTCCGGCAATATTACCTAAACCAATTGTTGCTGAGAGAGCAGCACATAAAGCTTGGAAGTGAGAAATCTCTCCAGGCTTACTAGGGTCATCATAATCACCTTTAGTAATTTTTACAGCATGCCAAAAGTATCTCAATTGAGGAAATCCAAAAAACAAAGTGAAGATAACTCCACAAAGCACAAGCAAGATTGCAATCATTGGAATTTGTGTGAAACCCCATTCATTTGGTAGTCCCCACCAAGAATTCAAACTTCCCCAAACAACATTTTCAATCCACTTGGAAAAGACGTGTACCATCTCTTTCATAATTATTATCCTTTTAAATAAATTCTATTAAAGATGATAAGAAAAGCTTAAAGATGAGTCAAAAGAAAGTCTTATAAAGTTTCAATAATCCTAAGAAAATTTTCTAACTTTTCTGATCTTAAGCAGGTGCGTTTTAGCACTTCTGCTTTTGTAAGATCGTCAAAAAGATAACGAATTAGTCCTTTCATGAATCTTAAAATTTTTTCTTTTGGATAGTTATACTTGCTGTAAACGTTATAAATTTTAAAAAGATACTTTTTAATTTCTTCTTTTCTTATTTCCTCATTTTCTTTTATTCCTTGATAATAATGTGTTGCTAACCAAGGTCTTTTTAAAGCTCCCCTGGCAATCATCAAAGAAGTATTATTAGTATAAGAAAAACAAGCTGCTACATCGTTTAAAGTCCAAATGTCACCATTTCCAACAATGGGAATATTAACAATTTCAGTCGCTTGTTTTAAGTAATCCCAATTTGCTTTACCTTTGTATAATTCTTCTCTTGTTCGTCCATGAATAGTTATTGCATTAACACCATGTTTTTCAAAAATTTTAAGATTCCTTTCAAAAACAGAATCATCTTCAAACCCAACTCTTATTTTTACTGTGAAGTAGCCATCATATACTTCTCTTATTTCGCCAAGAATTTTGTTTAAAACTTCAGGTGTTTTTAAGAGATAAGATCCTCCATGGTTTTTAACAACTGTCTTAGAAGGACAACCAAGATTTAAATCAATCCACTTAAATCCTAAGTCTCTTAGGTCAATTATAGTTTCTTTTGTTTTGGCATTTTCAGATGTTAAAACTTGATAAATTGTTTTGTTTCGTAGATCGCTATCATAATGAACTTTTCCAAAATGTTTTATGAGGTGCTTTTTGGGATAGGGAGCTGTAGTTGGAATTCTTAAAAAATCACAAGCAAAATAATCCCATTGAGGGTAAAGCTCAGCTACTACTTCTCTATAAACAGAGTTTGTGACTCCCTCCATTGGTGCGAAGAGGAGCTGGCCTTGAGAAATCACTTATGCAGGTGCTTGATCTTGCATCGAAATTTGAGATTGAATATAATTTTCTAAACCAGCTGCTTCAATAAGTGATTGCTGAGTTTCTAACCAATCTACATGTTCTTCTTCTGATTTTAAAATCATTAATAATAAGTCTCTACTAGCAAAATCAGATTCTTCTTCCGCTGTTTTTATTCCAGCTTTTAAGATTTTTAATGCTGTATATTCAATTTTTAGATCTGAAGCTATTACTTCCTCGATGTTTTGACCAATATTGATAGATTCAAGTTTTTGAACGTTAGGAAGGCCTTCGAGAAATAAAATTCTTTTGATTAATTCATCAGCATGTTTCATTTCATCAATAGATGCCTCGTATTCAATTTTTCCAAGCTGGAACATTCCCCAGTCTTGTAAAATTCTAGCATGCAAAAAGTATTGATTTATCGCAGTTAGCTCTCCAGTTAAAACTTTATTTAATGCAGTGATGACTTTTTTACTACCTTTCATTTAAAACTCCTTGTTTTATAAAAATGTAACGATAATAAAGGGAACTGTTAAGGAAGTTATTTATTTTTTTGTATTTTTGAACATCTTGAAGCTAATTGAGGTACTTCTTCAGAAGGGCAAGTGTTTAAGCATGAACCACAATCAGAACCTAGTCCAAGTTGGGAGAGAAGTTTATCTTGTGGAAGATGAGGATATTTTTTTTTGGCTTTTGTTATATCAATATCTGAAATTTGGTTACAAATACATAAGTACATAAAGCAAGTATAGCACGCATACCGATGTTTGGCAAGCCTAACTAAAATATGCCTCTACGAAAAATAAGGGAAGATAACGGCAAATATAATAGGAATAAAGAAGAAAACTGAGAAAGCATAAATAAAGCCGACTCTTCTTTTTGTCTCACATTTCTTTCCTAACCAACTAGCTAGTTTGACAGGGATTTTTCTGGTTGGAGCGGGAATAAACCAGATAAGCATTCCTAAAATATTAAATAAAAAATGCACTAGAGCAATCGTTAATCCATGTACATTTCCAGTTAGAGACGCCAATAGTGCGGTGGTGGTGGTTCCTATATTAGCTCCAATCGTTATTGGAAAAATATTTTCAAGCGATAAAATTCCAGCAGCAGCAATAGGGACTAATAATGAAGTCGTAATTGAACTTGATTGAACCGCAAAAGTTAAGACTGCTCCGAAGAAAATAGTAAAAGATGTACTTTTTGATAATAGATTTTCAAGGATATCACTCTTGGATTCTTCAACTATTTTTTTAGTTATTTTTACAATCATCCCTAGAGTAATCAATATAATTCCAATGGATAGAATACAAAGAGCAATTCCGGCTGATGTTCCTTGGAACCCAAAGATATCAACAACTAAACTTTTTAAAGCATTATAAAACGGTTTGATGGCCGTTTTTAATGGACTCTTGAAATGTAAGTTAGAGCTAGACCCATAAATCATTGCAGACATTGATGAAGCGATTTTACTTAGAATACCTGTTGCTAACTCTAGAGGTAGAATTAAAGCAACACTTAGAATATTAAAAATATCGTGAATAGATCCAGCAGCAAATGCTCTTGAGAAATCTTTTTTATCTCCCACAAATCCCAGGGAAACAAGAGTGTTAGTAATACTTGTTCCAAGGTTTGCTCCCATAATCATTGGTACAGCACCAGCAACATTTAGTGTTCCACTTGATACCATTCCAACAATAATTGAAGTTGTTACAGATGAGCTTTGAACTAGCACGGTAGCTAACATCCCACTCATTAAGGCTATGAAAGGATTCGACGCAGTTGTAAGTAATCCTTCTGCGAAACCAGCACCAAGCATTTTAAAAGATCCAGATAAACTTTTAATTCCAACAAGGAAAATAAATAACAAAATTACTACTGGTAAATATTTAAATAAAACCGAAAGTATTTTTGATTTTGATTTGCTTGAATTCATTGTTTCTTCCATTCTTTACAGACCCTTAAAAGGTTAACTTTCAAGCAGTATACTCAAGCTTTTAAATAAAGATAAAGGGCCAATGAAGCCAAGAGGACTTCTTAATAAAATCTTAATAAAGAGGTTGAAAAATTTACAGCTTCTTAAACTTGTCTAAGGTACTTAATTGCTTATTAGTAGATTTCATTACACTTTCATAGAGTTTTACAGAGCTTTGTAACTTATTCTTTGATGGTGATTTAGATTTGAGTTGACTAATCGTGTCAGCAGAGATCTTACCAATTTCAGCAGCAATTTTAGACATTGTTTTATAGTGTTTAGTAAAAGGCGATTTTTTGTGCGTAATAGCATTTTTTTTCTGATAAATTTGATTGTTTTCAATAACAAAATTTGTAAAAAAACTGCCGAATTCTTTTTGATACTTACTGATGAATTTTGATCTTATCTCTTTTAATTTTTTAGAACTTTTAGGGATTTTCATTTCATTAATAGAGCTTGCGATTTGCTTCGTTATTGAATTTAATGTCTGATATTTCATTTCTATTTCTTGAATCTCTGAAAAATTCATCGTTACTGATTTCTTTAAAAAACCTTTTAAATCTTTCATGAAAACTTTTTTTGAGCTTGAACCGATTAAAAGTTTTGTTTCATAAGTTTTCTTGATTTCAAATTCAGGCAAAAATAATTTATCCCACATTGAAAGATCTCTTTTCAATAAAGTCACTTGAACCTTATAAAATCCAGGATGAAATTTTTCACCTTTTTCAAAGATCCATTCTTTGATTTCTTTATTGTTTTTATAAAGCTTCGTTTCAGTATGAGCTTTCACTGGTACATGAGACAATATCTTGTAAGGAATACTTTGAAATTTTATTCTTGCTAAGTGATGTCCAGGAAGACTTGAACCCACCCAAGTTTTCTTTAAATCTGTAGAGACTAAGAATTTCCAAACATGATCTTTGTTTTGGAAATGAGTTTTAAGGTCTTTTTCAAATTTTTGAAAAGAACTGTATTTCATAAAATTCGGTTTATTAACCTGAAAAGAGCTTTTAAAATAAAGAACTTTCGCAAGAAAGAAGCAAGCGACTAGAATAAAAGGTAGAAATAAAATCTTGTAGTATGTGAAAGAAGCAAAGTAGTCTTTTATAGACTGAATAGAATCTTTTACAGGGTTTCCAGACATATTAGAAGTAAAAAGGTGTGAAGCTGTAGCATCAGAATTTACTTGGTAGGGAAAGGCTTGCTTTTCTTCAGAGGTATTACTTTGGTGATGAAAAACTTCTGTTTTTTCATTGGCACTTTTGATGAAATGCGAGAGTGCTATGAATTGAGCATCTCCAGATCTTTTTACTAGACTCTCAGAGCTAAGTTGATTTTTGTTAAACATGCTGTGAAGGTTTTTTTCTTCGTAAGGGCCAAATACATTTCCATTAATTTTTACATAATATTTTTTCATCAATGAAATTATACGATAGTAATTTTAAGAAAACGAATTTGTGAAGAAATTGCCGAGTAGAACTATCGGTTAAGAGGGAGGGAAAGGCAGATTAAATCTGCCCTTAAAAATATAAATTCTTAGTGAACTACATAAATTTCTAAATAATCTAGCATTGCATCATCTTGATAGATAAACTTTAAATTTTTGTTCGTATTAATTGAGTTAATAAAATCAGGTTTTTGCATGCTTATAAACTTTATAAACATATTTAAACCTTTATCTCCCGTTGGGACACACCACTGAAAATCCTTAGGTTGGCTTGTAGTCATTGTTAGAAATGGATACATCTTGGATTGTGTGAAATTTTGAACATTTGATGGAGCAGTCAAAAAGGTAATATCATCAGTTGTCCACCATGAGTTTACTTGTTTACCCTTTATTTTAGCTACAACACAGCTAATATTTTTGTATTGAGATAAATCAATTTCAGCAAAAGTAATCATATCATCTTCAGCTGTAAACGAATCGAAAGTAGTTTGCTGGTAATTATATTGAGAGCCATAAGTGTTTTTATAATATTCTATTGTTGAATCAACTAGTTGGACATCAGTTTGGTGGGCGAGTTTATCATTTTTAGAGCCAGTAAATTGATCATCTCCTCCGACATTAATTTTCGAGATCTTTGTAGTTGAAGTCATATTTTTACAATTAAAGTAATCTAGAGGGACTAAAGTTCCTGCCACCATTTTGACAGCTTTAGGTTCGATGTCTTTAATTAGTACAGTGATACTTTTTTGATGAGTGTTTTTGGAATCACTCACTTCTAGAGTAATAGTTTCTAAGTCACCCTTAGCTCCTTGGAATTTTATTTCTTGCGTGTCTTTGTTGGAGTTATTAAATACAACTTTCTCGCAGTACTTATTTCCATTTTTTGTGTAACAAATTTTTCCCTCAGAAGCTTTGTTAGTTTTTGCAACAACAGTAATTGTATCATTTTCTATTTGCTTAACTCTTAAGTCTGAAATTTTTAAGCTTGGAGTAGGAGTTAGAACCAAAGAATCATTGGCACTAGCTGAACCAGAGTCATTTGAGATCTCCGTTTTGAAATTATAAACAACGCCAGTATTAAGAGCAGGAGTAATAAAAGTTTGAGTCAGTCCATTATCATCAGTTAGGCTTACATCTAGCTCTATAGTTTTTCCTTGATGCTCATATGAGATGGTACCAGTTGCTGGTTGATTTGATCTAATAATAATTGTCGCTGT
Organism: Bacteriovoracaceae bacterium; assembly: GCA_020630335.1. Taxonomy (GTDB): domain Bacteria; phylum Bdellovibrionota; class Bacteriovoracia; order Bacteriovoracales; family Bacteriovoracaceae; genus JAHDHG01. Next base: position 99,994 of record JAHDBN010000002.1, read on the forward strand.
GCCATCAGAATTTTCAGTAACATCAAAAGTTACTAATTCTAATTTTTTTGCATTAACAGCTAGACTATTTGAAATGTTTGACCCATCAATTTTATCAAAAAGCCTTGAATTGCAAGAAACCAAGAGAAGGGAAGTGATTAAGATACTTAAGAATTTCATAAATTCTCCTTTATAGAGTTTTTTTACGTTATTAATTAACTTAGAAAGAAGCTTAGGGAAAGTAACATATGTAAAGATTGCCATTCTCAGGGGCAATATATCGATAGTAGAGAGAGAGGTAAGAAGAATTAAGACTGCTTTTTGGTATTTAGATGATTATATAAGAAATCTGTTGCAAATAAATCTTTTAAGGCCTTTGCGTTATGACTCCATATTTCCGCCAAAGAGAGTTCTGGAGATATTTTAGGGTACTGAATTTCAACTAAAGGACATTGATATTTTTGATGTAAAAGAAAAGGAAGACTAAGACTTTTCTTTTTATCTAAACTTTCAGTCTCTAGTTTAAATAAATCATAAAAGTTAAATTTAGATATAAAGCTTGCTATATGTTTACCACCTTCTGAGAACTGGATTTTGGGTGGTTTTTTCGTACTAAAGTGAATTACAGCATTGGCAGGATATTTATTCAGTAGTTTGAAAAAATATTTTAGTTCAGGTTTTCTTTTTATATCATCTTCATTAAACTCTTCAATCAGTTTTATCCCACATGAGTTTTCCGCTGTTTGAGATTGATAACCATCAACATTTAAAATAGGAACAATAATTAGAGGAATATCTTTTATTTCGTGATTACTGCTAAGCCAATCTAATAACTGATTGAGTACATAGATCCCTTCAATTTTTTGTCCAAAGATACCGGCTACAAGATAAATATATTGCTTACTTTTGATATCAGTTTTGTAAGCAATAATCTCACTACCTTCGACTGATTTTCCAGATTTAAGTTCTTCAAAGATCATTACGAAATGACCTTTTCTTCATTGAAAACTTCTCTATATACTGCAGATTGCCCTGGAGTTTCTTCAACCTCAACTTCTAACATTGAAAAATTGAATTTGTATTTTTCAAAAACAATTCTTTTAATTTCAGAGCAAAGATAAATAGCTAGTCTTTCAGCACTAGTGTTTTCTAAAGGAAGAAATATAATATCTTCTTTTGGAATAATCATCATTTTTTCATCTGGAGGAATAATTTTCCAATACTGATTTTCATCATAAATCTTTAGCCATTTATTTTCTTTAGGAAGCAAGAGCCTATGATCCAAAGAATCACAAACAGTTCTTACGATGGGCTTGATATCAAGGAAGTCAAAAACCATGTCAGCTTTTAATTCAGGAGCTTCTCCTAAGACTTTAACTCTATAATTATGGCCATGTAGAGGCTCTCTTGTTCCATCTTCAAATATAAGAAAATGAGAACTCGCAAAGTTGAAGTACTGCTTGTAAACTTTAATGGAATAATTGACGCTCAAACTAACCCTCAAGTATGATTTTAGGCGGAAATACTGTCACTTTTTGTGCTCAATGGCAATAAACGGAGAATCATTGGAAATATCAAATTATCTAAAAAATAAAGATCATAAGTATTCAGAAGGTGTTATTAGTGAGGCTCAGAAGCAATTTAGTGCTTTAAGCTTCAAAACTTTAGAAATAACACCTCAAGATGAATTTATAAAAATGCTACTTCATTCACTGGATTCTAATACGCCACTACGAGTTAAATGTGGAATTGATCCAACAGGGACAGATGTTCACTTAGGACACACGATTCCTTATAGAAAAATGAGACAATTTCAAGATTTTGGACATATCGGGGTCGTAGTGATTGGTGATTATACTGCTCAGATTGGAGATCCAACTGGAAAAGTAGAGTCAAGGCCAGCTTTAACTTCGGAAGAAACTAAAAAAAATGCTGAAAAATATTTAGAACAAGTTTCTAGTGTCTTGGATATGAGTAAAACCGAGGTCAGACATCAAAGTGAATGGTTTAATTCTGTGAGTTTACTAGATGTTATGAATTGGGCAAACCAAACAACTGTAGCAAAATTAGTTAGTCACGACACATTCAAAAAAAGATTAGAAGAAGGACATTCCTTAGGACTTCATGAATTATTCTATCCAGTTCTTCAAGGAATTGATTCTGTATTTATTAAAGCTGATGTTGAACTTGGAGGGAGTGATCAGAAATTTAATGTTTTAATGGGAAGAGACTATCAAAAATGGAAAGGGAGTAGGCCGCAAGTTGCTATGCTTTTACCTATTATTCTTGGTACCTGTGGAACACAGAAAATGAGCAAGTCTTTAAATAATTATATAGGAGTACTTGATGCTCCTTTTGATAAGTTTGGAAAGGTCATGAGTATTCCTGATGCTTTAATGCATGACTTTGCTTTATATGCTTCTAGTATGAACAAAACAGAATTTGATAGTTTTAACAAAGGATTAAGTTCTGGAGAATTGCATCCTAATGTAGCAAAAAAAATGCTTGCATCTAATATTGTTTCTATTTTTCATGGAAAAGATGTTGGAGAAGATATGAAAAATCAATTTGAAGAAGTGTTTAAAAAGAAAAATGTTCCTGATGAAATACCTGAGTTTTCATTTACGAAAGGTGCAAATATTTTATCAGTACTAGTTGAATCTAAATTACTTAGCTCTAATAGCGAAGTGAGAAGAATGTTAAAACAAAATGCTGTTGGAATTGTAGATGGGGAGAAAATCACTGATCAAAATTTTATATTAGATGATTCATTTACAGGAAAAGTATTAAAGGTTGGGAAAAGAAAATTTCTTAAGTTGATCTAATGAAAAAAAAGATCTTAAATTCTCTAAGCGTGATTAAGGATTTTTATTCTGAAGATTCAGAAATTCAAACGTATTTAAAAAATATAGAGGATAGGATCCTTTTGATTGAAAATACTCAAAGATCTTTTGATTTTGAAAGTACTGAAGGCACCAATGTAGATTTTTACTTATATAGCGATGGTGCTTGCCGAGGTAATCCAGGACCAGGTGCCTGGGGAGTTGTAGGGCAAAACTCTGAAGAGATGACTATCTTTGAAGCGAGTTCTTTTGTGGATGAAACAACTAATAATCAAATGGAGCTATTAGGTGCTATAAAAGCGATAGAACTTTTAATTGAGTTTAAGGAGAATAAAAACTTAGAGGAATTAAATGTCGAGCTTTATACAGATTCTAAGTATGTGGTAGACGGAATAAAGTCTTGGATTATAAATTGGAAAAAGAGAAATTGGAAAAAATCAGATGGATCAAAAGTTGCTAGTAAAGAACTATGGCAACAATTAGATGAGGCTAGAAACAAGATAGGTCAAATTAAATTTAAATGGGTGAAAGGACATAACAATCATCCACAAAATGAGAGATGTGATGAGCTTTGCAATGAAGTATTGGATAGAGAATCTTACTAGGAAACTATTTGTTATTATTTTCTTTAGTATGACTGCTATTCCTTGTAGCTTAAAAGAAAATACTGTTTCTCTATCAGGTCCTTTGAATTTTTATTTCTTAGAACTAGAGTTACATCAGGACTCTAAGTTAAAAGCAGTGTCTTTATATCATGATTTTCTTCATAATAAATTTAAGGGTAAGTGGATAGGTGGAGGAATATATTTATCTACTAAAGAACTCTCAAAAATAGGTTTGAAGTATGATTTATATCTTGATGAAAGCTTTGAGCTAGAGCAAAGAATTCAAAAAATTAAGAAAAAAGTTCCTGAGATACGTTCAGTCCACTGGGTGAAAAGCAAGGGGAAAAGCAGTCTGGAGTTGATAAAAAAACTTGAGTCAACAATAAAAAAAATCACAAGAAACTGTGATGAAAAATTATCCGTTTTAAGATCTAGGGTTTCTAAAATTTCTACTGAAATTTTAAATTTTAAATTCTTGGAAAAAACTCATCTCTTTTATTTAGGCATGGTTAAAGGAGAGAAAACTAAAAATATTATGGTGGCCAATGATCTATTTGTTTTAAATTTAAAACAAAACAAATCTTTCAAGGGATACAAGACAGATCTTGCTTACTTAGAACCCTCAAGTAAAAACTTGAAAAGTTTGAGAGACAAATCAATATATATTGGTTTGAACTCATCTAAAGATTCTGAATTCAAATTTATTGAATATGATAAAAACTCTTATAATCTTTTCTATCGAGGCCTTCTTGTTCCAGGACTATCTCAAATATATTTTATTTCTGAGTTTCTTGGGTTTTACGAAGATGTTTTGAAATTACAAAAGCAAAGAAAAGCCAGCAAGAAGTAGAGATCAAAGCAGAGTAATCAAAAGCAAATATCCAAATAGAATTAGCAATTTGAGAAAGAGTGTTTGTTACTTCTTTATCTTTTAGGGCAACTAAAATGGCAAAAAATAAAGCAAATCCTCCAGAGCCAAAGCGGTATCCAAAAACATCTATGAATTGTTTTGTTCTATACTTTATATCAGTAGAAAGAGGAACATAAATTAGTTCCTTTGCACCTCTGAAAACAGAGTAATCGAGCGATTTAAAAATTAAGAATGAATACATTACTGGATCTAAACCTGGTACTAAAAATACCCATATGCTTGTAATTAAACTAATCAAAGGAATGATGATGTGAATATGGCCTAAAAAAGCAATTTTAAAAATCACTGGTAAAATAAGTATTTGGAAAAATAAAGCTCCAGCGTTTATATTTCTAAAAAGATCTGCATAATAAACAGACTTGTCATCAGTATTATCAATCGTAGATGCAATTAATTTATCAAGCTTGTACTCAGTAACACCTGTAAAAATTTGAGACAGGATAATAATGACAAATAAAGCATAAAGTGTTGGCATTTTTTTTAATTGTGTAAGCCCTAGAGGTGCAGCCTTTTCTTTTTTCTTGATTTGAATGGAACCTAAAAGAAAAAACATGATAATAGCACCTGGTATGAGTGCAAGAGTTGCAATAATGACAGCGTTTTCAGTACCAATTGTTTTGACATAATTTTTTAATATTGTTCCGCTAAGAATTGTTCCAACAGATACAATGGCCATCATAATACCAGAGTAAGACTTTGCACTATCTAGATCATTGGCAGTATTAAAATAGGCCCAAACTTGCTCTAAAAGCATCATGACATAAATAGGTCTTAAGATAGTTAGTATAAAAGCGGCTGGAGCAAACTCTTGTTTTAATAAAAAATAAATAACAATAAAAATAAGAATCCAGGCAGCATTTAAAATTTGATAAGTTATTCTAGGGCCAAACTTGCTAAGAGTTTTATCATAAGCAAAAAGAGCAATAAGCAAAGCGACGATCATTAATCCGTAAGCGAGAGGAAAAAGATCAGCGGCATAATATTTCAAAAAGATAGATTTAGATGCAACTCTCATCCAATCATAAGAAGCGATAACTGAAACACCTACTAAAGAAGGTAAGATAAGTTTTTTTAATAAAGATTGCATGCGTTCCTTCAAGTTTTATTAACGAACGCAGTCTATATGCTTAGGCTTTCTTTGAAAACTGTCTTTTCAAAGCTTGAAAGTCATTAGAATCAATCTTAGAACCATAACCTTTATGTTTAGCTGCCATTTCTTGCATTTGCCTTACTCTTTCAACACTAGGTGGATGAGTACTAAGAGCATCACCAAAAATAGCCGTTAAAGGATCTCTTGCTCCACCTTTGGCCTTTTGCTCCATTGCTAAGAGTTGATTATAAAATTTTCCAACATGATCTTTATGATAACCAGCTTTCGTAGCAGTTCTAAACGAGATTCTATCAGCTTCCATTTCATCTTCTCTAGAGTTTGCCATAAAAGAAAACTTAGAAATTAAAAGTCCTCCACCCATTCCTGCCATAACGCTATATTGTCTAACTCGTGAGATACATGAACTATAGCTCTTCGATCCTTTTTTACACATTGATTTACCTAAAACCGCTCCACCAATTCCTCCAAGAAGGGCACCGCCAACTGTATAGAGTAAAGATTTTGTTTGAGACTTTTTTTGAGCTTCCATTCTTTCAGCTGTATGTCTGGCCATAACGTGACCAACTTCGTGGCCTACAACACCTGCAAGCTCTGCTTCACTACCTGCCATAGCGACAAGAGGAGCAGTTACCATAATTTCTCCTGCTGGTAGAGCAAATGCATTGATCATTTTAGCATCGACTAAAGTGAAATTATAACGATAAGGTTTTGCATGTAATCCATTAGAGTGAACAATTTTTTGTCCAAGTCCTTGGATATATCTTTGTGCTGCTTGATTTTTTACTGCAGGATATTGCTTCCTTAATTGACCTAAATATTCTTTAGTCATTTGTTGTTCTTGAGAAACAGTAAGAGATGATTTTTGGCCTCTATTATCTCCTTCTCGATATCTAGTTTGAGGAACAGTAGCACAAGCTGTTAAAAGCATAGGAAGAGCATGAAGGAAGATCCTTCTACCCATTTGAGTTTCATTTAGCTCAGTAAGTTCTTTTTCTAATAAAACCAGTGCAACTTCTTCTTTTTTGGTTCTTGCAAGACGTTGAGCTTCTTGAAGTGGGGTTAAATTTGTCATATGCTCTCCTTAAAATATTATTCATTAGTATTTTACATGAAATCATTCGAGAGGGGAGATGTTGTCAGAATATTCACTAATTTCAAGAGAATTTGTTGATCTGCCAACAGGAAGACTCGAAAGCAGTTTTAAAATCTCAAAAAAAATGAAATTTTCTTTAATTGGAGAAAATGGAATAGGGAAAACATCACTGTTTAATTACATAAAAAAAAATCATTTTAATACGAATTATTCTTGTTCATTTTTAGATCAAAAGAGATTAGATCCTCTAGCGAATTTAACAGTAGAAGAGGTTTTTAATTTGTTAGAAGAAGAACTTGATACTAATCAAACTGAAAAAGAAGAATTAATAAATTATTTTGATTTTAATGATTGCATTCGTAACAAAGTGAAACTTTTATCTGGTGGAGAGAATCAGATTTTAAAAATCATTATCTGCTTTTTCTTGAAAAGAGATCTATATCTATTAGATGAGCCATTTTTAAATTTAAGTGTAAAAAATAAAGAACGATTGAAAGAATATTTAATGAATTCAAACAAGACAATCTTAATTATAGATCACCATATTGATTTGTTGAAAACTTGCACGGATAAGATCTTTGAGATGAAAAAAAACAAAGATCAGTTAATGATTCAGGAGTATCATTGTGGATGAAATTTATAGAATTCTTTGTGCTATGATGATTGGTTTTATATTGAGTAGTGCTGGAAGTTTATCTCAACTCTTGACTCAAAATCCTCTCGCTTCTCCATCGACTATAGGAATTCAAGCCATGGCCTTGTTTTCACTTATTTCAGGTTTTTTTATTTCTAAATACTTAGAACTCTCAAACTATGTTTTTTTAGCTTTTTTAGTTTTTGGTGTCATTGCCTTGCTTTGGATATTTTTTTTAAACCAAAAGAAAGTGAAGAGTGGGAGTTTCTTTAAAAAACTTATCTTTATAGGTATTTGTTTAAATTTATTAGTAGGTGCTATTTATTCATTATTACAATTTATTTTATTAAACTTAGGTCAACAATTTCCTTCGGAGTTATGGTTTGGTAGTTTAAAGTTTTTAGGGCAAGAAGAATTTCTAGCAATTGGATCTATTTTTACTTTGTACTTCATCATGATTTTTTATTTTTCTAAAAATTTAAGACTCTTTATGTTGGGAAGAGATTTTGCTGCTGGACAGATTTCAAGTATAGAAGAGAGTGAAAAATATATCTTTTTTATGATGTTTCTTGCTGTAGGTATTAGTACTATTTATTGCGGCATCTTTAGTTTTGTCGGATTAATCTTTCCTCATTTATTTCGCTCTTTTGCTTTTTTTAGAAAAGATATTCACAAAGAAGTTATTCTTGGTGGCCTATTCTCGGGAATCTTGTTCATGTTGCTAGATCTTTTTTGCTATCATTTACCTATAAGGGGAGCAGAGATACCAGTTGGAATGGTTGTTTCTACAGTTTTTCCTTTAGTTTTTCTTTGTATTTATCTAAAAAACAACAATTCAATAGATTCTCTTTATTGATTTTTTAACTTCCTAAGTTATTCTTATAAACGCTTTGTTTAACTATTTTCAAAAGGAAATACTAATGAAATTTGTATTATTATCACTTGTTCTTATGATTGGAACTATTGCTTGTAATCCTAAAAAATCTGGATCTAAAAGCGGATCATCTAATATCAGTCTTAGTTCTGAAGAGGATAAAGTTTTTTATTCAATGGGTGCAATGATGGGACAATCTTTAACGAGATTAAAATTAAATGATAAAGAGTTTAGTGCTTTAGAAGCAGGTTTAACTGATTCTGCCAGAGGGACAGAGTTAAAAGTTAAAGCAGCAGATTATCAAGGGAAAATTCAAGAGATGTTTAAAGCTAGAATGGAAAAGATTGCTGAAGAGCAATCAGGAAAAGGTTTAAAGTATTTAGAAGATGCAGCTAAAAAACCAGGAGCAAAGAAGACTGACTCAGGCTTAGTTTATATACAAGAAAAAGCTGGAACAGGAAAATCTCCTAAGGAAACAGATGAAGTAGAAGTTCATTATCACGGTACATTAATTGATGGAACAGTTTTTGATTCATCTGTTGATAGAAAGCAAACTGCAAAGTTTCCATTAAATAGAGTTATTAAAGGTTGGACGGAAGGACTTCAGTTAATGAAAGAAGGTGGTAAAACTAAATTTATTATTCCTTCAGAATTAGCTTATGGAAAGATGGGAGCTCCTCCTAAAATACCAGGTGGATCAACTCTAATTTTTGATGTTGAATTGATTAAAGTTTTAGGTGAGGCAAAGAAAGAAGCTGAAATGCCTGCTGGTCATTCAAAGCATGATGGACACGGACACTAGAATAAAAATAAAAATTTAAGAATATTAAGGGCATCTTTATGATGCCCTTTTTATTTTAGAGATATCCTCTTTTTGCCTGATCTCTTTCAATTGCATCAAACAATGCTTGAAAGTTTCCTTCACCAAATCCCCAATGTTTCTTTCTTTGAATGAACTCAAAAAACAATGAGCCTATATAAGTATCAGTAAAAATTTGAAGTAAGTATCCATCTTTATCACCATCTACCAAAATAGTGTTTTCTTGAAGTTTTTGAATATCTTCTGTGACTGTAAATGGTCTATCAGGAATAGCTTCATAATATGTATCAGGGACTTCTAAAAATTTAAAATCTCTTGATCTTAAATCGCTAACTGTAGAAATAATATCAGGAGTCATTAAAGCTATGTGCTGAACACCAGCTCCGTTATGTCTATCAAGATATTCTTGAATCTGAGATTTTCCATTTTCTTCGGCAGGTTCATTAATAGGAACTATTACTGAGTTATCTTGTAATTGCATGACTCTTGATTCAAGCCCTGTTTTAGATCCTTTAATATCAAAGTATCTTGTTTCTACAAAACCATAAACTTTTTTATAAAAATCTGCCCAATGATCCATTTCTCCTTTAGGAACATTATTTGTAAAATGATCTATTCTTGAAACTCTAGTAGCTAAAGGAGTATTGAGTTCATCATTTTCAATTGGAGTTAGGTTTGATCTAAAAACTTCATTAGGCCTTTCAACGAATTCATTTAAAACATCTCCGAAACCTTGAATAGATGCTCGCTTAATTATGCCAGCTTCAGTTTCTTCGATTTTAAGATCTGCTTTAAGTTCTGCTCCTCTCTTTAGAGCAGCCTCTAAAGATTTTTCAACACTATCTACTCTAAAAGAAATCTTACAGACCCCTTCGCCATGATCATTAAAATATTGTCTTGCCTGGCCTTCCGGGTTTGGATCAGCGTTAATTAAAAAATTAATTTGTCCTTGCTTAAAATGAATTTCATGCTCATTTCTGTTTGATCTTTTAAATCCTAAATTAGAAAAATGTTTAGCAGTTGGAGTGTCTAAGCTTTCAGCACAAAACTTTAAGCAGTCTACACTTTTTAAGCCAATAGGGTTGTTTTCAGTTATCATATTTACCTCGAGTTATAGTTATTTTAAGTTAAGTTCTACTCCATTGATAAGTATCTTTTAAATAATTAAATATATGCGTAGATGCAAGTTCAGGTTGATTATGAGGGAGCTTTTTAGGTTTTATGACTTTTACCTTATTATCTTGTGAAAGAAGTTTTTCTAGATTCTCCATTCCTTGTGGCCCAATAACCACATCATCTTCTCCTGATATTAAACAAATTTCTTGGTTTTTTATAGAAAGCTTAAGTTTTTCTTCTTTTATCCAGTTAAAGACTTGATCAGGGTTTAAATGATCAGAAACCAGTTGTTTTCTGACATTAAGAGTTTTTCTAAAAAATGAAGTTGCAAAGAAATGAGTTTTCACTTTTTCATTGAGTCCAAAACCTACCAAGAAGAGTTTTTTATCCTCAATATCGTTAAATAGAGAAGAGGCCTTTAGCGTCATTAAAGCACCTAAAGAATGCCCTCCAAGCAAAAGATGCTCGCACGCTTGGGTTAGGTGCTGATTTTGAAACTGATAGGCAAGTTTATAGAGTCCAGGTGTTTCATTTTTGAAAACTTCAAAAGAACTAATATCATTATAACTTCCTAGATAATGTCCTGGGAGATCAAAGATAGTTACTGGAATACCATTTTCACTTAATCTCGAGGCCCAAGATATTATTGAACTTTTATGAGACGTGTAGCCATGAGTGAAAATTGCTCTAAACTTGGCCCTAACTTTAGTTTGATGAGGGATAAAGCTTAAAGAATTAACATTTAGGCTTGATGTTTGTAATTGATGAGGGATAACTTCCACATCATTACTTTCTATAGGTGCAGCTATATTCAAATTTTTCACTTCTTCATCATAAGATTTTAGTTTTTGATTGACTATCAAAGGGCGAACCAATAATCTTTTCGGACAGATGACATTGTGCCCTCTTAGCTCAGTAGGTAGAGCAAGGGACTGAAAATCCCTGTGTCCGTGGTTCGAACCCGCGAGAGGGCACCATTCATTTGTAAATTCAATAATATCAACAACTTAGACAGCGAAAAATAAAAATCGGGGATAAATCGGGGATGTACTTTTCTATTCACTTAGCAATAGATAGTAATCATTTATTCACCAAGGCCCATAAATTTAGTGGCAACCTGTAAAAAATCTTGAGAAAGATGAGCGTATCGCATCGTTTCGTCAATTTTTGAATGCGAATATCCTCGCTTAGTAGTGGAACTTCACTCTAACATTTCGTAATCATTGATCTTTCTTCAACTTTTTTAAAACCAAATTTACAGTTAGTAACGTAAGTACCTAAAAGTTTATACGGCTTTGGTGAGTTCCGACAAGAGTAGATCCTGAGGACACTAAAAAGGCCGTAATTTTAATTACGGCCTAATATCTATTTTAAATCTTTAGAATTAAGTGATAAAAAAACTACTAACAATTCCTTAGGAACACCTTTTCTTTTTAACTATCGATTGCCCCTGGAGTCGTTAAGTTATAATTTACTGTTTTTTTATTTGCATTTATCGTTTTTGACAAGTTCCTTAAAAAAATCAGTGAGTTCTTGTAATCTGGCGTCTGACTTGTATTCAATACTATTAATAACAAGTCCATTTAGGTCGATTCGAGCAGAGTTCGTTCCATAATCGGGCTGATCCATTCTTCGAGAAGAACCACTGTGTGCATTTCTTGTATATAGAAACCTACAAGATTTGTAGTAGAGTCCAGCAAACATGTAATCGCCAAAAATCATTAGAGGAGCTTTTTTCTTAGCCATTGTAATTAATTGGTCATTAGTCGAATTTAAAATAACTTCTTTTTCCTTGACGTCAAAAAATAATTTTAATTTCTCTCGTGGTGTTTCTTTTTCACAAAGTCCATTTAAAATGAGATGCCTCATTAAATGCGCCCCAAAATGTATATTAAAATCAAATCTTTGTGGGATCACTTTATATTCAAAAATCTTATTGCTTGAATGACTAATCTGGGCAGTTATAAAAGCTTGATCAACATACAAAGCTTTCATCCTACATTCTTTAAAGGTTATGCCACTGTCTTCAATGACGGGGCTGCTGTGTTGCATTGCAAATTGAGTTAAATCCCTAATATTTTTTAGTTCTTGAATACTTAATTCATGTCCTAAAATATTAAAACTCAAAAATAAAAATAATCCTAATGCTTTCATGAAATCTCCTCTATTTGTTTGTTTTTAAACATGTTATTTTCAATGTGTTCTCTATTAATAAATATTAATTCTGTAAAAAAATTCATCACTCACGACTAAATATTTATAAAAAAAGTCATCTATGAGTTGGTTTATATTCTGAGCACACTTGCTCTTCTCAAGTCCATGGCAACAAGAAGTAAGATCTTCCTTCATTTTATCTAGAGAATAGGGATTGTTCGAGATAGTTCTGTAGGTCTTGTTTTCAACAAGCTTTTTGAGCCCCAATCCTTCTGGATATATAGCTTGAGAGCAAGAATAGATATGATCTTTCTTCAGTTTCTCATTCTTATTGACTCGATTGTGCTGAGTAACTGATAAATTATCGATTCCAAGTGCATGTAGAAATTCATGAAATATAACATTGAAAGGCAGCGTATTATAGAGATATAGTAAAACACTTTTTGATGAATATATTGTAGCTTGCTCGAGTGGTCGTTTTTCTATTTTTTCAAGGTCTGTAAGTAAGAAGTCGTTAGAAAGAAAAATTTCTCGTGTTTTTATATTGAAGTAAGCAAATCGACCAATGCTAAGGTTCTTTATACCTTTTGTGCACACAAATCTAACAGGAGGCATCTCATTTAATTTAGTTTGAATGTCAGTACGAAGAGTTTGAAGTCTATTTATCCCAAACTCCAAAGTAGTAATAACTACTTGCTCAAGTTTATTGCAAGTTTTATCAAAGATTACTTTATTTTTAAAATCAAGAGAGAATAAATTATTAGAAATAAGGAAAGCTAGAATAATGAATTTAAAACTAAATATTTTTCTTATGTATAAAAACAACACTTCTTGATCTCCCTTATTAGTGTCCCATTTTCAGTTGAAACACAGTTATTGTTTAAATTTTTTATACCCATCTTTGACTTAACTTTAAAAAGTTAACATTAGCCAGAAAAACATACTTATTTTTTAGTTTTCTTACAAGTCTCAGTGGAAGCCCTTACCAAACAAAGTGAGGCGTTTTTGCAACACGAAGATAAATTACCCGATTCGAATAACCGCAATCATTCATTTCATGTTGGAAACCATCTAAGATCTCATTAACATTTTGAGCTGAAAGCATCGAGAAAAAGTAGGATGCAGAGAGCTATTGCTCTATTTTCTAATCATAGTATTTTATCTCTTACTCATTACAAGAAAAATAGCGTCTGTGTAGCTCTTTTTAAACTAATAAATGATGGGCTTCTCGCTGATCAGATCTCTGCGCGTTTTTATAAGTGGTTGAAATTAGGTTAAATCCGTTTGAGCTACTTGATTATGGGCGATAATCGCTATTCATTTATTAGTCAAAATGAAATATCAATAAAGCATTTTTTATCAGTTGTAATAATTTTTGCGATACCACAATTGGCTATATATCCTCAGAGCGGAAAAATATACCTCTTTTGATTCAGCATCTCGAGAACTCTATGTAATAGTAAAATAACCGATAATAAATATATGAAATATTTAATTTTTCTTTTTATTTTAGCGTGTTCTACTCCTCAAAATACTCGATCCATTTCAGGACTAGAAAAGGTGGAGAAAATAGAAGTTGAAAAAAACGATACCTATCTTGTTGATGAGTTAAAAGTATGTGGGAAAGCTCCTAGAGAGAGATACAATCGATCGAAATTTTGGGGAACTATTGCTACAAAGAAAAAAAGTTGCCTAGATGTGACTAGGCTTGTTCTTAATAGAGACAAAATGAAACATCGGGCTTTTGAGATGGGAGATTCCTCTTTATGTGAAGTGAAAAAAGGAAGTTGGATTGATTATTTTAGTGGAGAAGATTTATCAATAGGAAAAAGTGATGATGAGGTTAAACCTGTAGTTACTTTTACTATTCCCTTGAGAACGGTTTTTTACTCTGGTGGGTATAGATGGAGCAAAGAAAAAAGAGCACATTATTTCAATCATATTATTGATCAAGAACATCATGTGGTCACAAGCAAATCAAGTAATTTAAAAAGACAAAGTGGTGATCCAGCAAAATATATAGGAGATGATTTTGGGAATTTATGTGCCTACGCTGGGGCCTGGATGAGAATCAAAAAGAAATGGGGAATGTGTGTTTTTCCAACAGAAGCTGAGAGCTTAAAAAAAATAGAGCTTGCTTGTAAAGAAAGTTACTCTAGAGATGACTGGAGACATTGGATTGATGAAGATAGAGATTGCCTAAGCTCAAGACAGGAAGCATTGATAAGAGATAGTGAGACTGGTTTATCAATAGAAAAAAAAGATGGAAAATGTCACCTAAAGGGTGGTTCTTGGCTTGATCCATACTCAGGTGAAACTTACACAGATCCTAAAGAAATGGATATTGATCACTTTGTACCTTTAAAAAATGCTCACCTTCATGGAGCTTGGTCTTGGCCAAGTTGGAAGAAAAAAGAGTTTGCAAATTTTATGAACGATCAAGTTCACTTGATATCAGTAAGTTATAAAGAAAATAGATCTAAATCTGCTAAGGGCCCGGAAGCTTACCTTCCTAAAAACGAAAAATATATTTGCTCCTATATGAGAAATTGGCTTAGGATTAAGTCTGATTGGAGCTTGTATCTTAATCAAGATGAATATGATTTCTTAGATCAAAAAAATAAAGAACATAAGTGTAGACTCGATTTAAAAGTTAAATAGAGAACGTTCCAAACTACTTGAGTGTAATAGTTTATCTTTTGGATAAAATTTATCTATAAATTCTTCAAGGCAAAAATCCATTAAAATAATTAAATGAAACAAATTATTTTATTCTTATTATTAATTTCTTGTTCAAGTCTAGATCATGGCCGTACACCGGCATCACTTCTAGAAAAAAGTAAAATCTACGAGAAAGCTGTTAAGTCTTTAAGTGAAGATTTAAAGCATTATGTTTATGAAGTAAAATCTGAAAAAATCGCTTTTATGAATTTAAGTTCTCATACTCATTACAACCCTGGAAGTTGGAAGGTTGTTGAAGATTATATTCATAAGAATAAATTAGAGAGTGGAGAAAAGTTTCCTAAGAATTTAACGTCTTACCTCGTTAATAATAATGAATTCAAACATACAATGATGAATGTTAACTATGTCTTAAATCTTCAACCTGACTTAGCAATTAATTTTGATGATTCAGTAGATAAAGAACATGATATTCGAATAAAAATAAATATTCCTAAGAAATCTAAAGTATTTCAAAATAAAGCAAATATTATAATTAGCGAAGATACCAGCGTGTTGATAGATTTAGCTCTCAGTGAAGAGAGAAAATCTTTAACAAGATTGAAACTAAGGACTCTGAATGAAGTAGAGTTACAACCCAGTGTGAAAAATATTTACTTTGATGCATTAAGAAAATTAAAGGTAGATATATTGCTAGATTATAAGATGTCTAGCACTGAGACTTTTAAAATTTTTGATTTTGAAAGAATAAATTCAAAAACTGCGAAGATTTTTAAATTTTCTTCATTGAAAGAAGATCAGAAATTAGATAATGAGATGAGAGAAGTTTACAATCTCTATCTTTGTTCAAAGAAAAAAGAAAAGTTTTCTAAAAGATTACTAAATGTATTTTCAACTTCATATGAGTCTAGCTGTGATCAGGATTTAGAAAAGGTGACAAAAGAAAATCTTTTATATCAATCATCTATAACGCTTTCAAGAGATCTGACGAAATACCCAGATGTGAAAACTCTTGATTTTGAATCAGAATATCAAAGTATTCAAAGTGTTAGCGAAAACGTTTCTGAAAATAAAACTGTTAGAGAAGAGGTGTCTTTGAAAAACATCAAAGGAGACAAGGCATATAAAGAAGCAGTTCAGAGTCTTATTAATGATTTAAAGCCTCATGTTAGAACAACCGCAAGACCAAGATGGTTATTTAATTATAATTATTCAATTAATGGTAATCAGTACAATACTGAAAGAGAAAAAGATGGTAGTTTAAGTCTTCAAAATAAGTCATTTTATGAGACAGCTAGATATCAAGCACAATCTTTTTTTGAATCACATAAAAGAATGTATGGAAATTCGGGGAACGGTTTATACTTTTATATAGATCCCTTTGAATTAGCTTCTTCTTATACAGATTTAAGCCGTCCAGTAGGTACTTGGTTAGAGTTACCATCAAAAAGTAATTATATTAGGTCAGATCAAAGTTACATTTCTAAATCTACTTGGGATAAAATTCGAGATTATGTATCTTGGGGGTACCCCGAAAGTTTGTATCAACTATTAGATAAACTTAAAGATTCTGAGAGGCTGAAAAATATTGTTTATGATACAATTAAAATTTTAAAGATAGATTTATTAAATTATTCTTATAGAAACCCTGATTTTTTAGAGAGTTTTGAATCTAAAAGAAATAATACAGCGAAAGACTTCACAACTGATGCCTTTGTGTTAATCAATGAAAATTTGATTAATACGAAAACTACAATAATATTCGATAATGAAACATTTAAACGTTATAAAAATAATAAAAAAGTAAGAAAACTTTCTGCAGTCATAGAATCAAACTTTGCAGAAGGTAGTAGAAATGCTTTTAAGCGTATCTTTAATTTGGAATCCCATTACAAGAAAGAATCACAAGAAAAAATAGACAATGAAGCAGAAAAAATTATCAAAAAATATTTTTTCAAACCTGAAGAACTTAACTACGATTAATATCTAATGTTTTCAAAAAACCACAATTAGAATCTTCAATATTCTTTTCCTTGCTTTGATATCTCTGGATACAGTCTTGAATAATAGAGTTCGTTTCCTTGATCCCATCAAGTACCCAGGAGTAATATGTTTCAAAGCTTGCAGAGTAGTCATTGTTCATATCTGGTATAAAAAGAAAAGGAAGATCAAGCTTTATAGTAATATAATCCATTAAAAATCTAGAGATTCTTCCATTTCCATCTTGAAAGGGATGTATCGCAGCAAGCTCTCTTTGTATTAAAATTGCAAACTTTAAATCATTAGTACTTTTCATCGATTGATACTTAGATGTTTTAGAAGAATTTTGTAAAGTGTAGCGATTAATTTTATCTATTAGTTTTGCTAATAACTCTTTTACTTTTTCTGGACCTGGATAATGAACCATGCCACATCGTTTTTTTTCCTCTGCAATAGTTCTTGTTGCTGTAAATAAATCTTGAAATTTTTGGAAGAAACTAGTTTTTTTTGATTTTGATCTAGGCCAACATGCAAACCAAAACCATCTTGCCCATTTAGGGTTACGATCTGAGAATAAATCATTTTTTTCTAACTTTTCCTTAGCTTCTAGCCATAATTCATCTTTTTTATAGTATTTAAGTGAAGTTTCATAAAGCTCTTGGCATGATTTAGTGTGTTCTCTAAGATCATAATTTTTAGAGATATCATTGCCTTGCATTTCCAAATCTTCTTTACATTTTAAATCAGTCCAATGAAGTTTTGATACACCATCACTAAATTTAAAATTTTGAATATTACTAATTTGCTTATTAGTTAAGGCCCAAGCTTGTAAAAAGTTGGCTCCATAATTTAAGCTAAGTTTTAATTCTCCTGCTTTGACTCCATCATTAAGTTTTCCACTTAAAGATCCTTTATGCCAATGTTTGATTTGTTTCATACTTAAAGGTTTTTTGCCTTTGGCAAACTTATCAACTAGATGAAATGCTGTTCGTTGCCAATGCTCCCAGGTATCAGGCATTGGATGATACACTTGAGCTGGGTTGATAATCGGACTTTCATTAAGATGCTCTTGCCAATCAGGCAAATTAATAAATCTTCTAGCAGCAATATCTTTTATTCTAGAAGTATTATGCCCTGTGATCTTTTTAAATTGCTTAGATAAGGTTCTGTATTGGTTAATAAGAGGAACTGGATCATTGGCAAATAGATTAAATGCTATAAAGAGAATAATAAATTTCATGCTTTATGATCGGTTATTTGAAAAGAAATCTTAATGAATTATAGGGAATGAATAATCAATATTTCTTTTTATTATAAGATCTATTTCCATTAGAATTTCCAGATCTATTCGAACGATTTGAATTATGACGATTATTTCCTGAAGAGTTTTTTGTCTTTGAAAATCTTTGCTCTTTATTTAAGTTATGAGTTGGCCCATAATTTCTTCTATATCGTTTCTTTTTAGCGAACTCACTTTGTTGAGTTACTCTAAAGTCATCATGAATTTCATTTTTATCTGCACATACCACGCACATCCACTGAGCATCGATTAAACGATTTCTATGCTTGAAGCGTTCAACATCTGGTTGAATATTTTTACAAATTTCACAAAAATTTCTATCTTGCTGGTGAACTTCACTTTTTTTTAAATCTTTTTTAGGCTTATACTCTCTTTCGTTTTCTGATTTTGTACCTTTGAATCCGGCCTTTAATAACGCATCTTTTAAAGACATAATAATATCCTCACTATTTGATAGAAACATCTCTATTTTAGCTCTAAAGCTATAAAAATCAATAATTTCTAGCAAAACTTTTACTCTTCAGGGCCGTATAAACTTTAAAGAGGGGAGTTTTTGATGAAAATCGTTATTTTTTTAATTTTATGTCTATCTTTACTGATTTCATGTGAGCATGTGGTTGTTGATGTAGGAGTAACTTCTCCATACACTTATGAAGTTTGCGAGACAGTTTTAGTTACAGAATATGACGTTATTGAAAGAGAATGTGCTGAAGTGCATAGTCATCATGATGTTGATTATTGTGTAGATCTTATTGATGAGTTTGTTTATGAATATCCTGAAATGGAATGTATTGTTGGAGATTATTATGGGTATAGTTATGTTGGATTACATTTAACACATGATTACTTATTTACCATGAGAGAAAGTCTTGTTGATCGCCAAAGTGATTTTTAGAGAACTTTTGCTAAAACATCTTTTAAGTCTAAATGAATATCAAGGTTTCTATTTTTATCCCACTTATTTAAGACGGGATATTCTCCTAGGACACGAGGAATTTTTAAATTTCCACCTAATAAAAAATGAATATTAGAACTTCCGTGATCAGTACCTTTTTTTATATTTTCAAATGATTTCCTTCCAAACTCAGAGTAAGTGAGAATTAAGGAGTTATTAAATATATTTTTTCTTTTTAAGTGATAAGTAAGCAAGGAAAGATGATGATTTAATTTTTTCATTAATGAACTATGTTTGCTCATAGAGTTTTTATGAGTATCAAATCCTTTAATTGAAAAATGATATAGAGGTTCTAATTTTTTAGAATAGATAAATCTGGAGAGCTCTTGGTGAAAGTTCGTATTAGAGTTCTCTGAATGAATATTTAATACATTATTTAAAATATGAGATTGAAAAGAGTGAGTTTGAGAGTAATCATTGTTTTTTATACCAATACCAAGAAGAGTAGATAATTCACCTCTTCTATAAGAGTCATGAAGAAAAGAAAGTTCAGGGTGAAAGGCATAATGATTGTTTTTATCTGAAATCTTTAATTTTAACTGAGTTTTTCTTAATGAAATATTAGGCCTTAGGTTTTTATAAAGATTATACTGGTTTAGATGGACAAGAGAATTAATACCATCATTTCCTCCCGCGAGCTTAACCAGAAATAAGGTTTTCTTTTTAAGGTCTTGGAAAGAAAAAGAAGGCATAGAGTAAAACATTCCAGCGATATAGGAAGTTGATAGTTGTAAAAATTCTCTTCTTTTTATGTTCTTCATTTATGGCTAAATAATTATGTGTATCAGTTCTAGTTTATCATGTCTTCAATGACTTCTTGAGTGAGGAAAATAGTACAGTTATGCAATAGAATTTATTTTGGGAAAAGGCTATCACCTTGCTCTATGTGTAGAAGACATGAGATTATTAGAAGAATCATTCTTAAACGAGGTTGAAATGGAAAAAGTATGGATTAATGAATACGACGAAGGAGTATGTTCAGATATAGATATGTCTACATATTCTTCGATTACAGATATTCTTGATTACTCATTTAAAAACTTTGCAGATAGGAAGTCTTTCCACAATATGGGAACAGATTTTACTTATGGAGAGCTTAAAACATTAAGTGCAAAGTTTGGCCAATATCTTCAGAGTTTAGGCTTAAATAAAGGTGACCGAGTTGCTTTGATGATGCCAAACATTCTTCAATACCCAGTAGCTTTGTTTGGAATATTAAGAGCTGGAATGATAGCAGTAAATGTAAATCCTCTTTATACAGCAAGAGAATTAGAGCATCAGATTAATGATAGCGGAGCAAAAGCAATTATTATCTTTGAAAACTCAGCTCACAATTTAGAAAAAATCTTAGAAAAGACAGACCTAGAGCATGTGATTGTTACAGGTGTTGGGGATATGCTTAAGTTTCCAAAATCTAAAATTGTAAATTTTGTTTTAAAGCATGTGAAAAAAATGGTGCCTAGCTGGAACATTCCTAGAGTCGTTAATTTCATGAAGGCCTTAAAACAAGGACGAGAAGATCAGTTTCAATCAGCAAGTTTGACTCATGAAGATCTTGCTTTTTTACAATATACAGGAGGGACAACAGGTGTTTCTAAAGGAGCGATGCTTACTCACGGAAATATTGTTGCAAATGTTTTACAAGCAAAAGAATGGATAAAGAATGCTTTAGTACCTGGAGAAGAAATAATAATTACTCCTTTGCCGCTTTATCATATTTTTTCTTTAACTGCGAATTGCTTAGTTTTTTCTTCAGTTGGAGCGATGAATGTTCTTGTGACAAATCCAAGAGATATTCCTGGATTTATTAAGGAATTAGGTAAGTGGAACTTTTCAGCTTTTACAGGGGTTAATACATTATTTAACGCTCTTATTAATAATGAGGAGTTTAAAAAATTAGATTTTTCTCATTTAAAAGTTACTCTTGGTGGAGGGATGGCCGTTCAAAAATTTGTGGCTGATAAATGGCAAGAAATTACTAAGAAACCTTTAATAGAAGCTTATGGGCTTACTGAGACTTCACCAGCTGCTTGTATTAACCCTATGACTTTAAAAGAATATAACGGTTTTATAGGTTTACCAATATCTTCAACGTCTGTTGTTATTAAAGACGATGACGGGAATGATCTTAAAGAAGACGAGGTTGGAGAAATTTGTATTAAAGGACCTCAAGTGATGAAGGGATATTGGCAACGAGCAGAAGAAACTTCTAAGGTTATGACTCCTGATGGATTTTTAAGAACAGGTGATATTGGTTTAATGAATAGTGCTGGTTATTTTAAAATTGTTGATAGAAAAAAAGATATGATTCTTGTATCTGGGTTTAATGTTTTCCCAAATGAAGTTGAAGATGTTGTAGTAAAACATGATAAAGTCTTAGAGTGCGCTGCCATTGGAGTAGATGATGCTAAAAGTGGTGAAGTGGTAAAGGTTTTTATTGTCAAAAAAGATGAAGCGTTAAGCGTTGATGAAATTAGAGCTTATTGTAAAGAAAATCTTACTGGCTATAAAGTTCCCAAGCATTATGAGTTTAGAAGTGACTTACCAAAATCTAATGTTGGTAAAATTCTAAGAAAAGATCTTAGGGCCGAAGAAACTAGCGCCTAGACTGTTTAATATTTAGACAGTAGTGATAAAACTTACATTGCTTAATTCTTAAGTAGTTAAAATAACATAGATTTCCATTGGTCTTGATTTTGCACTTACTCTCTTTGAATAGAGTTTAATTAAAGAGGAGAGACGAATGAAACTTATTTTAACTTTATCATTATTGGTATTTTTCTCATGCGGACATGATGCACCTGTAGTATCACCAGGGAATAGCGTTACAACAACCACGCTTGCTCCTGCTGAGCCACCAATTAGTAATCCAACAGTTATTGATCACTTTTTGAGTGGAGTAGTTCTTAGCGAACAAAACGATTTCTCGCATGTCATTGATATTGAAAGTACTATTAGTATTGGAATAGAGAGTATCTCTGAGGTTGTTCCTCAGACTGCTAGAGGAAGTGTTGTTTTAGCTTCTGCAAAATCTGTTAAATTTAATTTAAATCAAGCATTACTTTCTAGTATGACTCAAAGAGAACAGGTTGTTGGACCAGAGAGAGTAGAAGTTTTTGTAACATCTTTAGCAGGAGAGTTTTCTCATCATATTATTCACCTAAGTGGTGTTGTTATTAATGAAGAAATTGAAGACATACCTAGTACAACAGGTGTGAGTGATGGTGGTAGCTCAGACGATCCTATAGATACACCTTTATGTCCAGATTGTTCTCCTTCAGATATCGATGGTGATGGTTTGAGTAATGCTTTAGATAACTGTCCGAGTATCGCAGGTGACGCGCCTATTGTAGCGAATTGTGGATGTATTGCAGGAACTTTCCCTCTGAATCAATGTCCAGAAATAGATCATGGAGATGATGGTGATGTTGATGGAGATGATAATAATGATGGCAATGATGATGATGAAGCAGATGAAGAAGATGGAGAGCTAGAGCAAGATCAAGTTGATCCGACGTTTCAAGATATTTGTGAAGACTACGCTCAAGAGCAAAGCTCGAAGTTAGAAGCAGTTTACTCTTATAGATATTTTACGATTACTGGTTGGAAAAAAAGAGCAGCTTGTTCTTTATCCAAATGTTACGGACAAGGAATTAATGGTGATCAACTTCTTTTAAATGATATGATGACTGTTAATGGTAAACGATATGAAAAAAAGAAAGTATCTGTACCTGGTGGCCATGTAATGAAGCTTTGCTACTATCCTAAAGAAAATGATGAGAGGTTAACGATTACTTCTAAGAATTTAGGGTATTTAATAAAAGCTGAAAATGGAATGAAGTATTCTCATGCTACAGTTGTAGTAAGAGATACAAAAGAAGAGCTTCCTGATGTTAGACTTTATCAAGAAACTCCAGAAGTTAGAAGAATAGAAATCACTAGAAAAAATTCGGGCGAGGTAGAGAGCAGTTTAACATTATTTAATAGTAGTGAAGTATCAGGAATCACAACGGCTATGATGTTTGATTATAAAGTTCACAACGTAGATGAACTTGATAAGCATACTTTTTATCATGATGAGTATGAAGTGGATTTTTATGAGGATGATGTTCATACTTACAAAGCAGTAGTAAATGTTTCGTTTAGACTAGATGCTCCTCTAATTGATCTTTTACCTGAGCATATTAAGATTAAAAAGTTTGATCCAGATCCTCTTTTTGCAGGAAATTTTGATGTGCAAGATTATATGAAAAATAAATCAATTCATATTGAGGATCTTGCTACAAAGCTTAGCTCTCAACACTCAATCGTAGAAAATACTTTAGAGTGTGAGGTGATAGATCATAAAGGTAATAGAAATGTAACAACAGAGTTGGAAAGCTCTAGTGGTAAATCTTTTAAGATTATTGATGTAGTTATGAGTGGAATAGATAAAACTAAAGGTTTTGCTAATTCGAATTTATGGCTTAAGTTTGAATGTGTAGGACAGTTTGAACATGAAACAGATAGTGCTAAGTCGATTAATGCTTCGTGGGATGCTCCTTTAACAATAATTTTAGATTAAAAGAAATACAAGAAGAGGTCTTTTATAAGGCCTCTTCTTAATATGGATTAGTTTGTCTCCAAGAAACATTAAAGAATCTAAATTTTGGATAAAATTTATCAGAATCTAAATCACTACTAGTAACTTCAATGGGATCAGACCAAGTTGAATAATTCCCATCTTTTTTCAACATTAATGAAACTGAATATTTACTAAAATCTGAGCTTAAATCTTCAACACCAACTGAGTTAGTACTTGTATGAAAAACTTTATCAATGGTTCCGTTCTCTGTTTCTACTTCAAATCTTAAATAGTATGAATCAGGTTTAAAGTCTCTCCAATAAAAATAAGTTCTTGAGAACATGAGAGGAGAGATGAGTGTAGCAAGTAGTAATAATATCTTCATAAAGATATTATAAATGTGAACTTAGGACTTTTGCCACTCTTCGAAAAAGTTTTTCCAATATTTTTCAAAAAATGACCTAGCATTAAATAATCGATCAACAATAACTTGAGGAAAGTTCATTTGATCCGCTGACTCAGCTTTTATTTCCTCATAATCTTGATCATTTATATCTGCTTTGTATGTTATTTCAATTTTCGATAAGTCTCGTTTTTTACAAGTACTATCGTTTTCACTCAACTTCACTTCAAGATTAAAATCATCTAAAGCATAGTGAGGTAACTTCTTTACGAGGTTGCAACTCAAAGTTAAGGCCTTCATATTACTTTTACATAATAGGTGAAAGCGAGGATACATCTTTGCAGCTAAAGTTGTTTGGTTCGGTAAAGGACGTAAACGAATATAAAGAATAGTAGTAGTAACCGAATCTTTCTTGATTTCTTTGATAACTTTAGAATCAATCATATCCATAACATTAAGAGAGATTTTCTTTGTAAGCTTGAAGTATTTAAATCCATCTTTATCAATTTCATGATAACTTTCAAATTTCGAAAATTTATCAAAAAGAGCTTGCTGAGATTGATCAGAGCACTTGTTATAACTTCCTTGAATGTTTGTAGCGAAGAGAAAAGGTGAGAAAAAGATCAATGATAGTAATAAATTCATTATTTTGTTTCTCCTGATTCTTCTAGAATATCATCAATTAAATCAGGATTAAGTTCCTCGTCAGCTTCTATTTCCTCATCTTCTGTTCTTTCTTCCTCACCCTCTATTAATCCCTCTTTGAGGCTATCATAATCTTCCGTCATTTTTTCAGCGAGAGCAGAAATTTTCTCAAGACTCTCTCGTAAGAGTTTTATCTCCCTTGCCATGTCTTCAGAAGAGTCTGCGACTGTTCCAGTATCACCACAAGAAATAAGAAATAAAAAAAGAATATATAGTAGTTGTTTCATTTAGACGCACTATAACGATGAACAATAATCTTGTCCATCTAGGAAGATGGACTAAGATTAGGCGTGTAGAATTTACTGACTTATTGAGTTATGTAGATTTTAGGCTTAAAAGCTTATCTCTTCCGTGTTTTAGTTCGCTTTGTAGCTTTTTTCTTTTTCGCGACTTTCTTTCTAACGACCTTCTTTTTCTTTGTTTTTGTCTTCTTTTTAGTCTTTCTTACTGTTTTCTTGGCCTTCTTTTTGACTTTCTTTGCTACTTTTTTAGCTTTTTTCTTAACCTTCTTAACTGCTTTCTTGGCCTTCTTTTTAACTTTCTTATTTGCCTTCAAGCTAGATTCAAATTTCTTTTGAAGAGACATTAAGTCTTTCTTGGCATTATTCATAAATGATTGTGCATTTTTAAGCTCAGTTTTTAATGTCTTATCAATCATTTTTTCAATTTTAGATCTTTCTTTATTAAACTTTTTTTTCAAATCTTTTAGATCTGAGTCAACATAAGAACTAATTTCTTTTTTTGTTGTTTTTACTAATCCTTCTACATTCTTTTTTAGATCATTAAGATCTGAACTGCTGATGAGTTTATCAACATTTTTTTGAATTTTTTTTAATCTTTTTAAAACTGAACTCTTTTTTGCCATTTTCATACTCCTTATTAGTCAAAATAAAACCCTGTGTGCTTATTGATCGGAATTCTATATCCAAAACCAAAGCTTTTTGTTTTCAACTTTATTATCGGACAAAATTGATTTCTCTTGAATTCTGATCTTGTGTAAAGTTTCAAGACTCTTAAAATGTGTTCAGGCTCAAACCCCATTTCTTCCAAATCAGACCTGTCATAGCGATAAGAGAGCAGACATTCGAGTATAGCGTCTAAAATAGGGTATGGAGGAAGAGAATCGGTATCAAATTGATCATCTCTTAATTCAGCTGTTGGGCGTCTTTTAATAATGCCTTCAGGGATAATATTGTTATATTTTTTATTAATATAATCACATAATTCAAAAGCTTCAGTCTTATAAAGATCTCCGATAATACTAAATGCTCCAACTGTATCTCCATAAAGAGTGGAATACCCTACAGCTATTTCAGACTTATTTGAAGTATTTACAACTAATGAACCTGTTTGATTAGATCTAGCAAAAATAAAATTACCCCTTAGTCGTGCTTGAATGTTCTCATCAGTGAGTCCTTCAAAAGGAACTTGAAAATGATCTTTAAAAAGATTTCTCACAGCAGAGTGAACAAACTTTATAGGTAAGATTTTAAAAGGAACATTTAGGTTTTGGCAGAGCTTCTCAGATAATTCTAAGCTTTCTATACTGGAAAACTGGCTAGGCATAAAGATGGCTTCTACGGACATATCATCTACCAGGGCAAGTTTTATTAGAGTCAAGGCAAGAGTTGAATCTAATCCACCAGAAAGCGCTAATTGATAACTCTTAAAGCCATTTTGCTTAGCATACTCTCTTATAGCAAATGTCGTTGCTTGGAGAATATATTCTAATTGAATCTCTGTGAGTTTTTTGAGTCTATATCCATCTTGAGTTTTTTCAATTCTTGGTTGAAAAAGGCTTTCCCATGAATGAGTTGGTTCTAAGGTTTCTTTTTTATAGATAGAGTTTTCTAGATCAGAAATATCTATATTAATTTGATCAGCTTGGAAGAATTTGGCTTGAGTTATTAATTTATCTCCATCAACTATAAAACTACCTCCATCAAATAAAACTTCATCTTGCTCTGCCACCATATTCACATAAGCAAAAGGTGCCTTTAAAAGATTAGAAATATCTTTTGCCTGCTCCAAACGACTTTCATTTTTAGTGATTCCAAAAGGGCTAGCCGAAAGATTAATAATGAGATCGTAGTCATCAGAAGATTGCATGAGTTCTTTTATAGGATTGGCCTTATAATGAATGGAGTGCCACATGTCTTCACAAATAAGAAGAGCTATATTTTTTCCTTGCCAGGTTAATGACTTTAGCTCCTCACCGGGAGTAAAATATTTTCTCTCATCGAAAATATCATAATTAGGGAGTAGTCTCTTAGAGTAGACTTTTTCTAATGATCCTCCAGCTTTGAGTGCATAAATACAATTTTCAATTTTTCTTGTAATTCCACTTTCTGAGTATTGATAAAAAAGTCCTCCTATTAAATGGAGGGCATCGTTTTTAGGCAATGACTTTGAATAATTATTAATTTTTTCTAAAAAAAGTTCATAGCTTTCAAAAAAAGACTTTTGAAGGCAAAGATCCTGGAGAGGATAGCCTGTTAAGAATAATTCAGGGTATAAATGCAAAACAGGTGTATTGTTGTCGAGGTTCGATTTTAAGACTTCAAAAATTGACTCAAAATCAGCGATTTTTTGATGGGTTTGATGTATGGTGATTTTACTCATTAGCTTGACTCCGTTATTTATGAATTGTAATCAAATAAACAGCTTTTGTAATGAAGGGAAGTGCTTAAATTGAAAGAAAAATTAAATAAAAAGGTCGTAATTATTGGTGCAGGATTAGCGGGAATAGAATCGGCTATGTATTTATCTAGAAAGGGTGTTCAGGTTTACTTATATGAAAGTAAAAGAATTGAACGAACCCCAGCTCAAAAAACTAATAATTTTGCTGAATTAGTTTGCACAAATTCCTTAAAATCTAAAGATCCTAACTCTGCACATGGAATATTAAAATCAGAAATGAGGGCCCTTGGTTCTTTAGTTTTAGAAGTAGCAACCGAAGTTGCTGTTCCTGCTGGTAACGCTTTAAGTGTAGACAGAGAACTTTTTGGAAAAAAAATCACTGATATTATTGAATCTAATCCTATGATTAAAGTTATTCATGAGATTGCAACTGATCCAGTGGAGTTAAAAGAAAAACATGAGGCTGATTTTGTCATTGTTGCTTCAGGGCCTTTAACTCTGAAGCCTTTGGAATCTTGGATTGTTAATTATGTTTCTAATGATGATTTGTATTTTTACGATGCGATCGCTCCAATTGTAGATGTTGATAGTCTAGATCTTTCAAAGTGTTATTTTAAAAATAGGTATGAAGAAGCTGAAGACAATGCTGACTATTTAAATGTTCCGTTAAATGAAGATGAGTATTTAGACTTTGTAGATGAGCTTGTTGGTGCTGAAATTGTTCCTCCACAAAACTTTGAAGATCCTAAGTTTTTTGAATCCTGTCTACCTATAGATGTGATGGCAAAAAGAGGTGTTGATACATTAAGATTTTCTTGTATGAAACCAGTTGGATTGGAGCATGAAGGAAAAACTCCTCACGCTGTTATTCAACTGAGAAAAGAAAATCTCATAGGCTCAGCTTATAATATGGTTGGGTTTCAGAATAGATTAAAATATTCAGAACAAGTAAGAATTTTTCAAAAGCTTCCAGGCTTTAAAGAAGCAAGCTTTAATCATTTAGGATCAGTTCATAGAAATACTTATCTGCACTCAGCAAGAATTTTAGAAAAAGATTTTTCTTTAAAGAAAAATTCTCATATTTATTTTGCAGGACAGATCTCAGGAGTAGAAGGCTATACAGAGAGTGCAGCTATTGGATTATATGTTGCTCATCAAATTATGAGACGATATGAAGGTTTAACTCCTTCTATATGGCCTTGTGAGTTAGCTATAGGAGCTTTGGTTAACTATGTTATGACGAGTCCAAAGCCAAGGCCTAGTAATATTAACTTTGGTCTTCTTCCTAAAGTGGATTTGAATAAAGAGCAAAGAAGAAATAAGAGAAGAAAAATTATAAAAAAAGAACTTGCCTCGAAAAGAGCTCAAGAAAAATTAAGTCAATTTAGAGAAGAAATTAATTTATGAGTTCACTCTTTATCGTTTTAGCATGTTTATTGTGGGCATTTGATACTCTTATCCGATATCCTCTCGCAAATTCATTGAGTAGCACTCAGATTGTTTGTTATGAGCATATTTTGGCATTTTCTTTTCTTTGTGTGTTTTCATTCAAGTCTTTTACTAAAATATTTAAAAAAGAATACATGTTTTCATTCTTTATCATTGGTTCTTTAGGATCTGCTTTAGCAACGGTGTGTTTTACCTCTGCTTTTCAGTATCTAAATCCTTCGATTGTTATACTCATTCAAAAACTTCAACCATTAGTAGCGATTGTTTTATCTTTTTTTATTTTACGAGAAAAAATACCCTCTCATTTCATCCTTGCTGCACTCCTCGCTATTATTGGTGCTATCTTTTTGAGTGTTGAGGATTTTACTTTGGAGTTTAAATATTCTCATGGAATATTCTTATCATTAATTGCTGTAATCGGTTGGGGAAGTGCCACTGTATTTGGAAGAAAACTCAGTTTAAAAGGATTAAGTGAACTTGATATTATGCTTGGACGATTTATGTGGGGGGCACTTGCTTTAATGCCCTTTGCTTATAATTTAAATTCAACTCAATTAGATCATTTAACATTAAATAAAATATTATCCTTGGTTTTAATCTCTGGGATATTTGGAATGTACGCTTATTACAGGGGATTAAAGAGCACAGAAGCAAAAATAGCTACCTTACTTGAATTATTTTTTCCTTTTTTTGCAGTGATTATTAATTGGATATTCTTAGGAAAATCATTATCATCTATTCAAATACTTGGTGGGATACTTTTATTATCAAGTACAACTTATTTGCAGCTAAAAAGAGAATCGTGAAAATAATAGTAATTACAGATTATATTGATTCCTATGACTCCTCGAGGCTTATCCTCGAAAGTTTAATGGGGCTTGGGGAAGACGTTGAATTAGTGAGCCTGTTTTTTAATGAAGAGCGTTTAGAAACTCCTTTATCTCTTTATAAAATTCATTCCACAGGATTAAATAAAATCTTTAAAAGGTCCCACTCTCTTTTTAAGTGGCCATTGTTAACATCACAATTTGCTAAGAAATTTAAAGTACCGAGTGCTGATATTTACATTGTTTTATCTCAAGGATTTTCTCATCTAATCCCTCTGCCAAAGAACAAAGAAGTTATTCGTTATATTTATGATAGACCATATAGAACTAATCGTTTCTTTGCTGAACAATTGGATAAGCAGTATATCAAATCTATAAATAAGCTAGATGATCTTTATTTTTCTTCTCATTTTCTAGCGAACTCATTGGCTTATAATAAGCCCTATGAAGTCCTAACCAGGCCTTTTCCAAGTAAAGATTTTAAACAATTAGGTAATTATAAAAAGTCATCAAAGTATGTTTTAAATATTGATGATTATGATGAAGAAGTTTTTGCTAGTTTCATCAAAAAATTAGGTCCTGAGAAAGAACTAGTTGTGGTTACAAATAAGAAAACTAAAAATGTGATAAAAAAAGAATATCCTTTTCTCGATGTAATTAGTGGAATTAGTAATCATGAACTCTATGTAGAACTTTTAAATTCCAGACTATATCTTGATATGAGATCAACTTATCCCGAGAGAGCTTTTTGTGCACTTGCAACTGGTATCCCATGTGTTTTACTGGATAACTTTTTAAACAGAGAAGTCTTAGGTGATGGTGCAGTAAAGTACGTTAAATCTTTTAAGGAAGTAATTAATAAATTAGACCTCTTAGAAAAAAACTCTATTGAAGCCGACACTTTAAGGCGTTTTTCATTGAGATATAATGAAAGAGTCTTTAAAAATAAAATGCTTAGTCTACTAAGAAAAAAGAAATCCTAAGATGAACTCGCTAAGGCCTATAGAAGAAAGATTAAATTCATTAAAGATGCAAGATATCATTGCTAGGCCTCCTTCAGGTTGGATTCGATTTATAAGAAAAGCTTTGAATATGAGTTCTAAAGCATTAGCTAAAAGAGTAGGAGTTTCACCTAATAATATAAGTGAGACTGAAAAAGCAGAAGCAGCAGAAGCTATTACCTTGTCAAAATTAAAAAGAGTCGCTGAAGGGCTAAACTGCGAATTTGTTTATTATTTTTTACCAAGAGAGCCCATTGATAAAATGTTAGAAAAAAGGGCTCGCTACGTAGCAGAACTAGTTCTTAGAAATGATAAATTACGAAATATCAATATTGATGACAAAGATGAGCTAACTAGAGAGATTGAAAAACTTGCCTCTGAGTTAATACTTAATAAAAGGCTTTGGGATGTTGAGTAATTTATAATGAAGAATTTAAAAAATCTTCAATTCTATTAAGACTATTTTTTATAATAACATCTTTATCATACCCAGGAGGTACTTCAAAAACCGTTGCAGCACTGTGAGCATGGCCTCCTCCTCCGAGTTCCTCTGCGATTTCTCCAACATCTATATCACCATGAGATCTCATACTTAAACGAACTCTTCTTCCGTCTTCTCTGAACATACAAGCAATTTTTACATTTTGAAGAATGAGTAAGTTGTTAATATAAGAATGGGTATCTTCAATCGTTGATTGAAATTTTTCTAGATCTTCTTGGTAAATAGTAATCCAAGCAATATTTTTACTTTTATTCATTTTACAATTATGAAGTATATGACCGAGTAGGTGCATATTACAGAGTTGTTTTGCCCCATAGATTTCATTATAAGCATCTGTTGTTTTCATCCCCGTTTCTAATAACTCTGCAATAAGATTGTGAGTTTCATTTGTAACGGATGGATATCTAAATGTATTTGTATCAATTAAGATTGCTGTATATAAACCTCTTGCCATATTCTTAGTAAATGAAAGCCCCATTGTTTTGATAAGGGTTCCAATGATTTGTCCCGTTGCAGCAGCTTTTACATCAATGTAGTGAGTGTTTTCTATTGGCTTATCAAAGGGATGATGATCAATAAAAATAATCTCTCCAAAAACTGAGAGGTATTGTTTCATTTTAATCCCAGTTCTTGAGATTTTATTAGTATCAATAACGATAATAAGTTCTGGTTGAAAATCTTTTTTTACATTTAGATATTCTTCTAAGCTATGAATAGTTTTTTCTTCATTCAAATATTTGTATCTTTTATCTAATTCATCATCATTAACACAAAATACTTTTTTGCCCATTGCGCTCAGGGCCTCAGAGAGTGCTATCTGACTTCCAATTCCATCAGCATCTGGAACAACATGTGTCGTGATTAAAATACGCTCAAATTTTAAAATATGAGCCTTGAGGGCCTCATAGAAAGAATTATCCATAAAGATTATTATAAATGTTATATTTCAGATACTTAAGAGGGTAAAGTTTCCAAAGTAAGCCTGAGTTTGTTACCATGGTATTTGATGAGCTCATTAATTAAACTTGAAGGTGTATCTAAGTCTTATGGTAAGACTATGGCGCTTAGTGACCTAAACCTTGAGATTAAGGCGTGTGGAGTTCATGGATTGCTTGGACCTAATGGAGCGGGGAAGACAACTTTATTAAAGATTCTTTCTTCTTTTTGTCAGTATGATTCAGGAGTTATTACTCAAGATCTTGAAAATCAGATCAATTACTTGCCTGAAATTGCACCTCTAGTGGAAGAAGTATCAGTCATTACTTATTTAGATTTCATTAGCTCTCTTCATAAGAGTAATAAGTTTTTCTCAGTAGATGAAATTATTAGTTATTTTGATTTAAAGCCTTTCAAGCATAAGATCATAAAGTATCTCTCAAAGGGAAATAAGCAACGAGTTGCCTTGTCTCAAGTATTTCTTGGTAATCCTAAATTAATTATTTTAGATGAACCTAACGTAAATCTTGATCCTATATCTATAAAAAAGTTAAGAGATTTAATTGATAAATTAAAAAAAGAAATCAGCTTTATCATTTCGAGTCATCAATTAAATGAAATAGAGTGTTTAGCAGAAGATATTACTATTTTAAATCAAGCAAAATGCTTGTACTCAGGAGAGTTGAGTAAATTAATAGAGAGTGATCATAGTTTAGAAAAAAAGTATCTTGAATTAGTAGGTGAAAAGTGAGTTTACTTTTATTTGATCTCAAAAGATTGATTAAGAAGCCAAGCACTTATCTTTTTTTAAGTATTAGCTCCGTTTTTATTAGTGCTATCTTTTTTAATCTTTATTTTAATTTTCTTTACCTGTTTGAAAGTGGGCAACAATTTGATTCACCAGTAACGACTATTACGGTTAGTTTTTTTCACAATATTAATCTTTTGACCTTGTTGTTATGCTCTTTAATGACTCATCAAGTGTTTTCAGGAGAAAAAGAAACTTTTTATCATTTGTTAAAATTAAGAGGAGTGAGTTCTTGGAAATACCTGCTCTCTAGATATATAACGATTGTTGTATTTGGTTTGTTGCTCTTAGTTCCTATTCTAGTGATATTGTACTTTTTGCAAACTATAGGGATTAGAGATTCAAGATATTTATTAATCGGTCTTTTGGGTTTGATCTTTCAAACATGTTTTTATTCGGCACTATGCCTAATGTTCTTTGTATTTTTTAAGTCAAATATTTCAAGTATCCTAGCTTCTTTAGCCTTTGGAATACTTTTAAATTTTCTTCCTGTACTAGCAATAAACCTCGATAATTCGTTATTATTTGAAGTTTTTAATTATCTTTCTCCTCTTGGACATTTTCAAACGAATATAAGAGGAATATTTAAAACCAGTGATATTGTATTTTACTCTAGTGGTATCTTCTTTTTCTTATTCCTTGCAGTTCAAAAGCTTGAATGGGAGAAAGTACGATGATAATTAAAAAGTCTAGAGTATTATCTTATTTTATTTATATAATTCTAGTTTTTTTGATTATGTGTATGGGGAATTATTTAGGACAAAAATACGATAAGAACTTTGATGTCACTCAAGCAAAACAAAATTCAATTTCTTCAGAAGTGAAAGCATTAGCTCAAAAAATTGATAAAAAAATAAAAGTTTATATTTTAACAAATAAAAAAGAATGGAGAACTTACGCTGATTTTTTCTCTTTGTTTGATAATGATTATAATCTAGAGTTAAATTTTATTGATCCAGATAAAAACTATCTAGAAGCTAAAAAACACAATGTATCTTCTACGCCAGCATTCGTATTTTATTCTAAAGGTAAAAGAAGAATTCTCTATGATTCAATAGACGAGCAAGATTTTAGTAAAGTCATTAAATCTTTTTTGGAAATGAAAAACTCACAACTTTGTTTTTTTGAAGGACATAGTGAAATAGATCTATTATCTAATGAAAAAAAGGGTGGCAGTAATTTATTTAAAAATCTAAAGGACTTAGGATTTAGATTGAAAGTTGTGAGAAACGTAGAGGATCAATGTGATGTTTATCTCATTTTAGGAGCGAAATATTTATTTACAAAAAAGGAAGTAGAGGAGTTAAAAAACAGTAAGAAAAAAATATTTCTAGCGTTGAATCCAAATGAGAAAGAACCTAACTTGGAATTAAGATCGATTTTTAAACAAGACGGTGTTGTTCTTCAAAACGATGTAATAGTTGATGCGAAACTTAGTAAAGACTCAGGAGATGCAACCATTTTGGATTTTTATAGAAGTGATCATAAATCTTTCTCTGGTGCTATAAAGTCAGTAGTTCGTTTGAATGCTTTGAGTTCTATTGCAATTAAAAATAAATCATTTAGTGTTTTGAAAACATCAAGCTTTCCTGATAGCTGGGGAATTCAAAACTTTAATAAGTTTGATAATGATGTTGAGTTCAGAAAAGAAGATGCCAAAGGCCCTTTGGATATAGCTGTTGCAATTGAGCAGGAAAAGTTTAGAAAGGGAGTCGTTGTTTCGAATGCAGGTTTTCTCACAAATCAATTTTCAAACTTTAAGGGAAATACGTTATTTTTCCTGAATTTGCTGGACTGGTTAAGAGGAGAAGATTTATTAGTTGAGTCAAGAGCGATGATAGAAGAAAAAATTCAACTAAACCCTTCTTCAGCGAAATTTCTTGGCTGGTGGAATCTAGTCATTTTTCCTTTGCTTTCAATACTTTTTTCTTGGTTCTTATGGAAGAGGAGGAGGAGTTGAAAAAAAATATTCTTTTGTTTGCTCTTTTAGTATTTCTTCTTCTCTTAGCTTATCTTTTAGATCAAAGAGGAAATGAGGAGAGTAGTCTTTCCTTTGAACTTCCAGAAAAAATTGAAAAACTCGTTATTGGTGATGCAATTTTTGAGAAAACACAAAAAGGAATGTCGTATAGAAAGCATTATATTTCTTCAGAAGGACTTCTAGCATGGAAAGGAATTTTTAAACAAATTAAAATCCTAGGGAAAGCAGAAAAAGTTAGCTCTCCTAAAGTCCTTAGAATTCTTATAAATCAAGATCGCTTTGAATTTTATGATATTAACCCTTTAACGGGAAACTTTATAGTTAAAAGAAATAAAGATATTTATATCGCTCAATCGAATATTTCTTTTTCTGGCTTTTATAAAGATGAATTAGAAAAGAAAGCATTGTCTTATAAATCTTTATTAATAAATCTTTCAGACCTTCAAAAAGTGATTTTTTCTCCTTTTGTAAAAAATTTAAAAATATTCTCAAGAAACATTGAACAAAACTCTAAAAAAATAGATTTCATTAATTACGAAACTACTCCTGAACCACCTAAGAGTGTGGGGATCGATAGAGAGTATTATCAAAGCTTCAAAGCTAAGCTTGAAGCTTTAAAACCAAGAGATGTGTTAGATCTTTCAACTGAAGAGTTAGAAGAATTAGCTAGGTTTAAATTTAATCAAAATGAATATAAATATTATGAGTTTGGTGAGTTTTCTTATTTAAAAGATTTAAAGACCGGAGCTTATCTAGAGTTTGACCCTAAGAAAGTGGATTTTTTATTTCAATCAATTAAAAACTTTTGGAGTAAAAAACTAGTTCGATTAGCTTTGATACAAGATAATATGAAAATTAAAATTTCTAAAAAATCGCTAGAGAGATTGTTTAGTATTGATAAGAAATTGAATATTTTCTCTTCAGATATAAAAAGAGATCCTCTATTGGAGCAAGGAATAAGAGAAATCTTGTGTTATCTCAGTTTTTGTCATTCAAAATATACATTTATTGATGTTGTACAAGAAAGTAATTTTGATGAAACAGATTATTTAAAACTTAATGTTTTAAATAAAGAGTTTTATTTTAAAATTCATCAAAGTTTATTGTATGTCCATGATATTGAAACGGGTTTAAGTTATAAATACCTATGGCCTTTAATGAATAAAAAGAATCCTTTTCGAGAGTTCTATGAATCTAATTAGAAAATATTTTGAAAATTTAATATATCCTGAAAGAAATTTTGAAACACCAAGACTTGGTTTTAAAGAAGCGATGCTACTTTCTTGGCCTTTTTATATTTTCTCAAGAATTATTCTTCTGTTCCTTATTTTTCTTAGTCTAAAAAACTTAAGTAGCATTCAAGAACTTGGAAGTATCGCTGAACTAAGGCCTTTTATTGAGAAATTAGATTTTGTAGCAGGAATGAAATTTGCTACTAGCATGGTTTCTCTTGGGATATTATTTTTTCCCTTAACTTTGTTCGCAGAATTTGTTGTCTGGAGATTTATTTTTAGATCTTTATCCTATTTCACAAATATTGAGTTTAAAGAAGATGAAGATGAGTATTTAATAGCAAGTGGTTTTAGTAGCCATATTTTAACTATCATTCCATTTTTAGGGCCTTTATTTCAAGGATTTTGGCAGTGTTATCAGTTTGTCAGAAACCTAACACTGTACTTTCATCAGCATATTGCTTTAAGTCTATTAATCGTTCTATTTCCCTATATTCTTAAAATAGGCCTTTACGTAATTTTAGCAATAGTTTTGAGCATGATGTAGAAATTCTAGTGCAAAGCAATATTAAGACTTTTGATTATTTCAAAGAAAATCAGAAAAAAACTCACACTTGTTTGATGGCCAATTACAATCCATAAGTTATGAGATAACCTGATTTTATGAGCTATCATTCAATCCACTTTCAAGGTCACATCGAAGTTGTATGCGGTCCAATGTTTTCAGGTAAAACAGAAGAACTTATTAGAAGAGTGCGTAGGGCACAAATTGCAAGGCAGAAAGTTCAAATTTTTAAGCCTGCAATTGATACTAGATATGATGAAAATGAAGTGGTAAGTCATTCGGCTCAAAGTATTCCTAGTGAACCTGTTGAAAAAGCCATGGATATTTTAGATAGAATCAATGACTCAACTCGCTTAGTTGCGATTGATGAAGTTCAGTTTTTTGATTCTAATATTATTAAAGTTATTAAAAAACTTGCTGATAGAGGATATAGAGTTGTTTGTGCTGGATTAGACTTAGATTACAGAGCTGTTCCTTTTGGACCAATGCCTGAATTATTAGCTATAGCTGATGAAGTCTTTAAGATTAAATCAATATGCATGATTTGTGGGGCTCCAGCTTCAAGAAGCCAAAGGTTAGTAGAAAGTGATGAGCAATTTCTACTAGGAGAAAAAGACCAATATCAAGCAAGATGCCGAGCTCATTATGAGGAAATTGATCATTCCTCTCTTATTTCTCCGAGTGCTAGTACAAATTCTCAGATTGAAAAAAATCCGCTAAACTAGCAACATGTTTTATAAAGAAGAATATAAGAGTAATGAGTCTAATCACAGACTCCCTAAAAACGTTCATTTGTTTCAAAACAATCCCTTATTTCAAATGATCTTAGCTCGTCTTGGAAGCCAAGAAGTCACTCAACCTAACTTAAATAGATACTTCCAAATGACTTATGAGTTTTTGGTAGAAAATGCATTGAATCTTTTTTTAGATAAAGAAGATATTTCTAAAAATACAAGGATGAAAGAAATGCATGAACAAGGCGTAGTTCACTTTGAGTCTTTGGATGAAAATACTTTATTTTCAGTCATAGGTTTAGCAAGAGCTGGAACTTGGCCTTCTCATATTTGCTTTGATTTATTAAATCATATCTTTATTCCTGAAAATATTAGACAAGATCATGTTTATATTAATAGAAAAACTGATGCTAATGGAAAAGTTGTGGGGGTTGATTTTTCAGGTTCAAAGATTGGTGGAGACTTTAAAGATAGAATTGTTTTTTTACCTGATCCAATGGGAGCCACTGGCTCAACAATTGCTCATGTCGCAAAGATGTTGAATAAATTAGAACACAAACCTAAAAAAGTTATAGCTCTTCATTTAATTATTACTCCAGAGTATGTAAGAAAAATGAAAGCGGAGTTTCCTGAAGTCGAAATTGTTTCATTGAGATATGATAGGGGATTAAGTGAGGCTGATATTTTAAAGACAGCTTATGGTGAAAATTTTGACCAAGAACGCGGTTTAAATAATATCCATTATGTTCTTCCAGGAGCAGGAGGAATCGGGGAAGTGTTAAATAATTCGTTTGTTTAGATAAGGATATATAATGAGTAATATTTCTGTTTTTATTAGTGAAGAAGAAATCTCAACTAGAATTAAAGAGCTAGGAGCTGAGATTAGAAAAGATTATGGTGATGAAGAAATAATTGTTCTTTGTATCTTAAAGGGTGCAATTATTTTTTGTGCTGATTTATTACGAGCGATTGGAGGAAAAACACAATTAGAATTCATCAGTGCTTCATCTTATGGAAACAACACTGAAACTTCTGGGCAAGTAGATATAAGTTATAAACTCTCTCAATCCTTAAAAGGAAAACATGTTTTAATAGTAGAAGATATTGTTGATACAGGCTTAACTTTAGATAGAGTTCTTGCGAGACTAAAAAAAGAAGAAGAGCCTGCATCTATGAAGCTTGCGAGCTTACTTACTAAACCTTCCAGAAGAGAGATTGAAGTGAATATTGATTACCTAGGTTTTGAAATTGAAGATAAGTTTGTTATTGGGTACGGACTTGACCTTGCTCAAAACTATAGGGAACTTCCTTATATTGGCCTTATGAATGCTTAAACTAAGTGGTTTTCCAAGAGTTGATCTTACGGGTGGAACCTTAGATATATTTCCAATTAATATTTTATTAGAAAAAGTCGTAACGATTAATCTTGCTTTAGAGTTAGAAACTAAAGTTAGCATTAGCGGAAGAAATGATTCTTTAATATCTATTGAATCTAAAAATTATAATAATAAGGCAAGCGTTGATTTTTCAGATTTAGGTCATCATAGTTTTTACAAAGATGGTGTTTTTTCTGAAGAACAATTTAAAGAATTAAGCTTTGTCTTTTCTATAGTGAATCATTTTGAGCCCCAAATGGGCCTTGATATCATTCTTGATGCGAATGTTCCCCATGGCTCTGGATTGGGTGGATCGTCAACTTTGGGAGTTAGCTTATTTAAGGCCTTAAGTAATTTTTTCAATAAAGATTTTAACAAAATAGATGCTATTAAAATAGTTCAAAGTTATGAAGCTTTGATTTTAAATCAAGGTATGCCTGGGTATCAAGATTATTATCCTTCTTTGTTTGGCGGTATACTTGCTCTTAAATCATCAATCGAGGGTGTGAAAGTAGAGCAATTATTTAATAATGAACTTAAAAAATTTCTAGAATCAAATATAACTCTTGGGTTTACAGGGAAAAATAGAAGTAGTGGAATTAATAATTGGGGAGTTTATAAAAACTTTTTTGATAAAGATCAGAAAACCCAGACTGGTTTAAAAAAGATTAATCAAGTTAGTCGAAAATGTTACGAAGCAATTCAAGCGAAAGAATATGTTAATGTTTTAAAATCTATTCTAGAGGAAGGAGTGCTAAGAGAGGAAATTTTCCCGACAATTCTAACTCCAGAGATGAAGAGCTTGAATAAGAGTCTAGGTGGAGTGATGAAAGTTTGTGGAGCCGGAGGTGGAGGCTGTTTTATTCTGATAGGAGAAGAGCAAGAAAAATATAAGTTGGCCATAAAAGAACATGATATGTCAGTACTTGATTTTAAAATCAAAAGGCCTTTAGAGTGAAAACATCTATCGCTGGTATAGGAGTTGGAAGTGGGAGGAAAGAAAGCTTTTATTTTTGTGTTTTAGAATATTTTACACAAGAGAAAAGATGGTTTTTAAAAACTTGTCAACAATTAAGAGAGTTTGATTATCCTAAAACTGAAGATAGCTTACTTGCGTGGATTGAAGATTTTAAATTATCATCTATTGTTGTAGATTTTCCTTTGAGTATGCCTCCTTGTTCAACTTGTGATCTTGTTTGTCCAGGATCAATTAAATGTGAAGTTTCTGAAGTGATTGCTCAAAGAGATAAAATTGAAACACAACTAAAAATAGATGAAGAAGCGATAAGTAATAATCCTAAAAAGTATGAACAAGATCGTTTAGAAAATAGTCCTCATATACTGTCAAAGTCTTTGAAAAGAAAGCTTAAAAAAGGATTTATTCCTTATTGGAATAGATTGCTTGATGTTGATTTATCTCTTAACTATCACGATGATCTTATGACTTTTTTTAAAAGAGGATATAATTCTATTGGTAGTGGAAATTCAAATCAAGTATTAAGATTTCAGTACTTAGAAAAACATCTACCTTCAGAGTTAAATGTTTTTGAATCAGATTACACCTTAAATCTTATTGAATTATATAGAGCAAAAATTTTAGAAGCTAAAGACTTAAGGGCCTTGCAAGCTTTTCATAGTTCAGCCGAAAGTAGAGTAGAGATTTTAAGAAAAATTGAAAAGAAATGTAATTTGTTTTTGTATGAAAAAGATAGGGAAGCACTTTATCAAAAACCTAGAGCTTTTCAATCTTTTATTTTAGCACTCGCAGGAATTTATACTTTAAGTAATAAGAGTAAGAATAAATCTTTTTTTGTAAGTGATTTTTCTTATTTATAAATCTGTAATCTTTCAAAAGAAATACTTACACTATCACTCTCTGGCCCGTCAATAGTACCTGTTTGAGTCATTTTGAAAGTACCATTTGGATTAGAAATCATTTTTGATTCATTCGCTAAAACAATTCCAGTCAAAGTAAGAAATTTATTTTCTAAAGGATCTAGAGTGTCATTAATATGTATTCTAAGTCCGCTAAATGCTAAAGGCTCATCACCAGAAGTAAGCTCAACATTTTTAACTAAATACATTTCAGGCAAATGCTCTTCATGTGTGTAAATTTCTAAAGATAAATTTGCACCACCAGGTAAAGCAGCACTAGGAATTTGTAGAGAGATTTTCTTCCCAGGAATAGATTCAGAATTAAAATCAGTACTTACATCTTCACCACTTGAGATTTGCAAACTTTGAGAAAGCACTCCTCGTGGTTTTAATAATCTTTGATCTATTTTTAGTAGCCACTCTTCTAGTCCAGCGGCGATTTCATCAGCAACTATGTCACAATCAAAAGCATCACAATTATGTCTATCAATCTTAGCTCTTAGATATAACCTAGAATTCAAGGCGTTATTAGCATCAACCTTTCCATTGAGAATAATGGCATCGTGAGCGAGTGTAACATCATTGGACGCGAGGTAAGGAGTTTGACTAGATTTGTGGCAAGTCGCACAGTATTGTTCTAATTTGGGATATAAATGATCATAAAAAGAAAAAACAGATTCTTGATAGATCGGATCACCTTGAACTGAAACTGATTTTTTCTTAGATCCTTCGCTGGATTGCTTACAAGAAAGAAAAAATAAAAAAGTTAGTATTAATATATTTTTCATTAAGCAACTTTCTTCTTTGGAATGACTAAGATTTGACCCATATCACTTGGTGTTTTAAAAGGATTATCGAGTCCAATAGCAGAACAGACACTTGATAATTCATTAATCTTTCCATGGAAATTCAAATAATTTGCCGCAAAAGCAATCACTGTTCGTACATCAGTTGAAACTGGATTACCTTGTAAATTAATAGCTCCTGAATCAACATAATCTCCTAATTGATAAGACCTTAAGTTTTCTCCCTCAAATCCATTAGGACTATAAAAGAAAGCAAGGTTTTGACCTACACTATTATCTTCTTTACCTTGAGATAAAAATCCAGCTCCAGTTGTTGCTGATTGAGTTGAAACAGGAGCATTAGATCTACAAGAAGCTGACCCGTCTGTTGCTACGAATATACTTAACTCCTTATTTGCTTTTACAGCTGCTGCAATAAATTTTCCAATCTTCTCACCGGCTTCAAATCTTTTGACAGTTCCAGATCTCGCAGCGGTATGAGGTTGATTATTATGATAATCATATCCATTAAGGGTTAAGCCACCAACATTACTCTGACCAGTTAAAATAAGTTTAGCAACAACTGCATCCTGAAAATTGGCTGATTGATTTAAATCTCCAAAAGAACTTGTATAAATGTTATCATTCTTTGGAGAAAGACTTGCTGTATTTGTATTAAAAACAACATGGTTTGCATTTAAAAAACCACAGTTTACTAAATCTTTTAATTGTTGAGTCAAATCTTTTTTATTAAATTCATTAAGTTTTTTTTCACTCATCTTTTGAGCAGCGTCTAATAATTGTTGTGCTTGATTACGATTTAGCTTTGATAAGATAGGTCCTATATCTACTAAAGAGTTTAATGAGTTTTCACTCGTAACTCTCACTGATTTAAATTTATTACTTCCAGCTGAAGCATGAAAAGAACCATTAGCAGTATTACTTGTACCTGTCACTATACTCGCTACTTTTCCTTGCCCTGTAATTTGATTCATAATTTGAGTGGCAGAGAGTTTGTTTCCTGCATTATCATCTCTTGTTTCGGTTGCAAAAGAAATAGATCTTATCTTGTTTTCAATTTGTGAGTCTTGAATTCCAGCATCACTTAGCCCTTTTTTTATTCCTAGATAAAAAGAAGAACCTGTATCCATTTTACAACCAAACTCAGTAGTATGGTTTTGTTCAAGGTTAGGATTAACAGCTGATCCATAACCAAATTTTTCATATCCAGAAGCACTCAGATAACTACCATCTTTTTTTAAAGGAATAACAGAAGCAGATAAGCAAGATCCACCTCTTAAATCTACTTGTAAAAATGAAGCCCAAGGTGAACCTCCGCCAGATGAACCACCTGCTTGACCAATAACACAGTTCTGCGGTTGAGCAGAAGCTTGTCTTGCGGCTAAAGTTAAAATACTAGGGATAGTTAGATAGGAGAATCCGCTTAAAAGACCAAGGCCCATAAATTCTCTTCTATTATAAACTTTTTCATGATTTCTTATAAAATCATATTGAGCTTTTTCTTCTTTTTTTAATCGTTCAGCTTCTTGTTTGATAAGAAATCTTTCTAGTTTTGATAATTTTTCACTCATTTTTTTTCTCCAATGATTAATAAATCATTACCGGTAATGCTGCTAGACTTCCTACACAAGCAGAAAAAGCTAAGTCAGCAGATCTTACTCCTTGAGTTTTAAAATCTTCAAGAAGTACTGAATAATCTTCTATAGCAGAATCTTTTGTATCTTGGTTTGCTTTTCCGGCCCAAAATTTATTCACAAAAGCATCTACTAAATTCTCAATATTTAAATTGTTTGTGCTAT
Organism: Bacteriovoracaceae bacterium; assembly: GCA_020630335.1. Classification (GTDB taxonomy): domain Bacteria; phylum Bdellovibrionota; class Bacteriovoracia; order Bacteriovoracales; family Bacteriovoracaceae; genus JAHDHG01. The sequence continues at coordinate 143,274 of JAHDBN010000002.1, forward strand.
AAGACGGATAAATATTTCGAATAAGACTTTCAGATTTAGTCATTTCACTGCAGAACTCTGCAGCCATTTTCATATAACCTTGCTGAACAGAAGGAGTATAAAGATTTAATTGGTTTGTTCCAGCTAGTAGATCTTTTACATCGTTATAAACAACTTGAACTCTATTATTTGTAATAGGAACACCTGTAAGATTACTCATTGATTGTAAAACTCCTTGGTAGCTTAAAATTCCAATCGATGATGAGTATTGCTCTTCAATGATATCAGGGAGTGAGCGTTTAGGTTGTAAAGCTAATTCATCTTCCTGAACTTGCTCATTCTCAAGAGAGCTTTGCATAGAGCAAGAAATAAAAAAGAAACTTAATAAGATTAGATTTAAATATTTCATTATAAAGCACCACCTTCGCTATCAGTAATACATCTTGCACTACTAGCAGCACTTTCAAAGAGTTTTTTCATATTATAGGAATTGTTTTTAAATTCATTAGCAAGATTTAAAATGTAATTTTTCTCAGAAGTTGTGCTTGGATCTTTTAGACAAAGCTTTTTATAAACTCTTTGACTCATACATACAGAGAATTGCTTAGACGTTGTGATAGCTGTCCCTAAAGACTTAGCCCCTTTACCTGAAAGTAGGGTAGATTTAAAACTCTCAGTTACTCCATAGTTTAAAAGATTAATCCAGGAATCATCAGTTGTAATATAACCAGTAGGGTTATTAGTAGCATTAATGCTGTATTTATCATGAACTTTTGAGTCATCATAAACCATTGTTCTTTCATTAAAATGATAATGAGCAAAAGCTCCTCTCATTCCATCCATAAGGCCATGACATCCACTACATCTTGTTTGAAAAAGATGCGGAATAGTAGGGTTAGGAACAATAAAAACATCTCTTGCAACTCTAGTAGCAGGTCTCGTTGAATCTTGGACTTGCTCCATGGTCTTACAAAAAAACTGATTCATAATATTGTTAACAGCAGCTCTGTTCGTCCCTGCTTCATAAGAATTAGCCGCAAAGGCCCTAGTCGTTAAAAGTCCGGCAGCTTTTGAAGGAGCAAAATTATTCACTGAAGAAATCGTATCAGCAACTAAACTTGTTTTAAGATTAGCATAAGAATTCTCTGCACTTTCATAATGAGTGTTATTAGCGATTGAAAATGCAGGAGTCGTATTCAGTCTATAAAACGTATCAGCTGAAAGAATAGTACTGAAATCAATATCATCTCTTGTGAAGCCAATGATAGTTGCACTCATATCATTTAAAGGCATACGAATACTTCCTTCGTTATTAACATCTGTAAATGATTTAGCGAAGTTTTTGAGCCCAATATTATAAAAATCATTACTTTGAGTTGCTTCTTTTGCGGCAGATAAAAAATCTCCATTCTGAATATGCCCCTTCATTGTTTGGATGATAGAAGAGTTTGTTGCAGGGATAGATTCTGTTAACCTCGAATACATTTTTATTGCTATGTCTTCACTCGTTTGAGCAAAAGAAATACTTGCGATAAGAATCAAGAATTTAAGTACCTTCAAAGGCTTACTCCTTTTTAATATATTATAGCTTATCGGTTGATTTTGAGAAAACTAAAGACTGACCAGAAAAGATTGCTACTCTTTATCTATTACCGATAATTTTAATGAGACAAATTCTACCTATGCGGTGATCTTCCCTACCTAGGATATAATAAAGAGATGTTAGTTCGAATTTTGTTTTTTACTCTTATTTTATTTTCTTGTAAGGGAGTTAAGAATTCAGCATCTCAATATGGTTATGAAACTGGAGCTTCTGTTTCTGGAAACTTCCAAGAGGTTTTAACAATTTTTAATGCAAATGGTTCAGGAAAATGTTTTAGCTGTCATGGAGGTTGGAGTAATTATTCAGAAGCTGACTATGTTGCTCAAGGACTAGTGGTTTATGGAGATTCAGCTAACTCATCGATTTATCAAAGCTTGTTTCCTGAAGGGACTTCTGAAGGAATTATGCCTCCAGCAGCCAATGGAGTTTTAAGTAAAGCTGATAAAGATAAAATAAAAAAATGGATTGATGAACTTAGTGAAGAGGATGCGCAAGGAACATCATCTGGAAGTTCTCAAGGATCGTCATCTGGAACGACCGGAGGTTCTTCAGGAGCAATCCCACCACCACCTGCAGATCCAAGTGAATCAAAAGAGTTTACAGATTTTTATAATGTTATTTTAAATAAATGTATTTGGTGTCATGACTTAGAAGATGAATATCCTAATAGCCCTAACTTTAGAATGACTACATCAGATTTATGGGTAAGTAGTGGGATGATTGTACCGAATAATATGAATTCATCTCCTGTTCACATTTCTATCACTGATGGCTCTATGCCTCCTTCAGGGTTAGCAAGTTTAAGCTCTTCTGAACTATCAAAAATAGAAACTTATATAACAAGTTTGAGTGGGACAAGTGGAACAACAACAACTACTACAATGGGAACTACTCCAGCGGAGCAGAGGTGGATAGCTGCAAGAGCAGTTTTAGCGAATAAGTGTACTGGGTGTCATCATGCTACAAGTGAAGAGTTTTTAACCACTGCTAATGAAAATTCATTTTTACAACTATCAGAGCAAGGATTTTTAAATCTTGGCGAGAACTCAAGCTATATTATTGAAGGTATGGCTGATCAATCAGAAGGATACTTAAGAATAATGGGTTCTGGTGGTAATAATCCTAATATGCCACGGAATGGAAGTATCACTGAAGAGCAGAGAAATGCGATAAGAGACTGGATTAACGGTCTTTAGTTTTCTTTACAGAAGCTTAGCCACAATAAATAATATTCTTAGTGCATAAATTATTATTTATCTTATTATTTTTAAGTTCTTCAGCTTATTCCTATACTAATTTTATAGGTTATGGATATGGCAGTTGTTTAACTTGTCATTATAATGCTTTTGGAAATGGGCCATTAAATGATTATGGGCGAGCCCTAGGAGCAAGCTTAATAGCAGGAAAAACTTTTAGATCCAAAAACACAAATGAAGAAATGATTGCAGAAAGATCTGGATTTTTCTTTTCAAGGCCAAAACAAACTTGGTTTCGACCTTCTTTAGATTATAGAGGTTTGTATTTAGCGCGAGATTTAAGTAGCTCTCAGGTCCCTAAGAAATATATTCATATGCAAGCAGATGCAAATGCTGTTTTTAAGTTTTTAGAAGATAAAATTATTGTTTCAGGAACAATAGGTTTAGCTCCAGAGGCAAATGGAGACGGACAAGTTTTATATTCGAGAGAACATTATGTTCAATATAGAATCTCAGAAAAACATAGAGTATATGTTGGAAAAACAGATCATTTATTTGGTTTAAGAATCCCAGATCATACTGTTGCAGCTAAAAGAAAAACTGGACTTGCTGAAAATGATCAAACATATGGTTTAACTTATCATTGGTATAATGAAAAAATAGAAGGTGGAGCACAAGTTTTTATAGGTGATGTTCTTACTGATGCTGATACTGCCGCGAAAGGAGTTTCTAGTAAGCATGAATATAAGTTTTCTGAAAAGTTAAGAATAGGAGCTTCAGTTTTATTTTCTAGCGCAGAGAATATTAAACGAACAATTTTTAGCGCGCATTCTAGAATGGGATTTCCTAAAGGATCAAGTCTTATAGCAGAACTAGGAATGCAGAATGCAGAAGAAACCATACAGTCTGGCCAAGTTAATGAAACGAAAACTCAATTTCTTTTTTTACAGAATCAATATTATTTAGCGAGAGGATTAAACTTTCTTCAAACATTTGATTATCATAAATCAGACTCATTACAAGGAAAGACTTCTATGTGGCAATTATTTTTAGGATTACAGTGGTTTCCTATGCCAAGAGTTGAAATGAGATTAGAGTTTGGAAATTCAAGATTTTATGGAGTGATAGGAGCAGCAGAAGATCGACAACAGCTGTTACTACAAAATCATATATGGTTTTAAGAATTTTACTCATTTGTATTTCTTTTAATTGTTTTGCTAATTTAGGTAAAATTTTAAGTGTGAGAAAAAAAATAGTTCTTACTCTTAAGGTAGATGATCTTTATCAGCCTAAAACCAATTATGATGATTACCTTTTGTATTTAGATGAAAATTTAGAAGAAGCAAACTTAAGTGATTTCCAATTAAAACTTTGGTATTTTCTTGGGAAAATTGATGCTTACATGTATTTAAAAAAGAGAACAAAGAATTATTTATATAGCTCTAGAAACGCATTTGCTCTAACTGCTAAGAGTGATTATGAGTACAAGGCTTCTAATAAATTTCTAAAACTTCTTGGAAAAAGAAAGATAGATTTAGAGAATAAAAGAGAAGAAAGTTTAGATTCAGAATTAGATACGAGTCTAGATGATGATTTTTCAGATGTTGATTGGGATGATGGAGTAGATGGTAGTGAAATAGATGATACGAGTGTCGATGATATTGAAAGTTTATCAAGACGAAAAAGTAAAAAGAAGAAGTTTAAAAAGAAGAAAATAACTAGAAAGCTTCCTAAGAATTTTGCTATTGGTTATAGCTATGTTTCATGGCAAGAAAAATTTAATATATCAAATAGCTCAATTCAAGATTTACCTGTTAGCTTGAGTTTTAGAGCTCATTCCTTAGGAATAAATTATGAGTATTTACCCTTTAAATCTTTTCATCTAAGCTCTCATGTGAACGTGTTATTTGGAAAATCGGATGTTGGTGCTGGGCCCGGATTTTCTGAGTCTGATCTTTCATCTTTTGGGGCAATAGTAGGGAGTTCTATTAAATATGATATGGATGAAGGTTCTAGGAATTTAGGTTTTGGGGTAGATTTATTATTTAGATCTGGAGCTTTAGATGCCTTATTAAAAGCTCCTAATAATTTTAAATCAGACAGAGAATCCTTTCTAGGAGTTACTCCTTATTTAGAATTTGAAAATCATATATCAAAAATTTCTTTCTTCACTCGACTGGGATTAGTTGAAGGTGATATTTCTTGGCAGTTAGGATTAAATTATTACCTTTTCTGATAAAATTTTCTAAATCCAAAATATATAATTATATAAAGAGGCGTGAGGGCTAACAAGATTAATGCCCAGATTACAGAGAATGGTAATGCCTCCCAAAATGTAAGTAAACTTAAAGCTACTCCAATTAAAGCTGTTCCATTTTTGATAAAATTAATGGCCCAGTTTTTATTTCTATAAAAAAAGAAATACACAAAAATAGAAATTACAAGGTAAGTCATAATTCCTATATTGATTGAGAGGTGAGCTAGGTTGTAATATTCTAGTTTAGCATGATCAGGTAATTGCAAGATTTCCTGAAATTTTGTGTTTCCAAGTCCTGATTCAAGAAAAGTATTTATATGTTCAGCAGATAGCAGTACTGTTTTAATAAAAATAATAAATAGTAAGTCTCCTAGGAAGCAGGAGATTACAGTAAATGTCTTAAAGCTTTTTTTATTAAACTTATTTAAGATTGAAGATAAAAGATTTTTCATAGATAATAAGTTATCCTGAACGAATTATTGTGTCGAGAGAGGGGAGTTATGAGTCATTTTTTTATCTTTATTGCATCACTAATAGGTTTATTACTTAGCTCAAATTTTGTACTCGAATGTTCAGAGAAAATAGGCAAAAAAATAGGTATGTCTCCTTTGGCCATAGGAATTTTTTTTATAGGCTTTGGCACATCCCTACCTGAATTAATCGTCTCTCATATTGCTTGCTTTGATGGAAAACAAGCAATATCTTTAGGAAATATTTTAGGTTCTAATATCTCCAACACTGCTTTGATCTTATCTGTTGCTTGCTTTCTAAATGTCATTCCTTTAAAAGGTGAAACTCAATTTAAGCAAATGGTTTTTCATATTTTAGTAACTTTTTTAGTTGCAGGTTTTTATTATCTATATCAAGGATTTGATGCCTTAACTGGAGTTTCATTATTAGTATTGTTCGCATTTTATATGTGGCAGATTGTGTTTAAGGATAAATCAAACCTTGAGATTGAGACTGAAGATAACTCTGAGAATATGCTTAAAAATTCTCTTGTTTTGATAGTTGCTCTAGTGTTAATGTTTTTTTCAGGTAAATATTTAGTGAGTTCTATTTCTTCTTTAGGATCAGCATTAGGTATATCTGATTATATTATATCTGCTGTTGTGCTAGCTTTTGGTACATCAGCTCCAGAACTTTTTACTACAATTATAGCGACAATTAAAAAGAAGGATGTGAATTTAATTCTAGGTAATATTTTAGGATCAAATGTTTTTAACCTTTGTCTTGTTTTGGGTACAACTGCTTTTCATAAATATTCCTTAGTAGGGCTGAATTTAGATTTTGAAATTGGAGTTCTAGCTATTATGAGTGTTTATATATTGGTGATGAGTTTTGCGAAAGGGTATCTTGCCAAGAAATCAGGATTAGTACTTTTGATGATGTATGGATTTAGTATCTATCATTGGCTAAGCTAGGCTGCCTGATCATAGTCTCTTTGCTCATTTTCATTTTGAGATGAATCTTTATCTAGAGTAACCTCATTATCTTTATCCTGATTTTTTAAATGATAAATTAGATAAAGAGGTAAAGCTCCAAGTAATAAAAGTGGCCATAACATACTTATTTATCGGTATTTTCTCTGAAAAATTTACTATCAAGATTGATAAATTCAGGATATTTGCTAAATAAGAGCATGAAAATCGATTTAAATCCTGCACTTTGCTATGATGATGTCTTAATTGCCCCTAATTATTCAGAGATTACTCCTGGACAAGTGATAGTAAAAACTAAATTTTCTAAGAATATAACTCTAGATATCCCTTTAATATCAGCTGCTATGGATACCGTAACTGATGGCAAGATGGCGCTTTCAATGGCAAAAGCTGGAGGAATAGGAGTCATTCATAAAAATTACACTCCTGAAAATCAAGCATTAGAGGTAAAGTTTTTAAAAGATCATGGAAGTTATCAAGTTGCAGGAGCATGTGGAATAGGAGCACATGAAACTCAAAGGGCACAGATTTTAGTAGAAAATGGAGTTGATGCACTAGTTATAGACACTGCTCATGGACATTCAAAAGGAGTGATTGATCAAGTTAAGAACTTTAAAAAATTATTTAAAAATATCGATGTAGTTGCTGGAAATATCGCGACACTGGATGCAGCAAGAGCTTTAGTCGAAGCTGGGGTAGATGGAGTAAAAATAGGAATTGGTCCGGGATCGATTTGTACGACAAGAGTAATTGCGGGAATAGGAGTTCCCCAGTTACAAGCATTACTTAATGTGTCCGAGTATTTAAGAAAGCAAGATATACCTTTTATCGCTGATGGTGGGATTCGTTATTCTGGTGATATTGTAAAAGCTTTAGCAACAGGAGCTAGTTCAGTAATGTTAGGCTCTTTACTCGCTGCTACTAATGAATCAGCCTCAGAATTAATAGTGAAAGATGGAGTAACTTATAAAAGGTATAGAGGAATGGGGTCTTTGACTGCGATGGGACTGGGATCTAAAGATAGATATTCTCAAGGAGATATAGAGAATAAGAGAAAGCTTGTACCAGAGGGGGTAGAGGGAATTATTCCTTCAAAAGGTGCTACAAACGATTTTCTCTATCAATTAGTTGGTGGACTTAGATCAGGGATGGGATATATTGGCGCAAAAAACTTAAACGAGCTCTATGAGAAGGCTTGCTTTCAAAAGATTAGTACGACTTCTTTGAAAGAAAACCATCCACATTCTATTGTTCAGGATATTAAGGCACCGAATTATTAAATAAACAGGGATCAAGATATCCTTGATCCCTAAGAAAATTAATTAGAAAACTTAATCAAATCAGACTCAGACATCTGAACTTGTCCTTTAGTCATTCTCTTTTCAAAAATTCTTAAATAAGATCTACCTGTATTGTTTTGTTCATTTTCATAAACATAAAATCTCATTCTATCATTTCCAAAGAAGATATTAACGTCATCTACTGTAACTTCATAACAATTTTGCTGAGTAGCAGGTCTATGCTCAACAAGTTTAACTTTATATTGCATAGGCTTTAGACCTGGAACTGATGAGTTATCAATCATAGGTGAAGTATTTAATTGAATTTCCTTTGCATTATTTACTGAATCAAAATCAGAATCAACCGTAGCTGCAGGAGGAGTAGGGTTACTATCATCAGGCCTTTTCGTTGAAGGTAATGAAAATTTATGAAGTAAATGATCAGGAATACTATTTCCATTAGAATCCCACTCAAATGGATCAGTGTCATAAACTGACTCTTCACAGTCTGGGATTAAATCATTATCCGTATCAGTCAAAGTTCCTGATGCAATTTCATCTGCATCACATTCTTCAAATTCAAATGCAAAGTCAGGATCACACTGGGCATCTTTACAAGGATAACCATCAATACTTACCTTCGCTTCTGCTCCATCTGTAATTCCATTTTCATCAGAATCAGCCTTTGTTGGATCTGAACCTAAGATAATCTCCCATCTATCAGCTAGTAAATCACCATCATAGTCAGGTTGTAATGATCTAGACTCTAAATCCCAAACACTATTTACATTCTCTAAAGTCAAATCAAGTAAAGTAGTGGATACTTTTTTAAAGAAAACTCTTGTAAGCTTATCGTAATCAATTGTTCCTGTACTTGTATCGAATTGATAAAAATCTCCCTTACCTTTCTTCGCAATCTCTTCAAGTAAATCTTTATTCGCTTGATTAAATGAATTGTAATAGTAACCAGTGTTAACATTAACGCTCGTGATTGCCGCACCTAATTCTCCATCAGAAGGAAGTTTCATGATTTGCTCTTCTAATTTAAAAAAGATTTGAGAGTAGGGATCATTATCATCTGTTGGCTGGCCATCAGATAAGACAACAACAACGTATCTCGATGTAACTAACTCTGTATTATTAGTTCTTGCTTCTTCTAATGCTTTGAGTGCATCTGCTTCTATAATTGATTTAACAGTATCTTCCCAGGCAAGATAAGGTGTTCCTCCACTATCAGCAGTACTTCCTTTTTGTTGATTAACAACGGAAGAAAACTCTGCATTAGTTTTTACAAATGGAGCATCTGGTCCACTCAGCGCAGAAGGAGCAACAGTCGCTCTGTTACCAGCAAATTCAACGAGTGTATAGAATTCATGATCACTATCAGCTCTATTATCAAGCCATCTAACAAGTGAGTCATATCTTTTTGATCGATCTGGATCTGTCCCACCATTTTGAGATGCATTCGAACCAGAAATATCTAGAGTAAAAATAAATTTTAAATCTTGTTTAATCAGAGCAGGATCTAGAGTACAAAAATTAAAGACAGCTTTTCCAAGCTCTGGCGCAATTGCAGGGCTAATAGAGTCAACTCCAACAAGTCCTCTTTGGCCACAAGATGAAATCATTAAAGAGATAATCATCATAGGTACAACTAAAGATTTCATAAACATTCCTTTGTTATGATCATAATTCGGATAAAAATCAGATTTCTTGAGAGATTTGGAAAAGAGTGCAGAATACACCTTATCTAATGTTTTTTTCATAATGTCTCCAGTGCTCTTTGAACTTTTATCTGCTTGAGCAACAAAACTGGTTTTATTAAAACATACTTCTAAAAAATAAAGAGCTTATGTGATGTAGTCTAAGATTATTAAGTACTTAGGTAGAGTTATTAATGAATGAAATTATAGTGAAAAAGGGTAAAGGTGCTAAAAAATATTGGCATGGTAGTTTTTCCTGATTTTTTTACCTTGCTCATAGATTTATACCTTTTTGAATTATTTCTAGTTTTGCATGAGAAAATGTGTCCCAGCTTTAAGAAAAGTGATTCAAGGAGATTCAATGTTAGATTGTCTCTCCTTGAGATTTTTAGTTGTTATTCTTACTTCTTTGCTAGTATTTTTTCACTATCCCACATTTAAGACCTGTTAGTGCTATTTTATCTGTGGGCTTGAGAGGAAGTTTTCCAAGTTTTGATTGCTTATAGGTTTTACTTCCAAGATTTAGTACTAAAGTTTTTGGGCCAAGCCTTTCTAGAACTCTTGCATAGTGCTCAGATTTTTTGGGGTAGACAGAAAAGAAGCTACTAGAAAACTTAGGATCAATGATAAAGCCATTATTTTTTTCACTTTCAGAGAGTTGAATTTGATCATTACAAGTATTTTTTAGGAAATTATTACGATGAAGATTATAAGATATCTGTAATGAAAAATTATTAGTTGCCACTAAAAACTCAGGAGCTTTTTTGTTCTTGTGAAAAGGAGTCCGGTTTTGGTAATTTTGAATGAAGATACTTTTAGAATAAATATAGCCTTTATAGTATTGATTGAACTCGGTGATTCGTGAATCTTTACCTAGAGTATATCGAATTGGTTTAATGTACCCACCTGTGACAAGACCCTTTCTGTTAAAATCAATTATATCACTTACATCCATTTGTATTTTTTCCCCACTATCGGCTAGTAAGTTACGGTACAAAGTTGAAGAAAGCATTGTATCAAGTCTAGTAACTTTTCCGTTTGGATAGAAAGTGACAGATGCAGAAGGTTTAGAAGGATCTAAAAAATATTTTTCTCCTTGTATCAAGATAAAGATATTTTTATTCAAGTCATAGATTTTTTTCACAGTACCATTCTCGTGGAAATGTAGGTGGAAGCTATTACTTCTGTTGTGGATTTTTGATAAGAAATACTTTTTACCTTGCATGCTCACAAAAGAATTATTTGAGTTCATGCCTACACCTGATTTAGATCCATAGGCTATTAATTCTTGAAGTTTTAATCCCTCATCGAATGTAGCAATAATACGAGATCGAAAGTAGTTAGGGTTGTCTTTAACATCAAGGGATATATTAAGATTTTCTTGTTGGGGGTAATGAAAATAACAATCTTTTGCTTCTGTCGTAGTGCATTTCATGTTTTTTATTTTGAAGTCTCTGGATAAAGTTACTGAAGTAAAATTAAATCTTAATCCTGTGCTCAAATCTTGATAATTACCTTCAAGCGCAGGTGCTTCATATGTATTATTTCCTGATAGCCAATAATCTCGAGACTTACAGTTCTCACCCTTGAAAGAGAGTGTTACCTTATTTTTTATAGTTATTTGAGTTTTATATGTTTTTATAGTGACGGGCTTTTCTAATAGGTATTGGCAACGAGTAGCTATAGGTTTGTGATCATCAGAATAATCGGTGCTATAAGTAAGCGGTTTTGCGTAAACTTTTATTTTGTGAGTATTGCCTTCATCATCTTTTATTTTAAATGTTCTCTTTGCAATGCTATTGCTTGATGCATAGGTGAGGGTTGATAATAATAATACTCCGAGTATTCTGCTTTTTTTCATTTTAATCTCCTAGTTTTTTATTTTTTCTGATGAGAATATAGAATTTGTTGATTGTGAGCTACTTATTTCATAAGAAGTATTGTGATTTTCTGAGGCGAATTTGCCACACCTTATTTCTTTAATAATGTGATTTACAACGAAGAGTTGTTATTGAAAGTACAATGTTAGATAGGAATACCAAAACTAATCGATTATTTATCATTGTGTTTTTTTATGAGCGTTGCTATATTCGACTCAATTTAAAAGAATGAAAGCAACCATGTTTAAATTCAAAATGAGATACCAGCTAAGAAGGAGCTTTATGAAAAACATCTTAATACTTAATTTTTTATTATCTTTAAACCTTTTATCCTACGAGACACCTTCTTCGTATTATGAAATATCTTCAATAAAAGAACTCGAGAATGTAGATATAACTAAATTTGTAATGAAACATAGTAAACCCAAAAATAAAAATAGTGGTATTAGTTTTAAAGAGTGCAAAATGAGAGTTTGGTCTGATAATTCAACTTCTATTGCTGCCGAGATAAGGTATTCAGATACAAAAATTTTTGAATATAGGGTCATTCCAGACTTCACTGATTTCAATATAATATTTGGGAACAGGTTAATAACACATTTGGTAAGAAATGGACTTTGTGGGAAAAATACTCCTAGAGAAAAACGAAGTTTGTTTCACGAGATACAAGATAAGCACATTATTTTGACTTCAACTGACGAGCAATTAATTTCCATGGCTAAAAAGAAAGCACCTTTGATTACTTTGAACAATTTCTTTACTGGGATTTATTATAAATCTTGCAGATTTGTGTATACAAGATATGAGGATAGCTCTTCTTCCGCTAGACAGAGTGAACCTGACTATGGAAAGCATTCAGCTCAAATTGATATAAATGGAATTACGAGCAAAGAGATTTATTATAAATCAGACTCTAAATTAGCAGAATTAGTGACTTCTTTTAGAGACCTTGTGGGGCATGGTACTGCTTGCAAATAAAAACTACGAAATTATATCAATCTAAAAACGCTAGAAAAGTCCTAGCGTTTTTAGATGTTTAAGAAATAAACTCAACAAATCCTAATAAAGATAGTCATTGATTTCTTCTCAGTATTTGACGCTAGCAAGCACATGGCTTGAGCTAAATTTTATATTACTTCCAAAAAGCTTGATGAAACAAATCCTTTCTATCTTTAATCTTATTAGGAGTCATACTTTTTAACTTTTTCATCGAACGACGAGGCTTTAAAACTCTTTTTTTCACAGATTCTTGGATTTTGAGGGGCATGTCTTCTTGAATATTTTTTTTGAGATTTTCCATAATAATTCCTTTGGCCTCTGAGGCTTAAGGTATTATTATGCAGGTAGTAATACTTTAAGCATCAGTGTTAAATGATGAAGTAATCAATACCATTCTCCTTTTAGGGTTTCCAAGTTTCTTTTGTTTTAGTAAAAGAACTTGTAGTTTTTATATATTCTAACACGCATTGTTATATTTGTGAATTTAGGCAGGAATAGCTAAGTAGCTAAAAAGAGGAAAAAGTTGAGTATCAATCCTTATTCATTGTTAAGATTTAATCAAGAGTCTTACTCCTTGGAAGAAATGGTTGAAAACTTTGAAACCCTCACTCATTTACCTTTATGGCCTTTATATTTTTTATTAAGAAATGGAACCGCTAGAGATATTGCCCTTGCTTTACCTAAGCTAGATTCTAAGCAAAGAGAGTTTATCTTTGATCTTGATCTTTGGAAAAAGCAAGATTTTGATTTAGAAAATTATGAAAAATGGATAGAGATTCTCTATATTTCTCAAAATGAAGAAATCATAAAAGAATTCACTCAGCATCCACATTTCTTAGTTTATTTAAGAGGTAGATTAAATATCTACACTCACAATATAGAACATCCCGTTTATCCTAATAGCGATGATTTTTTTATTACCGATGATTTTTGTTACCTAGTAGAGTATGACAAAGATTATAAATTAGCAGAAGAATTAAAGTTTTTTCTCACCGTTTTTTATTCAGCCAGAGGAGTAGAGGCAGCTCAAGCTTTATTGATGGAAGTGGTAAATGAAAGTTTTTTTCAACTACAAGAAAATGCCTATAAGGTTAAAAAGTCTAGACTAGATGAAACGGGTTATGTTGATTTTTATGATGCTCTTGAGAATAAGAAAATACTAAAGATTAAAGAAATAGAAACCTTCATCCTTTCTAAATTTACGAAGAAATATCTTTTAACAGTAGAAGAGAAACTTGGAACTGATATTAGAGTTTTAGAGACATCTAGAGATGGCAATGATATTCACAACGAAATCAGAAATGAGATTTCTAAAATTGAAAATGAAAAAATTATTAATTTTCTTCCAACTGATTATATTAGAACGATCAATGCGAATTTTGTTTTAAATGAAAGTTTTCAAAAAATTGAAGGAGAGTTACAAGCTGATTCTGAAAAAGTTCAATCATTTATTACATTAGGCTTTGATTATATTATTACAAATTACACTGAGAAGTTATCTACAGATTCTTTATTTGAATTCTTTTCATTTAAAGATTTAGAGCATATAGGGCGATCTTTAGTTCTAGGTCAAATTCATAAGATGAAAACAGTACTTAAGAATTTTGATTTTAGCCATGACGATGATTTCCTTGGAGATTTCTTTAAAATTTTCTTGCAAGATATTTTTGAGTTAGATGTGAAGTTTAAATATAAAGATGTATTACAACTTATTTCTAATGTTAAAATCTATAAGGTCTTCTATCAAAAATCTCAACTTCTTATTGATCTAAGTGCTTTGATGAAGCAATTTAAAAATGAAATTAGTAATTATAAAGAAATTACCTATCTGAATTATCGTTTTGAAGATCTTGATTTTGAGGGCCTATTCTTAACAAGATATATAAAGCATTGCCTTGGACTTGATAATAAATTGAGTTATGGAATGGAGATTAATGAGTTTAAAAAGTATATAAAAGAAAAAAATCCTTCTAAAGAGAATCATATAAAAGATTTTATTCAAGAATTTGAGCTAGATATTATCGAAAACCTAGAAATGTATCTTAGTGAGCTATGTATTGATCATTTTTCTCATTTAGAAAAAGATGATCTAGCTGAAGAAGATTATAAATTTGTTAGTGGTGTCCTGCTTACATCTGCTGAATAAACTTAACAGCTTTTCTGACATTATCTTCAGGTGTTTTGACTAAAACGCCATGTCCAAGTCCTGCGATCCACTTTTTCTTTAAATCACCAAGCTCTTGAATCTTAGCTTTATAAGCTTCTAAGTTCTTTTCAAGATCATTCCATTCTAAGTGTAGCCACACGGGATCAATATTTCCTTGAATATAGTATTTATCCCCAAGAGTTTTTAGGGCCTCAACTAAGTCACATCTCCAATCAATTCCTAAGACATCTATAGAGCTTGCATCCAAATCTTTTAAATAACGAAGGTGAGTAAGTTTAGAATAATAAATAATTTTTTTATCAGGATGATTTTTCTTTACTGAACCAGTGATCATCGTCATTACGGGCTTAATGAATCTCATATAGTCTTCATAGCAAAGCTCACCTACAGCTGTATCAAATAAACAAATTGCATCAGCTCCAGCATTTAGCTGCATCGAAATATTCTCTAGAAGATTTGGGAGAAGAATATCTAAAAACTTATTCCAGCGCCCATCATAGAGTCCTTGCTTTGAATTAACTAATGATCCCTTGTGTCCACCTTCGGTTGCATAAGTATAAAGAGTAAAAGGTGCTCCAACAAAACCTAATAGTGTCACGTTAGCTGGTAATTTTTCTTTTAAAAGAGAGCAAGTGTCAGATTGAAAAGTATAAAAATCTTTTGCTGGTTTAATAATTTTTACTTTTTCATATTGAGAATGAGTATCTAGATAAGTCTCAAGTTTAGGAGGTCCATCGTTATAATGAAGGCCTAGATTCATTTGCTCTAATGGGAATAATAAATCTGAAAACATAATGGCAGCATTAAAACCAAAATCTTCAATAGGGCCAAGAGTTACCTCGCAGGCAAGCTCAGGGTTTTTACAAAGCTCCATGAAAGAATGTTTTTTTCTAAATCCTTGGTAGTGCCAATGGTATCTTCCTGCTTGTCTCATGAACCACACAGGTTGTATGTCTTGGTCTCTGTTTTCAAAAATATTCATTATTATTCCTTAATTATTAATTTATATCCAATCCCACGTATTGTTTGAATTTCTATCATATGATTTGGATCTGTTTCAGTCCATTTTCTTAGTTTTACAATGTAATTATCAACAGTTCTATTTGACGGGAAACTATCTTCACCCCAAATAGAGTTAATGATTTGATCTCTAGACAAAACTTTGCCTCTGTTTATATAAAGACTTTCTAATATCGCACATTCTTTCTGACTTAAATCAATGAAAGATTTATCGGCTGCTTGAACTTGATATCTAGAAAAAAAGATTTTTAACTTTCCAAGGCCTATTTCATCTGGAAGATTTTTCAACTTCTGATGGATTTGTAAAATACGATCTAAACGTAACTCTAGTTCTTTTAGCTCAAATGGTTTTACTATATAATCTTGAGCTCCTAGTTCTAAACCTTTTAATCTTGTTTGTGGGTCATTTAGTGCAGAAAAAAATAAAAACAGAGCTTCCGGATTTATTGTTCTCATTTCTTTCGCGAGATCAAGGCCATTACCATCGGGAAGGCCAATATCTAGAAGACTTATTTTTATACTATTAGTATTTTCTTTAAAAAAATGAAGAGCATCTTTGTAAGTCTTAAATAAATAAGATGCATGGCCCTTAGACTTTAAATAATCATTTAGAATTTCACCTAAGGAATTTTCATCTTCTACTATTAATAACTTATGCATCGCTTACCTTAAAACATAATTTGAAAGAAATCTTGTCCTTATTTGAAATTGTAAATGTTCCTCCCATCTTTTCAACAAATTGTTTTATCAGATATAAGCCAATACCTGTTCCTTGGTGAGAGTTATGCTTATAAAAGAGATTTGCGAGCTTTTTATCTTCACCTTTGAAAACTCCACCATCACTATAGATCATAGCTAGTAAATTATTCTCTTTTTTTAAAGTGATGTTAATGTTTTTTTCTTTAGAGTGCTTAATGCTATTTTCTATAAGATTTCTGATAATGATCTTTAAAGCATATCTATCGCTTAAAATATCTGAAGATTCTGTCTCTTCATCAATTGTATAATTTAAACTTTTATCAGGATGTTTTGTGAGAATACTTTGTATAAATCTTTTTAAATTAATACTTTCATAATTTAATTCACCAGATAACTCCATCTTGGATAAGTGCATAATATTATCAAACCTATCTTCTAACTCATAACTTCCAGAATTAAGAAAATCTAAACTTTTATTTATTTGCTCATTGCTTTTATCTTTTAGGAGATCAGATAAAAACTGAGACTGAAGACGAATATTAGCAATAGGAGTTTTTAGCTCATGAGTAAGACTAGCGAAAAATTTTTGAAGGCTAGTCGAATTTTTATGATCTCTAAGAAATAAAAATAGGACTGCACTAGTTGTGATGGTTAAAAGTGCTAGGAAAAAGCCTCCTTCCCAGCGGAGCATTCTATAAAAGTTTGATGAAAAAATATTTGATATTTGTTCGTTATCAATATGATTAGCTAAAGTGAAAGCTATATAAAGCCACCAAATCCCCATTGTAAGTACAATAAGCAACCATGAAACAGTAGCAATATAAAGCCATTTACGATTATTTTTTAATTCCATAATCTCTTTTTCAAATCTTCTATTACTTCATCAGTGTGAGCAGAGCTAACAAAGCCAATTTCATAAGCATTAGGAGAAAGATAAATCCCTTTAGGAATAAAAATATTATTTAATTTATTAAAATCCGCATTTAAACTCGTAGGGATTCTATCTACACTTCGTACGGGCTGCTCACTAGAAACCAACCAAAATAATGACTCTTTATGAACAATTTTATGATTTGTATGTTGATCAATCCATTCTTTTAGTACAGCAACTATTTTTTCAGTTTGAGTGTGAAGATTCGTATAAAAGTCATCCTCGGCTAATTGTTTGAGATTCGCTAATCCTGCACACATAGCAACAGGATTTGCACTTAAAGTACCAGCCTGATAAACACCTCCAATAGGAGCTAGATGTTCCATTATTTCTTTTTTTGCAGCGATTGCTCCTACCGGCATACCACCACCGATGACTTTACCATAAGTCACAATATCAGGTTCTATTCCAGTTTTCTCAGCCATACCTCCAAAAGAAATTCTAAAGCCAGAAATAACTTCATCAAAAATTAAAAGAGCATTGTTTTTTTGACAGATTTCTTTTACGAATAATAAAAAATCTTGGTCTTGTTCTAGTAGGCCATAATTAGCTGGTAGAGGTTCAATAATGAGACCAGCTATATCATTATTTTCTTTGAAACATTTTTCCAAGGCTTCTTTATCTCCAAGATTAACAATCAATGTATCTTTTGATGTATTAGGAGTTACTCCCAGTGAAGAAGCTTCAGCTGTTCCAGCAAGACCTGAACCAGATTTGATAAGCATAGAATCAACGTGGCCATGATAACAGCCATTGAATTTGATAATTTTACTTTTGCCACTTACTCCGCGGGCAAGCCTTAAAGCTGTCATAACAGCTTCTGTTCCAGAGCTTACAAAGCGAATTTGATCTATAAATGAAATTCTTTCTACAATAAACTTTGCAAGATCAAGCGAGTACTTTTCACACGCGCCGTAAGTCCATCCTTTATCAACTGCACCAAGTATGGCCTCTCTTACTTTTGGGTTTTTATGTCCAAGAATTAAAGGACCAAAACTCATACAGAAATCAATATACTGTTTACCTTCCTCGTCCCAAATATAAGCACCTTCAGATCTATTCATAAACCTAGGTGTAAGATCAAGTCCTTTGAAACTTCTGACTGGAGAATGCACTCCTCCTGGGATATATTTCTTTGCTTCTTCAAAAAGTGTCGTGTTATTCATGATCTAATCCTAGCAATTCTTTATGGCTTGAAAGTTCTATGTGTTTAATTTTATTTTTCTTGAACTCATCGTGCGTTTTTCCTTTCCCTGTGAAATGTACAATATCATTTGTACGGAGGAAATCGAAGCGATCTAGGTAGATTTGATACTGCTTAAAGCTTGTCCAATAAAAATACTGGCAATTTCTTAAATTTTCTTCAAATTCCTTTGAGATCTCAGTTGTTTTTCTCTCATAAGAAGGAATAATCTCACCAATTTCACTAACGGAGTCTTTGTGAGTGAAGACTTGCCATTGATTTTTAAAGTTAGCAAGGTAATTAAAAGTTCTAGAATCCATGAATTTTTTTAGTGATTTTTCACCTTCTATGCTTGCTGCTCCATGGCACCAGTAGTTCTTTTTCACTAGAGCTCTCATGGAGTGAGTGCCAGCAGCAAATATTAGTCCTTCGTGCTTATAGTTTGAAAAGTTTTCTAAAGCATGATTTGTTGCTAAAAAACTATTCTGGCTGGTTCCTGAATTTTGTATCACAGGACTTTTGGTAATGAGTTCATCAAAGCAATGATTTTGAACTTGAGATGACATTCCGATAAAGATGTTTTTACTTTTTAAGTCTAGAGTATTAGAAGAAATACTTTTTCTAATACTCTTATTATCTAGAGTTTTACCTGATAGAAAAAGTGAAGAATCTAACTTGTAAATTCCCATGGGTAAATAACAGCTGCCACCATATTCTTGAAAGATTTTTTTCTCTTCATAAATATTTTGCTTCGTTTTTTCATCATTTAACTCAGAGAGCATTGAGTAGATATCTTGGCTTTTTTCTAAACACTCAACAATTAAAGCGCCTTGGCTAGCTGCAGGAGTGTGATATTGAACCGGAAGAAGAACAAATTCGAGCTGGTCTGCATACTCTTTGAAAAAATCCTGGCCTTCTTCTAAGTAAGTAACTCTTTCAAGTCCTGCGGCTGCAAGTATAATCGAATCATACTCACCAGAAAGGAGCTTTTTAATACGAGTATCAATATTACCTCGTAAATTTTTATTCTCAATCTCTACACCTTTTAATCCGGGAACAAATAAAGGAAGATGCTCACTTTGAGTAATTCTTCTAGGAGAACTCGAGCCAACACTGAATTTTTTAAATTCATTATTTAAAAGTTTTAATTTTGTTTTTTTAGAACATAAAAAAATATCATGAGGTAAAGCTCTAGGAAGAACAGCCGCGGTTGTAATCCCTTTTGGTCTTATTAAACCAAGATCTTTTCCTGAATGAATGACAAGATCTATAGATTCTTCTAGAAGAGCTGAGTCGAGCTCTTTAGTAAAGAAGTCTTTGCCTTCTAATTCATGCAATGGCCTATCTTGAATAATATCACCTTGGGTTTTAATCGTTTTGATTTGAAAATTACGATTAGGAATATTTTGTTCTAACAAGTACTTAAGAAAGTTAGCTTGAGATCTGGCGAGGAGACTGCCCCGCGTTCCTATTATCACTGGCTTCATGAGCCTTCCTTTTATGTAAACTTTCTCGAAACCAAGCAATTCTTTTTTCACTAAGTTTCATGATTTCTTCATGTGCTTTATTAATTTTTGATGCTTTTTCTTCATTGGCGATAGCACCTAATTCATAAATTTTTTCTAAATTATAAAAATTATTTTTTTTGTATTTTGTATCAATATTAATTTCGGGGTCACCTAAATCAATGAAGTAATTGTTATCTGAAGCCCAGTGCTCAAAAAAAGAATCATCAAGGATATGATCTTGGGTACCTATAGTATTAAAAATAAAATCATAGTCTTGATATTTTTCTAAGTCCTTCCAAGGAATTAAATCTACTTGGTGTTTTTTAGATAAATTTTGAGATACTTCTAGATTTCTAGCAGATAGATGAAGAGTCGCTTGTTTTTTGAACTGATTGATTAGATCCTCAGCCAGCATACCGGAACCTAAAATTAGAACTTTCGAAGATCTATCTAGATAATTCTGGATAAGTTTCTTAGAAAGTGCGGCATAAGTTTTTTGAGAAATACCTAGTAGGTAGTTAGATCTTATGTATTTTTGATCCTGTAACGCTTTTTGAAGAGCTATGACTATTTCATGATTTCTATTATTAAGAGCTAGATATTGAGTTAATGCTTCTTTGAATTGGCCAACAATTTCATTCTCTGCAATGAGTCGACTCTGTAGGCCACAAATAACTTGCAAAAGATATGTATAGGCCTTTTGTCCTATATAGCATTCATAATGTTGAGATATGTCAGTAAGCTCTTCAGTGGTAATTAATAGGCTTCTTTGACAGGTATTTAACTCAAAAGAGTATTCTTTTTTTCTGTTAAATTTTGAATTTAAATTATATAAATACAACATTACAAGGCTCATTATAGTAGTGCATCACTAAGGTATTGTCATGACTATGTAGAAGCTCAAGACTACCCTTTGTTAGGCATGCCAAACAAAGATTAAGAAATAAAAGGCTAAATGATTAATGACTTCTTTTGTCAGGAAAATTAAAAACGCTTTATTAACGGTCGATTCTAAGATCGATCAAGAGCTTAAGTTTTTCTTTAGACATTGGGGGAAAAGTAAATTCATGATGGCAATGAGTAAAAAAGCTCAAGTATTAGGCTTGGAAAAACTTTTTCTAAAAGGGCCTAAGGCATTTTTTTACTTCTTTATGTTTTATCTTATAAGAGACTCAATTCTTTATATTATTATACCGATATATTTTTCAAAGCTTATAAATTAAGGTTCAAACAACTTTAGCTGAAGAGTAAGAAAATTTGGAAGGTATGAAAAAACATTTTTGGAGTTATCCAAAGTTAAAAGAGCTTTTGGAGAAACATCCTGAGGATAAAAATAAGATACAAGATATCTTTGATGAGATCCATGGTGAGTTTAACGAAAAACTTGTTTCAAGAACTTCTAAGTTTTTTGATAAAACCTTTAGAAAGCTTTATGACCAAGTAAATCTCCAAGTTCCTTTTGACTTTGACTTAGATGAGCTTCAAAAAAAGCATCATATCATTTTAGTTCCAAATCATCAGTCTCATGCAGATTATCTTGCTATTACTTATCTTTTCTATAAAACATTTAAAAAAGCTCTTTATGTAGCTGGTGGGATAAATTTAAATATTTTCTTATTTGGTAGGTTTTTTAGAAAAACAGGAGCATTTTTTATAAGAAGATCCTTTTCAAAAGATATTCCTTATAGAACTTCTTTCGAAGCTTATGTCTATGCATTATTAAAATCTGATCGAATCTTAGAATTCTTTTTTGAAGGAGGGAGATCAAGAACAGGAAAACTTTTAGCTCCTCGTTATGGACTTTTTCAAATTCTTCTAGAAACACATTCTCTTACTGATAAAAAAAAGAGTTTGTTATTTGTTCCTGTTTCTATTGCTCATGAGCATGTACCTGAAGAAAAAGCACACTCTCACGAATTGGGAGGAGGGATTAAGAAAAAAGAAAAAGCTGCTCAGGTATTAAAGATCTATAAACTTTTTAATAAAAAACTTGGAAGTATTCATGCAACTTTAGGAAAAGGAATAGAGGTAAAAGAAATTTCAAACCTAAGAGCTGATACTCAAAGGTTAGCTTTTGCTTGCTTTAAAACTGTTGGCAAAAACATGCCAATTACTCCAACCTCACTTTTGTCTTTAATTTTACTAGATGCTCCAAGCGGGGTAACGAATTGGGAAAGTATAGAATCTAAGGCCAAAGAAATTATTACTTATTGTAAAAGGTTTTTGATTCCATTAACACCATCTCTTTCTGAGAGCTTTGAGAATTCTAAAAATAATATTTTAGAAGCTCTGAATATTTTAATTAGTAATAAGAAAGTAGAAGTTTTAAAGAATGAACACTTAGGAGAAATCTTTTATTCTGTAAAAAAGAAAGAGAGAATTCATTTATTATACTTTAAGAACATGATTCTTCATCATTTTGTTTTACCAGCAATTATGAATACAGTTCTCTATCAATTAAAAGAAAGAAAAATTTCCAATGTAGAAGAATTAACTGATTTATTATTAGAAAAAAGAAGCGAGCTTCTTTTTGAATTCTATCTACCAAGTAATCAAGAATTATTAGCAAATGCATTAGAAATTATGTCTTACTCAACAGGAAGAGAGATTGAAAACCTCTCTGAAGTTGTAAAACTAACGGATGATGATGTAGATCAAATAACGTCTAAGATTAATGTTTTTTCTAGTGGCTTATCTTATATTAATGAATGTTATTATTTAGCTGCAAAAGCTTTGGATCATTTGAGGAAAAAAGAGTTTACTCTTGAAAAGTTTACTAAGATCGTAAAAGAGATTTATACAATAGAGCTAAAACATGGACGTATGGTTCAATTTGAAGAGAGCTTTTCTGTTCCAGTTGTTAAAAGTGCACTAAATTTTTATAAATATAAAGGTTGCCTAGTAGGGCATGATGATAAATTTAAAGTTGTTGATATCGACTCGGTTTTTGAGCTGAAAAAAAGATTCGCTGAGGATCTGAATATTAATTTGATCATGAATTTATCAAAGAGTGCGCAGGATTAGCATCTATTTGTTTAGCTCGAGATAAGTTCTTGAAAGAGAGCGTTATAGAAGGTATTTTTTTTAACAGGGCCATATAGTGGTTCATATCTATGGAGGTAGAGTATTTCAAGAGGTTATAAGGGAAGAAGAGGTGGAGCTAGAGATACTGGCCCTAAAATTAATCATAGAATTTCAGCTACAGAAGTAAGGTTGATTGGTGATGATGGTGAACAGTTTGGTGTTGTTTCAATTATGGAAGCAAGACGAATTAGCGATGATCGAGGATTAGATTTAATTGAAGTTTCTCCTAACGCTAAGCCACCTGTTGTAAAACTTATGGACTATGGGAAGTATAAGTACCGTCAGCAAAAGCAAGCCAGTGAACAAAAGAAAAAACAAGTAAAGGTAGATGTTAAAGAAATTAAATTCAGGCCTAATATTGATGTTCACGATTTAGATGTAAAAATGAAAAAAGCTGCTCAATTTCTAGGGCAGGGTGATAAAATCAAACTTCTTATGCAATTCAGAGGGCGAGAAATGGCCCATAAGCATATTGGAAAAGATAAATTTCAGACAATTATTGATCGAATTCTTGAGATGGGAGCAGTCGTTGAGTCTCAGCAGAAAATGATGGGAAATCGAATCATTGCTATGGTTGGGCCTTCTAAGAAAGCACCTGCTAAGAAGCCTGTGGCGAAACCTCCTAAGACTGAAGAAGTTAAGGCTGAGTCTTAAGAGATAAAAATCAAAATACTCCTAGTAAAATGGAAATATATTTTATTGTTAATAAAATCATTCTCGTATTGATTCTGTAAAATTTACATGCACATCTAGCAATTTCTCCATGAAATGATATGGTGCGTTGTCAGTATAAAGGAGAATCTATGAAGGCACTTATTTTAATTTCTTTAGCTTTAGGATTAGGGAATACTTATGCAAATAGTGAAGTGTGTGGTCGAGTTAAAAACTTAAAGCATATCTCTGTTGGTAAGTATTACAAGGCCAACAAAGTGAAAGATAACTACATTGAATTTAATCTTTGTGGGAGTGATGTGGTTTACAAGACCTTGAATGTGAGTGAGATAGCCCTTTTAAAGCTTGCTTATATGAAAGATACAGATCTGTGTATAGATCAAGAAGTTATCACTTCTAAAACAAGAGAGAAGTGGACTAAATCTAGAACTTTAAGACTAAAAGACTAGCAACTAATCTCTAGTAAACTGGCTCTTCGCTATAGGGCCAGTTCTTAAGAATATTCACTCTTACTGCACCCAGTCACTTTGACAAAATGTTCCAAAATCAATAAAAATAGCAAATCAATAATTATTAAATAAGGTAGCAGTTATGCCAAAAATGAAAACTAAAAGATCAGCAGCTAAAAGATTTAAAGTTACAGCTTCTGGTAAGATTAAAGTTAAAAGAGCAAATTTAAGACATATTCTAACGAAGAAATCTACTTCTTATAAAAGAAGTAAACGAAAGGCGCTTTATCTCGCACCTTCTGATATGTCTAATGCACTTAAGTGTTTAGGACTTAAGTAAGTTATATTAGTTATTCATGCAGGGGACTGATAAGAAGACTAGTTCTCTCCCTGACGTGGTAAAAGGAGCATAAGATGTCTAGAGCAAGACGTGGTTTTAAGGCCAGAAGAAGAAGAAACAAAATTTTAAAATTAGCGAAGGGATTTCATTTTGATAGAAGAACAAAATTCCGTCACGCAGCTCAAACTGTAGAAAGAGCTTTATACAATAAATACAAAAACAGAAGAATCTTCAAAAGAGATATTAGAAAACTTTGGATTACTAGAATTAATGCTGCTTCTAGATTATGTGGAATGAGCTATTCTAAATTCATTGGTTTATTAAAAAAGAATAATATCGAAATGAATAGAAAGATGCTTTCTGAGATCGCAGCAACGGACTTTGAAGGATTCAAAGCAATTGCTAAATCTTTAAACTAAATTTCTAATTTACTTTTAAAAGTACTTATGGAGTTTTTAGTCACCGCTAAAAGCTCCATTGCTTTATCTAGTAGTGAATAATCTATAACTTTTACTTCTATTACTTTTTCTTGAGAAATGACTGGAGTAGGAACTTCTTTTTGAGTTACCACTTTAATTTCTTCTACTAATTTTTCTGAAGGCATAGAAGAAAAACTCTCTGAACTTTTAGGCTCCTCAATTTCTTCGATTTCATCTTCTTCTTTAGAATCAAGATTTACCACAACTTCTTCAAATACATTTTCATCAGCTTGTTCTTCATTCAGGTTATAATCATGAGTAATTTCTTCAGTATATTCATTTTCTTCTGTTGTAATATATTGAGAATCAAAAGAATTAAACTCACGCTCTAGTATAGATTTTGCTTTATACAAAGAGTGCTTTTCAACAATTAAGAGTTCTTTAATTCTATTTAAAATAGAGAAATCTTTTGGAGTGTAAAGCTTTACACCAGCATCAGAAATAATAGGCTTAATAATTTCAAACTCTGATTCCCAGAATCGTAAAAGATAGGCCTTAATATCTAATTTTTCTACTATTTCAATTTGATTATAATGAGACTGATTCATTGTTAAACTCCACGTTCTTCATCTTTAAAATAATCTAAAGATTTTGAATTGATATCTTTTGCTGGGATGGATGTGTCTTCTTGTCCTGCTTGATCAATTCGATGTTTATATTTTTCAGTAACATCATCCTTGAGAAGTTCTGAAGGTTTAAAGGTAAGTACTCTTTTAGATGGAATAGTGATTTGTTCACCTGTTTGAGGATTTCGTCCTATTCGCTCTGCTTTATCTCTAATTGTGAAATTACCAAAACCTGAAATTTTGATTTTTTCACCACGAGTAAGAGTGTCTTTGATGAGATTAAAAACTAAATCAATAATATGTGCAGATTCTTTCTTAGAAAACCCAAGTTGATCTTGAAGTTTATTAACAAGGTCTGTTTTACTTAAGCTCATACTCTTCCTCCATGAAGTTAAGAGTCAATAACCCTTTGATATTAAAAGGTTATCATTAAAAAAAAAATTAAGCTAGAGAGAGTCCGAGAAAAGAGGTCAGCTACCGAGCACTTGGCATTGGAGCCCCAACTGTTCCTTTTAAACTCAGAGCGTATCGATCACCTTTCTTATATTGAGCTAGAGCCATTTCAAGAATACTAATCGCAGAAGTAATTTCTTCACCAAGTTTTAAATCTAGATCAATTTTTAATTTAGATTTTGAAAAGTTCGTCATATTTGAAAAAATCTCTCCATCAGCATTAAGAAGTAGTGGGCCATCTTCAGTTCCAAGGTTTAGAGTCTCTATAAGCATTTTAGAGTCTTTACCTTGAGATTTTAGATCTAAGACTTGTAAGTCCATATCAGGTAGAGGAAATCCACTAATTGATTGAGCAGGGAAATATAAATTCTTAGATTGAAGCTTAATATTGTATGCTTTTAGGCGCTCTTTTTGAATTTCTGCTGTTAAATCAAGGTTTGCTACGCCTTCTAGTTTTAACTCTGTACCTGTAAAGTTTTTGACTAACTCCATTAAAGAGGGAAGATCTACTTTATCTTCTTGAATTTTGATAGAATGCTTTTTTCCATTAGAAGATATTTTAGGTGTAATTTTATTTTTTCCAAAATCAAGCCCAACACTTGCAACTACTCCTAAAGGAGAAAAGTTCACTCCTCCGAAACCAAGGCTGAGTTTTTCAAAAGGAACTGCTTTTTGCTCAGGGCCCATACAGCCTGATGGAACAGTGACTTGTTCAAATACTAACTTAGGTAGGAAAAATGAAAAGTGATAATCTTTATATGACAGATTACACTTTGGAGAACTATGGAGAGTAGATGCCAAAATATGATCTGCAATTTTTTTAAAAGGAAAAGTAAAATATAAGGTAATTAAAGATAAGAGCCATAAAAGAAGTAAAAACTTGATTCCTCCGAATGGCCAACGATAATCACTTGGAATGGTGACATTATGTGCACGAACTTCTTTCATTATAAATTCCTTTTATTTTGAAAAATGTACGACTCTTAAACTTCCTTCAAGAAGATCAGTATCTTTATTCTTTTTTATATTTGATTCAATAAATAAAACTTTCTTTTTAGTGGAAAGATTTTCAATAAATTGAGAAAAATTTTGATTATAAGCATTTTTAAATTTTATATTTGTTTCAACTTTAACCAATCCGTCTTGTAATTGTTCTAGTAAGAAATCAGATAGAATAATTTCATTTTTAGGCATCATACCCGCTGATGCTTTTACTTGTGCTAGAAAATCAGCTTCTGAGTTTACCTTGGGACTAGATAATACAGGCCTTAAAATAGAAACAGTTTTATTTTTGATATTCATAAACCGATCTGCTTCTTGAGCAACTTCTTCTTTTTTAGTAATACTTTTTTTGACAGATCTATAGGACATAAAAAAATAAAAAACTAAAGCAATGGGAATTAAAAAAAATAAAAAAGAAAGTAGGAAGTTAAAAAGATCTCTACTGTCTTGTTCTATGGTTGAGTTGAAATCGGCTAACTTCTGATAACTTCCTGATTCTTTAAACTCATCTGATTTTTTAAAGAGGAATTTATCAATAGACTCCATAGGTGAGAATAAGCTCATATCTTAAACCTCGCTTCGAGACTACCTTGATTGGGTTTAGCTTTTATATCTAAAGAGTTTAAACCCTTAGATCTTAGTTGAGATTCTAGTGATAAAATATCAGGACTATCACATTGAGAAAATCTAGTAGTTACCTGTCCATCGTAGTCATCAATGTATTCCATGAGTTCACACTTGGTGTTAACGTCATTTAAAATTTTAAAAAGTCCTACCAGGCCTTTAGTATTTGTGTGAGATTCAATACTCTTGATCCCTTTTTTGAGATCTTTAATTTTATTTTGAATCTTCTTTAATAACACTTCGGGCTTTTTGTTAATCCCTGAAATTTCGGCTTTAGAAAATCCTAAAGCTGCATTACTTAATTTTGATTTAACGCTTTTGGTAATTTTCTTTTCACTTTTGCTTAATTGCATAGAGTTGATTAAAAACCCTAAACTAAAAAATAAGCATAAAAGAAAAGTTCTAATTCCTACAAAACTTAAAGAGTGAACCGGAATATCTTCATTGGTTGTATTAGAATACTCACCAGTTAAGAAGTTATTATTTCCTTGTTTATTAGTATAATAACTTTTTAAAGCATTAACATTAGCGAAACTTGCGTATTCAAATCTCTCTAAAGGAATTGACTCAAAACTATTTTGAAAGTCTTGCAAGAAATCTACAGGCTTTTGTAGTTTTTCAGTCAAATAGTTTTCTATGTTTTTAACTTTAGAAGTTCCTCCACAAATATAAATCTTTGAAATCTCTACTTGCTGATTAACCCTCAAAGCAAGTTCTGCTCTTTTGTAATCAGTAATAAACCCTGAAATACATTGATTCATCTTATGGGAGAATTCTTTTTGTTTTTGGTCAACTTCATCATATTGATTAGAAGTAAGATAAAAAGCATTATTATGTTTGAATTCAATGGCCTTATCAATGTCTACATCATATTGAGACATAATCATTTCATTGATATCTTCCCCACCAAAAAATGTAACACTATAACTTAAGAGTTCATTATTTTTAAAGAAGTAAGCCGTTGATTTAGAATGCCCAAGATCGATAATAGCAAACGGCTCATTATGAAGAGGTTTTTTTGAATTTCTAATGAATTGATCCCAAGAGGACACTTCTGTTACTAAATACGTAGGAAGTGCTTTTTGCTCTTTTAGATAATCATTAAAAATCTCAAAATTCGATTTTGGAATATAGCTGCTAATACTCTTAAAACCTTTTTCAGATTTTCGTAAAGAGTTTGCTAAATGTACCTCACTAAGTGTGTAGGGGATGTCTTCTTCAAGTTGAAATGGAACCATCGCTTCAGCTTTTTTCTTTTGCTTTACTGGAACTTCAACAAAACGAGAACTACATAAATGTTGTGGGCATTGAAAAATAACTTTTGTATGAGGAGGAATAGCCTCTAAATACTTTTTAACAGATTTGATTTGATACTTTAGATAAGGAAGTTTTTCATAAAACTTTAGCTCTTTATCTTTAGCACTTTTTGCATTCGCCACACGCTCATGAACTTCTTGAATATTTTCGATCATTCGATCTTGATCTAAAATAAACTCAAACTTATTAACGTGTTTAACTTTTTTCTTTTCTAGTCTCGATTCAACGACTTTGGTCGAGTACGATCCCAAATCTATAGTAACTACTAACATAGTAATAGGATAACCAAAAGATTTCTAATTTACGAATA
The DNA here is from genome assembly GCA_020630335.1 of Bacteriovoracaceae bacterium. Taxonomy (GTDB): domain Bacteria; phylum Bdellovibrionota; class Bacteriovoracia; order Bacteriovoracales; family Bacteriovoracaceae; genus JAHDHG01. Next base: position 172,417 of record JAHDBN010000002.1, read on the forward strand.
TTTCAAGAACTTTTGGTCTAGTGTAATTAAACTCTTCTTTCTTAGGTTTACTTGTAGAATTGTTACTTTGCCCCGAGGATTGTCCTCCTCCAGTCGTTGTTTTAGCACCTGGAGTTGTTTTAGCTTTTTTAGGAGGTTTTTCCTTTCTGGGAATAGAAACAATCGCATTAATGGTGTATTTCGCATTCTGAAAGACCCCAGTAGATGTAATTTGAAATAACTCAGATTCTATTCCAAAAACAATACCAGCGTTTTTCAGTATGGTAATTTTGTCATCAAAATCGCTTTCAACGATCCAGTCTTTATCAAGAAAATATCTCTTTAACTCCTCATCAGAGTTAAATAAAAGATCAGGATTTTCTTGTTTCTCTTGCCTAAAAGTCTTGATGTTTTCTTCTGTCATGTCAGGTGCAATCAAGTTAAGCCAAGCATCTGAGATGGTATTAACATTAATCACCATTTTTCCATGAACTGTGATTTCATTTTTAACTAATTCTATTAACTCATCATTCCAAGCGGGGAGAAGATTCATTTCAGACAGACTTGTCATGGGAGCATGCTTAGGTGTGATTCCCGCTTTTTCAAATTCAGATTGTACCTGAGTTGAAAGAGGCCCAATATCTTCACCTTCATCAAGTAAGTAATATTTTATATTTGCGATAAGTTCATCTATATCTATGCCGCTGTACTGACTTCTAAAGTCTTCATCGTTTTCCATTTTTCGATTAATAGCATTCTCGATAAGTTCTTTAAGTCTTGTTTCTAATTCTTTAAATTGATCAGGCTTTTGATTTTGTGGATCATTTGGGTCGTTAGGATCATTAGGATTTGCAGTACCTTGATTGGCGTTTGGATTAGCTTGTGGGTTTTGAGTATTGCCTCCAAATTTTTTCTTAAACAAATCTCTATATTCCTTAGCTGAAGTTAAAATCATACTATTAAGATTTATTTTATTAGCATAACTTGAAATATTTGTATTTATCTCTCCTTCCATCAGAAGGCCTTCTTTAACTTCCTCAATAGCACTTTTTTCTAAAAGTCCCATTCCTTCAATAATTTCTAAGTTCAATGGAAGTGGTTGGTTCCAAACCATATTAATGAGTTCAGCTGGAACAGCAGATCTTAAGTTAGGATTTTCATTAAGATAATTTAAAATATTTTGATAGATTTCTAATTGAATAAGGGAAAGGTGGAGCCCAGACTCGGCATTTAGGCGTGCTTGATATTTTCCAGTAGTGTTAAATGCTTTGATTTTATTAACAGTAGTTTCAAACTTAAATGAAAACATTAACAAAGAAAGCAAAGTAATAGTAGAGATGACCATTAACATGGCCACGCCTTGGTTATTCATTTTCTTTATTTTTTTATTTAGAAAAATCATCAGCTTCCCTTAAATTATACAAAGGCCATATAGGTCTAAAGATTCTTTCTATGTTTTCTTCAACGCCATAAAGATTTTTATAAGTGATTGCGACCTTCATAGCATCAACTCTTCCTTTACCATCTCCAATTTCTTTCATTGCGGTAAACTTGCCTTTATCATCATTCCAGAAACTAAACTCTAATGAGCTAACATTTTCCATAATAACTTGAGGCCTGATTTTATCAAAATCAATATCTTCATTTCTAAATGGATCTTTAAAAACAGAATATTTTACGAGATTACTTCCTAGCTCAGGAGCATCGTCACCATATTTTTCTTGATAGTATTCCTGATCTTTATCTGTAGGGTCTTCAAGAGTATAAACAACCCAATTATAAGTTGATTCTTTAGCATTTTCTAAAACTCTTCTATGAGAGCCTGTGAAGAACTCAAAAGAGGTTTTATTATCTTTAAACCTTGGAATTGGAATCCAATCTTCATTGGGAGAGAAGAACAAGGGATTATTATAATATTTTTCGTTAATCACTCTTTGTAATTTTTCATTTAATTGGAAAAGAGGATCATCTCTATCTTGAGTTTTAATTGAAAGTGACTTCATATCAAAGCGATCTGAAAAATAAAGAGGTGAGTAAATTTGAGAAAAATCCCATTCTATCATATTTAAAGCAGAATATATTCTTAGTTTGTCTTCATCTTCAGATGTTACAGATTCTTTGATTTTATAACTATCTTTAGTTCCTTGAATAATAGAGATAGTTATCAGAGATAATAAAGTCACTGATATTAAAACTTCTAAAAGAGAAAAACCTTTTGTTGTATTTTTCATTTACGGCCCTCCTTGAGAAGGAGCGCTTGGAACTGAAGGTAAATTAAATTGAATTTTGTATTGAGAGTTTCTTAAAAAACTAGATAGAAAATATTCTTGGCCTGTTTGCTCGTTTCTAACAGTTACTCTGACTTGCCATAAGGCCTTTTTGATGTTTTTTTGAAACTCTTTTAACAAAAGCTTCATGGCTTGAGTTTGTTTGTTTTGTCCTTCCTCTCCCTCATCTTCTTCTCCACCACCAGTAAATGAATTCATTAAAGACTCAGGGATTTCAAGAGGGAGAAATTCAAGAGCAAATCTATAATCTTTATAAGCTTCTTGTTCGAATTTCTTAAATTCAAGTTTGGATAATAAACTTTCTTTTAAAGGAGGAGGAGAGAATAAAATATCATTAATAGTATTTTCAGCTAAATTATGAAGAATAAGTTCCTCATCCATTTTTTGAGAATCTAAAATATTATCAGATTGAGAGCTTAAAAAGACCGTAAAGAAAATAAAAAATAAAGAAGTTGCTATAAGAACTTCTAATAAAGATAATCCTTTCTGATTAATCTCTTTCTTTGTTCCAGTTCTCATAGATCTCTTTTGTTTTTTCATAGATAGTATTATCGTATTGTTCAGGAAGAATTTCTCCAATTGTATAATAATCTTCATAAATTCTATCTCTAAAAGCTTCTACTTGAAGAGTGACTATCTCTTCAAAGCTCGCAAGTACTATTAAAGCTTCATCTTGATGTCCTGTTGGATAAAAGTAAATAGAAGCTTCTCCTTCAACCACTAAATCTTTGGATAAAGAAGTTGCGACTCCAGAAAGTTGTATGTCTGGATTTAATTCTCTCACTTGATCTTGAAATTCTTCTACAGGGATAAATCCTTTTTCAGTATTGGATTTTTTAGATTCGTACGCTTCTTTTTCTTTTTTATCTAAGCGATCAAGATCAACATATTCAGGCAAGAGTAGGTTGGCATGATCACTGGCTTCAACAGTGTATTCAATAACATCACCAGAAAGATTAAGCTTTAATCTTACAACTTTATTTCTGATGATGGCTTCACTTTTACAAAACTTAACGGCCCTTGAAATATCTTCAATTGCTGTTTCTAATTTTTCTCTATCTCCAGCTGCTTTTCCCGCAACAAACCCTAGTGATAAACCTAGGATAAGCATCGCGATAAGAATCTCGAGTAGAGAAAAACCAGATTTATTCAAGATTACATATCCTCTGAACTTATATCAGCATCTTCACCCTCTCCACCTTCAGCTCCATCGTTTCCTAGAGATTTAATAGTGTAAGATCTTCCATCTGATTCATAAATAAAGTCATATTCCCAAGCATCAACAGGCACTTCATCTCCATCCATATAACCACCCGGTCTATATCTTTTACATTCTGAACCTGATGGTTTTTCTACTAATGCTAGTAATCCTTGTTCTGTAGTTGGGTATCTATTGCAATGCCTTCTAAAGTCATTCAAAGGGCCTTTGAATCCTTTTATTTGGTTAATCGTTGCGTTGATTCTACCTTCGGCTAATTGGCCCATTAAATTTCCACCAACAAATCCGGCAACAATACCAAGTAATGCGATAGCGATTAAGATCTCTAATAGAGAGAAACCTTTCTGGTTAACGTTCTTCATTTATTTCTCCTTTTATTAATTCAGTTTATTTAGTTCCATTAAAGGAATAACGACTGAGAATATAATTAATCCAACTGCACCACCCATTCCAATCATCATGATTGGCTCAATAACTGCAGTAAGTCCGTTGAGTTTTGACTCAACCTGATCTTCATAATTTTCAGAAATAATTTCTAACATAGGTTCTAATTCACCAGTTTTTTCACCTAGAGAAATCATATAAGTTACCATAGTAGGGAAGTGGCCTGATTTGGCTAATGGCCCTGCCATTGAAGAACCTTCAGAAACTGAAATTCTAGATTCTTCAACATTATCTTTCATCCAAACATTAGGAATAAGATTTTTTACAATATTCATGGCCGCTAAAATTGGAACTCCTGAATTGAGGAGTGTTCCAAGAGTAGAGCAAAATCTACTCACGTTAATCATTTTTATGAGATTTCCCATAATAGGAAGTTTTAACTGAAGAGCATGCCATCTTCTTTGACCAGACTCAGATGCGATATAACTTTTTACTAAAACAACTGTTCCGATAATTGTGATAATAACTAGCCACCAGTAATTTTGAAGAAACTCTGAGATCGCGATAGTTGCTTTAGTTAGACCTGGTAATTCTTTTTTAGCAGATTTAAACATTTTAGCAATCTGTGGAATAACCATAATGAAAATAAGCATAATCATTGAGAAGCCAGCAAGAGTAATAATGATCGGATACGTCATCGCTCCAACGATTTTATTTTTTAATTTCACTTGAGCTTCAGTGAATTCAGCAAGTCTCACTAAAACCACATCCAGGGTTCCTGAAGCTTCTCCTGCTTCAACCATATTACAATAAACATTATCAAAAATTTTAGGATGATCTCCTAGTGCTTTTGCTAAAGAAGACCCTTCATTTACTTTTGCTTTTACATCGGCCAGAACAACTCTTAATTGATCACTTTCGACTTGATCAATTAATGCTTGTAAGGATTCAACAATTTGAATTCTTGCTTTTACTAGAGTTGAAAGCTGCCTAGTCATTAAAGCGAGTTCATTAACATTTACTTTTTTTGAGGTTAAAAAAGAGCTTCCTCCGGACTTCCCGGCCTTCTTTTCTTTTATCGAAACAAGCATGACTCCCATGCTTTTGATTCTTTGTTTCGCAACCAGTTCAGATTCACAATTAATCGTGTCTTTGACATCTTGTCCTGATTTGTTAATTCCTTTATAAGCGTAAATAGGCATAGAATATATTCTAAGGCCTATTGAATAAAAATATAAGAAAAATTAGGTTAAAAGTATTTTAAGTCAAAGTTAGTTTTTTATAAATATTATTTAAAATCGAAACTTTTAGTTTTTTTAAGAGTATTTTAGTGTTCGTCTTCGTAGTTGATTGCTCTAACGACTTCATCAATAGAAGTAATTCCACTTAAAATTTTACTAAGAGCATCTTTTCTAAGAGTAACCATTCCTTCTTCAACTGCTTTTTTCTTAATAACCGAGGAATCTGCTTTTTCTAAGATAAGTGATCTGATCTCATCTGAGATCATTAATAATTCAGATACACATGTTCTTCCTGAATATCCAGAACTATTACATTTCGGACATCCAACAGCATCATAAACTTGAGCATCAGTAGGAAGAGTTTTTATTCCAAGAATTTCTTTTTGATAATCAGTTACTTCAACTGGAGTTTTGCAATCATCACATAAAACTCTTATTAGTCTTTGAGCTAGTACTCCAATTAATGAAGATGAAATTAAAAATGGCTGAACTCCCATATCAATTAATCTTGTAGGAGCTGATGCTGAATCGTTAGTGTGAAGAGTAGATAAAACAAAGTGACCAGTGAGTGAGGCGTTAATGGCCATCTCTGCAGTTTCTTGATCTCTTGTTTCCCCAACCATGATAACATCAGGGTTTTGTCTTAAAATAGATCTTAGTGCCTTACCAAATGAAAGATCAATCTTGTGATTTACTTGTATCTGGGAGATACCTTGCATTTCATACTCTACAGGATCTTCAACAGTAATAATCATTTTATCTGGGGTATTAATTTTTGATAAAATAGCAAATAGAGTAGTTGTTTTTCCATGACCCGTTGGCCCAGTAACGTAGAGAACTCCGTGTTTTCTTTTTGAAAGTTCCTCTAGATTATCAAGAACTTGTCCATGAAATCCTAATGCTTTTAATTCAAGCACTGTATTATTTTTTTCAAGAACCCTCATAACGATTCTTTCACCATTTTGAACGGGTGTAGTACTTAAACGTATATCAATATCTTTACCAGCAATCTTTATTTTGATCCTACCATCTTGAGGTAATCTCTTCTCAGCAATATCTAACTTTGCCATAACTTTAACTCTTGAGCTTACAGCTGCATGTGTTTTCTTAGGTTGACGTAAGATTTCTTTCATTACCCCGTTTACTCTAAATCTATAAACAACATCTTTCTCATATGGCTCAATATGAATATCAGAAGCTTTTTCTTTTACTGCTCTAAAAATAAATGAATTCACAAAACGAATAACAGGCGCTTCATCAGCGGTTGCGTCTAAAATATCAATTGGTCCATCTAGATCAAGAGTTTCATCAAATTCATCTTCAATAGAATCAACTAAATTTGAAGTTGCTCTTTCATAAACTCTATTGATTGCTTCATTAATTTTTATAGGATGTGAAATAACGATTTTAATATCTTTTTGAAAAATACTAGCAAGATCATTAACAATATTTTCTTTGAATGGATCTGCCATAACCACTGTTACTTGATAATCAGTTTCAAAAATAGGGATAAGCTCATGTTGCTTGGCATAGTTAATAGGAATATCTCTAACGACTTCAGGATCAATCTCATCAATCTTAATATCGCTTGTATAAGGGATATTCATTTGTTGGCAAACAACTTTTACAATATCGTTTGGATTAATATAGTTTTTCTTTAAAAGAATCTCACCTAATAAGCCAGCTTCAGGATCTTCTTTTTGAATTTGAAGTGCTTCTTCTAATTGATCATTAGTAAGAGTCGTATGTTTAACAAGCAGCTCACCAATTCTAAGCTTGTTTGCTTGAGCATAAATTTCAGGAGTAATAATATCCTGTGAAGTTCTTTGCTTTACTGCTGGAATGTCTGGTGGTCCTTGTTGATCGTTAGCCATAACTAATTATATTCTAGTAATCCTCTTCTACAAACTGGGTATAATCGTCTTCTATTGTTCCAGGAATATCATCAAAAGTAATACTTCCACCTTTACCGACCCCGTCGCCCTTATTATATCGCTCAAGTAATGACTTAGGATATAGTGGTCCAGCTTTTTGAGCTTCTACTTTTCTTGCGATTTCGTTTAATTCTGGTCTGTGGACATCTTCTAGAATCTTATTTTTGTTAACGTTCATATTTCTTCGTTTAATAACATCTTGTGTATTATCAGCAGCTAAGGAGTCGTATGGAGAAATAATCTTGGGAGTTAAAAAGAAAATGGTATTTAGCTTCCTGACATCTTTCTTTTTTTCTTTAAATAACCATCCCAGTACAGGTAAATCTCCGAGTACAGGTATTTTGTCGTAAGTTTCACTAACAGAATCTCTTAGCAAGCCGCCCATGGCAATAGTATCTCTATCTCTTACTATTACTTCAGAATCAGCTACTCGCTGAGTTGTCGCTCTACCACCAAGACTAGAAGATGTTGTTCCTGAAAAATCTTCGAACTGTTGAGTAATTTTCATTTTTATCATTCGAGTTGCTTTGTTTATCTGAGGCTTGATTTTTATAATAGTTTTTACATCTTGAAAGTCTGTTCCTTGGGTTTGAGTTCCACCTTGAGCAGTGTTAACTGTAATGATTGGAACTTTTGAAGTCACTTCAAATTGGCCTTCGGCATTATCCAATACTAAAAGCTGTGGAGTAGATAAAACATTACTTTGAGAGTCACTTGCAACAGCTTTTAAAAAACCGTTAATAGCATTAACGTTTACAGGAGCAGCGGCAGTTCCAATGTTCACTTCTTTGCCTAGTCCAAAGCCCACACCAAAATTAGTGAAAACACCACCTAGTTTCGTAATGTCACCAGCAGCAGCAGCTCCTAAGTTTAAAATACCTCCGGCGTTAAAACCTGCTCTCTGAGAGGCAGCTTCTCCATAAGCTCCAACGTAACCCATTCCAAAAGCATTATTCTTTTTCACTTCAGTTTCAACAACAAGCCCTTCAACATAAACCTGCATTCTTGGAATATCTAGTTTTGCTAAAACTCCTTGAAGAGTTAACCAATCAATTTCTGAAGCAGTAACAACTAATGAGTTAGTCGCTTCATCTGAAGTAATTTTAACTTCTTCACTAAAAATAGCTTCAACTTGTTTTTCAGGAGCTCTAAATCTTGATCCTCTTCTAGAAGAACTACCTGTTCCAGCTCTAGATGAACTAGAGGCTTGAGAAGCAGCATTACTTACCAAACTTGTAAGTGTAGTCGCTAGATCTTTAGCAGTACCATGCTGAACATAATAAACTTTAACTTTTCCAGAACCAGTTCTAGGAGTATCAATATCTAATTTTAATAAAAGCTTCTTTAAATGCTCTGCTCCAGCAGCATTGGCCATCGCAATAATTGAATTTGTTCTAGGCTCAGCGATAATTTTTGAAATCTGTGGCCCAGTCTTTGATGCTTTAGAAGCAGCAGCTCTAGATCTTCTAGAAGATCCACCAGTATCTTTTTTAATAATTGAATCAATAAGTTTTGCTAATTCTTGAGCTGAAGTATTTTTAACTTTTAAGATATGCATAGTTTCTTCAAAACCAGCAACATCTAAAAACTTAACTAATTTCATTAATCTATTAATGTTTGTACCTGTATCGGTAACGATAATGGTATTTGTTTGCTTGATGTCTAATATCCTTCCATAACGAGTCATGAAGGGCCTAAAGTTTCTAACGATCTCGTTAGCATCAACATGCTTTAGGGCAATGATTTTCATCATGTAATTTTCTACATCAGGAACATACTCACCAGTATAAATTTTTGTAGGTGTATACCTGATATCTCTTGCATTAATAATTCTATAGAATTCACCAGTTTTAACTAAAGCTAACCCTGCCATGTTCAATGAAACTAAATAAGCTTTCCACGCATCACCAACAGTGATAGGGCTTGGAGCAGAAATAGAAACTTTTCCTTTTATATCTTTATCTAAAATTAAATTGATCCCAGTAAGTGCTTGCATTTTCTTCGTTACTTCAACAATATCAGCATTAGGGTAGTCAAAGTTTGCAATAATCTCTGGCCCGAAAGCAGTTTCAGGATTTAGACTTACGTATTTTTTTTCTTTCTTAGATGGATCTTCAACTCCTTCAGATTGTCTTCCAAAAACTTTTTCTTCATTCGTTGCATAACTATTGGATTCTTTTGCTCTAAAATCTCCACTCCCAGATTCAGCACCTGGAACTTCTATGTTCACACCATTAACATTCGCTCTTCTTGATCTTCTAGAAGGAGGAGGCTCACTTCCCTCTGGTGGAGTAAGATCAATCTCTGGAAGTTCTTCACTTGCTTCTGGTCTTGCATCAAATCTTTCAAAATCTTCTTCATCTTGAGAGAATCCCGTCATGCTAAAAATGCATAAACTTAAGATAAATAATGCTTTCATAAATATTCCTTTATTTACTTACACTCTGAAGGTGTATCTTTACTAATACTGTAGACCATAGGGATAGCTGATCCACTTCGATCTAAATCTAAACTTAACTTTGGTAGAGTTTTTATTTTTCCTAATAATGCCATGGCATCATTTGCATTTCTTAAAGGTTTCCCATTTACAGCTTTTATAACATCACCATTTTGAATATCTAAGTGTGAATAAATACTACCTGGAACAATCTCAACAATTTTAAAAGCCATTGTTCCATCAGGGTTTGTAATTGGAATCGCACGAGCTGAAGTGATAAGTTCATTGAAGTTTTTCATTTTTTCATCAATGAGTGCTCTTTTGATACAAATCTTATTTCCATTCTTTTTTATTCCATCCATCTCTGCGACATTTGCTTTTTCAAATCTCTCTTGTTGTCTAGGAGTAAAAACCTTAGGAGGTTTTATAGATTTATTTTTCTCTAATTGTTCATGCCCAACAAATTCACAAGCTCCATTTTGTAAATTCTTTACCACCAATCTTAATCTTTCTATTTTTTTGATTAAAGCCATTGATTCTATTTCATCACCAACTCTAACTTTTTCACTCTCTTTCCCACCTCTTACTTGTACTGATGCGAGAGATTTAACTTCATCTTGAAGAACAAAAGTGCTTATTAGCTTTAATGGAAGAGAGGTTTGGGAATCAGAGTCTTCACATTTTTCACTTTTGTTTACCACGACTGCTTTCTTTTCACCTTTCTTGGCATTAGGCTGAGCAGTAACAAATAAGTCTTTGTTTTTAAGAAGAGCAGCTCTTCTTTGCCATTCAGATCTACTTTCGGTTTTAATGACAAAATTAGGTACATCTTTAGGAATAGACTTAAAACCTTTGGGAGCTAATTTAGGAACAACAAATAAAGTTAAGAAGTTTCCTAAAAAGAAGAAGATTAAAAAAAGAAAAAGAATCAGATAAGTTCTATGAACCGTTCTTCTTTTCTCTGTTGAAAAAAACGAAGGCAACCACTTTAAAAAACTATTACCTGATTTCTCAGCACCCTCTTTGAAGCGGTCTGACTCAACCTTGGAGTTTTTAGGCTTCGTGCTTGAAGATCGATTGTTTTCGTCCCCTGGTAAATAAAAAGGTACGTCTTCTTCTTTTTTTCTAAATTTAATATTTTTAAGTCTTTTACTTAAAGACTTAAAGTTCCACTTCTTTGACATATATATTTATTGTCGAAAATAAATTCACGTTGTGCAACAATTTATCTTTTAGAAATGTGTGAGTATAATGTTAATAAATTAACTTCCGCGGAGTAATAATGAGTCAAAAAAATGAAAATTCTCTTTCTTCAGTAGCAAAAACACTTTTTTATGGAGGATTTGATGAAGAAACTATCTTTCCTTTTCCTAAATTAAGTGAAGAACAATTAGAAATGGGACTTGCAATGACCGAAGCAGTTTCAAGATTTGCTGAAGGAAGTATTGATTCAGAAAAACTTGACCATGAAAGTATGATACCTCAGGAAGTACTTCAGGGCCTTGGAGAACTAGGTTTATTTGGAATGGCCGTTTCTGAAGAGCATGGTGGATTGGAATTAGATCATAGTTTATATGCTAGGGTTTTTTCAGAGATCGCTTCTTATGATGGATCGATTGCGACAATGTTAGGTGCTCATCAATCGATTGGTTATAAAGCATTATTGAATGAAGGTAATGAAGATCAAAAAAATAAATGGCTTCCAAGACTTGCAAGCGGAGAAGCTTTAGCATCTTTTTGTTTAACTGAACCAGGTTCAGGTTCAGATGCATATTCAATTAAAACAAAAGCTGTTGATAATAATGACGGAACTTACACTATAAATGGACAAAAATTATGGATCACAAACGCTGGAAGTGCAGAGTTTTATTCAGTTTTTTGTAAAACAGATCATGAAGTGAATGGTGAAAAGAAAGAAAAGATCTCGTGTTTTATTGTTGAAAAAGGGATGGAGGGTGTTTCTTTTGGAGAAAAAGAAGACAAGATGGGAATCAGGGCCAGTGAAACGAGAGCTGTCTACTTTGATAACGTTAAGGTTCCTAAAGAAAATATTATTGGAGAATTAGGTAAAGGGTTTAAAATTGCAATGAATGTTTTAAACACTGGAAGATTATCTTTAGGGTCTGGTTCCGTTGGTGGAATGAAAGCGGCTATGAAGTTAGCCGTTAATCATGCAAAAAATAGAAAGCAATTTGGTAGTGCGATTTCAGAGTATGGATTAATTCAATCTAAAATTTCAAAAATGGCAGCTAAAACTTATGCATCTGAATCGATGGTGTATTTCACAACAGGCCTTATTAATAAAGGGATGGAAGATTATTCCGTAGAGTCTGCAATTTGTAAGATCTATTGTTCTGAAAATTTATGGGAAACAGTTGATACTTCCCTGCAAATTGCTGCGGGTAATGGATATATGAAAGAATATCCTTATGAAAGAATCATGAGAGACTCTAGAATTAATCTTATTTTTGAAGGAACAAATGAAATTTTAAGAATCTTTGTTGCTCTTATGGGAATTAAAGGCCCATCAGAAGAGTTAAAAGAACTCGGGAAAGCTTCAGATGTATCAAAAGCAATTCAAGCACCTATTAAGTCAGTAGGTATTCTTACTAGTTTTGTTGGAGGAAGGGTATCTAAAAAGTTTTTTACAAAAAGTTATTCAGGTATTCATAAAGGCCTAGCTAAAGGAATGAGTGAGTATACCAAAATGCTTAGTGATTTCTCTTTAGCTGTTGAAGATACAATAATGAAGCATGGTAAAAAAATTATTGGAAATGAATTTCCTCAGAATCGTTTAGCTAATATGGCCATAGAGCTTTATGCTCAAACGGCCGTTCTTTCTAGAACAGATATGATTTTAAAAGATGAAAAAATTAGTCAGGATGATAAGGATTACGTTCTTACCTTAGCGAAACTTTCTTTAATTGACTCAAGAAGAGAATTTATTAGAAATAGAAAAAGATTAAACGGACGATATGATTCTATTGTTCCTAAAGCAAGCAAAGGTGTTTGTGATAGGGATGGGTATGGTTTAGATATTCTTAAGTTTTAATACTTAGCTGGAATGAGTTCTAAATCATCAATAGAAACATACTTACACTTAGGTATTGGATTTGGTTTTGCAAAACGTCCATGAGAGTCAAATCTGATTGTAGGCTTATTCTTTTTTTCCTGAACATATAATTTAAAATTTCTCATTTTATGAACTATCCCAAATACATTGGTTCCAGTACTACGAATTCTTGCTTTGTGGTATAACTTAACCAGATATGGTTCATTATCATACGAAGAATTCACGATTATATATGCTCTATCTTGATAAATTTCAGCTATAAATCGCATTTTTGAGTCACTACACTTTATTGGCTTTGATAGCTCTTCATCTTTTTGTGCATATAATGTGTTAGATAATAAAAAAGTAAGTATAAATAGAAAGTTCATTTTCAATAATTTATTTGTCATAAGTTTCCCGTGTTGTTTTAAAATGAGTATTATTTTTGAAAATTACTATTCATGTTGCGAGTTATGCAACAGCAATTGTAAAAAGTTCATTGTTCTTAACGCATAGAGAAATAGGAAGAGAAGCTTTACTTAACGAATAGAAAACTTAACATTCAATTTAACGTTTAAACTTTGTTTTCCAAATTCAATATCTGGAGCAGAGTCTGCCATTGCTGATTCTGATTTCATCATCATTCTAGGAGCATGTCTTCTTGAAGGCTGATAAGCATTAAAATTAGTCTCATTAACTTGAATGGCTTTTCCTAAAGAAACTCCTAATGATTTTGCGAGCATGTCAGCTTTATTTCTTGCATCTTCAGCAGCTTTACTTAAACATTCTCTATATTTTTTTTGAAAAGTAGTTAAAGCTACAAATGGGTTTGGCCCTTGAATATTATTTACACTTACTTTGTTTCCTACATTAATGATTTCCCCAGATTTTTCCATTTCACTTGAAACAACAGTTAACCCAAGAGTGGTTTTGAAACCTTTGTAGATTCTTTTATTTTTTGCCCATTCATATTCAGGGTTAACATTATAAGTAGAGGTATTAAGCTCTAGATCCTTGGGATTAATTTTTTGTATTTCTTTTTTTAAAGCAGCATATATTGAGTTTGCTTTTGATGTAGATTTTTGTTGGCTTTTATTGGTTACTTCTACTCTAAATTCAACTCGGAATCTATCAGGAGATAGTTTTTTATTACATTCTCCATTAACAGAGATGGCATCTTTTTCTTCATGATGAGCAAATATATTGAAGGTAAGTAAAGTTATGAGTATGTATTTCATCTAATCTTCCTTGAAAAATTTTCCTTGATATTCATCTTGATGATGATTCTTTATAAGAAATCCGTCAATATCGTTTCTTCCATCTGATAAATAATCAATAGTGATTTGTTGACAATAAAAGGCGGTAAAAGGTTGCATAAAAATAGTTAAATCATGACTTTTAAATTCATAGTCATTTTCTTTTTTCTTATCAAACCCAACTTCATATCTAAAACCATCACATTCTTTTCCGCCAATTTGAATACGAAGGCTTTGAGTTTCGAGAGTAAAATCATTCTCTAGAATTAACTTAATTTGATTTAAAGCAATAGGAGTTATTTCGATTGAAACATTCTCTGGCTTAAAAGTTGAAAAATCTATATCTAACATGTCCATCTCTTTGAACATTATTAGCTATTTGTTAGGATGTAAATTATGAAAGCAAATTACTTACTTACAATTGACGAACCTCATACACATCAAGTTCACATAAGATTAAATCTTACTGAAGTAGAAAATGAATTTGATTTTTTTCTCCCATCATGGTCACCGGGCTCTTATTTAATGAGAGAATACTCTAAACACATGAGTTGTTTAAAAGTTCTAGATGATAAAGGGAACTATTTAGAGTATGAAAAAACTGCGAAAGGGATATGGAGAGTTTTCAATCCTACCGCAGAGCTTAGTATTGAATATAAAATGTATTGTCATGAGTTAACGGTGAGAACATCACACGTGGATGCTAGCCACGCTTTTCTTCATGGGCCATCTCTTTTTGCTGGGGTTAAAGATGTCGATTTTTCTAATATTAAATTAGAATTAAGATTTCCTGCATTATGGTCAAAAGTTTTAACAGGACTGAATGACATTTCTAAAAACAGAGAGACTTTTTTATATAAAGCGAAGGATTATGATGAACTACTAGATTGTCCTATTGAAATAGGTTGTCATGAATCTGATGGATTTAAGGTTCAAGGTAAGGATCATCATTTAGCTTTTTATGGTAAAACATGGCCTCATAAAAATAATTTAAAAAGTGATATAAAAAAAATTGTAGAAACGGTCGCTGATTTTATGGGAGAAATTCCTTATGAGCATTATTCTTTTATTACTCATTTTAAGCCAGATATTTATGGAGGGTTGGAGCATTTAAATTCAACTGTTTTAGCTTTTGATGGAAGAAAGCTTCATCATAGAAAAGATTATATGAAGTGGTTATGTCTTGTTACTCATGAGTACTTTCATACTTGGAATGTAAAAAGAATAAGGCCAGTAGAGTTAGGGCCTTTTGATTATACTAATGAGAATTACACTTCTATGCTTTGGCTGGTAGAAGGATTAACTTCATTTATAGATAATTATTTAACCTGGAAATCAGGACTTATTTCGGAGCAAGAATATTGGGGAATTATTAAAGAAGATTTGAATATCTACTATAAAATTCAAGGAAGAAAGTTTGATTCCTTGGAAAGTAGTTCTTTTGATGCATGGATTAAGTTGTATCGACCACATGAGAACTCTAGAAATTCAACAATTAGCTATTATTTAAAAGGTGGACTCGTTTTCCTTATTCTTCATGCAAGATTATTAAAAATTAATAAATCTATAAAAGATCTCATCGATTCTTTATGGAAGCATTATAAGTCAAGGCCAGAACAAGGTATTAATAAAAAAGAATTTCTCCAATTATTGTTAGATATTAGTAATAAAGAAATTGTATTAGAATTTGAAAAAATGATTGAAACAACAGAGGAGCTTGATTTTCAAGGAATCCTAAAAGAGTGTGATATTGATCTCGTGTTTTCTAAACCTATCCCAGAGTTAGGAGTTAATCCTAGATATGAGAATAATAAAATAACTATTGCTTCCATTCGACTAGACTCTGTTGCTCATAAAATAGGGTTAAATGCAGCTGATGAGATAGTACAAATTAATGACCTCAAAGTTACAGAAGCAGTATTTAAAAATATAAAAAGTTATCTTGATCCTGAAGCAGAACATACTATCTCTGTTCTTAGGGCCGGAGAAATAGTAAAGCTTTCCTTTCGCCTTGCCCCTGGAGTTTCTTTAGTTAAATCCATTCAAGCTTTAAAATCTTCATCTTGGTAGTAGCAATTTTTTTGGGCAAAAACTGTTGATTAAATAGAAAACTCTAGATTGGTAAGTATCTTAAATTACAAAGATTTGAAATTATTTATTGAATATAATTGATCTCTCGTAGAATAACATAGCGTTGATTTTTGATTCTAGATGAGGAGTATCTATTATGAAGTTTTCTCTTTTTTTTATGTCTTTATTTTTTGTACTGACTTCTTGTCAGGATACTGAATTCTATGGAGATAATTTATCACCGGGAGAGCAGAATGATCCAGATGATCAATTCGTATCTTATGATGATTGTAAAGCTGAAGGGCTTGAACATGGAACATCTGAAGATGTTCTTTTTTATTTAAATGAAGTTGTTGATTTTGGAGGAAGTTGTGAAGAAGTGAAAATTCAGAAAATCTGCAATGATGGAGATATTCACTTTGAGAAAGATGGAGAAAAAATAGAAATCGCTAATTACTTTGAGAATTGTTCTATAAAAGAAGCGCTAAACTGTGGAGATGTGGAGCACGGAGAGGTTGTTCTTAGAGAAAAATACAAAAATTCTTCAGTTGCTTTTGGAGGAATTTGTGAGAAAGAAACTCAAAAAGCTTTTTGTGAAAATGGGAAACTATCTGAGTTTAGTGGGAGTTTTGAACATGATAATTGTAGTGTTGGAGGACCGGCTAGCTGTGGAGATATAGCACATGGAGAAAGTGACTTAAGAGTAATGTTCGAAAGCTCTAGTGTTGCTTTTGGAGAGAGTTGCAACAAGGAAAATCAAAAAAGAATATGTGAGAATGGAAAACTGTCTGATTGGTCAGGAAGTTTCTCTTCAGAGAAGTGTGAAGTGAAAGGGCCTGCAGACTGTGGAAGTTTAGCTCACGGAGAAAGTGAATCAAGATTTAGATTTTTAGGAGATTCAGTTCCTTATAATGGGAGATGTGCTAGAGAAGAGCAAAAAAGAAGTTGTTCTAATGGAGTATTATCTGCATGGTCAGGTAGCTATAAGTTTGAAAAGTGTGATGTTCAAGGGCCAGCAAATTGCGGGAACCTAGCTCATGGAGATAGTGAAGCGAGAGTAATGTTTGAAAGTTCTAGTGTTGCTTTTGGAGAAAGTTGTCAAAAAGAAGATCAAAAAAGAAGTTGTAATAATGGAAAGCTGTCTGATTGGTCAGGAAGT
Source organism: Bacteriovoracaceae bacterium (assembly GCA_020630335.1). GTDB lineage: Bacteria > Bdellovibrionota > Bacteriovoracia > Bacteriovoracales > Bacteriovoracaceae > JAHDHG01. The sequence goes on from JAHDBN010000002.1 coordinate 189,436, forward strand.
TTTTCTTCAGAGAAATGTGAGGAGAAAGGGCCAGCAGATTGTGGAAGTTTAGCTCATGGTGATAGTGAATCTAGAATTATGTTCGAAAAATCAAGTGTTGCCTTTGGAGGAAGTTGTAAAAAAGAAGAACAGAAAAGAAATTGTAAAAATGGTAATTTATCTGATTGGTCAGGAAGTTTTTCTTCAGAAAAGTGTGAAGTTAAGGATCCTTCCGATTGTGGAAGCTTAGCTCATGGTGAAAAAGAATACAGGAAAATGTTTGAAGTTTCAGCCGTAGCTTATGGAGAAGCTTGTAAAGCTGAAAAGCAAGAACGAGTTTGTAATAATGGAAAACTTTCTGATTTCTCAGGAAGCTTTGTTCATAAAGATTGTGAGATTAAAGATCCTCTGAATTGTGGAGATATTGCACATAATGATTCAGAAGTTAGATATTTATATGAAGAAGCATTGGTAGCTTATGGAGCTGGTGGTTGTAAAAAAGAAAGCCAAAAAAGAAGGTGTTATAATGGAGAGTTTGGAGAATGGTCTGGATCATTTGAACATGAGAAATGCGAGATAGGAAAGCCTAAAAATTGTGGTGCTATCGCTCATGGACAGTCAGATTATCGAGAAATGTTTGAGAAAAGCTCAGTTGCTTACGGTGAGGTTTGTAAGGCTGAAAAGCAAGAAAGAATTTGTAAAAACGGAGAGTTCTCTGATTTTAGTGGAAGCTTTAAAGAAGAGAAATGTATTGTAGGAAATCCTAAAGACTGTGGTGATATTGCTCACGGTGAAAAAGAATATAGAAAAATGTTTGAAAGTAGCTCAGTTGCTTACGGTGAGGTTTGTAAGGCTGAAAAGCAAGAAAGAATTTGTAAAAACGGAGAGTTCTCTGATTTTAGTGGAAGCTTTAAAGAAGAGAAATGTATTGTAGGAAATCCTAAAGACTGTGGTGATATTGCTCACGGTGAAAAAGAATATAGAAAAATGTTTGAAAGTAGCTCAGTTGCTTACGGTGAGGTTTGTAAAGCTGAAAAGCAAGAGAGAATTTGTAAAAATGGAGAGTTCTCTGATTTTAATGGAAGCTTTAAAGAAGAAAAATGTGTAGAAGGCAAGCCTAAGGATTGTGGAGATATTGCACATGGGAAGTATGAAACTCGTAAGAGGTTTGAAGCTTCTAGTGTTGTTTTTGGAGAAATTTGTAAAGCTGAAGAGCAGAGAAGAACTTGCTTGAATGGAAATCTTTCAGATTGGAGTGGAAGCTATGAGCATGAAAAGTGTGTGGCTCCAAGACCTAAGAATTGTGAGTATCAAGGTGTTGTTGTGAAGCATAATGCTAAGGCTAAAAGGTTTAGATTCAGAGATAGCAATGTACCAGAAGGAGAGACGTGTGAGTACGAAGCTCAATATGCAAAATGTATAAATGGAGAGCTTGGAGACTTCGATGGAAGCTACGAAGAAGAAGAGTGTGTTGTTGATAATGATGATTGTAAAAAAGGTAAAATCTTAACAATCTCTATTGATAAAGATGGTGATGGAGTTGCTGACACTGAACCAGTTGAAATAATTTCTTATAAGGGAGCTTATTCATCTGCTGATAACTACAATTATTATTCATGGTCAGCTCATCCAATCATTGGACCAAATCCAGAAGGCTATAAATCTCATGCTTATCTTTATGAAGGATCTGATGGATTATCTCTACAGTTTTATTTTAATAAAGATAAGATTGCAGGAGAAGCTTATGATGGTTCTCCTAATAGTGTCGTAAAATTAGATATTCTGACAGAAGGTAATAATGGTTTAGATAAAGTTCTCCTAAGTGATGATAGAAGAGAGTTTAAAGATGCAGGTTACCTAGGAGCGCAAAAACTGTATCAAGGTAGATTTCATTATTGGTACAACACGGATGGAGGAGCAATTGGGCCATTTGAAGGTGAAGATTATAGAATTATTGTGAAGCCAATTGAGAGTTATGAACTTATTAGAAGAAATGGGAAACTTGAACGTCAAGATGCATTTAACGGAGCAACATTTTTCTCGGCTGATGGAACAGTTGTTCAATTAGATGATCAGAATGGAAGTTTTCATTCCTATATTATTGAATACAAAGAAGATAAGACATGTGAAGAGCATGAAGGTCCAGGCTTTTGTGAAAATCTAATTCAAAATGGAAGCTTCGAAGAGGATCACGGATTAACGGGCGATTCTTGGGATGTATTTAAATATGTAGGAGCTTGGAGTGCGGAAGGGGAAGGAGCATCTCGAGATGCTCCTATCGAAATCCAATGTGGAGCTGCTGGACCAAGAGCTACTCATGGAAGTTGTAACGCTGAACTTGATGCACATAATTTTAAAGGGTTTGCTGGTAGTGATGGATCTCTTAGCCAGAAAATTTTCTTAGAAAAAGGACAAGAGTATGTTCTAAGTTTTGATTACTTTGCACGAGATGCTGCTCATCACAGTAATGGGATGTACATTAAAATTGGTGATGAATATATTTTTAAGCATGAATCGAACGCAAGGAAATGGTTTCGAAAAGTTATTAAGTTTGTTGCTAATCGTGATGGAGCTCAGAGAATTGAATTTATAGGATCTCCAGATAAAAATAATACTCTTGGAATAAATTTAGATAATATAAAATTAGAAGAAGCGAGTTGTTCTTTAGAGAAATTACAATGCAAGGGAGACTCAGGCGATGTTACGGCAAATGAAGGATATAGTAATAATTTTAAAATTATAGAGGCAGCACGTTGTAACAGTGAGGACAAGAAAAAGCATGACTTTGAGCTAGCTTGTTCTATCTTGCATAAATATGGAAATGGTTCATATAAACATTATTTAAAGTACTTATATTATAAACTGGTTCCTAATAAAGAGCGTGAAATAGTACAATCTTATTTGGATATGGGGAGCGAAAATGCGAAGGACTTTCTACATAATTGTGAGAAAGTTTTAGAGCGTGGTTTTTATTATGATGGGAGATTTTACAGCTCAAGAGATTAGTAATTTATTTTTCCTTACAATTTATTATAAGTTTTTGACAAAAAGCCCTCATCTAAAGGGCTTTTTGTTTATTTGCAGATAATTTGGTTCTCAACAAGATTGTGAATTGATAGCATAAAATCAGTTTTGATCCCATGGAATTAAGGAGTCTTTATCATGCAAACAACAAGAGAAATTACTAAATCACAAGTTTTTACAAGAAAGAGCTTAGAAGAAAGTTTTCCTGTGAATTCACAAGGTAAAACTTTGAAAGTTTCTCAGTTTTTTGCAGAAAATGTTTTTAAGCTAAAAAGTAACCGTAACTTTTCCTCAGAGACTCAAATAGAAATTCAAGAAGTGCTCGCTGGAACAAAACCTTTAGCAAAAGATTTAGCTAAAACGATAGCAGATGAAGTTTTAAAGTGGGCCTTAGAAAAAGGTGCGACTCACTTCTGCCATTGGTTTCAACCTTTAACGGGATCAACAGCTGAGAAGCATGATGCATTTTTATCTTTTAGCGGCGAAAGGCCTGTAGAAAAATTAAGTGCATCTCAATTAATGCAAGGTGAGCCTGATGCATCAAGTTTTCCAAATGGAGGAAGTCGATCAACCTTCGAAGCTCGTGGATATACTTGTTGGGATTTATCATCTCCAATCTTTATAAAAGAAAATACAAATGGGAAAACGCTGTGTATTCCAACAGCATTTATCTCTTATCATGGAGATGCTTTGGATGTAAAAACTCCTCTGCTTCGATCGATGAGTGCTTTAAGTGAGCATGCTACGACATTTTTAAATCTTACTGGATTAAAGGATTCTAAAAACGTGACGGCTACTTGTGGTTGCGAACAAGAATACTTCCTGATTGATAAATCTTTTTATTTTCAAAGAGAAGATCTTGTTATGACGGGAAGAACTTTAGTGGGAAGCCTGACTGCCAAAAACCAACAACTCAGTGATCATTATTTCGGGACAATTCCAGAAAGAGTTTTATCCTTTATGCAAGATTCTGAAATAGAATTATACAAATTAGGCATACCAGCAAAGACAAGACATAACGAAGTTGCTCCAGGGCAGTTTGAAATAGCTCCGATTTTTAGTGATGCTAATACAGCAACTGATCAGAACCAATTATTAATGGCGACTCTTAAGTCAGTTGCTGAAAAACATAATTTTGTTTGCCTTTTTCACGAAAAGCCCTTTGCTGATATTAATGGAAGTGGAAAACATTTAAATTGGTCTTTATCAGATAATACTGGGATTAATTTATTAGAACCGGGATCTACTCCTCATGAAAATCATCGTTTTTTAGCGATGGTTGCCATCGTATGTGAAGCAGTTCATAGACATGCTGTTTCTTTAAGGGCTGCGATTGGGAGTCATAGTAATGATCATAGACTCGGAGGGCATGAAGCACCACCTTCTATTATTTCTGTATTTTTAGGTGAAACTATAAAGAATATTTTAGATAAGTTCTTAACTGGAGATAGTTATTCTCATTCAGAACAAGAGATGATTAATACAGGAGCAGGTCAGCTAGCGCAGTTTTTAAAAGATAATACTGATAGAAACAGAACTTCACCTTTTGCATTCACTGGAAATAAATTTGAATTTAGAGCTGTAGGATCTACTGCGAATGTTGGTTTCCCGCTTACTATTTTAAATGCCGCAGTCATAGATGTTTTAAAAGAATCTAATGTTTTCTTAAGAGAAAAAATAGACTCAGGTAGTGAAATTACTGAGGCGTTAAAAGATTTAACTGCTAAGTGGTATAAGTCATCACATAAAGTTGTTTTTAACGGTGATGGATATAGTACTGATTGGGTTGAAGAAGCATCTAAAAGAGGGCTTCCTAATTTGAGAACAAGTGTAGATGCTTTAATTGCATTTAATAAAAAAGAAAATCATCAACATTTAATAGATTTAGGAATTTATCGGAATAGAGAATTAGAGAGTCTATATAATGTTAGTCTTGAAAAATATAATACTTGTAGAGAGATTGAATTTAGAACTCAAAAAAAGATGATCGATAGAATAGTTAAAGCTTCTGCTTTTCAGTTTAAAAAAGATCTAACAACTTTAATTTCTTCATTAAAATCAATAAGTTTTGAAACTAATTCTGAAACTGACTCATTAAAAAAAGTTTCTAAAATTTTAGATGAATTAACTCAATCGAGTAATAAAGTTGAAGCCTTAATCAATAAAGATTATTCAACGGAGGAAGAGAAAGGGTCAAGCTTTACGAGCGAAGTTCTACCCTTGAGTGAGAAAGTTCTTGAATTAGCCGGTGAAATTGAAGATATTGTCCCTGACTTTCAGTGGAGTATTCCGACTTACTTTGATCTCTTATTTGTGAGATAATACAGCTAGTTTTATGAATATAGATCTTTTAAGGAAGAAAGATGAAGTTATTACTTATTTTACTTGTTTCATTACAACTCTTTTCTCACGCTGAAAAGTGTCCGTGCCAAACTGGTGAGCATAAAGCTGAAGAAAAGATCGAGTATTCAGAATATTCTATTGGCAAACTTAAAAAACTTAAATGGTGGGTAGCTCCAGGTTTTACCTTGAGTTCATCAAACGCTGGTTCATCGACAGGGTTAAACCTAGCGCTTGGAGCGAATTATTTCTTTAATGGAATTGTTGGTTTCACTACAGGTGTTTCTTATATGCAAAGAGGATTTCAAGATACACCTTTTAGTCTTTCTGCTGACTATATTGATATTCCCTTAGGGATTACTTTCGTGAATAGGGGACATCTATCTACTAATCAATTTACATTACTAAGTATTGGTCTATATTATGCACTTCCTTTAAGTGGAGAATCAGACTTTCCAGCAACAAATAAATCTTTTGACCCAGAAGGAACTGCAGGTTTTTTCTTTGATGGAATTATGAGCTTTCCTATTAAAGGTAAAATTACTTATGGCCTTTATAGTTCTGTGAAATTTAGTTTTGATGATATGATTAAGGCGCCCGGGCTAGGTTCTAATAATCCTACGAATTATAGTTTTGGTTTGGCTATAGTTTACTAAATCTTTACAAATCATCTCGAAACTTTAATTTAGTTTCCTTCGTAATTTATATTAGCTGGGAGGCCTTATGAAAGTTTTTATAATTTGTCTTATTTTTCTATTCTCTTGTTCTCATACTAAAACTGATAATTCATTAGACTTATATGTCGAAAAGTATGCACAACTTTATAGTAATTCACAAAATCCTGTCTTGGAAAAGAAGTTTTATGATGTTTCTCACTTCTTTGATGTTCCATCATGGGCAAATGGAGATCTAGAGAATCAAATGTTTAGTGTAGGAAATGATTTCTTTGATCTAAATACTTCTCAGGAAGATAAGTTAAAATTACAGAGAGCATACGCAAAGTATCATAAAGAAATCGAAGACTTTAATCAGAAGCATGAGATAGAACTTACTGTTAGTTCGAGTACGAAGAAATTTCTTCAATTCAAATCTAATAGATTAGTTTTTTTAGAGGAGGTTTTGGTTTATTTCCAGTTTATGAGAGTCTCTTTATTTAATATTATGTCTCAATACTATAAAGGAAACGAGGTTGATATGCTTATTGAGAATCACTTAAAAGTCGTAGATAGGATAAGTACAAATAAGTCTAGTCTTCTACAATTATTGATAAATGTGTCAATATATAGAGATACTTTCATATTTTTATCAAATACAAAAAATCACAAGAAATGGAGTAGAGATTTCTCATTTTTACTCGATCGACTTGAGGATTCAATGGAAATTGAATACAGAGGTGCTATTGAATCTCTGGAAGGTTTTTCTTCTCAAGAGATTTTAAAGGAAACAATGTTTAAACCTAAAGACAAAATAAAAATAACGGAAAATTATTTCTTTAATAAAATGGAGACAAAGAAAATATTGGACGAGAAATATGAAAACATAATGAACCTTGTAAGAAAAGTAAAAGCAAGAGAGAAATTCAATGAAAAACTAGTGTTGGAGAGAGGCACACGAATTGGTAGTGTACCAGAATTGGATATTATTATTGAAAAAGCAAGAAAGCTCCAGAACTCTCAAGAACGACTTGAATATCTTAATAAGTATAAAGATCAAAATTTAGTAGGTTATCTCTTTTCAAAGTTTTTCGCTAGTAAGCAGCTTGTAACGATGACTTCTGAGTTTGATTTTAACTATAACATTTTAGCTAAGATAAAAAAATAATTAGAATGACCTGTGAGTTTAAGATTAACTATCAAATATTAAAAAAAATATGACAATTAAAAATGAGAATTAATTCTAATGAAAACAGGAAGAAAGTATGAAGTTAGATGAAAAGTTAGTTCAGGCATGCAAAGATTTTATTAAGACACGATTCCCTGACTGTAGTGTGATCGAAGGAGCTGCTGCAATGTATACTGAAAGTGGAGAGATTTTAATAAGTACAGCTCCTGAAGTTTTTAATGAAGGAGCCGGGCTTTGTCATGAAACAGGTGCGCTTTGTGAAGCTTATAAGAAAAGTTTAAAGATTACGGCATCTATTTGTGTTTCAAGAGAGAAAAACGGTACTTATATTATCTTATCACCTTGTGGGATTTGCCAAGAGAGATTATATCATTACGGAGGGGAGGTTGAAGTGGGAGTTCCCCAAGAAAATAATATTTCTAAGTGGGAATCAAAAAAACTAAGTGAAGTTCAACCATATTATTGGGCCAAACCGTTTATTGAATAAAAGAAAAAATTACTTATTGGCTTTATAGATTCAGTTTAAATAATATGTTAAAGGTTCCTGGCTCAGGTTAATTATAGTTTTGGTTTGGCTATTGTTTACTAATTAAAGAAAAATCATTATTTCGTTTATGCATTTTATAAGCTAAGAAACCAGCGAGTCCTCCCGCTATATGGGACAAGTGAGAAGTATTAGTAGCTCCTCTGATCTCAAACAAGAAATAGAAAAGAAGTTCTTTGATTATATAATATATAAAAAGGTATTTAGAGCTTACTTGAAGCCATGAAATGGGGCTTCTTGAAAGTAGTTTGAAGATAGCAAAGGGGCCATAAAAAGGGAGAGAGGAAAATAAAATTTTAGATTTTGGATTATCTAGCGAATAAAATACAAGACACGCAAAAACAAAACCACTTAATCCAACTAATGGAATAGATGCTGGATTAAAGAGAATGCTCACAAAGCCTACTAGAAAAGATGAAAAAATAAAAAAGTAAAGGTAATCTCTTCTACCTAATGTTTCCTCTACATCATCAGAAAAAATATAAAAGAACATCAAATTTCCAAATAGATGCATGAATCCACCATGTAAAAAATTTGAACTAAAGAAATTTAGGCCAAAGTTTTTAAGAGGAGAGTTGCTAATAAATCCAAAATTAGAAAAAAAATAAGTAGGATCCATTTGAGTCAAAAGAAATACTATTACACAGATTCCAATAATAGAATAAGTAATTACTGGTGGAGTGAAATTATAAATATCTTCTCTTTCAATAGGAAAACCTATATGACCTAGTATTCTTTCTATATTATTTTCAGGGCCTGAATGAAACCATTGATTATTTTTCTCTCTGATTCTTTGTTGTTCTATTGCCGTTTTTGTTTTTAAATCAACTAACTCACTCATTACTGAAGCATCTCCAAAAGAGTTTATAAAATCATCTACCTTTGGGAGATTTGGAAAAGCATCATTTTCGAACCAAAGCAAATGACAAGGCTTGCATACATCAATCTCATGGGTTCCAACCCAGCTAGGAGACTGAACAAAAGTCATCTCTCTTTGGCACATTGGACAGGGCTTCCAAGTTTGTTCTTTAGAAGTGATTGCTCTATACCAAATTTCTTGGGCTTCGTGATCACCAATAAGTTTTCTTGCAATGGATTTCGTCATCATTCTTCCTTTAGAAATAGAAGAAAACCAAACAGGCTGGTTTTTAATAGTGGCCCTTTTCAGTTTTTCTTGAGAATGAGGACAAAAGTACTTCATGGACATTCAGAATATCTCAGAACAGAACTTGTTTCAAATCTTGGCTTCAATCTTGCTTAAATAACACAAGATACACTAATTTACGTGTTTGGGCTTAATTTTATGACTAAGTTTAGAACACATGTAAAAGGAATAATCATTTATGAATGCACTTATTATTATTTTTACTATCCTTCTTTTTTCTTGTGATGATCAAAAAGAAACAAGAGTAAGTTCACAAAAAAATGATCTTGAATCAATAGAGGTAAAAGTAAAAGAATCGGAAGTTATTCAAGTTCCTAAGTTAGAATTCCCAAGAATCCCACCTCAAGAGGAATTTGTTGAACATAGTGATAAGTTTTTGAGTACTTTTGCATTTCATTCTAAATCGAACCCTTTTGATGATGATATTACTATTAAATTTGAAAGTGATTCAGGGTTTATATTCAAAAATAATAACTATATTCTAAGTGATACCTTTCTAGGTAGCTTCAATGGGTTTTTCGATAATATTGAATGGAGAAGTCCTTGGAAGATTATTTCTGTAAATATGGATACTCATAGAGTTTTTGGAGGAAATAAAGCAGGAAAAGGAGTCCCCATCGGTTATGTATCGTGGGATGGAACCTCATCACAGCTTGTTTTGCAAACAGAGTATGAGATCATAAAAAAAGAGAGAGCAATATTAGTAAAACGTCCTAAGAATATTCCATATGTTACTCTTGAAACATGCCCGAACATCATAAAAAAAGTAAAAGGATGCCATCCCTATGTTAATTTTTACAATGCCCTAGCTTCTATTGACTTCACAGATTTAGGAGAGATTGGAGAAGACGTAGCCAAAGAAGTGATAAGTGTGAAAACAGGTTTGAAGTTGGTTCAATCACTTTGGGAGTTTGATAAAGGTATAGATGCAATTCGTACTCAGTATTTAGTTCCATTGCTTAAAACAATTAATGGACTTCAAGAACTTCAACACTTAGATAAAAAATCTGAAGAATCAAAACTCATTTATTCAGATTTAATTTATAGAATAGTAGATTCTACTGTTAAGACACAGCTATTATCACCAGAAGCCATTGAAAGTTTGGGGATCACTGGTCTGGGAGTTTTGCTTGCTTATGTGGGAGCACAAGATTTAGGTGATAGTGTTATAGCTTATAAACAGCCTAAGTGGTTTAGAGAAATTATTTCTCCTGTTATTCGAGAAATTGGTATTGCGGGAATCAGTTTAATCGATCATGAATCAGAAGAGAGTTTTGATACTAGAGTTCAACGTTTTATTGAGCTGAAAGAAGATATTCGCGAATCAATCAAAAGAATTTGTCATAATTCAGAGAATAAAAACGAATGCCTTGATGCTTTGAAATAAGCTCAACTCAAGATCAGATTTAATGATGAGATGATTTGTGATGAAAAATAAAATTTGTTTCAAATTTAAAAAAATCAGAACTTCTCTTGACTAAACTCTTAAATTCCATTTTCCTCTATTATATATATTATTAACCTTTTATCGAAAACGAGAGAGCAATGGCAAAAAAGGGAACGAGTCTGGTGATCGTCGAGTCACCGACGAAAGCTAAAACAATCAAGAAATTCTTACCAAAAGACTTTGTAGTAGTCGCAAGTATGGGACATATTAGAGATCTTCCTCAGACAGCAGCAGATGTACCTGCGAAGTACAAGAAGGAAGATTGGTCGAGATTAGGAATCAATGTAAAAAAGAATTTTGAACCTCTTTATGTTGTACCTAAGTCAAAAAAGAAAGTCGTCACAAGTTTAAAAAAACTTATAAAAGATGCTGAAATTATCTATCTCGCAACCGATGAAGACCGAGAGGGAGAGAGTATTTCTTGGCATTTATTAGAACTTTTTAATCCTAAAGTTCCAATTAAACGAATGGTTTTTCATGAGATTACTAAAAAAGCTATAACTGATGCCTTGGAAAAGGTAAGAGAAGTAGATCAAAACTTAGTTAAAGCTCAAGAAACTAGAAGAATTGTTGATAGACTTTATGGATACACTCTTTCTCCATTAGTTTGGAAGAAAATAGCTTATGGCCTTTCAGCTGGTAGAGTCCAATCTCCAGGTTTAAAAATGATTGTTGAGCGTGAAAAAGAACGAATGGTTTTTGTAAAAGCTGGTTATTGGTCTATCAAAGCGGATCTTGATGCTAAAAAGAAACCACTTGAAGCAAGGTTAACTAAAGTTGATGGGCAAAGAGTTGCTATTGGTAAAGACTTTGATCAACTAACTGGAAAATTAATTAAGCCTAAAGATGTTTTTTTAATTGATGAGAAAAAAGCTAAAGACATTTCATCAGAATTAAAAAAGGGAACTTGGACCGTTACTTCAGTAGATGAAAGAGATACTTACTCTAATCCAGCTAAACCATTTATTACTTCTTCTTTACAACAAGAAGGAAACAGAAAACTTGGAATGAGTGCTAGAGAAACAATGAGAACGGCTCAAAAGCTTTATGAAAATGGTCTTATTACTTACATGAGAACAGATTCACCAAATCTTTCTAAAGAAGCTATTAACGCTGCAAGAGTTTGTATTGAAGATCTTTATGGTAAAGAGTTTTTATCTGAAGAAGTAAGACAGTACAAAGCTAAAACTAAAGGTGCTCAGGAAGCCCACGAAGCAATCAGGCCATCAGGTTCTGAGTTTAAACATCCAGATAAGGCAGGTTTAGTAGGAAAAGAGAAAGCTCTCTATGAGTTAATCTGGAAAAGAACAATGGCCACTCAAATGGCTAAAGCTCATAAGAGATCGATGTCTATAAAAATAGAAAATGGGAAATATAATTTTACGGCGAATGGTTCAAGAATTATCTTCCCAGGTTTTTTAAGAGCTTATGTAGAAGGAAGTGATGACCCCGATAAAGCGTTAGATGATAAAGAAGTCATCCTTCCAGAACTTAAAGCAAAAGATAAATTGGGTTTAAATGAAATGCTGCCTAATGCTCACGAGACAAAACCACCAGCAAGATTTACTGAAGCAAGTATTGTTCAGAGATTAGAAAAAGAAGGTATTGGAAGGCCTTCTACTTATGCGAGTATTATTAGTACTGTTCAAGATAGAGGTTATGTTCGAAAAGAAGGATCTCAACTCATTCCAACCTATACAGGAATAGCAGTAATTCAATTACTTGAAGATCATTTCTCAGATCTGGTTGATTATGGATATACATCAAAGTTAGAAGAATCTTTAGATGAAATAGCTGAAGGAAAACAAGATCATATAAAATATTTGAAATCATTTTATCTTGGGAAAAAAGGCTTAAAAGAAGTCGTTGATTCTAAAGAGAAAGGAATTAAGCCTGATCTTTCAAGAACTCTAAGGCTGCCACAAATTAAGGATGTTATAGATATTAAAGTCGGAAGATATGGGCCTTATATTATTCAAAAAATTGGAGATGAAGAAGTTCATGCATCTATTCCTGAAATTGTAGCGCCAGCCGATTTAAGGCCTGAAAATATCGATGAGCTTATTGAGTTATCAAAAAAAGGACCAGAGCCTATTGGAGTTGATCCAAAAACAAAAGAGAATATTTATTGCTTAACTGGTAGGTATGGAGCTTACGTACAATTAGGTGAGAAAACAGATGATAATCCGAAGCCAAGAAGAGCGAGTGTCACTGCACCTTTGACTCCGCAGACTTTAACTCTTCAAGATGCTCTTAAATTATTAGAACTTCCAAGAGATTTAGGAAATCATCCAGATACAGGTAAACCTGTTCAGGCCAATAAAGGAAGGTTTGGTCCATATATAGTTCACGATGGAGATTTTAGAAATCTAAAGGCTGCCTTATATGACGTTTATACTATTAAGCTAGATGAAGCGCTTGCTATTCTTTCTGAACCCAAAGTTTCCTCTAGAGGAGCATCGATTTATAAAGAGTTTAAAAGACATACAGAAACAAATAAGAAGATTACCATTTATGATGGGAAATACGGATTGTTTGTGAAGTATGGAACTAAGAATATCGGTATAACCGATGATAAAAGGAAGCCTGAAGTTATTGATAAGTGGAAGCAAAAAGATGTTGAGGCTTATATTAAGGCTTCGGGGAAAGCATAAGCTAAGACAGAAGAGTGCCAGGTTACTTTTTTGAAGAAAAAGATCCTAGCTCTCTAATAGAACGTTGAAAATTGCCCACTTTCCAAGGCAATATTTTAACCCTTTTCAAACGACTTGCTTCATTTCGGGAATACGATGACCTCTTTTAAAATATTTAAAGAGATTGGGGAATCTCTATAAAAAAGGGGAAGACAATGAAATTATTAATGACACTTTTACTAGCATCTGGACTAACTTTTTCTGCGAGTTCAAAGAAACAATCGAAATCAAAAAGAGTCAAAAACAAGCGATCCATTGCAAGTATGAAAAAGGCATCTGTAAAAAGAAGCTGTCTTGGTGAAACTGTAGAGCATAAGAAGTTTGGGTATATAGGACATTGTTATGCAGGTAAGAAAGGGTTTTTAATCCTAGAGATTAACAAGAAACTTTATACCTTTGAGGGGGTAAAGAGATCAGTTTATGGAAAACTCTTAAAAAGTCCTAAAAAGTTTAGTTTCTACAAGAAAAGAATATCTGGGAGATATAAATTTACCAAATGATGCGCTGCGCACTGGTGAGTGTTGTTTTCATTCTTATTGACAGATTTTGAGCTAGTTTATATGCTCTGCTTCAATAACAAGGAAAATTTATGAAAAAAGATATTCACCCAAATTATAGAGACGTTGTTTACCAAGATACTGGTGCAAACTTTGCTGTATTAACAAAATCAACTATTGAAACAAAAGATACTATCACTTGGGAAGATGGAAAAGAATATCCTTTATATAAAGTAGATATTTCAAGTGCATCTCATCCTTTCTATACAGGTAATCAAAAAGTTCTTGATACTGAAGGAAGAGTTGAGAAGTTTAAGAATAGATACAAAAGAAAGTAATTCTCTCTTCTTTTTAAATAAAATTCACACTAAAAATGTTATCTTTTTGAGGTTTTATTAACCTCTCGTTGTCATGGATGCTCCAAGGCCTTAAAATTAATTATTAATTTCAAGAGGTACGTATTCATGACTATTGTTAAATTTATTCTTCTTACATCTTTGTTTGCCTGTAATTCAATGTATTCCGAAAAAGCGAAAGCTAGATCGAGTGCTCAGAAAGCTTCTAAGGTTTTAAGCCTTAAAAAAGATGGAAAACTAAGTAAAGAAGTCCTTTTAGGAACTACGCTAAAAGGAATTCTTGAGAATATGCATTTCGCAAAATCTCCTCTAGATAATAGTCTTTCGAAAAAAGCATTTGCTGAATACATCAAAAGAATAGATTACGGAAAACAATTTCTTCTTGAAGAAGATGTTGCTAGTTTGAAAAAATACGAATCTCAAATTGATGATCAGATTTCATCAGGTGAACTTGCACTTATGGAGAAAGCTTCTGGTATTTTAAGAAAAAGACAAAAGACTGTTGAAAGTTATGTGTTTAACAGATTAAAAAAGCCTTTTGACTTAAATAAAGAAGTTACTTATGTAACTGATTCAGAAAAAAGAAGTTATGTCTCTAGTTCTAGTGATTTGAATAAGAGATGGGATAAAATTCTACAATTAGATATCTTAGAGAAATACGCAGAGTATCTAGAAGAACAAAACCCTGATCCGAGTGATAAAGATTATAAAAAGAAATTAAAAAATGTTCCGAAGAAAAAACTTACTCACGTTCAACTTGAAAAGAAAGCGAGAGAATCAACTATCAAATCTTATCAAAGAATTTTTAAAAGATTGAATAAAGAAAACGCTAGCGATGATATGGATAAGTTTTTTAACTCTGTGACAAAAGTTTATGATCCGCATACTCATTATTTAATTCCAGATGACAAAGAAGAATTTGATATTGAAATGAGCGGGAAGTTAGAAGGAATTGGAGCCTTGCTAAGAGAGGAAGGGTCTCATATCAAGGTAGAAAGAATCATTCCTGGTTCTGCTTCTTGGAAAGGGAAAGAATTAAAAGCTGAAGATGTTATTCTAAAAGTAGGACAAGGTGATAAAGAACCTGTTGACGTTGTTGATATGGGCCTAAAAGATGCGGTTAAGCTTATTAGAGGTCGTAAAGGATCAGAGGTAAGATTAACTGTAAAAAAGCCTTCAGGGTTAAAACAAGTTATTTCGATTATTAGAGATGTGGTTGAAGTATCTGAGTCTTATGTGAAATCTACTATTATTCAAAAGAAAGGCGAGAAAAGAAAATATGGTTATATAAATATTCCTAAGTTTTATAGAGATTTTAATGACCGATTTGGAAGGAATTGTACCGATGATACGCGTGCGGCCTTGAAGAAATTAAAAAAATCTAATGTTGATGGAGTAGTCTTAGATCTTAGAAATAATGGTGGTGGTGCTCTAAAAGACTCTCGATATATTACTGGGCTTTTTATAAAGGATGGACCTGTTGTTCAAGTTAAATCACATAATGGCCAAGTAGAAGTATTAAAAGATTCAGATCCTGGAATTGAATTTGATAAACCATTAATTGTTTTAATTAATAGATTTTCTGCTTCAGCTTCAGAAATTGTAGCCGCAGCTCTTCAGGATTATAAGAGGGCAGTTATTGTAGGAGGAGAGCATTCTCACGGGAAAGGAACAGTTCAAGCAGTTATTGATTTAGATAATTTTATTCCTCCTCAAGGTAGAGGATTATCTCCTTTTGGAGCATTGAAAATTACTATTCAAAAGTTTTTCAGAGTTAATGGATCTTCCACTCAATATAAAGGAGTTACTCCTGATATTATTCTGCCTGATCTTTATGGGCATATGGAATCTGGTGAAAGGCATTTAGATTATTCTCTTGCTTGGGAAAAAATAGGCTCAGTGAAGCATGATGATTGGACGAAAGGAGAGCTAAATATTTCGAAGCTTAAATCTGGAAGTCAGAAAAGAGTTCAGAAACATCCTAAGTTTGCAAAAATTAATCAAAGTATTGCTTGGTTTAAAGAGCGAAAGAAAATTAAATCTAAATCGTTAAGTCTTAAAAAATATTTAGCGGAAAAAAAGCTTTTAAAGGCAAAATCTAAGCAATTAGAGATCGATCAGATCAATTCTAATATCATGGTTATTGATGCAGGAAAATCTAGTTCAGAAGCAGATAAGGAGAAGTTTAAGGAACTTAAAGAATCTCTTCAAAAAGATCCTTATATCGAAGAAACCCTAGCTATTTTCAAAGACATTTTATCTTAAAAGAAAAGTTTTTCTCTTTCTAATTTGTGATTATTTCGCCATAATTTATGCCTACTCACAAAGGCATAAATTATGGATAAGCAGAAACCAACACTCTCAGTAAAACAAAAATATGAATTTTATGAAGAAGCAGTTCAGAATGCAGAAGGAGAGGTAGATACCCTTCAAGACCTTTATAAATCAATAAGAAAAAAGAAAGCTAAGGTTTTAAGAGAAGACTTTTGTGGAACTGGTGCAGTGATGTGTAATTGGGTTAAGCAAGGCGAAGAGTATAGATCTTTTGGTGTTGATTTAGATCCAGAACCAGTTGAGTTTGGAAAAGGGTTTCATCACGCAAAACTCAGTGAGGAACAAAAGAAAAGAGTGGAATATATAATGGGTGATGTTTTTGATACCCAAACAGATAAAGCTGATCTTATTATTGCTTTAAATTTTTCGTATTTTATTTTTAAAAGAAGAAAGCAACTTATTGAGTACTTTAAAAAAGTTCATCAACACTTAGAAGATGATGGAGTTTTTGTTTTAGATCTTTTCGGAGGCCCGGAGAGCATGATGCCTCTACAAGAAAAGACTAAATACGATGATTTTAATTATTATTGGGATTGCGATAAGTTTAATCCTATCACGCATGAATGTTTATACCATATTCACTTCAAACCTAAGGGTGGGAAGAAAGTAAAGCGAGTTTTCACTTATGACTGGAGAATGTGGGGGTTTGCTGAACTTAGAGAAATCTTAGATGATGCAGGTTTTTCTCAGACTATTGCTTATTGGGAAGGTGATGATAATGATGGCGGAGGAAATGGAGAGTTCTTTGCTACTGATCAAATTGATAATTGTGATGGTTGGGTAGGCTATATCGCTGCTTTAAAATAAATTAATATTGGATTGCTTTGATTGCTTCTTCATCTTTTGTAATGAGTAAAGAGCCACCCATTAAACTTTGATCTTTCTTTATAGATAATTTTGCAGACTGAAGAGATCTTTCAATACAGTCATGAAAAGAAGCAGGAAGAGCTTCATTAGCATCTCCTTTCGCAAGGATTTCTTTATATCCATCTATTCCATGTTCTCTGATATAGTCTTCTTTAAACTTATCATCTGTAATTTTTTGCTGTTTAAAATCAGTGATTTTTTGTTCTTTTATATTAAAAAAGTAAATAGCAGGGTATTCTGCGGAAAGTTCAACACTTTTTTTACATTCTTTAATTTGAGGCTTTTGAGCTCGAATACTTTTAACAACTGATTCCCAAGCATGAAAGTGTTCTTCCATAGGATCTTCGTATTTCTCAACACAACTAAATAAAATTAAACCTAAAACTAGTAGTTTTTTCATATATATTCCTCGTTATGTTAAACTTATCGAGTATTTATATAGGAACTTTAGTATTAATTATAAGGTAGGAAATCTTGCAATTTACAGAGTTTGAAAAAATTTTTGACCTCCCAGAAGGCCTTTCCAAAGAGAATATAGGTTTTAGAGCAAAATCTATTTATCCTGCATTTTTATGGGAGACTCAATTCTTAGAGAGTAATACAGAACTTTCCCTTGATCCTCGATATTCTTATTTAAATTCTGCTCAAGAAATTTTTTGTGAAATCTACGCCAACAAAGAAGAATTCTCTTTAATACTTAAATCAAAATATTTTGAAAATGTTGCTAAGTTCAAAGCATTAAATTTTTTAATGACGAATCTCGAAATTAAAAAAAATGTTTTTGGAATTAGTGATGAAAAAGAATTTAGTGTTTATGATAGATCTAATAATGTTTTAAGATCTATGGTTCATCTAACGAGTGCATTAGTGAGTGGTTTGAAAGGAGTTAAAACTTTCCCATGCGATCATTTTTTTAAAAATAAAAATTCTAAGTATCACCACTTATCCTTACAGAGTTTTAAAATTTTAAAAGAAGAGTCTGGAGTAGGGCAGGTGTTAGATCCTTTGGCTGGATCTTATTATGTAGAGTCTAGAACTGAAGAGATTGCCAAAGAAGCGTTTAATTACTTAAAAGAGTATTTAGATGAGAAAAATTTCTTTCAAAGTAGTGTCTTTAAAGCTTGGATGGCTTCAGGAGCTAAGAAAAGAAGAAAACAAGTTCTTGATAAAGAAGTGAATATAGCCGGAGTTAATAATTTTTTAAATTTCAATGAATCAATTTTAATGTCTGAAATAAAAGAACATAGTAGCGAATTATTTATCTTGGAATCTATTAGATCTAAAGTTCAAGAAAAAAATATAACGGCAGGTGTTCTTCATAGTGAGAATGTTAGTTTAAAAGATTTTATAAAAGTTCAAAATATTTATCATTCTTTTGGAATTGAAGTTCAAAAGATTGCTAAAGTAGATTTTGAAAATCTTAGCTTTATAACTTCTTTTAAGGTTGATGAGAATAAAAATGAAAAATTTATATCTCTTGATCTTTTAGAATCAGGTGATTTCACTAAATTACTTCAGAAATTTAGTGAAAATCAAGAATTTAAGGCCTGTCTATGAAAGATATTAAAGATTTAAAATTTGATGATTTAAAGAGGCATGAAAGTAATAAAGATGGTAAGAAAATACATTCAACTTTAGAAGGAATTGATATATTCCGTTCATTTTCTCAGCAAGACTATAGACATCTTCACTCAGCTCCTGGAAAGTTTCCTTTCCTGAGAGGGCCTTATCCTTCAATGTATTTGGGAAGGCCTTGGACAATTCGTCAATATGCTGGGTTTTCAACCGCCGAAGAAAGCAATGCATTTTATCGCAACAATTTGAAGCAAGGACAAAAAGGTTTATCAGTTGCTTTTGATTTAGCGACTCATAGGGGATATGACTCTGATCATGAAAGAGTTAAGAGTGATGTTGGTATGGCAGGAGTTGCCATTGATAGTTTAAAAGATATGGAAATTCTTTTTAACCAAATACCATTGGATAAGATGAGTGTTTCTATGACTATGAATGGAGCAGTACTTCCCATTATGGCCATGTATATAGTGGCAGCTGAAAATCAAGGTGTTTCTAAAAAAGATTTAAGTGGAACTATTCAAAATGATATTTTGAAAGAGTTTATGGTTAGAAATACTTTCATTTATCCACCGGCTTCTTCGATGAGAATTATTGGTGATATTTTTGAATATACATCAAAACACATGCCCAAGTTTAATAGCATCAGTATTTCTGGTTATCATATGCAGGAAGCCGGAGCGAGTGCTGATTTGGAATTAACCTATACTCTTGCTGATGGACTTGAGTATATAAAAGCTGGTTTAGCTAAAGGCTTAGATATAGATGACTTTGCTCCTCGCCTAAGTTTTTTCTTTGCTATAGGTATGAATTATTTCATGGAGATTGCTAAGCTAAGAGCTGCTAGATATTTATGGGCAAATATTGTTAAGCGATTTAATCCTAAAAATTCCAAATCAATGATGCTCAGAACTCATTGTCAGACGTCAGGGTGGAGTTTAACTGCTCAAGACGTTAACAATAACATCATTCGAACTGGTATAGAAGCTATGGCAGCTGCTCATGGGCATACTCAATCATTGCATACGAACTCACTAGACGAAGCTATTGCTCTTCCTTCAGAGAAGAGTGCTCGAATTGCAAGAAATACTCAAATCTATTTGCAAGAAGAAACAGATAGTTGCGAAGTCATCGATCCTTATGCGGGAAGCTTTTATATCGAATATTTAACAAATGAGTTGATTGAGAAAGTGAGCAAGAACTTAGATGAGATTGAAGAACTAGGAGGAATGACTAAAGCAATAGAGCTTGGAATCCCTAAAAGAAAAATAGAAGAAGTTGCAGCTTTAACTCAAGCGAGAATTGATTCTGGTGAGCAAAAAATTTATGGAGTTAATGTTGATGTTTTAGATGATGAGGAAGAGCTAGATGTTTTAAAAGTAGATAATCATAAAGTTTTAAAGAATCAGTTAGCACGGCTTAATGAGTTAAAAAATAATCGAGATGAAGAAAAGTTAAATCAAAGTCTTTTAGAATTGGAAGTTGCTGCGAAAAGTGAGACTGGTAATCTCTTAGAACTTTCAGTTGAGGCAGTTAAGTCAGGAGCTAGTCTTGGAGAAATTAGCTATGCATTAGAAAAAGTATTTGGGCGTTATGTTCCAAAAATTTCTGGAATAAAAGGTGTTTACATGAATAAAGTGAATCAAACACAAAAAGAAGAATTGAAATCTATACAAGAATTAGTAGAAAAATATATCGAAAAGCATGGGCGAAGGCCTAGGATGATGCTTGCTAAGATTGGGCAAGATGGACATGACAGGGGACAAAAAGTGGTTGCAACTAGCTTTGCTGACTTTGGTTTTGATGTCGATATAGGCCCACTTTTTCAGACAGCAAAAGAAGTTGTTAAACAAGCATTGGAAAATGACGTACATATCTTAGGAGTGAGTTCTTTAGCTGCGGGACATTTAACTTTTGTACCAGAATTAAATAAAGCACTAGAAGAATACGAAGAGAAGCCTCTTTTAGTTGTGGGAGGAGTTATTCCACCTAGTGACTATGATTTACTTTATAAACAAGATGTTTCTTTTATCTTTGGGCCTGGAACAAACTTAATGGAAGCTGCTGAAAAATTATTAAAGAAGCTTATATGAAGTTGGATTTAGAAAAAATCAAAGAAGGTTTTCTTAAAAAAGATAAAATTATTTTATCTAAGGGCTTGTCTCTTATAGAAAATCGAAAAAAAGAAAACCAGGATCTGATTTATAAATTTTTAAGTAGTTTTTCACTGCAGGAAAGATCCAAAGTTATTGGAGTGTCAGGAACTCCAGGAGCAGGAAAAAGTACTTTTTTAAATACTTTTATCAAAGAATTAGTTGATTTTGAGCCTTCGTTAAAAGTTGCAGTTCTTGCGATTGATCCAAGTAGTGAAGTCTCTGGGGGGAGCATTCTTGGAGATAAAACAAGAATGAATGATATTTCTCATCTAGAGCAAGTATATATAAGACCGAGTGCTTCGGATAAATATCTCGGAGGAGTTGCGGCCAAGACTTATGAATCAATTCGTCTCTGCGAAGTTTTTGGATTTGATTATATTTTTGTTGAAACTGTTGGTGTGGGCCAATCAGAAAGTCTTGTAGCTCATATGGTTGATTATTTCATAATGCTTTCAGCTCCTGCGGGAGGAGATGATCTCCAAGGAATTAAAAGGGGAGTCTTAGAGCATATTGATTTGTTGCTTATTAATAAAGCAGATGGAGATATGTTAGATCAAGCTCAATTAGCTTTGAGCCACTTTTCTTCATCAAGTGACTTGGTTAGTAAGAAATCTGCTTTTAAAACATTGATGATCTCAGGACTTAAGAAAATAGGTATTAAAGAAGTTGAAAATGAGATGAGAAATTATTTTAAAACGTATGATTTCTCAAAAAGAGAAGTTAACCGCTCTAGATTTGTAGACTCATTTTTTAAACAAATTATTTCAGAAAAAATAGAGAATATTTTCAACTCTTCAGATTATAAAAGTATTGTTACAAGTTTTACTAATGATGACATATCAATGCAAGTTCTGTCCGAGAAACTTAGAGCTATCGGACAGATTTAAGAGCTTCCTCAGAAGAAAATTCTTCAATTGTAAATTTGACTTTCATATCCTTCATTCTTTTCTTCACAACTCTATATGCTTTCCTTCCTGGTTTAATAATTTCTTCATCAACTAAATATACCGAAATCATATCTTCTGGTGAGGCGAGTGTGATATCATGAATTTTGTATTGAAAACACATTTGATCTTTATCTCTATTAAAAAAAGTATCCACTAACTCATACTTAAAAGGTTTTACATTTTCACCTAAAAAGTCATTATGGATTTGCCACGGTGTATTGATTCTAATTTCATCATAATCAGCAATCCCGTCGCCATCTGAATCCTTGGTACTAGAACTAACAGGAACAAAGTCTTGAGTATCGACGGCCATTTTATATTGATGTCTCCATTTGATGTAATCAGGTATATCAGATTGATACGAATCAAAAATGTTGATCTGAGATCCTACATCCTTTTCTAAGCAATCAAGCAACTCATCTTTATCTTTATCTTGTAGCTTTCCATCTAACTTACAATTAGTTTTTCTTGCTTGTTCCGGATCACAATCTGGATCTTTACATTGATTATTATCACCATCTATCATGGACTCAAACCCATCCATCATGTCATTTTTATCACAATCAAAGAAATCATTTCGATAGGGAAGGTCTATAACTTCTGACATTGAAGTAGGAACACACTTTTCAAGTTCCAAATAATCAGCAAGTCTATCTCTGTCTAAGTCAGCAACATATTTTTTTAGATTTTTATCCCATACAATATTTTCATTTAAAACAATGATCTGAGAGAATTCAATCGGAACTTTCTTAGTATTCACACTTGTGACTTGATTATAATCAATAGGATCATTTCCAAGGAAATTAAAGAATTCTCCATTCCCTGCGTTTGCTATGATTTTTAATCTATCAATCGCCACTTGAAGCTCAACAGAGTTATAGAAAGCAGAGTTTACGGTAACAGAGCATATGAAAGCACCGAATTCAGGGTGTTGATCAAGTTCAACTATTCTTTCAGTCGCCGTTTTAATGTTTTCAGGCGTGTCTTCGTTTAACCTTGTTGGGAAACCATCTGAGATGAAAACATTAACGGAATCAAAACAACCAATTTCAGCGTTTGGGTTATTAAGTTTTTCTTCTTCATAAGCTATTTTCATTGCTCTTGCTTCTGCTTCCACCTCATCTCTGATTCTATTTAAAGTTGCAACATAAGGAGTTCCGTCGACATCTGCGAGATTTCTTACTCCTGGCAGGATTCCTTCAAATGTGTCTATGTCAAGAAAACGATTATTGTCTTCACTTGAACCTCCATTCCAAACATCATTTTGATAAGACCATTGATAGATAGCATATTTTTCATTATCTGAATTAAAGTTAGGAATAGTTCTTCTGTTTGCAATATATTCCTCTAACGGAGTATAACGTTTCATTTTATCAGGGTCAGTAGGGCAACCTGGTTGATTAGCACCACAATCTGGAATAACATTACTACCTGTTGTATCAATAGCGAAAACTACTCTTAATTGATCCGAAACTTTTTCAGGTTCAATAGAACAAAAAGAAATATCAACTTCTGCGACTTTCGGAGGTATTGGTTGCGGGGTTACTTCTATACCTTTAAGGTTTCTCCCACCATACAAACCAAGTTTTCCTAGGACACCATCTTGTGAGCAAGATAAAAGTGTAACGAGCATAAATACTTTCAATGCATTTGAAATCTTCATATTTTAACCTTTTCTTATCTTTACTATCGGTTAATAGATAAGAAACATTAAATATGAAGAGGTGAAAATTATAGGGAAGAGAAACCTTCCCTATAATTTAAAGTGGAGTTAATTATTAATCTCATCATGATTGAAGATTACTTTTCCATCACTCATTTCTTTAATAACTCTTTTGTAATACAACTTTCCTGTTCCAGTGATTTCTTTTTGAAGTAGATGAACTTCTATTTTATCACTTGGAGAAGAAAGAGGAATGTCCTCTACTGTGACCTGGTAACATTTATGCAAAGGATTTTTAGGGCTTGGAACAACTCTTCTAGTGTATTTATATGGAGTTAAATTCTCTATGAGATTATTATCAAATTCTCGCGGTGTGAAATGTTTGATTTCATCAAAATTACTAATAGTGTCATCATCATCATGAATGTTACGCTGGGAGCGATTAGAATCTACTCCTTCACTCTTAGTTAAATCTAATCGATTCCTAAGTGCTAAACCATCAGGGATTTGATCCTTGTTGTGATCATATGATCCGATTCCTTTATCTGAAATTAGAAGTTGTCTTTCTTCACAATCAGTGAGGCCATCATTGTCAGCATCAATCATACCTTCTACTGTTTGACATACACTCGGGTCAATCTGATAGGCATCTTCTTCGCAGAAGTTGGTTCCTGCTCTTATTTTACAAACAGATCCTCCAAAAAGAATTGACTCAACCGCATCACTTACTCCGTTGTTATCGCAATCTTTCTTATGGATACAGCTTGGAAGCTCTTCAAAATCATGAATACCATCTCCATCTGAATCCCTGTAAATCTTAGGAATGGATTGATTAAGCTCATCTGTTTCCCAACCCCAAAGAGTATTGATGTTTGTTACCATTAAATACTCTTGAGTTGTATTGATCTTTTTTACGGGTATATCAAGAAGTGATTCAAAATCAATATCAGAGGAATCGGTATCAAAAAATAAAAACTTACCATTACCAGCTGTTGCCATATCCTCAATTAACTTTTTTGCAACTCTACTTTGATCAGAATCTAAAGTGTGATGATAAAACGCCGCGCTCATAACAACTTCTTGTATAAAATCACCTAGAGTGACATCATCTCTTAGAGCAACAATTTCATCTTTGATATAGTCGATAAGTTCTGATTGATAATGATTGCTACCTGTATCAGTTGGAGCACCATCGGAAGCAAAAACAATTTTATAAAAAGCTGGAGTGAGTTTAACTTTAGATGGATCATCTGCTTGAGCTAGTTCTTCTTCATAACGACGTTTTGCATTTTGCGCATCCTTTATAATCGAGCTTCTTAATTGAACAAGTGCTGCTTTAAAGTTTGTTCCAAATCTTCCGTCCTTTCTATTGGAAAAATCTCTAACAACTTGATTGAAAGGTTTATTATTACTTGAAAGATTTCTCATGAAGGGAGTGAATTCATTGTCGGGGGTATAATTTAAAGCTGTTCCAAGACCAGATGCACTAGGCTTTGCATCTGGATCTACAGTTCCGATTTTTCCATTCTGCGAACATCCTCGATGCTCCTGAGATTCAATATCGCAATAAAAGCCCATTAAAGCGAAATACTCTTTTTCACTAAACTCAGTATCCGATAAATATTTTAAAAGTCCTTTCGTTCTTTTTATTCTTTGGGGATCAGTGGCTTTAGCATCAGGGGAATTAGGATACCCACAGTTTCCGTGAGTATCATCGTTGATACAGTTACTACCTGATTCATCTAACATAACAATCGTTTTAACCTCAGGAGCAATCTCATCTTGAACAAGACAATAACTAAGCTCTGCTGTTCCTGTGATAGGATTAACTCGAGTTGTTGGTGGTGTAGTTTCAATTGCAGTTAGATTTCTCTCACCACAAGATAGACATAAAAGTACGAAGCACAATAAAGAGATTTGTTTCATTTTTTCTCCAATACAAATCTCACCCTTTCCTTAGAATAAGTATGTGATAGAACATTATAAATACCAAAGATTTTAGTGTTTTTAGATTTCTAGTTGATTTGAATGCAAAAAAAGTAGGCAAATAAAAGATTTAGAGAGTTTATTTATCTCATTTTCCAAAGTAGTTGGCTAATATAAGGCCTTCTTGTTTCACCAGTCGCGACCATGAGAAGCTTAGTAATTTTTAGAGTATGAGCATCAGTAAAGAGCACAATGAGTAGTTCTTTGATGTAGTTTGTGTTAAGCGTGATGTAATTATCTGTCCCAATTCCTAGCTTCACGCCTTTTTTCTCCCACCAAGAGAAGGGGTGGTCTTTATAGTCAGAAAGAATGCCTGTTAGTTTTTTATTTGATGAAGGTAGAGCTATGAGTGAAACATTTTTATGAATCATTCGATTTAAAACATCATGCTGGTAATGTTCTACTTCTCTTGCTGTGTGGAATTTAACTTTTACAAATTTAGTTTTTTCTTCTTGGATAAGTGGAATTCCATCTAGTAGCTTTTTTAAGATGTCAGGATGTGCAGACCAATCCATTTCCATTATTTCATTAAAATCCAAACTTCCTTCTTTAAGAGAAATTGAATTTTTATTACTTCTTAGGACTCTTTGATAAAGAGAATGGAAATATGTATTAGGATTTACTCCAAGGCTTACACCATGTTCAAGAGTGTTAATATGCCAAATATTCATTGAGTTATCTACTGCTTGAACGCCAAGTCTTAATGTTTTCCAAGTCTCACCATGGTGAGATCTAATAGAGAATCCTTTATAATGGAGTCTTCTAAGGCCTTGTTTCATATCATTAAAATGTGTTTTCTTATAAAGATTTCTCTCATTTCCAACTGTATCAACATCAGTGAGATGAGGTAGAAGTTCAGGGTGAGAATCAAGTAAGTTTAAAATAGTATTGACCTGATGATTAATATGCTCTTTTTTGTTTTCAAATTTTCTGGCATCAAAATGATCTGATTCTTTTCTAAAAGAAGGAGATAAGATGAAATTAAAAGCAGGAACCTCTTCTTGAAACTTTTTGTATCCTTCAAAAAGACCGAGTACAACATCTTCAGGCGTTAAGGCCTCTATACCTGGGATTTGATCAGATTCATTCGTACTAACTCTAGACAAAGTAAATTTCAACCTAATAAATCCAACATTATACTTTTGATAAAGATCTTTCGCCATATGATAACTTGCTTCAGCATGAGCTTCTTTTGAAGTTAAAATCAGTTTAGGAAGAATTAAGATTTTTAGATATCTATCAAATTGTTCATCGTCTTTTAATCGCATAAGATCATCAACAGAATCAAGGCTTATATTTTTAAAGTATGGATAAACATCTGTTATTTTTTTGATGTAAATTTCTTGATTATCACCTTCAAGAAGCTTTTTTAATCTTGGGTAAACGAAATCAGCATTTAGCGAGCCTGTTAGGTGTATATGTTCCTCTCGATAAGGTAATGGAAAGTTTTTAAAAAATTTAAAAAGTACTTTTCCAACTATATGTTGATGAAGAGTATCGATTTGAGTTTGATCAATTTGAAATGCATTGAGAATATTTAAAAAATCAATTAAAGCTAGTTGGATTTCAGATTGATCTTCAGATCCTTGAATCGCTAGCTCTAAAGTATCATGTAGATTAATCCCATTTGTCTCACAAATTGTTTGAACAAGGTGAGCATGAAGTTGATCAAATAATGCAGTATCTAAATTAGACATTGGGATAATCCTCATAAAAATCTTCAATACTATCAAAGCCCCAGAAGAAATCATTTTTATAAGAAATTGTTGGTACTCCAAAAATTCCTTTTTCTATAGCTTCTTGATTGTTATTTTTAAGTATATTTTTAAATTCTCTTTCATAAGATAACTCTAAGAGCTGATCGGAGTTTTGAAATCCTCTTACTTTTAGTTCTTTTTCTAATACGTCCGGATCAGCAACATTTATTTTTTTTACCCAAGTCATATCCCACAAATGATCCATTAGCTCTATTTGATTAACTTCTAGTTTCTCGCAAATTTCTCTTGTGGATATTCGTAAAAGATAAAGAGTATTAAATGGATGTTGGAAGGGGAGCTCGAGTTCAAACTTATTTTTATCGGCCATACGTTTACATTTTTTATATAAGTATTCTTTTTTAGTTTGAATTTCAGTTATAGGTTTTTGTCCCCAATGCTTAAAAACTCTTCCGAGAATTAAGGGCTTAAATTGAAATTGATTGAGTTTATTTTCTCTTTTTAAGTGTTGCCATGCAACATGAGAGTAAGGGGAAATATAGTCAAAATAAAATATAGGCGACATTGACTAGATTTACAGGACTAATTCCCTTGTGTATTGGCGCAATGTGCCTAGTGCATGAAAACTTTTCATATATGCAAGATAATTCTTATAAGATTAATTAGCTCATCTTTAAAGGAGTATTGATGAAGTTTCTAAAAGTTTTAATGATTTTACCTTTTCTTTTTTCTTGCGGTCAACAAGCTAAGAGAGTCAAGGACTTGGTTATTGATACCATTGCAATAGATAAGGATATGCATCTACTTTCAACGGCTACGCTTGATTTGGGTGGTATTTCTCTTCCAAACTTTAGAGAAGATATAGATCATCCTCAGCTAGGAAAGGTTGGAGTTGTGAGTATTCATGGTGATAATCAAATTAGCTTTCAAATAAATCTTAGTACTCTTACTCCGAGTTTAGTAGATTTAGATGTAAAGCTTCCTAATGGTAAAAAACTACCTTTAATAGGAAGTAATCCTGCCATTGTCTTTTCTGTAAAAGGAACTTCTATAAAGTTTTATGTTTCTCTTGCTCAGGGAGCAGCAGTTGCAGGTTTTGCAATTCCATTTAAAGACTTTGGAGGACAATTAGGAGAAGAATACGGAAGTTTTTCAATTATGCCTACTTTTGAAGTGAAGGGACATAAAATTGCAGGTGGTTTATTTTACAGTAAAACTCCAGGTGAGAGTGGGCTTGGAGCGTTTATCGATGTTACTAAATTAGTTGGCTTAGGGGTAGGTGAAGTTCCAACACCTATTTTCATTGGAGATGAATATGAGGTTGATCTTTCTGGAAGTGAATATGAAAAAAGCGAAAGTAAATCTTCAGATAAATACTTAAGAGAATTGAGTGATGATGAAAGAGAACTTGAAATAATGTAAAAAAAAAAGAGAACTCTTTTTGAGAGTTCTCTTTATCTATATTTTCTTTAATTAATAATTATATTTTCTTAGAGTATCTTGAGTTTTTAGAATTATTTTTCTTTCTTCTCTTTTCAGCAGCTTCTAACTTTTCTTTCATTTTTACAGAAGGTTTTTGATAAGCTTCTCTTTTTCTATACTCTTTTACGATACCGTAGCTATCACAAAGTCTCTTGAACTTTCTAAGAGCTTTTTCTACTGGAAATCCTTCACCGATTTCAATTTTGATATTCTCAGGCTTTTTACCCATTTTATCCCCTTGATACATCATATATAGTCCTTTTGCCTAAATGCGACAAGCACGAGAATAGCATATTATTTGGAAGAATGCATCAATATTTCATAAAAATTCTTTATATTTATGAGGAAGATTTCTGCTTTTTGCTACTGAAATGCTATGCTAAACAGGTATATTTAAAG
>JAHDBN010000014.1 GCA_020630335.1 Bacteriovoracaceae bacterium
CCTAAAGATATTGAAGAGCCTAAAGATATTGAAGAGCCTAAAGATATTGAAGAGCCTAAAGATGTTGAAGAACCGAAAGATGTTGAAGAACCGAAAGATGTTGATGAACCGAAAGATCTTGATGAATCCAAAGATTTTAAATGTGAAATGAAAACTAACAATGGCCAAAAAATCTTGATGGAGGGATATTTTTCTGAAAAAGAAGAAAAAAATGAAACATTAGAATGTTTAGTGATGGACGGTACTATATTCAAAGAAGTCCAAGGTGAGCTTATTAAGCAAAGTAATAATCCTGGAATTAGAATTAGATTTCAAAGAGAAGAGCAAAGAGTTGTGAGTCTTTATGGTAATTATACGAATGAAAATGAAAAGATCTCAGAGATTGATTTTAAAATCTTAGAAAAAAACTTGCTCAGTACCAGATTTTTAAATGATATTAATCAAAATGATGTCGCGGCTAGTGGAGGAGTTGTGCTTTATAAGAAAAATTCTTCAGGAATTTATCAAGAAACACCAGGTATTGACTTAGATAATAATGCTACTTGCTATTTCTCAGAGTATTTTTATTACAATGTCTTGTTAGAACATCTTCAGTAAAAAACTCTCTATGAATTCCTCACGCTTATTGAGTGAGATTTCAAAAATCTGATCAATTGAAGTGTATGAGCTGACTTGTAATCCACACGGAAATAAAGAGCTAAGTGATGAGTAGAACTCAACATCATGATAAAAGTTAAAAGAAAATCCATGTTGGGTAATAAATCGATCAAGGCCCATGCCAATAGAGCCTACTTTGATCTTGTCGTACCATAGTCCAAGAAATTCACCTTTGTAATGAAAGTTTTCTGTATCCAATTGCTCATTAAGTATAGTTGAACTTGTCTTAAGTAATCTCATCATGTATGTTTGCAAATTTCTTTTTTGACTTGCGAGATTAAAAATAGGGTAAAAATTTAATTGGCCAGGATAATGAAAAGTTAAGCCACCACCTCTTTTTATTTGAAATAGAGGTAGAGTAAGATCACTATTTTCTTTAAATGGTACAAGATTTTTCTTTGTACCATTTCTATCTTTTTCAAGGCCAAATCCATTTGTAAGGCATGCTTGGTGTGAGCAAAAAAGATAAAGTTCTTCTTTGGGATTTTCTCTCATAAATTCGTTAACAGCTTTAAGAAAAATTACATACTCAGAATATGGCCAGTCCCAAATTTTTAAAATTGAGTGATTTTTATATATAGAGAGGTATTTAGTTAGTACTGGAAAGTTTTGATGAATGAATTCATTAATTTTCATTTTCAATGAACTTTAGATAATCAGCGGCTTTGTATGAACTCCTTACCATGGGACCGGAAGCAACAAATCGAAACCCCATCCGGTAGCTTAATCTCTTGAGCTCTTCAAATTCTTCAGGAGTATAGAATTTTTCAACGCTTAAATGTCTTTTACTTGGTTGAAGATATTGACCAAAAGTTACAATATCAACATCAATGGCCCTAAGGTCTTCTAATGTTTGATGAATCTCTTTCATTGTTTCACCTAGACCAAGCATAAGTGAAGTTTTTGTTGAGATTTTTGGATAATTTTTTTTATAAAAATTTAAGCAATCCAAAGTTTTCTGATAACCAGCTCTAGGATCTCTCACTGGGTGAGTGAGTCTTTCAACTGTTTCAATGTTTTGAGCAATAACAAAGGGATTACTTCTAGCGAGAATATGCATAAACTCAGGTTTGGCATCAAAATCAGGGATAAGGACTTCAACTTTCGTATTCGGATGATTTCTATTTATTTCCTCAACGACCGCTGCAAAATGAGAGCTTCCGTGATCAGGAAGATCATCTCTATCAACACTTGTAATAACAACATAGTTCAGACTCATGATATCTACCATTTTTGAAGAATCTGTTATTTCATTATGATTGATAAAACCTTTAGGGTTTCCAGTCTTTACATGACAAAATTTACATGCTCTTGTGCACGTATCTCCTAAAATCATTATAGTTGCTGTCTTAGCATCCCAACACTCAGATAAGTTGGGACATTTGGCTTCCTCACAAACTGTAAATAATCCCTTTTCTCGAAGAGATTTTTTCACCTCTAAATAGCTATCACCTTTAGGTATCTTAGCTTTTAGCCATTTAGGTTTATCTCGAGATATTTCATATGTTTTCATTGAAATTAATTTAACATTTTCTTAAGAGTCAGAAAACCTCTATGCACTGAGTTACTAGATTTCTTTTAGTAAGCTGCCTTTAGATAGATCAACACTCAAAGTAACAAAACCTTCATCGATCTTATCCATGCTGTATGAGTAGATTTTTTGCTCATTATAAGTAAAAGTATTTAAATATCTAGAACCATCAAAGATAGAGCTAACAACTTTCGCTTTGATATCATCCCCAATTTTTATATGTTCAGGCTTAAGAACTAAGACTCCGTCTTGTTGAATAGATAAAGGAAGTTCTCCAAAAGGACTTATCGTTTTTCCACCTTGATTCTTTAATAAAAATGTATTTACGGGGCCAAAAAATCTAGCAGTGAATAAAGTTTTGGGATGAAAGAGTAAATCTAGTGGAGTTCCAGTTTGTTCTAATTGACCGAATTGCAATAAGGAAGCAGAATCTGAAAATTTGAGAGCATCCTTTGCTAATTGAGTTGACCAAAGAACAATTTGTTGTCTTTCCTGAATGATCTCTTTGATAATTGTTAAAACAATTTGCCTGTTATTATAATCAATACCTGAAAATGATTCATCAAATAGTAATATCTCTGAATCTTTCATAAAAAGTTTTGCAAGAAATAATCTTTGCTTTTCTCCATTTGAAAGATACTTAGAATCTCTATGAACAATATTTGTGATTTCAAATTTAAATAAGAGTTCACGAGCGAGATCAATATCATCATTAAACTCAGTAAGATATGCTAAAGGCTCAGTATGTCCTGTAAAATCTCCTTCTATAGAAGTTATAGAGTTTACTTTGAATTCCTTAATATTTGTTAATCCAGAATAGTCTTTAATTTCTTGATTTAAGAGTTTTAAAATAGTTGTTTTTCCTGAACCACTTGGGCCTAGTAGGGCATGAATACTTCCCGGCGGAAGTTCAAGATTTAAGTTTTTAATACCAGAAGGTTCCTTTGGGTTATAAAGAAAGCTGAGATTGTTAATACTTAGAGACTTCATCAAAGGTCTTATGAAAGGTGAGGTTTGAATACCTCTTGAGCTAAGTTGCCAACTTGAGATTTTAACTGATCCTTAGAAATTTCATTTGATTCATTAAAGTTTAAGTTGTTTTTTAATACTTCTTTTTTTAATCCTGTAAACTCAGCGAGTAAATCTAAAGAGATAGTATCTGCGTTTTCAACTTTATCTTTTAATTCATCAAATATCACTTCCACACCTTTATTCAAATTTTTAAGTATCCTCTTAAATCACAAAAAAAATTCTAGAGCAACGCTTTTCTCTCAAAAAATAATTACTTTATTCCTGTAAGATTTCCTAATGTGGAGTTACATGCATATGTCTCAAGGCTTGAAACCTTATAGACGCATGAGTCAATCATACTTACTGCTGCAGGGTGATAGTTCCCTGAATTCTTAATGCCACCGAAAGGAAGTTTAGAGCTTGCTCCTACGGTTGATCTGTTGAGGTTGAAAATACCCACCTGAACTTCATTCAAACATTTTTTATGTATCTCCGGAGAATTTGTAAAAACTGATCCAGCAAGACCAAACTCAGTAAAATTTGAAGCTGAGATTGCCTCGTCAATATCATCATAAGCAATTATGGCGCAGTGCGGTCCAAAAACTTCTTCTCCGATTATTGGAAATTTTCGTGTATCAGAACTTTCGAGTAAATGTATAGAAGGAGTAGCGTAGGCGCCATTTAAATTTGAATTTAACTTAAAATCTGGAATTAAATTTTTCCCTCCCTGATCTTCGACTTTCTTAACGTATTGATCAAATGTTTCGAGAGCTCCTTGATCGATGAGCGAACTCATAAATGGAAGAGATTCAAATTCTATAGGGTGATCAACGTGCATTTTCATAGCAAGACTTGAAAACTTTTCAGAAAATTCATTGATAATATTTTTATGAACAAAAATATTCCCAGTCGAGGTGCATCTTTGACCAGTAGTGAGAAAAGCAGCTTTTAAAATTTCAATAATGCTATGATCTATAGAAGCATCATCATGAACAATAGAGCTATTCTTTCCTCCGAGTTCTAGAGCAACCATTTTAGATAAATCTTTATAAGTGTTTTCTAATATTTTTTGACCAACAGCTTTAGATCCAGTGAAGAAAATTCCTTTTACTTTTGAATGCTTTACAAGCTCTGATGCTATTTTACCATCTCCTACAATAAAGTTCACACTGCCTTTAGGAAAACCCGCTGCATGAAAACATTCAATGAGGATTTGAGCAGAGTAAATGGTTTTCTCGGAAGGCTTGAAAATAACACTATTTCCTGAAATTAAGAGACTGAGCATTTGTCCGTTTGCAAGGTGACAAGGGAAATTGAATGGACCAATTACTAAAGAGACTCCTAAGGGCTTATGAATTTCATGACCAGTTAAACCAGGTAAAACATTCTCAATTTTTTTATCAACAATTCTTTTAAGAGAATCATTAATTGTTACATCCACTTTACCAGCGATTGCATTTGCCTCAGTTCTTGCTTCCCATAAAGGTTTTCCTACCTCGAGAGCAATGGCTATGGCGATATCATCAAGTCTTTTTAATACCTCTTGTTTGTAAGATTTTAATAAATTTACTCTTTCATCAAGGCTAAGTGAACTCATCACATGAAAGCCATGAGATGCAGATGTTATAATATCTGCTATATGATTTTCACTGAAATTACTTTTCCAAAGAAGCTTATTATCAGCGGGAGAGTGTTTTTCAAAAGAAGAACTTCCGCTAATCTCATGAAATTCCCCATTAAAATAATTACCTTGTAAATTCATATTAGATCCTCAGATAGTTTGTTTGTTATTTTTAAAACCTCGGTTTTCAAAGAACTCAAATCAGTAAGTTGGCGTGAGTTATTAATATAGTAATCTGCAAGCTCTTTTTTTTCTTCTAGAGACATTTGCTGAGAAATAATTTTAAGTGCAAGCTCTTTATCTATCTTGTCTCTCTTACATACTCTTCTGATTTGTTCTTGTTGTTCGCAGTAAACCACAAGACTAGCATCAACGAGCAAGTTGATTCTTTTTTCAAAAAGTAAAGGCACATCATAGAAAATGATTTTTTCTTTACCTGATATTTTAGACAGAAACCTTTCTTTTAATTGTGGATGTAAGAAATTTTCAATATTCTTTTTTGTTTCCTCATCATTAAAGAACATCTCTCTTAAGATCTTAAAATTTATTTTATTATCATTACTAACACTCGGGTAATGCTTTTCAAACCAGTTTAGGGTAGTAGGAAGTTTATAAATTTCTTTTATAAGTTTATCAGCATCAAGAACTAAATGTCCTTGATCTCTAATGATTTGAGATATTGTTGATTTACCACTTGCAATCCCGCCAGTAATACCCACAAGTGGGACTTGAATATTATAAAGTCGATTTTTCATTTCTTTTTACTTTTTGCCACAGTAGTTCTTTTTCTTCACTGGTAAGATTCATAAAATCTTTGTCTGAAATTTTCAGCATTTCTTGAAAGCGAGTATAGAATTTGTTGTTTGCTTTACTCAAAGTGATTTCAGGATCAAAGTTTAGGTGTCTTGAAACTTGAGCGACGCTGAAAAGTAGATCTCCAAGTTCTTCTTCTATAGAATTTTCAAAGTTATAAGGAGAGTTTGTTTCTGGATTTAAAATTGCTTCTTTTAGCTCTTTTAACTCTTTTTCTAATTGTTCAATCGCTTCCTCAGGATTTGACCAATCAAAGTTCACTTTCTGAGTTCTTGCTCCAATTTTATGAGCCGATTTTAGCGCAGGTAAGTGGAGATCTTTTTCTTTGATAAATTCACTTTGCTTCTTTCCTTCTTTCGATTTTATTTCTTCCCATCGTTCATGAAGCTCTGGAATAGATATATTATTATCCTTATCAGAAAAAACATGCGGATGCCTTCTAATCATTTTCTCATTAAGAGACTTGCAAACTTCTTCTATGTCAAAATGATGAGTTTCGCTTGCTATTCTTGAGTGAAGTAAAATCTGTAAAAGAACATCTCCTAACTCTTCTTTCATATTCTTAAAGTCTTTATTTAAAAGAGTTTGGAGCAACTCATAACTTTCTTCAATGAGATAAGTAGATAGACTGTGGTGGTCTTGTTTTAAATCCCATGGGCATCCTGTTTCCGGATCTCGTAATTGAGCAATAGTGTTAACTAAAGCATCGAAGTAATGAGTTTTTAGAGTTTTATTATGCATATTTTGTCTTACTGTTCATTTAATACTATGAATATTCAATAGAAATGAAAATTGAAATTCACGATACATTTAATCACTTAAGAGATCTCGAGCATACAATAAAGAAGCTTGAACAAGTTTCAAGCGAAGCTTTGAGTATTTATCTTTCAAATTCTTTAGAACAAAAGGAATGTAGTGTCTCATTAGAGATTGTTAAGAACGAGCAAATCAGAGCTCTTAACTTAAAACATAGGAATAAAGATAAAGAGACTGATGTTTTGAGTTTTCCTATATTCCAGGATTTAAGAACTGATAGTTCAGAGCTTATTGAACTGCCTTTAGTAGAGTTAGGAGATATTGTGATTTCTTGGGAAGTATTAGAAAAGCAGGCAAGTGATTTTTCCATTTCTGCACGTGAAGAGCTCATTCATCTCTATATTCATGGTTTTCTTCATTTATTGGGATTTGATCACGAAATTTCAGAATTTGAAGAAAAAGTGATGACTGACTGCGAAAAAAAACTATTAAATCTCTTTAAATCTTTATAACCTGTTGATTTTATTAGAGTCTTAAGTGTCTTACTTTTTTTCAATCTGTAATATTTCTATGGTCAAAAAGAAGGCCTGTTTCTAAAGTGATAGCATAAGAGAGTATAAATTTTTATGAAAAGATATATTCCATTCTTTATGGCCTTGTTTTTAGGTGTTCACTCAAAAGCTGTTGTTAAAAATATCTATGGTGGATTGGGAATTAGGCATAACGATCTGTCTTCTCAGATTGATGACATCGATGGAAATAATTATTGGGTTGATCTCGATATTGGATATGATTATAAAAAGCCTTTTGTTGATCGAGAAGGTAAGTTTGATCTCTCCTTTAGGTATAATGATGCTGGACATTTAATGTATTCATTAAAAGAAGCTCAATTAACTCATCTTTGGAAAAATAGTGAACTTAGCTATGGACGTGTCTTACTTGATTGGGTGGAGATTGATAAGGTTTGGGGGCTTGGAAAAGTTAATAATCTTCAAAACTTTGATTTTTTTAGACCAGGTCAAGAAGGATTAACGGGAGTTCGTTATAGTTATAGATTTTCTCAAAAATTTGATATGGATATATTTGGTTCTTTTCTTTATGTCCCACAATTAAATCCAGCTCTTGGAATTGATAAAAAAAATGGAACAATTACTTCTAAAAGTCCTTGGGGACAAGCTCCACAAAGTACGGTGGAAAGTGGAGGGGTAACTTATAATGTTAAGTACGCTGTAAATGTCCCAAGTATTACTGACGTTGCATTTAAACCAAGTTATGGAGTACGATTTCGATATACTCCAGTTAAAGATATTCATTTAACAGCTTATGCCATGAGAAAACCTGAAAACTCATTAGCAACAGTAGTAAAAGCAACTATTGACTCTGCTTCTGATGTTAGCGTTAAAGTAAACACACAGCTATTCCACCATACATTGTTTGGTGGGCAACTAAGCGGTGATTTTGCGAAATACTGGAAAGCTTATCTTAGTTACCTAACAACTATTCCAGAAGAAAAGCCTGAAGATCTGACATCTAATTCATTTAATTTTGGTTTTGGTATAACAACGGAAAAATATCAAGAAGATTACCTTGGAGCCGGAGTTAAGTTTAAGAAAAATTCTTTTGCTGCTCATTTAGGTTATCTAGCAAGAGTGAGTGAGTTTGAAAGAAAATCTTTGCTTGATAGTATACCGAAGTGGTCTCAAGCACTAAATGTTAATATTGATTATAATCTTAAAGAAAAATATTATCTTGGATTTGATCTTAAATACGATACTTTAACACACGACAAGCTTTATACCTTAGCACTTGGATGGCAGCCTCATCATAACTTTAGAGTAAATGTAGGTGCTGATATTATCGGTACTCCTAAAACAGGAGATGGGTATTGGGTAAATTATAGAAGAAATGACTCTTATTTCACGGAGGTGAGATATGTATTTTAAGTTTTTAATAAAATTAATCTTATTATGTACTTTTTTTAGTTGTGGAGATAATGGAATCTTCGGCAATGTTAACGATGGAGAAGGTGAGAGGCGAGAATTCGTTGATAAAAGAATTGCAAACTGTACATTAGATACAACTCAGTTTGAGTATATTCTAGAAAAAGATTTATCAGGGCCAATTAACTGTCTTCATAACCAATTAAGTTTTTATATGGACCTTGCTGAAAAAGCGGATACCAGCATTAGTGCCGATAATGTTTCTTATGCTCAGCTAAAACAGCTGATAAACAATAAGTATCCACAGTTTGTTGATTTATTGCCTGACTTTAAATTTTATATTGAATTAATAAATTATGGAGTTGGGAACAAGAGAAATGACTTACTTGTAAAGACAGACTTGAGTATTTTAAAAGACTTTCTTTTAATGTTTAACACACAAGCAATTAAGATCTTTAAGATTCTAGAAGATTATCCCTCTGATTATAGAATCTCTGTTTCAAAACATGAAAAGAAAAAAGCAGAGTTGCTAAATGCATTGGAGTTAATTGCTCTAAAAGCTAAAAATTCAAAAGGAGAGAACATCTCTATTTCTAATGTCTTAAACAGAAATAGAAGTAATAATAGCTCTTTTTCTTTGAATAGAGTGCTAACGTATTTCTTATCTGAAGATCATAGTGAAATGTTAGAAAACATTTTAAAGTTTAACTTTTTAAAAAGAATGTTTCTTGGAGGAGATGATGATGCTCTAACAAGAAGAGAATTTAGGACTCTAGCTGAGAATAAAATCATTCCAGGGCTTAATATGTTTTATGATTTCTATCGTTTCAAAAACATAGATTTTAACGACAAGACTCTTAAAACTGCATATCAAACCTTGTACAGACATTCAGAGCAGTTTAGAAATCAACTTCTTTATAGAGGTAGTGATGTAAAGTACTACTTTACCTTAGATCATGTTTATTCTTTTTTGAGAACATTTGGGAATAATCTTTTTGGACTTAATATGGATAGTATTAAGATCGAAAAGTATGATTGGGAAATTGCTCGCATTAAAGAAATTTACCTCGGAAATACATCTAGAAATTTCACTTACGGTGATATGTCTCAAATGATTAACTTTCTTCAAGATATTCTAAAAATTGGAATCACTTTTCCTGATTTATATAAAAAGAATGAAGATAGGTTAAGCAAGGGAACAAAACTTGTAGAAAGTGAAATAGTTAACAACTTAAGACGAAATGATTTCTCTTATTATCAAGATTTTAGAAGAATTTTGATGAAGTATCGTTATTTTAAAGGAGAGAAAGCTTTACCTGTATTTGGTGATAATTACGCTAGGAGTTTAGGTGGAATAATTAATATTGCTCAACTAGAACGAGCAATTACTCCTCTTATTAATTTCTATGAGAAAAAATATCCTTGTACAGAATTTGCTCATAAAGATATTCATGGACATAGAAACTCTAAAAATGATGGTAATTACTATATAAGAGCTTCTTATAGATGTGCTTCGGAAGATTATCAAGGAACGATTGCGGTTTCTCAATTAGCAATTGTCTTAAAAGAATTCATAGGAATCTTATCTGATGTTGGTGTTATGATGAAAGGAGATGAGGAAGGAGGAGCTAGTAACGTTGCTTTGATGTCTGATCTTTTTCATTATACTTCAAATGGTGATGGCATAATTCAAATAGAAGAGATCACAGAATTTTTAATGAATCTAATTTATGCTGTTGATATAAAATCTAATATCTCAAGAATTGTTGCTCACCCTAGCGTTGGCTGTAAAGTTGTCGATACAATTAAGGCCGGTGATACAAGATATCCGCTTGCTATTAGAGGAGCAGGGAAAAGATATGATGCTAAGTGTGTGCGGAAAAACTTTTTTGAATTATTTAAAAAGCCACTAGGTACGAAACAAGGTAAATACTTTGATTATTTTACAAAATTTAAAAGCTATTACGATGACATTGTTCGAGACCAAGCTGCCTTGTCTCGGTTTCAAATGGTTTTAGAAAAATTTACGAGACCTTGCTCTCAAGATAATATGCCTTTCTCTGAAGCGGATATCTTAGCGGTAATGGCCGGAATGTTTGCGATTGAATCTACAATTGCAAAATTTGATCAGAATAAAAATAATATTATTGATGTCGCTGAAGCAGATAAACAAACATATGCTCATTTTAAACCTTCGCTGAAAAAGTTAAATTCAATATTGGAAAAAAGTGATTATTATACGAAACAAACATTTTGGTATGTACTAAAACATAGAAAAGTTCCTTCAACGAAAGCCATAACTGATCTTACTCGCTTGACTTGGCCTTGGGCGAAAAAGGTTCCTGCAGATAGAACTACATTTGCTGCAGTCTTAATTGCACTAAATGGACAAGGAGACCTTGCAAATATTGAAGATACAAATTGTATTAATTATTGTTATGGAATCAATAGAGCTTATGTACCAACGGCCAATAAATGTAGAGGAAGATTACCGCTTAAAGAGAAAAAATTAAGCTGTAACGCTTGGGCTGATGATAAAGTCCTGGGCGATATTGGAAGAAATGATTGTGATCTTCCTAGTAAGTATGCGTGGGATGTAGAGAAGATACCTGAAACAGATACAAGCAAATGTGTTTGTAATTAAGTTACTTCTTACATATTTACATTTCTTTTGATAATTTTCTTATATGGAAGAATTAAAAGACCTCTTTTCAGAAAAAATCACTAAGCTTAAAAATTTTAAGACAGGAGTGGAGAACGTTCGGAGGTCACTTTGACGTTGATACTAAAGAAGGACGCCTAAAAGAAATTAATACTCTAGAAGAAGATGCCAGTTTTTGGAATGATAACCAAAAAGCGTCAAAAATCCAAAAAGAGAAATCACTTATCCAAGAAGTTTTAAATTCTTATTCATCAGTTTCAGACTTATATGAAGAAATAGAAATTTTAGTAGAGTATGGAAAAGAAGGGGATATGGATTCTGTAAAAGAAGCCATTGATTTAATCGATAAGTTTGAAGAGGTTTTTTCAGATGTAGAACAAAAAGCTTATCTTTCTGAAGAAACTGATACGAATAATGCCATTATCTCTATTAATGCAGGAGCAGGTGGAACAGAATCTTGTGATTGGGCAAGTATGTTACAAAGAATGTTGATGAGATGGGCTGAGAGGCAAAAATTTAAAACAAAAATTTATGATTTTCAATATGGTGATTCTGCTGGAATAAAATCTGTAACTTTTCTTGTAGAAGGGCCTTTTGCTTTTGGCTTTTTAAAATCAGAGATAGGAATTCATCGACTAGTAAGAATTTCTCCTTTTGATTCAAATGCTAGAAGACATACTTCTTTTGCTTCGGTATTTGTCACTCCTGAAGTTGATGATGATATCGAAATAGATGTTCCGGATAGCGAACTTAGAATTGATGTGTATAGGGCAGGTGGAGCTGGAGGGCAATCAGTTAATACGACAGACTCAGCTGTTAGGATTACTCATCTTCCTTCCAATATCGTTGTTACCTGTCAAAATGAACGATCACAACATCAAAATAAAGCAACTGCTATGAAAATCTTGAAATCCAGGCTTTATGAAAAAGCAATGGAAGAAAAAAGAGCTTCACAAAAAGAGATTGAGGATTCTAAAAAAGAGATTGGTTGGGGATCTCAAATTAGATCTTATGTTCTTCACCCTTATAAAATGGTTAAGGATCATAGAACCAATGAAGAAACAGGTTCAGCGGAGAAAGTATTAGATGGAGAAATAAATTCTTTTATAAAAACTTATCTGCAATGGAATGCTACTAATAAGGCCAGCTCGTGAAATTATCTTTTTGGAAAATACTTAAGATTGCCCTTCAGGGGAAAACAACTAAAATGTTTTTTGTGCTGACTGTTTTAAGTCTTTCCTTCTCTATGGGAGTGATCCTTTGCAATCTTGGCTTAATGGATGGGTATGAAGTTTTAGTTAAGGAAGGATTAAGAAAAAATACATCTGATCTTGAGATTTCTAGTTCTTCAGGTTTCTTTGAGATTAATAATGAGTTTACTGAATTAATAAATAAATCAGAGATAAAAGAGTATGCAGGAGTTATTAAAACTCAAGGGTTTATTGTTAATAATGAAAAAAGTAAAGGAGTACTTCTTTATGGTATTGTTCCAGAAGAATATTCTAAGGTAAGCCGATTAAGCATACCTCTGAAAGGAAAAGATACCATTGTCCTCGGTTCAGAATTAGCTAAAGAGTTAAAAGTGGGAATTGGTGAGAGTGTTACGATAACCTTCACTAGAGGGAATAAAAGCTTTGAAGATCTTCCTTATGTTGCTGAAATCGAAGTAGCAGGAATAGTCACTCATGGAGTTTATAGAAAAGATTCAAGAGTAGCATATTTACCGAGAGGATATATCGAAGAATTTACAAACTCCAAAGGAATGCTAAATTCTGTTCTTGTTAAGCTAGATAACTTTTCAGATAAAGAAATCGAGAGTTATGTTTCAAGAGTGGAGGAGAGTTTTTGGGAGAAAGGTTTTGAGGTTAGGCCTTATTGGAGAGATTTTGCAACTCTTTTTGAAGCAGTTGAGGTTGAGAAGTTTTCAATTACTGTGATTTTACAATTAATTATCCTGATCGCTCTTTTTAATATTGTTGCCTTTATTAACTTTAATGCCATAAAAAAATCTCAAGATTTCTTTTTATTAAGATCTTTAGGATTAAGCTTTAAGTCTTTGTATACTTTTTGGACTTTATTTATTTTATTAATCTGGTTTATATCTTGTATTTTCAGTCTTGTTTTTGCTTTCTTCTTTGATAAAGTTGTTTTAAAGCTTCCGGCTTTTAGCGTTCCTGGAAAGGTTTATGAGCTAGATCATTTAAGTATCTCTTTAGATTTAAAAAGTGTTTTAATTGTTTTCGCACTGACTTTCTTTTGGTCATTAATATCTATTTTTTATATAATTTCGAGAGAGAAGAAAAAGACGATACTTCAAGGAATCAAAGGACAATATACTTAATGATTACTACAAAAAATGTGATAAAAAAGTTTGGCGATATAGAAGTTTTAAAAGGAATTAATCTTTCTATGAGAGAAGGTGAGCAGTGCGCCCTCTTAGGAGGTTCAGGCTC
Source organism: Bacteriovoracaceae bacterium (assembly GCA_020630335.1). Lineage (GTDB taxonomy): Bacteria > Bdellovibrionota > Bacteriovoracia > Bacteriovoracales > Bacteriovoracaceae > JAHDHG01. The sequence continues at coordinate 13,445 of JAHDBN010000014.1, forward strand.
AGGGAAATCGACACTTTTATATTTACTTGGAGGGTTAGATAAACCTAGTTCTGGAAAAATTTTAGTAGCTAGAAAAGAATTAGATATTTTAAACGATGAAGAATTATCAGAGTTTAGAAACCAAAAAATTGGTTTTGTATTTCAGTTTCACTTTTTACTGCCATCAATTACTTGTTTAGATAATATATATTTACCTGTTAAAATTTCCAATCGTCCTATTGAAGAATATAAAGAGTTAATCACAATGCTAGCGAACTATTTAGGAGTAGAGCATTGTTTACACAAATACCCTTATCAAATATCAGGTGGAGAACAGCAGCGGATTAATATTATTAGAGCACTTATACTTAAACCTAAAATATTGTTATGCGATGAGCCTACGGGGAATTTAGATTCTAAAAATTCGGAGAAAGTCATAAGTTTGTTAAAAGAACTAGCAACTCAGTTTAGATCAACCTTAATTGTGGTAACACATAGTAATAAGATTGCAGCAGAGTTCGAGCGAAAAATAACCATTGAAGATGGTCAGTTAATTAGCTAGAATTTGTTGTTTACGAATACTATTGTGATTTGCGTTAAGGTGAATGTATATGCGTCCAAATTTTAAGGTCAATTTTTTTGTGTTGTTTTCTTTTGTGCTTTGCTCAGTGGCCTTTTCTTATATAGGACCAGAAAGAAATTTATTTACCATTAACAAGATCAGAATTGATGGATTAAAAAAGATTGAGCCAGAGTCTATTCTCCAAAAAATTTCATCTGCTCCTAAAAAAACAATCACAAATCACGATTTACAATCAGACATAAAACGCATTTATTCGATGAGATTTTTTGAAAATGTCGAAGCTCATAGAGAAGGCAATGATCTAGTTTTTAAAGTAACTGAAAAACCAGTTATTAGCTCACTAAGCTTTAAGGGGAATGATGAGTTTGATAAGGAAGACTTTGAAGAAAAAATTGAAACAAAATCATTTAGCATTTTAGATAGTTTTGCTCTTGATGAAGATACTGAGAAGATTAAGGAAATGTATGAAGATAAAGGGTATTATCTTTCTCAAGTAAACTATGACGTTAAAAAAAGAGACAAAGGTCAAGTAGACGTTGAATTCAAAATCAAAGAATACGATAAGGTAAAAGTAAAAAAAATTAGCTTTGTAGGAAATAAAAAAATATCAGACAAAGAGTTAAAGCAGTTTATGGTCACAAGAGAAGATTCTCTTTTGGGATTCATGTCTGATGCGGGAAATTTCAAAGAACTAAACTTCAAAACAGATATTGAAAGGCTTACTTATTACTATAGAACTAAAGGGTATATCCAAGCAGTCTTTGGACAACCATCAGTTACTGTTTCAGAAGATAAAAGATGGATCTTTATCACACTTTCGGTAATGGAAGGACCTCAATATAAAATTAATTCAATTTCTTATACAGGTGATCTTCTTTACTCCAAAGAAGAACTAGACGAGATGATTTCCTTGAAAAACAAAGAAGTTTACTCTGAGGAAAAACTTAGAAAAGATGTTGAGAAGTTAACTGAAGCTTATCAAGACAAAGGTTATGCGTTTGTTAATGTTATTAGAGATTTAAAGCCTGTAGCTGATGAGAGTAGAAAAGAAGTAGATGTCTCTTTTAGTTTTGAAAGAGGAAAAAAAGCACGCTTTGGACGAATCACAATTAATGGAAACTCTAAAACTAGAGATAAAGTTATCAGAAGAGAGTTAAGAATTCATGAAGGAATGGAGTACTCAGGTTCTAAGTTAAGAATTTCTAAGGCTAACGTGGAAAGACTTGGCTTTTTTGAACCGGGAAGTGTTGTTTTTAATTCTTCACCTCAAAGAGGATCATCTGATTTATTAGATGTTGATATTTCAGTGAAGGAAAGACAGACAGGACAAATATCGATTGGTGCTGGATACTCAACCCAATCAAAAGGTTTTTTACAAGCCTCAATCAAGCAAAGAAACTTTGCAGGGAAAGGGCAAAACCTTGGATTCAGTCTAAGTCTTTCTAAGCAACAACAAGATTACAGTCTTAGTCTAACTGAACCGTATTTTATGGATACAAGATGGTCTTTAGGTGGATCATTATTTAGATCTGAAAGTAGCTTCATAAATTCTTTTGAATACAGAAAACAAGGTGGAAGTATAAGAGTTGGATATCCACTAGCGGATTACACCAGAGCTTATCTTGCTTATAGCTTAGAAGATACAAAAATTAAAAAAGTAAAAAATCCAACAATTATACCTGCTGATGAGAATGGTTTTGCTTCAGGAATAGAAGCATCCATTATCCATGATAAAAGAAATAACGCTTTTGAGCCTACCAAAGGTTTATATGCAACGGCAGCAGCTGAGTTCGTTGGATTGGGGTTTGATCATAGATGGCTTAAACTTACTGGTGATGTTAGATATTATTACCCAATTTATAAAGAGTTCATTTTAAGATCTCGAATTAAGTCACAAAAATTATTTGAAACCTCTGATAAAAAAGCTGTACCGCGGACTGAAAAATTTGCGATGGGTGGTTCAAGAAACATGAGAGGGTATGGTAATGAAAAAATCGGAACGCAAAAATACCTACCAACCGTTGGTGGAAGCAGTTCTGATTATTTTAACATAGGTGGATTACATTCAGTTATAGGAACAGTAGAAATTGAGCACCCATTACTAAAAGAAGCTGGACTCAAGTGGGCTGTTTTTTATGACATTGGTAACGTATACGATAAATACATGGGGTCAAATGGAGATTATAAATTAAAACAAGACTTTGGTTTTGGATTGAGATGGTTCTCGCCAATAGGGTTGTTGAGATTTGAATTTGGATTCCCTATTAATAGAAAAAGACAAGCCGATTTAAATGGGCCTGCTGATAAATCTAATCAATTCTTTTTTGACATTGGTCAATTGTTTTAACTCAAGGAGAGTTTATGAAAAAATTATTTGTATGTTTAATCTTATTATCATTATCTTCACTTGCTTCTACGGTGAAAATTGCAACTGTAGATATTCAAAAAGTTTTAAATACAGTTAAAGAAGGCAAGAGAGCTACTGAAAAACTGAAGAAAAGCTTTGAATCTAAAAAGAAAGACCTAAAGAAAGCAGAGACGAGTCTTAAGAAAAAGCAGGAAGGATTACAGAAACAAGCAAACTTGTTAAGTAAGCCTGCTATTGCAAAAAAGCAACAAGAGCTACAGAAAGACTTCATGGAACTTCAAAATAAAAGCATGAGTTATCAAAAAGAAATTGCAAAATTAGAAGCAGATTATAAAAAGCCTATTTTTGATAAGATCAAAACTGTTATAGATGCAGTGTCTAAGAAAGAAAATGTTGATATGACTGTTGAAACAAGCGCTACTCCAGTTGTTTATGCTAAGTCTCAAGTAGATATTACTGATAAAGTTATTAAAGCGTACGATACTAAGCATAAGTAGACAGTAATGAAGCTTTCAACACTAGTGAGCTCTGGTGAGTTAGAGATAGTTCACCAGTCAGACCATATCACTTTAGATCATGAAATAACTGGTGTTGACCTACCAGAGAAAGTATCTTCAAAAAATTCAGTGGTCTTTATTTCTACCGCTAGATTTTTAAATAAATACTTAGAAGCATCTCCAGCGCTCTCTCATGGAGTTATCTTATCTACTAAACTTTTAGAGGACGTTGAGAAACAAAAAAAAATATTCCAAAAAGCTGATTGGGTTGCTTGTGTTGAAAACATTGATTTGATTATTTGTAAGGTTTCTAAAGTTTTATATGATCAAAAGTATAAATCTTTCGATTATACACTTAAACAAAGTTTAGAGAAATTTTCTCATGCTAAAATAGCTGAAGATGTATTTATTGGATCTAATGTTGAGCTAGGGGAAAATGTTGTTCTCATGAGTGGGGTTCGAATTTTAGGGGATGTGAACATTGGAAATAATACAATTATTTATCCTAATGTAAGCATTTATCCAGGAGTGATCTTAGGAGATAATTGTCGAGTTCATTCTTCAGTAACCATTGGATCAGATGGGTTTGGGTATAAATTTATTAACGGTGCTCATCATAAAATCTGGCATTATGGGGGAGTGATTATTGGTAGCGATGTAGAGATAGGATCAGGAACGTGTATTGATGGTGGAACTTTTACTCCTACAACAATTGGAAGTGGAACTAAAATCGATAACCAAGTTCAAATTGCACATAATTCCAAAATCGGCGAACACGTAATTCTTTGTGGAAAAGCTGGTTTAGCTGGTAGTTCCTCTGTTGATGACTACTGTGTACTTGGAGGTGGAGCTGGGATTGGACCGGATTGTCATCTTGGAAAAGGTTGTAAAGTCGGTGGCGGTGGTATGGTTAATAAAGATTGGCCAGCAGGATCAGTAGTTTCTGGCTACCCAGCTATTGAATTGAGAGATTGGAAAAGAGCTATTATTAAATTTCAACGTCTTAGCCAGAGAAGTTAAATGTCATTATATAATAAAGAAGAGATTAAAAAATTCTTACCACACAGAAAACCCTTTCTTTTTTTAGATTCAGTAAACACTATTGATTATCCAGAGAAACGAGTTCCTGAGATTGAAGATGAAAAGTTCAATGCTAAAGAATTTATTGGAACTAAAGTTACTGGTTCTTTTTTTGTAGATCCATCTCTTGAGATATTAAAAGGGCACTTCCCGGGAAATCCTATTTTACCTGGAGTTGTTCAAATAGAGATTATGGCACAAATGTGTCCTTTTCTTTTTCATTATTCTAATAAAAATTTAATGGATAAGTTAAAAATCAATGTTGCCTTACTTGGGATTGATAAAGCGAGGTTTAAAAAACCTATATATCCCAATATGACATTGGAGATGAAATCAGTACTAAAAAAAGTTAGAGGAATCTTTCAAACATATGAGTGTGAAATCTTTGGAAATGATCATTTAATGTCATCCGCAGAAATTTTTGCATCTCTAGAGTTTATTAAAAAGGACAATTAGTGAGTTTAATTCATGAGAGTGCGGTCATTCATAAAGGCGCAGAAATTGATACGAATGTTGAGATTGGGCCTTTTACTGTAATTGGTCCGGATGTAAAAATTGCTAAAAATACTAAAATTCAATCACATGTTGTTGTTGATGGAAAAACTACTATTGGTGAAGAGAATATTATCTTTCATCATACTTGCCTCGGTAGTGCACCTCAAGATCTTTCTTACAAGGATGAACCAACGGAGTTGATTATTGGAAATAAGAATACATTTAGAGAGTTTATTTCTATAAATAGAGGAAGCTTGAAGCAAGAAGGAAAAACTCAAATAGGCAATGGGAACCTTATTATGGCCTATTCTCATTTAGGTCATGACGTAACAATTCATAATAATGTGAGAATAGTAAATGCCTGCAATTTAGCAGGACATGTGACTATAGAAGATAATGCTATTATTTCAGGAGCAACTAATATTGGACAGTTTGTTCATATAGGTAAAGGTGCTTTCATCGGTGGTCATTCTGGAATAGATAAAGATATTCCTTGTTTTTGTACAGCACTTGGTAACCGAGTGAAATTAAAGGGAGTGAATATTATAGGGCTGAGACGAATGGGGTTTGATAAAAAAGATATCTCCGAAGCGGTTGATTATTACCGGATGATGGAGTCCTCATCTTTATCTCCTAGATCTTTTTGTGATGATCCTGAAGCCATGAAAGAGTATCAGGGGAACCCGATTGTTCAAAAAATTTCTGAATTTATAAAAAATAGTAAAGTCGGTATTCCGTCTTTTTGGTCTTAAATATGATGAAAAAATTAAATGTCTCTATCATTGGATTTGGTCACTTAGGGAAATGGCATGCTGAGAAAGTAGAGCTTACCAATATGGCCAAGTTACATGCCATCGTAGATATGAGCGAAGAAAATAGGCTCAAGGCAAAGAAAAAATTCCCTAATGCTTTATGTGTGGAAACTTATGAAGAAGTATTAAAGGATTCAGATGTTTTTTTTATAATAACTCCTACTTCTACTCACTATTCTATTTTTAAAGAACTCCTGAATCATAATAAACATATTTTTTGTGAGAAACCTATGACTGCTTCTCTAGAAGAGGCTGATGAGTTGAGGAATATATGTAAAACAAAAAATGTAAGAGTTATGATAGGGCATAGTGAAAGATGTCATCAGGTCTGGGAAAACTTAGATTTTTCAACTGTAAAAAAAGTTCGTTTTGAAAGAGTTACTTCTCCCAAAGCAAGGGCTCAAGATGTTTCTGTGATTGATGATCTCATGGTGCACGATGTTGACTTGCTTCACTATTTATTCAAGGATGAATTGCTCTCTCTTATTGCAAAAGGAGAGAAGATCTTTACTCCGTACTATGATTATGTATCTGTGAATGCGAAAACGAAGAAAGGATTAGAAGTTGAGTTTTTATGCGATAGAAATTCAACTTCTGAAAAACGAGGTATGAGTTATTGGATTGATAATGATGAGTACTTTGTAGATTTGATGAATTTAAAAGTATTAAAAAATGGCGTTGAACAAATGAGCTATGAGAAAAGAGATCATTTACTTGTAGAGCATGCAAATTTTTATGAATCTGTTTATGAGAATAAAGATGCGATGACGACAATCGAAGATGGCCACAAAAGTATAAAGGTCTTAGATGCAATTAAGAAAAGTCTAAGTATTGATTCTGAGGTATTGATAAATAAATGAGTACAGAGTCTTTTTTAGTAATTGCGGGTGAAAAATCAGGCGTAGAGCATGCGCGTACTTTTCTTCCGAAACTTATCGATAAATATAATAATACAAGCTTCTTTGGTGTCGGTGATGAAGAGTTCAGAAACTTAGGTGTAGAAACTCTTTTTGACATAAAAGACTTTTCCTCGATGGGGTTTTCCGAGGTGATCTTAAAGCTTCCTTTTTATTTTAAGGCGAGAAAGAAAATTCTTAATGAAGTATCAAAACGAAATACTAAGTATGCTTTATTAATTGATTTTCAGACATTTAACTTGAGTCTAGTAAAAGATCTTAAAAAGAGAGGGGTTGAGAAAATATTTTATTTTGTTGCTCCTCAAGCGTGGGCTTGGAAAGAAGGCAGAGTCAAAAAAATAGCTAAATATGTTGATCATCTCTTTTGTATTCTTCCATTTGAGAAAAAATGGTTTAGAGATAGAGGAGTGAAGCAAACCCATTATGTTTCTCATCCTGTTTTGAAGAAATCTGTCCCTAGATCAATTGCTTCACAGAAAAAAGTCTTAGTCTTGCCTGGTTCAAGAAATTCTGAAGTTAAATATCATTTACCTATTTTTAGCAAAGTTTTAAAAAAGTTAAAGGGTTTTGAATTTGTATTGGTGAAATCACCTAATGTTAATGAAATGTATTATCAACCTTACAATGAGTTATTTCATTCTATTTATGATGCCAAATTCTTAAATCAAGCAATCGAAGAATCGAGTCTTGGATTATGTTCAAGTGGTACTGTTACTTTAGAATGTGCTTTGGCAAGAATCCCAAGTGTTGTTTGTTATAAAGTTTCAGTTATAAATGAAATGATTGCTAGAAAGTTTTTGAATTACCAAGGATATGTTTCTTTACCGAATATAATTTTAAATGAAGAAGTCTATCCCGAGATGCTACAAGAGAGGTGCACGGATTATTTAGTTTTAGAAAAAATGAAAATGATCATTTCTAAGGAAAAATCAATCAGAGAAAAACTATCAGGGATTGAAGCAAAGTTTTTAGAAAATATCGAAGATACCTTTGAAGTTATTAGTATGAGTATGTCAAAATGAAATACTTCTTATTTCCTTTTAGCTCTATTATGGACTTGATTGCTATGAGCAGAAGATTTCTTTATGAAAAAAAAATCTTAAAATCTTTGAAAATCAATAAACCTGTCATCTCAGTTGGAAACCTTTCGATGGGAGGAAGTGGGAAAACTCCTTTTATTATAGCTCTAGTAAAATATTTAGAGAGCAAAGGGAAGAAAGGTGTAATTCTTACTAGAGGGTATAAAAGCCCTTTGGAAAATGCGAATACTTGTTTATCAGACAAGATGAAAAGAGAGCAAATAGGAGATGAGGCAAAACTCATGTTGGATAGCTTTAACTCTACGATTCTTGTAGGGAAAGATCGTATTGAAAGTTATCAGAAATTTGCTGGAAATCTTGAGCATGATTTTGTTTTATTAGATGATGGATTCCAGCATTTAAAAATACAAAGAGATTGGGATATCTTATTGATAGATACATCCTTAGAAAGAGAAAAATTCAAAGTTGTTCCAAGTGGTTATTTGCGTGAGCATCCACGATTAATTCATCAAGATAAAATTATTACATATTTATCTAAAATAGAGTTTTCTAATAATAAAAGTTTAGAGTTTTATCGTTCTCTAAAAAATTCAGGGGAATTAGAATTTTCAGATAAAAATTTTTATTTAGGCAATAAAAGTAGAGTAGAAGGCCAAGATGTTCAAAAAGAAATAATGGTATTTTCCAGTATTGCAAGACCTGAAAACTTTATAGCTTCTCTTGAGAGTAAAGGCTTTAGAATACAAAAACACTTTTGTTTTGAAGATCATAGCTTTATTGATGAAGAAAAATTTGCTGAAATAATAAATTTGGGTTCAGAGTATAATATGCCTATAATTTGTACTGAAAAAGACTTTGTAAAAATAGAGAGTTTTCCTGGAGCTAAGCGTATAATAGTTAATCGCTTGGAAGTGAGTTTTGAGAAAATACTATCTTCTATCGAGCAAAATTTAAAAAGGCTTCATTTATGAAAATCTTATTAATAATCTTATTATCATCTTGTTCTTTAATAAAATTAAAATTTAATAAAGATAAAACAGACGTTGCAAAAGTCGATAACCTTGATAAAGAGCTCGCGGATAAATTTAAAGTAAAAGCTCCGGTTGAGACAAAAGTGATCAAGCAACAAGTTCAAGTTGAAGAAAAAAAACTAAATGAGACTTCTAAGAAAGCTATAAATCTAAAAAAAGCAAAGAAAACAAAAGTATCTGTCGTAAAAACAACGACTACAACTATTACGACAACCACTTCTAGTACAACAACGACTCTTCTTCTGCCTACTTCTAGCTTTCCTCATCAAACTAGCGAAGCGAATAGCTATAATATTTGGAAGCTATTTAACTCTGCTTATCTTTTCCCAACAGAAGAGCATAATATGAAAATTACTTATATGGGAATTTCAGCGGCGAGCGTCTTGATAAAAATGAGAAAATCTCAAGTGAAAGTTGGAGGGAAAAATGCGTATGCTTTTTATGCAAGAGCAAAATCAGCTCCTTTTTATAAATGGGTCTATGAATTAGATGACATTGTTGAATCCTTTGTCGATATAAATCATTTTGTTCCTTTAAAATATAGTCTTGTACAAAGAGAGAGCAAGAAAGATATCGATCACATAGAGCTCTTTGATAGAGATAAAAAAATGACTCATTTTCGTTATAAGAGGGTGAAAGAAGGGAAAACCACTCATAAGAAAAAAGATGTAAAAATGCCTTATTATTCTCAAGATTTCTTATCAGTTTTTTATTTCTTTAGAGGCCTTCCTCTGAATATAGGTGACTCATATATTATCCCTATTACAGTGAAGGCCAAGACCTATAAAATGTTGGTTAAAGTCATAGGGACAGAAAAGATTAGTGTTGGAAAGTTTCGGAATATGAATGCCTTAAAGCTTAGTGTACAGAATAAATACTCTGGAGAACTGTCTAAAAAGGGTGATATGACTTTTTGGCTATCTCATGACAAATATAGGCGACTCTTGCAGGCCAAAGCAGACACGAAAATCGGTAATGTTTATGGAAAATTAAATACTTACAAGGTTGACGGAGTAAGTATTAATAACTAGTATATCAACTCCTTCCAGTAGGAAGTCTATCGTCTACATTCTAATAATAAAACAATAATAGCAAAGAGGTATTTATGACTAAGCAAATCCCTAATTGGGTAAATGACTTTGATGTTGTGAAGTCTTTTGATGACACAGCAAATGAAAACACAAGTTTAGATGCATTACTAGATCAACACAGTTCAAATCAGAACTTTAAAGAAGGTGAGGTATTTAAAGGAACAGTAATGACAGTTACAGACGAGTTCGTAACTGTAGACATTGGTTATAAGCAAGAGGGACTTGTTTATGCTAAAGAATTCAGAAATTATGATGGATCTTTAAAGGTTACTCAAGGTGATGAGATTGAAGTTTATGTAGAAAGACTTGAGTCACGTCACGGAAACTTAGTTTTATCTAAAGATAAAGCAGAGATCTTAAAAGCTTGGGATAGAATTTCAGAAGCTTGTGAAACAGGAACACCTGTTGAGGGTACAGTAATGGCCAAGGTTAAAGGCGGTCTTTCTGTTGATATTGGTGTCAAAGCATTTTTACCAGGTTCTCAAGTTGATCTTAGAGCTGTTAAAAATCTTGATAAGTACCTTGGTAAGACAATGGAATTCAAGGTTATTAAGTTTAATAAGAAAAGAGGAAATATTGTTCTTTCTAGAAGAGCAATCCTTAGTGATGAAAGAAGTAAGATGAGAGGGGAAACTCTTGGTCAACTTCAAGAAGGAATGATTGTTAAAGGTATTGTTAAAAACATTACTGATTATGGAGCATTCATTGACCTTGGTGGTGTTGATGGACTTCTTTATATTACAGATATGTCATGGGGAAGAGTAAAGCATCCTAGTAACATCCTAAGTATTGGTGATGAGATAGATGTTAAGATCCTAAAATATGATGATGTAAAAGAAAGAGTAAGTTTAGGATTAAAGCAAATTCAAGAAAACCCTTGGGAAACAGCTCATGAAAAATATGCAATTGGATCTAAGGTCGCTGGTGAAGTTGTAAGTATTAAAGATTATGGAATCTTCGTTGAGCTAGAAGGTGGCTTAGAAGGATTAATCCATAACTCTGAATTGAGTTGGGTAAATAAGAAAAACCCAGGTAAGGATTATACTGTTGGGCAGAAAATAGATGCTCAAGTTCTTGAAATTGATACAGAGAATGCAAGAATCTCTTTAGGAACTAAGCAATTAACTCCTAACCCTTGGGATCAATTATCAGATAAATACCAAGTTGGTATGACTATCGAAGGAACAGTAAAATCAGTAGTTGAATTTGGAGCTTTTGTTGAAGTGAATGAATCAGTTGATGCCTTAATCCATGTTTCAGATATTTCTTGGACTAAGAAGAATGTTAAATCAACAGACTTTTTTACGGAAGGTGAAAAAGTAAAAGCAGTTGTTCTGACAGTAGACAAAGAGAATCAAAAGTTTTGCTTAGGTATTAAGCAACTAGACGAAGATCCTTGGAAAAAGATTGAAGAAAGACTTCCTATGGGATCAATTGTTGAAGGTGAAGTTGTAAGAACGACTGACTTTGGTGCTTTTGTTGAGCTTGAGACTGGTATTGAGGGAATGATTCATATTTCAGAGCTTTCTGAAGAGAGAGTTGAGAATGCTACAGATATCATCAAGAAAGGTGATAAGACGAAGGCAATGATTATTAGTATTGATAAAGATGCTAAGAAGATTGCTCTTTCATTGAAAGCTGTAGATAAAGAGAATATGTCTAAGTACAACAAATCAGAAACAGTTGAGTCTGCAACATTAGCTGACAAATTTAAGGGAATTGAGATTAAAACATCTGATTCTTAAGAATTAAAAACATGTAAAAATTCTCAGAGCGATCTACGGATCGCTCTTTTTTTATGAAAAAGCTAGGAATAATTGATTCAGGAATAGGTGGCCTTACGTTGCTGCAAGAACTCATTTCAAGAAATCTTGATGTGGAGTATCTCTATATTTCAGATAATGAAAACGTTCCTTATGGAGAGAAGTCACAAAGCTTTATGCTAGAAAGAATTTCTCTTATGATAACTAAACTAAAAGAAAAATCAGTGGATGCTATTCTTCTTGCTTGTAATACTTTGACTGCGCATGCAATTGATCAATTAAGATCCTCTCAAAATATTAAGATTTTTGGGATAGAACCTTATATTAATTTTGCAAATCAGAATCAAAATTCAGAAAATTCGTATGCTCTCATTGCAACAAAAGCGACTATCCAATCAGAGAGATTTAAAAAACTTCAAAAAAAATCAGATCCTTTGGGGAAGGTCGAAGTTATTATTATGCCTAAACTTGCTTTGATTATTGAGAGAATGAAAGAGTCTAATTTAGTTGATTTAAAAGATGAATTAGAAGTTGAGCTTACTCAATTGAAAAATAAAGAGTTAACTCATCTCATTTTAGGATGTACTCATTATCCCTTAATAACAAGTTTTCTGAGTGAATACTTATCAGTAAAAATCGTAGATCCTACTAAAAAAGTAATAGATCATATCATTAAGGAAATGGGAGTTACTACCGATAATAATAAAGTAGCGAGGCAAGACTTTTATTTGAGTGAAGACTGTGGACAAGTCTGGGAATATACCAATATTCCTAAGCTAAAATTTTTAAATTTAAAGTAGGATATATGACTGAAGAAAATCCATATGATGATGATAAGACAGATATTTTAGTACGAGAAAAAGTTTTCACTAAAAAGCCTAAAATGTATAAAGTGCTAATGCATAATGATGATTATACGACTATGGAGTTTGTGGTTCATGTCTTAAAAAAGTTCTTCTCAAAAAACCAAGAAGAATCCACAGCAATCATGCTAAAAGTTCATCACGATGGAGTAGGAGTTTGCGGAATATATACTTATGAAATTGCAGAGACAAAGTGTTTAAAAGTAAATAGATATTCTCGAGAGAAAGGACATCCATTAAAATGTTCAACGGAAGCTTGCGATTAAAGAAATCGTAACCATATTAAGTTAGGAAACTGAAATTATGATGATAAATGGTGAATTAGAAGCAATTTTTAGAAAAGCTACTTCAAAAGCTAATGAGCTGCAGCATGAATTTTTAACTTTAGAAAATATTTTGTGTGCCATGCTAGACGATGAGCATATTAGTAAAACTTTGATTGAATGTGGAGCGAGCTTAGATGGCTTGAAAGATAGCCTTAATAAATTCTTAGCTGAAGAAAAAAACTTTAGCATATTAAGTGAAGAAGATATTCAAGAACTTAATCAAGCTCAATTTATAAATGACGAGGTTCGGAAAGAAGCAGAGAGTAATGGCATAAGATATCAACCTCAAATAAGTATGGCCTTAGAAAGAGTTCTTCAAAGATCAGCTCTTCATGTGCAATCTTCAGGTAAAAAAGCTATTAGAGCTATAAACTTACTAATTGCGATGTTTAGTGAGAAGGAAAGTCATGCTGTTTATTTTCTTGAACGAGAAGGTGTTAAAAGAATTCAAATTGTTGAAAGAATTGCTCATGGCTTAGACCAATCGATTAATTCTTCAGAAAATTCACATGGCCCTCAGAATAAAAAGTTTGATCCTTTAAAAAAGATTGAACAACAAAAAAAGGCCTTGTCTGAGTTTACTCTCAATCTTACAAAGGAAGCGAAAGAAGGAAGAATAGATCCTCTAATAGGAAGAGATGAAGAAATTGAAAGAATGATTCAAATCCTAGTTAGAAGAAGAAAAAATAATCCAATTCTTGTAGGAGATTCAGGAGTGGGGAAGACAGCACTTGCTGAAGGCCTTGCTTTGAGAATTGCTGAAGAGAAGGTTCCAGAACAATTGATTAAAACTCAAGTATATTCTCTTGATATCGCTTCCTTGCTAGCAGGAACAAAATTCAGAGGTGACTTTGAAGCTAGATTGAAAGTTGTGGTACAAGCTCTTAAAGATAATAAAGATGAAAAGAAAGTTCTTTTTATAGATGAGATTCATTCTATTGTGGGGGCTGGATCTACTTCTGGTGGAAGTCTAGATGCTTCTAATTTATTAAAACCTTCTTTGTCTAAAGGAGAGTTGAGATGTATTGGTAGTACAACTTATGATGAATACAGAAAGATTTTTGAAAAAGATCAGGCCCTTTCTAGAAGATTTCAGAAAATAGATGTTCACGAGCCTTCGAAAGAAGATACGATTCAAATTCTAGAAGGATTAAAATCCAAATATGAAGAACATCATGGGATTGATTTTAGTACTGAGATTTTAACTCATGTGGTGAATTTGTGTGAAAAGTATATTCATGATAAAAAATTTCCTGATAAAGCGATTGATATAATGGACGAAGTAGGTGCTAGATTGTCCTTATTACCTAAAGAGAATAAAAAAGCGAATGCTGACTTAATAGATGTAGAGAAAGTTATTTCTCAAATAGCTAGAATTCCTGAAAAAACAGTTTCATCACAAGAGAAAGATAAGTTAAAAAATCTGCATAAAGATTTAAGATTACTTATCTATGGACAAAATGAAGCAGTAGATAAAGTTGCAGATGCAATTATACTTTCTCGATCTGGGTTAAGAGATGAAACTAAGCCTATTGCCTCTTTTCTTTTTGCAGGGCCAACAGGAGTTGGAAAAACAGAACTTTCAAAGCAATTAGCGCATATAATGGGACTTAACTTTGAAAGAATTGATATGTCTGAATTTATGGAAAAACATAGTGTTGCTAAATTAATTGGAGCTCCTCCTGGGTATGTGGGGTTTGATCAAGGTGGAGTTTTAACTGAGGCCATAAATAAAAATCCTTATTCTGTTTTATTATTAGATGAAATAGAAAAAGCTCATCCAGATGTTTTTAATATTCTTCTTCAGGTTATGGACCATGGGAAATTAACTGATTCTAATGGACGAGTTTCTGATTTTAGAAATGTTATTCTCATAATGACCAGTAATGCAGGGGCGAAAGAATATGAGGCTGGTAGTATTGGGTTCTCAGGCCAAGAATTAAAGGTTAATTCAACTAAAAGAGATCAAGCAATTAGAAAATTTTTCTCTCCAGAGTTTAGAAATAGATTGGATGGAGTTATTTATTTTAATAAGCTATCTAGTGATCATATAGAGAATGTTGTTCGAAAGTTTTTAATGAATCTAGAAAACTCATTATTGGATAAAGGAGTTGAACTAGAATATTCACCTGAGGTAGTGACTTGGCTTGCCAAAGAAGGTTTTGATGAAAAGCTTGGAGCAAGGCCTATTCAAAGAATTATTGATGAAAAAATTAAAAAGAAAATTGCTTCTGAATTACTTTTTGGTTCTCTTGAGCATGGAAAAAATGTAAAAGTTAATATCAAAGATGATGAATTATCTTTTGAATATAGTTAATTTTTCTAAAAAAACGTCAAAAAATAATCACTTTTAGTGTTTTTCTAACTTCTAAGTGACAAAAATTTCATATTTTTGTTATAAAATGGAGTTTTTTTCTGGTCCTACAACTTTTTTTAACCCTGTTTTTATTTTTTTAGCTGAAAAATTGGCTTAAAACTTAAAAATTTAAAAAAAAACATTAAAAAAAACAAAATATTACCGATTCTTTTAAAGAAATTAGTAAAAAAGTTCATAAATTTATAACTTTTAGCTAAAAAGTAGTGTTTTGATGTTGATTTTGTTTTTTTACATTTGCATCAAAAAAAAAAACTGTTTAAAATTTTATTAATAATAAGTTTTATTTTGTAAAAACAACAATGGAGGGTTTTATGGCCGTTAGAAAAAAGAAAGCAACAAAAAGAAAAGTTGCTAAGAAAAAAACAAAGAGAAAAGTAACTAAAAAGAAAAAGAAGACTACAAAAAGAAAAGTAGCTAAAAAGAAAACTAAAAGAAAAGTAGCTAAGAAGAAAACAAAAAGAAAAGCTACTAAAAAGAAAAAGAAAACTACTAAGAGAAAAGTTGCTAAGAAAAAAAGAAAAGTAGCTAAGAAGAAAAAGAAAACTACTAAGAGAAAAGTAGCTAAGAAGAAAAAGAAAAAAGCTACTAAGAAGAAAAAGAAAACTACTAAAAGAAAAGCTACTAAAAAGAAAAAGAAAACTACTAAGAGAAAAGCTACTAAGAAGAAGAAAACTACAAAAAGAAAAGTAGCGAAGAGAAAGCCGGCAAAAAGAAAGCCAGCTAAAAGAAAAGCTGCTAAGAAAAGAAGATAATTAATTATCTAAAATTTTAATAAAGAGGGGGAAGTTAATACTTCCCCTTTTTTGTTTACAAAATCTAAATTTTTCATGAATATACCTAAAACAGAGAAGGTATAATTATGAGTTTCACTATTCAACATGAAAATGCCCCAGGTAAATTATGGAATATATTCTATGACTTTACTCAAACTCCTAGGCCATCAAAATCTGAAGAAAAAATTAGAGAATATATTTTGAATTTGGCTAAAGATGCAGGGTTTGAAACAAGAACTGATAAGATTGGAAATATAGTTGTTTCTTTACCAGCTCAGAATTCAAAGAGTACCAAGAAAGTTGTTATTCAGAATCATATTGATATGGTGACGGATGCTATTCCTGGCAAGAAGATTGATTTCAAGAATGATCCAATTACTGCGTATGTTGACGGAGATTGGCTTAGAGCTGAAGGGACGACCTTGGGTGCAGATAATGGTATCGGTTGTGCTGCGGCTTTAGCGTTAATGTTTGATAAGGAGATGAGTCGACCAGAAATTGATCTTCTTTTTACTATTGATGAAGAGACTGGGCTAACAGGTGCCTTAGAGCTCGATCCAGAACTAACTAATGGAGACATGATTCTTAATTTAGATACTGAAGAGTGGGGAAGTCTTTACGTTGGATGCGCTGGAGGGGTTGATTATGACTTCGAAAAAGAGTTTTCTCAAGAAGAAGATACAAACGCAAAATGTTATAAGCTTTCAATTGAAGGACTTGCTGGAGGACATTCTGGAGTTGATATACATAGATATAGAGAGAACTCGGCTAAAGTTCTAATTAATCTGTTAAATGAACTCTCAGAGATAACTGATCTTAAAATTCATGAATTTCGATCGGGCAAGGCCCATAATATTATCCCTCGAGATGCTTACGCATTTATTAGCTTGAAAGATGAAGGGAAGGTAAGAGAGCTCATAGAAAAAAGAGTTAAGATTTGGAAGAGTTACTTCTCTGAAGAAGATCAAGGATTTAAGGTTTCATTAGATGAATGTGATAGTTTCACGAGCTTTCTTAAAGCAGAAGATCAGAAAAATTTTTTGGATTTCATGACGTATTTTCCTCATGGCGTTCATTCAATGATTAGAGAAACTGTTGATAGTGATAAAGATCCTTTAGTTTCTGTGAGTAATAATTGTGCTGTAACAATATTAAAGAATGGAAAGTTTTATCTAAGAAGCTCGCTTCGATTTTTTAATCGCTCAGAGGCTCAAGAAGTTGAAATGAAATTTTCAAAACTGGCCAAGACTTTTGAGATGAAAATAAATAAAAACTCTGAATATCCAAGTTGGAATCCTAACTTCCAATCGAACTTAATAGGCGTAGCAAAGAATTTGTATAAAGAAATGTACGGAGAAGTAGCACATGTAAAGGCCATCCATGCTGGACTTGAATGTGGTATTTTACTTGATAGGTTTAAGGGGAAAGCTGAAGCGATTAGTTTTGGGCCTACAATTGTTGATGCTCACTCGCCTGATGAGAGAGTCCATATTCCTAGTGTGACAAGTTTTTGGCAGTTTTTTACTAAATTTTTAGAAATCCTTTAGGAGGAGAAATGATAAGTTACGAAAATTATAAAATGATTCACGTGTTAATGGTTGTTATTATGTTCAGCTTTTTTGCTGTTCAAATTTTTTCATCTGAAAAAGTGAAAAAAGCAGCGATGTGGAGTGGAATTGCTAGTGTATTGCTTTTAGTTTCAGGAATGGGACTTTTAGCGAGAATTGGAGTTTCTCATACTGAAGGTTGGCCTTCATGGGTAATTATTAAAATGATTGCTTGGGCACTTATAGTAATAGCAACTCCAATGATTATTAAAAGAGCTCCTAGTTTTAAAGGTAAGTGGTTTGGTGTCATGATTTTGATTCTTCTTACTATTCTTTACATGGTTCAATATAAACCAGAGTTATAAATATTAGATAAAAACTGATAAGAAAAATTTTTAGCAATCAAGGTTGATTCAGATTCATTTAGTGAGTATCATTAAGTTATGGGACTTATACGTTTTATTCTTATTGCTTACATTATTATTATTATTTTAGACGTTGTAATGGAGTTTCTTCCTCAGTTAAGAAAATATGAAGCCAGTAAATACGTTCAGCAGTTGTCTTCTTATTCAGTGAACTTTGTAAGAAAGTTCTTATCTTCAGATTTACCATTTTTTGCTGCTCATATAGTCGTCATTGTCTTGATTTATTTACTGAAGGCCATTTGGTAGTGAGCAATTTTGATTTAAACCAGTTGGTAAATGAAACATTTTCACTTTACGAGTCAGAGAGCCAAAGTTCTTTATTAAATAAAGATCTAGTTCCAAGAGAAGCACCAGGAGTTGTCTACTCTGTAAGTAAATCTTTATTTTTTACTAACCTTCAATGCTCAGAGTCTCCTAATCTTAAAGAAGATTTTAAAAACACACAAAATTGGGATGAGGACAGTGAAATTAGTTTTTATGAAACTAATTCTTTTCATGAAGCGAGAACACTTGCAAGAGAATTTAATCAGTTTAAAGTTTATAAAAATTTGGGCTCTCGGCCTATTAGAAATGAAAATAGATTGTGGTTTTTAAGATTTGTTGACGATGAGCAAGTTGAGTTAATCTTTGAACATCCTCCTGGGAGAGGAGTTGAACTTCCAAGAGGAATGATTAATTTAGGAGCCTTGGGAGATGCAGCCTTAGCGAAATATTATTTTGAACAATTAGGCCAAAGCTTGAATAACGAGATGAACTTTAAAGAGTTGAAAGTAGGAAAGAAATCTTTAATTTTTTGTTTTGAATCACATACTAAGGCCAGAAAGTTTAAAGCATGGCTTGAATTTCTGGATGAATTAACTGAAATGGATATTTTCAAAACTTCAGCATCAAGTGATGAAATGAATATTTTAGCTGTTAAAACTTATTTCTTTGAAAGGGCGTTATGTCGTAAATTCTGGAAACATGTCCAATCTAGTCTGTTATAGGTCCTAGACGCCATTTACTTGAATTAACTCCTATATTTGCTACCCTTTAAGTATATGTTTAAAAGAAAAAGTATTGAATACAAGACCAGAAAGTCTCCGGCGAGACCAGATAATGTTGAATTTATTGAGCCTAACTTTTATCGTCAAACTTTAAAAAATGATTTAAAGACAAAAATTATTAAATATAGCTTATTACTTGTTATTTTGGGACTTGGAATAAGAATGACTTTTATGGATGGTGGGATTTTAGAATTAAAAGAGAAAAAAAACTTAGTGACTAGTAAGTCCAAGTTATTAAAAAAAATTTCCTTAGAGAATTCAGAACTTAAATCAGAAATACTAAAAATAAGAAAAGATAATAAGTATCAACGTAAACTAGCTAGAGATCATTTAGGAGTCATTGCTGAAGACGAATTTGTGATTCTATTCGAGGAAGATCTTGAGCATCCTTCCAAGAGAACTGATCCCCAACTTTAATTGATTTTGAAAAATCAGAATGTTTGAGCTCAATGACATGTCTGCACTCATAATACCCAGTTCTGTAAATAGCAGGGGGTTCTTTTAAACCTGGGTGATGAGGGGCATTTCTATCAATTCCTTTAACGATTAAATTTTCATCGACAAAGAAAATGTCTAAATTAAAGTGAGTATCTGGCATCCAAAAACTTCGAGGAGCAGTTGTTGGGTTAAAAAAAATCATAGCATCTTTATTAGTGAAAAATTCTGGCTTAATCGAGCTTAACCCATGTGTTTGTTGTTGATCATTTAACGCAAGGTAAGTTTTTAACTCAACATTTTTGATTTTTAGAAAGACCGTCTCTAGCTTAGCAAGATATTGCTCCGAATAACTTGTTCTAGCTTTTTTTCTCTCTGATTGAGAAGAATTGCAGGAAATAAGAGAGAAGTTTAGAATTAAGACTAGAGATAAAAGTAATTTACGCATATATTGATAGTATAAGAAATAAGGACTGGTAACAAGGTATGAGTAATCCATTTATTGCAGATAATAATTTATTAAAAACGCATTCCTGCGGAGAATTAAGAGCTGAGCATGTTGGAAAAGAAGTAATTCTTTCAGGTTGGGTAAATAAGTATAGAAACTTAGGAGCACTGCACTTTGTTGCAATTCGAGATAAATCAGGAGTTACTCAACTTGGGTTTGAAAATTTCAAGCAAGATATTGAGTTTTTAAAAGAACTTAGTCTGGAAAGTGTTATCCAGGCTAAAGGAATTGTTCGAGCTAGACCTGATGGGGCATCTAATAAAGAGATGGATACAGGTGATATTGAAGTTCAGGTCGAAGAATTGAAAATCTTATCTAAGGCCCATGAAGTTCCTTTTTTACCTCATGGAAAAATTGAAGCAGGCGAGGATTTAAGATTAAAGTATAGGTATCTTGATTTAAGAACAGATAAACTCCAATCTATGCTTTCGCTTAGATCTGAAATGGCAAAGTTAGCAAGAATGTCTTTATATGAAGAAGGTTTTACAGAAGTAGAAACTCCAATTCTTTATAAAACAACACCTGAGGGTGCTAGAGATTATGTTGTTCCAAGCCGAGTACATCCAGGAAAAGTTTATGCTCTTCCTCAATCACCTCAGACTCTTAAGCAGTTATTAATGATTGCTGGGACAGATAAATATTTTCAAATTTGTAAATGCTTTAGAGATGAAGATTTAAGAGCTGATAGGCAACCAGAATTTTCTCAAATAGATATTGAAGTAAGTTTTTCTACTGCTGAATATATGAGAGGTTTGGCCTCTAAAATGCTTCAAAAGTTTTTTAAATTAGATTCAGATTTTGAAATTCCAATTATGAGTTATGCTGATGCGATGAAGGATTATGGATCGGATAAACCTGATGTGAGATTTGATCTTAAGCACTTAGATATGACGGAAGCTTTCAAGGGGTGTGGGTTTAAAACTTTCGCTGATATAGAGTCGCAAGGTGGATTAATCAAAGCGATGTTTATTTCTAAAGACACGAAAGAGTTTGCTCGTAAACAAATTGATGCATTTGCTGAAGTGGTGAAACCATATGGAGGTAAAGGTGTTGCATGGTTTAAGGTTAATGGAGATGAATTAGCTGGTGGGATTTCAAAGTTTATCACAGATGATCTTAAAACTCATTTTAATCAAGGTGACGGACTTTGGGTGTTCTGTGCTTCTCCTAAGCATTCGGTGACTCATGCGTGTGCTAATGCACTAAGGCTTTATCTTGGAAGAGAGTGTGAGCTTATTAAAGAAGGTGACTTTAAATTTTTATGGATTAATGATTGGCCTTTGTTTGAGTACGATGAAGAAGAAGGGAGATTGTTTGCGGCTCATCACCCATTTACGAGCCCTAAAATGGAAGATGTTGAAAAGTTTAAAAGTGGAGATATAGAAATCGCTAAAACAATTAAAGCTGAAGCTTATGATGTTGTTTGTAATGGATACGAATTAGCTGGTGGATCGGTAAGGATTTATGATACTGAATTGCAGGCTCAAATGTTTAAGTATTTAGACTTCTCAGAAGAAGAAGCTCAGAGATTATTTGGTTTTTTCATCGAGGCATTAAAGTATGGAACTCCTCCTCATGCTGGTATGGCTTTTGGGTTTGATCGATTAATTATGCTGGCTGGTGGGACTAGTAATATTAGAGATGTGATTGCTTTCCCTAAAACTGCTTCTGCTACAGATTTGATGAGTAGCTCTCCTAGTACTGCTCAGGCAGTTCAGTTAGAAGAGCTTCGGATGAAGTTTGATTTGAAGTCTTAAAACGATGATCAAAAGAGAGAATATAGTATACTTAATTATTGGAATTCTAGCTCTTATTGTCTGTTGGTTTTATAACATTCAACATATGAATGAGGGTGGTGATTTATACGCATTTATATCAAATAATGTGTTAAATCCTGCATCAGCATCAATCTTTTATGACATTTCTTTTTTGTTTTTATCAATATCCATTTGGATGTATTTTGAGAGTAAAGAGTTGAAGATTAAATATTGGTGGGGATATGTTATTGTGAGTCTATGTATAGGTATTAGTTTTAGTTTTCCTATCTTTTTAATTCATCGAAATAGAAAGCTTAAGATTAGGTAAAAGAAGGAAAGATATACTAAATGCGTGCGAGAAGTGTCTAAAGAGTTAACAATAGTGTAATTTTTCAATCTATAAATACATAAAACCAAAAATCAAACTATAATTTTGTTAATCAGTATATTAAATCAAGGGAAATACAATGATTAACAAAACAATTACTATCTTACTCTTAACTTTTTCATTTATTACTTTTGCTCAAACAACTATTGTAGAGCAAGGATATGTGAAAAAGATAATTAATACTAATGCCGAGCAACTTACACTTAAAATTTTTCCAAAAGGAGCAGATACATCGATGACACTCTTTTTAGATAATTACAGAAAATTGAATGAGCAAGAAAAAGAACAAGCTAAGAGTATTATTTTTCAAGCGAAAAAGTTGGAAAAAGTTGTCTCAATTCATTTTAATATAGCTGACGAGATACTTGAGTTAAAAGGAACAAGAGCTTCTAAGTTATATAATACTTTGATTTTAGAAGATTTTTGTCAAAGTTCTTTAAAATGTAATGTACAAAGCCTTATGTACACGACAGGAAACAATTCAATTACTAAGCAATATAGAGAAGATGTTTTAGGAAAGGATCAATATCAAGTTAGCTTGTCACCAAGAAATGCAAAGTTAAGTTCTAGTTATTCGTTGGTCAAAAGAAGTTTAGAAAAAAAAGAAGAGGGCACAACTGAAAAAATTTCAGTTAAGGAAGAAGCATCGATTACTATTGTTACCGAAGATAAGGAAACAAAAGAAGAGATTACTCGAGAAAAAATTTCAGCTAGAAAAGTTTTTTTAGGATATGGTTTAAGGGCAGGGCTTGATTCATTTAGTAGTTCTTATGATGAAAATGCAGTTTATCTTTATTTAGAAGCAGGGGGAGTTCTTTGGCAAGGTGTTGCACCGATTGTAGGTGTAGATGTAAATATTGGAGTAAATCCTCTTAAGGCGGGATCAAAAGCTCATGGGACACTTTCGGCGAGGCCTTTGGTGGGAGTGGCTTATAGTGACATTAATACACTTTGTGCTGTAGGTGTAAGACTAAACCCTGAAGCAAACGATGAAGGAAGTGTTGATTTTCTTGAGAATAATCATATTGCAGCGATAGGTGCATTTAAACTTAAAAGTGCCAAAGGTGGATTAGTTTCAGATGATCCAGATGTTTCACTTAAAGTGGAATTAAATTATTCAATTAACGAGCAAAAGCTTTCATCATGTAGTGTTGGCTTTATCAACAAATTTTAGTTTTAAAAATAATCTTTAACTGATGCCTTAGGTTGAATTATTTCTCAAGGAATTAACCTACCAAATCAGTGCAACTCTTTTAAACATTTGTGCTTTAAACTGAGTTTAACTCTCTTAACGATATCTTTAATTTCCTATAGAATTTATCCATCTTATTTAATTGAGGAGAACCTATGAATTATGATGGTGATATTTGGAGCGTAAATCTTGAAAGTGATGGGATTTGTGAACTTAAAATAGATACAAAAAATAGCGGTGCCAATGTTATGAATGCTGCTGCAATTAAAGATTTAAAATCAGCAATAGAGTGCATTGAATCTTTATCAGGCGTTAAGGGACTTGTGTTAACAAGTGGTAAGGATCATTTTATCTTTGGTGCAGATATCACTGAATTCATAGGACATTTTCAAAAATCAAAAGATGAACTTCAAGATTGGCTTTGGAGTATAAATGCTCAGTTTAATAAAATAGAAGACTTTCCTTTTCCTACAATAGCTGCCATTAATGGTTTTGCTCTTGGGGGAGGTTTAGAAGTTTGTTTACTTGCCGATATGAGAATAGCGAGTGAGAAGGCAAAGATAGGTGTTCCCGAATCTAAGCTTGGATTAATTCCTGGTTGGGGAGGAACAGTAAGACTTGCTCGGTTAGCAGGAGCTGACACTGCAATGGAATGGGTAGCAACTGGTAAGCAGTGGAAAATGAATGATGCTTTCAAAGCAGGAATTGTTGATGCCGTAGTTACAGAAAAGGTAGACATGAATGCTGCTGCAAAAACAATGCTTAAAAGAATGATTAATGAAGAATTAGACTGGCAAGCAAAAAGAAAACTTAAAACAAGTCCTTTAAAATTTAATAAAACTGAAGCAGGAATGAGTTTTAAAGGTGGAGAAGCTTTTATTGCTGGGCAAGCGGGGCCTCATTATCCGGCACCAGTTAATGGAGTTAAATCTATCGCTGAAGGAGCTTATCTGACTCGTGATGAAGCGCTTAAGGTTGAAGCTAAGTATTTTGCAGATAGTGCCAAAACGAATACAGCATCTTCTTTAGTAAGGGTGTTTCTTGGAGATCAATTCTTAAAAAGAAAATCTAAGAAAATAAGTAAGTCATCAGAGCCTGTTCGAATGAGTGCTGTTTTGGGTGCTGGAATTATGGGTGGAGGTATTGCTTATCAAAGTGCGAGTACGGGAACCCCGATTCTTATGAAAGATATTAATCAGAAAGGACTTCATGCAGGAATGAATGAAGCATCAAAGTTATTAGCAAAACTTCATAAGAGAGGTCGGATTGATTCGATGAAAATGAATATGGTTATGGGATCAATTATGCCGACATTATCTTATGGAGATTTTGGGCAAGCTGAGTTTATCACTGAAGCAGTCGTAGAAAATTTAAAAGTAAAAAGAAGTGTACTCGCTGAGGTAGAAGAAAACGTTAACGGAGCAGTGATAGCATCGAATACTTCTACTATTCCAATCAATGATATGGCGGATGCTTTAAAGGATCCTTCAAAGTTTTGTGGACTTCATTTTTTTAATCCTGTTCATAAGATGCCTTTAGTTGAAGTGATTAGAGGGAATAAGACTAGTGATGAAACAATTGCAAAAGCAGTGAAATATGCTCTTCAAATGAAGAAGACACCAATAGTTGTAAATGATTGTTCAGGATTTTTGGTTAATAGAGTGCTTTTCCCTTATTTCCTAGGATTCGTAAAATTAATTGAAGACGGAGTTGATTTTAGAAGAATTGATAAAGTCATGGAGAAGTGGGGATGGCCTATGGGACCAGCTTATCTATTAGATGTAGTAGGAGTAGATACGGCTGATCATTGTACGCATACAATTGGGAATGCGTATGGTGAGAGAATGAAATTTGATGAAATGAATATAATTAATGAGCTTTATAAAGCTGAAAGATTTGGGCAAAAAAATGGTAAAGGGTTTTACACTTATGCTCCAGATAAGAAAGGAAGAATTAAGAAAACATACAATGATGATGTAGAAGAATTAATTCAAAAGTGTGTAAAGAAAAAAGTAGAAGTAAGTGATGATGATATTATTCATAGATTAATGTTTCCTATGATGTTTGAAGGAGTGAGATGTCTTGATGAAAAAATCGTTGAATCTCCAATTGAAGTTGATATGGGATTATTACTTGGACTTGGGTTTCCTCCATTCAGAGCGGGAGTTTGTAAGTTTATGGATGATGTTGGGTTAGAGAAGATTTTAAAACATGCCAAAGATCTAGAAAGTTTAGGGCCAGCTTATATAGCGCCAGAAAGATTAGTAACGATGGCCAAAGAAAATAAAAAGTTTTACGAGGGAGCATAATATGAATACACCTGTAATAGTAGATGCAGTAAGAACACCTATGGCAAGAAGCAAAGGTGGTGCTTTTAGACATGTAAGAGCAGAGAGTTTAGTTGCTCAACTTATGACGGCATTACTGGAAAGAAATAAATCAATTGATCCTGGAAAAATTGATGACATTATTATTGGTTGTGTTCAGCAAACTTTAGAACAAGCTTATAATATTGGAAGAAATGCTCAGTTATTAACTGATATTCCAGTACATGTTCCAGCTCAAACGGTGAATCGACTTTGTGGTTCATCAATGACGGCAATTCATTCAGCGGCTGCCAATATTATGGCAGGACTTGGTGATATTTATCTTTGTGGTGGAGTTGAGCATATGGGACATGTTCCAATGACTCATGGATTAGATATAAATATGGAGACAGGGCTAAGAGTGGCTAAAGGAGCAAACTCTATGGGTATTACTGCTGAGTATCTTGGCATGATTCATAAAGTGAATAGAGAAGATCAAGATAAGTTTGCTTGTGAATCACATAGAAAAGCACAAGCTGCTACTGAAGCGGGGAAATTTAAAGATGAAATTATTCCAATAGTCGGTCATGACAAAGAAGGGATTTCTTTTAGATTAGATTATGATGAGGTGATTCGTCCTGATACAAATATGGAAGGGCTTGGGAAATTAAGGCCAGTTTTTAACCCAGCAAATGGAACAGTTACAGCTGGAAATGCTTCTGCAATTTCAGATGGAGCGAGTGCTGTGTGGGTAATGAGTGAGAAGATGGCTAATGATTTAGGACTTGAGCCTCTAGCAAGAATTGTATCGCAAGGAGCAGCTGGTTGTGATCCATCCATTATGGGTTATGGGCCTGTTCCTGCTACTGAAAGAGCACTTAAGCAAGCGAAGATGAAGTTAGCTGATATTGAATTGATTGAGCTTAATGAAGCATTTGCGGCTCAGTCATTAGCTGTTCTAAGAGGAATGGGAATAGAAGACAGAGCAGAGATTGTTAATGTTAATGGTGGAGCAATTGCTCTAGGCCATCCTTTGGGTTGTAGTGGTGCGAGGATTACGACAACACTTATTCATGAAATGAAAAAGCGTGGGGTAAAGAAAGGGCTTTCTACAATGTGCATTGGTTATGGGCAGGGAGTTGCAACAATTTTAGAGAGATTTTGATCTTTTGATTTCTAAATTTTTTGCTATTGGATGATCAAAAATTTTATTCATTTGATGTTTCTTTTCAACATATTTATTAAGTGATTCTGCTCTACTAAAACTTAATTCATTAGGGCAGATTTCAGAATTTTCATCTAGAAAACTTATTTTAGCTTTCATTTTCTCTCCAGTTCGCAATACGGAGATAGTATTAGTTTTTTTACCTTCAATAGTTGTAAGCGTTTTCTTTAAATCTAGAGTCAGAGTATTACTTTTCTTATTATAGATATAGCTTTTAATTGCAGCACAATTATCATTTGCCTCAAGATTTATCGAGAGCAAAGTCATCAAAGATAAGTAAAAGAGTGCAAATATTTTCATTGGGCGCAATATAGCAGGTTTTGACGCGGTGTCAAAGAGGACTGTAACTTATTTATGCACTATGTAAAAAGTACCAATTATTATCAGAAATGGCCTATAAAGAGAGATTACAGTTGTCTAACACCATACTAGAGTTCGGATTTGAGAAGGTTAAACTAACTACACCTTCAGAGTTGATTAAAATCCCAGTTCTTTTAGAACTCTGATTCATTCCTACTTTAACTCTACTGGAGTGAAATAATTTATGACTTGAGGTGAACTTCATTTCAAGGTCTTGGTTTGGTACTAGGCTTGCTATATCTCTTACGATAGGAGGAGCTTTTTGAGTTTTAAGATTTTGAGTGAAAGAGAAGTAATCATTAAATGACTGAAGGTTTTTATAATTTTCCAGCCTTCCTTTCTTTACTCTAAAATTACATCTTAAGTTATGAATATTTTTACTTACTATTTCACAATTGCTGTAGTTGTCTTTTTTTAAGAACTTAGATCCTAGGCCCTCAACAACTAAGGCTTGTTTTCCTTTTTTTAAAATAATGAGTTCTGGAGTAAAATCTCTTTTTGCATGTTCAAGATCAGTAAGATTTAAGTTATCAGCCAAAATATAATCAGCAGACTCATCGTAAACATAATACTTTCTTGCTTTAGAGAAATAAGGAGATTTAGTAATTAGATCAATAGTTCTAGTACTATCAGCATTATTTTCATTTATTCTAATCTCAATGCCATTTGAGTTACAACTTCTTGATTTAATTTTAGATGTTTTAGCTACATTTTCGATTTCTCTTAAAATATCTTCATTAAAATCTGAAGAAAAAGATAAGAAAGATAAGATTAAAATACTAAATTTTTTCATGATAAACCCCAAGTTGATCTTATTTTAAACCTAAAAGTAAAAATGCAAAATAGGGAAAATACTCCTTAGATTTTATCAGGCATTCTTTACAAGCATATAGTCGAATGAAATACTTAATTTATGGATTTATATAATAAGCAGATAATACTGGAGTTTTTCGGGCCAGTAAGTTTTTATGTCGGGCTTGGAATAAAAGTTTTGGCTGCAATTTTTTTAGGTTTAATCATTGGCCTAGACAGAGAAAAGAAATTTAAATCAGCAGGAATCAAGACTCAGATTATGATTTGTGTTGGCGCTACTATATATACGACTATTAGCTTATTAAATATTGATGTTTATAGAGTGGGTACTAATATTGATCCTAATAGATTAACTGCTCAAATTGTTAGTGGAATTGGTTTTTTAGGAGCTGGAGCTATTATTCAATCTAGAGGAACTGTTATTGGCTTAACAACTGCTGCTACGATTTGGGTTGTCGCTGCGATAGGAGTTGCGATTGGTTCAGGGTATGTTATTTCTGCTATATTTTTTACGATTACCATTTTGGTTATCTTAAATTTGATTGAACCAATTCTTAAGTTTATCGGAAAGGAAGAATTATTTCATGTCGATATTATGGGACATAAGAAGATGGTAAAATCAATTAAGCGTGAGGTTGAAGATATGTCTCTTGATCTTATAGACCAAGAAGTTTTCTTAAGTGCTGGTGATGATGAGAGATGTAATTTTCATTTAGAAATCAAATCAGGCACAAAAGATATGAAAAAGTTTCTTAATTATCTTAAAGGTTATGAGCGAGTAAAATCAGTGACTCATAAAGCAGTAAGAAAGAAAAAATCTTAAGGTACGAAAAATGTAGGCGCTCCTGGCCCAACTGGTAAACCTAAAAGAAAAACCCATAAGTAAAATAAAATACTCCAAGAGATCACAAAAAACATCGAATAGGGGAGCATGGTACTAATTAGTGTTCCAATTCCAATTTTTTTATCAAACTTTTCAGCAAAGGTATAAATAAGTCCAAAGTAGCTCATCATTGGAGTAATAATATTAGTAGACGAGTCTCCAATTCTATAGGCAGCTTGAATAACTTCAGGAGAGTATCCAATAAGCATTAACATGGGAACAAAGATTGGAGCAGTAACGGCCCATTGAGCAGAAGCAGATCCAAGCATTAAGTTTACAAAGCAGCACATTAAAATGAATGGAATAAAAATCAAAGGCCCAGTTAACCCCATTGATTGCATGAAACTAGCACCTGAAACTGCTGAAATCGCTCCAAGGTTGGTCCATTTAAAAAACGCAATAAATTGAGCGGCAAAGAAAACTAAAACCATATACATTCCTAGTCTCTCCATTGCATGAGTCATTCCTTGGATAACATCTTTATCATTTTTAATTGTGCCAACAATTTTTCCAAAAACAATTGAAGGAATAAAAAAGAATATAAAAATCCAAGTAATTATTCCTTTTAAGAAAGGAGATTTAAGAGCACTTTTAGTAACAGGATCTCTTAAAACACCACTTTCAGGAACAATGGTGATTGCGGCAATAATTCCTAGTATTATAATTGATACTAAGGCCCATTTAAGTCCTTTTTTCTCATCTTGGCTTAAAGGCTTAATAGCTTCTGTTGCATCTATATCTTCAGCTGCATTTTCATCATTAAATTTTCCAAGATTGGGTTCAACAATTTTTTCAGTAACAAGAGTACCAACTATTGAGATCATAAAAGTTGAGGCCATCATAAAATACCAGTTAATAGCTGCATGTACTGAGTATTCAGGAGAAATTAGTCTTGCTGCTTCTTCAGTGATACCTGCTAATAAAGGATCAAGAGTCCCGATAAATAAATTCGCAGAATAACCTCCTGATACTCCTGCAAAAGCAGCGGCCATTCCTGCTATAGGGTGTCTATTTTTTGCTAAGAAAATATATCCACCTAAGGGAACTAAAACTACATATCCTAGCTCACTAGCTGTATTAGAAATAATTCCTGCGAATACAACAGCGAATGTAATAAGTTTATCTGGAGCTTTTAAAACTAAACTTCTTATAAAAGCAGTTAAGAGGCCTGAATACTCAGCAACTCCTACAGCAAGCATTGCAACTAAAACTGTACCTAGAGGAGCAAAACCAGTGAAATTGTTGACTAAGTTTAGGAATATCTTTCTTATTCCTTCACCATTTAATAAACCTATCGCTTTAATCATGCCGTCATCAGCTCTACCTTTCGCTCCAACTGGTCTTGGGTCTATAACTGATAGATCTATCCATTCACAAAATTGGCTTAAGATTAAAACCAAAACACAAAATATCGCAAATAGGGTGACAGGGTGAGGAAGTATATTTCCAAGTGTTTCTACTGATCTTAAAAATCGACTTAACATTCCATTTTTTTTAGTTTTTTCCATAAATAGACCTTATCTAAAAGTTAGATCAACTCTAGCAGTAAAATTTTAATATGTTGAGGATTAGTATTTTCTATTGCTATGATTGTAAGACTTTATGTTTTAAGGAGTAAATTTTATGCATCGCTTAATTTGGATATGTTTGTTATCACTTAACCTTCAAGCGAATTACTCTATCCCTACAGATTGGATCAAGGCGAAGCACTCTCAAATTAAAATAAATGATTTCACTTATCCTCTGGTAAGGTTAAAAAACTCTGGAAGGCCAGTTTTATTAATTCATGGATTTTTAGGAAATGCTCATAATTATAAAGAAATAGGAACTTATTTATCTAGGGCAGGACTCGATGTTTGGTCTGTAACGTGGACTAAAAATCAAAAACTAGATTTAAATGAAGCCGGGATATTATTTCTCAAAACAATAATCGATAAAATACATAGAAAAACTAATAAAAAGGTAATTATTGTAGGGCACTCTTTAGGTGGAGTTATTTCTAAAATTTACTTGTCTGGAGCATATTTTAAAAAAGACTCTACTATAGGATTTAGTGAAACCAGAAAAAAAAGAATTGCAAAAAAAGTTCACTCTTTTTATTCTCTGAATTCTCCTAACGCTTTTCAATATTTTTTTAAAAACCTTGAGAGCTTTGTAAAGGCCTTTCCAAGTTTTAAATTACCATTTAGTAAAGATCTTTCAGATGTTATCAATTCAAATTTATTAAAAAAAGATCTAAGAAAAGTGAAACTCTGGCAGAAAAGCTTATGGCTTACGAAGTCGAAGCATTTTTTGAGTTTGTTTCATAATTTTTTTCACCTAGATGTAAATAACGCAAGCTCTGTGATTGCTCATTTTTTAAGATATGATTATCAAAGAATTTCAAGAGTCATACTCAATCAAATAGAATGTTCAGTAAAATGGGATCAAATAACAGATTGTTATAAAAAGGTGAATTATTCTCGTGAGTTTCTAAATCTAAATTCAATGATTCCAAAATATTACTTAGCTTCAAGCGAAGATATCATTGCTCCTTTTGAAAGTGTTGAGCTGGAAGCTGATGCGAACCAATCGAGGTTTATCTTGTTAAATGATTCTGGTCATGCTGATTTATTTGTAGGTAATGATGCTTTAAAAGTTAGTCGTTATATTATTAATACAATTAAGTAACTATTGATCATAGTCATGTTGCCTTAGTGTTAAAAAAATAGACATTGTTGTATTTTTTATATTATGGAGCTTTCCTGAAGCAGTTCTAGTTTATAATGCGCGCATGAAACTATTAACATTATTGGCATCTTTATTAGTATTAAATTCCTTTGGGCAGGTTTGGTACCCTGCAAATTCATGGTTTAGCAAAGATCAGGATGGGAAATTTCTTTATGAAGAAAAGTTCGCTGAATTTGTTCGAAATAAAGAGGTTGTGAATGTAGAGACTCTTGCTTTGAATGGTATCGAAATCGACTGTGCTGATTTATATATTACCAATTATTTGATTTTTGCTGCCATTCATAAACTACCTGTTTATATAGAAGGGAGTGGAAACCACATTACAAATTTAACTAAAAAATTTAATAGATATTCATTGCTTGGGAATGCTAAGCATGTCTTGATAAAAGAAGGAGGAAGTATACTTTCTTCCAGACTTATTGAATTTATTAAAGATGTTACACATCATTATATTGATACTAATTCGTTACAAAAAAACTCCTTTATCATCTCTTTAGAAGCAGAGTACTTAAAAGAAGGAGTGATTTATGTCAAAAAGAAAAAAGCAGGAGCTTCGGGACATACACAGATTGTATCAAAGTTATCAAGGGAGAATGATGAATTTCCTATACATATGATTAATGTGAGTGTTCCTAGAGAGATCAAAGATGCTATTTTTGAGAGTCCATATTTCACTTCTGAATTACCATCATTAGATTTTTATACATTTAGAAAGTTTTATCCGGCCATAAACCAAAATGGAGAAATCAGAAGAGCTCCGCTTAGTGCTTTAAGAGAAATGGGTTATGATTCGAGACGATCTCAGTTGAATTATCAGTTTGAAAAATTCAACTTTTTTTCTCTTGATCTTTCTTGGAAAGTAAATCCAGAGATGTCAGTTGATATTCTTTTAAAATCACTTTTTTCCTTAATGAGAGAAAAGATTTATCAAAGAGATGGTGTTGTGATGGATGCCTATAGAGTTTGTGTTACGGGTCATCTTGATTGTAACAAGGAAACGAATTATAGAAATTGGGATAACTACAGTACACCATCTAGGGATAAGGATCTTAGAGATTTAATTACAGCGAATTATGATTTATTAAAAGAAGCAGCTATTACTTATAATGATGATAGTATTTGGGCCAAGTATAATAATGATTCTGATAATGAGTGGATATTAATTACTTATGAGTTTGATGATTTAAAGAATGTAGAGCATTTAGACCTTGATCTAATGAAAGAAGAAGGGTTTGAACTTTATAAGTATGAAGATAAAAATACATTTAGAATCCGCCAATCCTTAACAATTACTAATGTTTTACGAAAAATTTCAAATCAAGAGTTAAGTTCTGAGCCAGAAGAAAATATGTTAACAAGATGGGGATTTAGAAATTTCTTAAAGAAAAATATTCCTTTAGCTAAAATAAATGGAGAAAATAATGAAAACTAAAATGCTAGTAGTAATAAGTGTTCTGTTTTGCTTTTCTGGGTATTCAATTAACCCTGATGCTTTAATGAAAGATGTGAGATCATTTAAATATTTAAAGTCTACATTTGGAGCGAAAGTTTTAAGAACTAACCTTCTTAGGATAAACAAAGATATTAAAGTAGAAAAAAAAGGTGTTGTTCATTATGGGCCATATTGTAGGATTTCAGTGGATGAGATAAATGGAAAGCCTCGAGTTTTAAATAAGTCACATCGCTATGCTATTACTAGAATCGATTTCAAATATTATGAAACAATAATTGAAGCAACTAATATTTATCATCTACCACAAAAATTAACGATTCAATGCTCTACTCGTATCTGGGAGAAAACTCCGGTGAGAGAATTTGAAGAAGCTCTTGATCACTATGTTTCTATTGAATAGCAATGCTATCAATAATGACATCTTTAATAACTGGTTACGTAGACTTTGCCTCGAGAATTATGTATAAGGTTTGAAAATAAGGAGAAACGATCAGATGAAAAAAATTTTTATATTAACCTTTATACTTAGCTTTGCAGCGATATCCCAAACACTCGATGCAGATAACTGTCTTGAAGCTCAGAGTCTAGATGCTTTAGACATTAATATTAATAAATGTCCTGATTTACCTTCAATTCCAGAAAGTGTTAGTACTGATGCTTTTTCTGGGCAGATAGGACTTGGTGCTTGGGAGTTAGGTACAACAGCAGAAGGTGAGACATATAAATATGGAGAACTCGTTGATAGTGGAGCAAGTAACATTTTAGAGTTTTATGGTGGAGGTTCTACAGAAGTAAATTCATTAAATATTTCGTGCTGGGCCAAGGGATACTTTAGGTTAAGGGCCATTCTTCAGAATCCACCAGTTGAATATATTAAGCTAAGAAATGCTGGCTTCCAAGGAAGATTTTTTCAATTTCAAACTGATTTGAGAAATGGAAGGACTGGATTTAAAAGAATTTCTTCCTATCAAGATCATCTTGTGAAGTGGGTTACAGTGATCACTGAAGATGGTGAGTGCATTCAACCAACTTTTTCGAAATTTCAAGACTACGCGAGATCTGAGTTGAAGAGACGTGGTTTATAAAAAAAGACAAATGTCTTACCACTATCTTGAATTTTGTATTTTCAAAATTTAAATAGTAACTGATAATCCTTATTCTAAAGAGTGATTTTTTTAGCTCAGATGACGTTTAAAGCTATTTGAACGAGAAAAATTAGTCAGAAAAGCACTAAGTTTTATGAAATTAAGCTAACTTTTCTCTTAAGAGTTAAACTTCAACTGGTAAATTCATTAAAGTCATCTTTCGTACTTAGTTTTTCTTTAGATCTCTTTGAATTAAATTCGACTTATGATATTTATTTTCAATGATCTTACAATTACTTGATTCAATAGAAGCTAAAACTGATCAATTAAGAAACCATTCTATTTATTCTAAATTAGAAACGATTTCTGAACTGAGATTCTTTATGGAGAGGCATGTTTTTGCCGTTTTTGATTTTATGTGTTTAGCAAAATCACTCCAGCACAAGTTTGCTCCAGCTAAAGGGTATTGGACTCCTCCTAGTAATCCTCAAATGGCTCGATTTATAAATGAAATCATACTGGCAGAGGAGTCTGATTTCTTATTTGGTGACCCTGAAAAACCCATGAGCCACTTTGAAATTTATATTGAAGCAATGAAAGAGGTTGGTGCGAACACGGCTCCCATTCTATCGTTTTTAGCAAAAATGAAAGATAACAAATACGATTTATCTTCGTCTTTAATTCCATTGAGCTGTAAGAGATTTATCGCAGAAACCTTCTCTGTTATCCAGAGAAACCAAATAAATGAAATAGCAGCATATTTTTGTTTTGGTAGGGAAAGAATCATACCAGATCTATTTCAAGCAATTCTTGAAAAATCTAATATTAGAAAATCGACTGCACCAATTTTTGAATTCTACCTTAAGAGGCATATTGAAATTGATGGTGACGAGCATGGTCCAATAGCTTTGAAAATGATAGAAGATGTTTGTCAAGATGATCCTACTGTCTGGTTCGCTACAACAGAAGCAGCAAATAGAGCTATTTTACATAGAATCAATTTCTGGAATGACATTTCAGAAGAATTGAATGCTGCTCGACATAAAGAATTAAGTCTGTAACGAGATAAACACCTGAACTTTATAATTATGAACTCAATTCCTTGTCCCTAGGGATTTTTAAACACTAAAAATCAACTAAGCCAGAGTTAAGCCAAACTAAGCAATTTGCAGAAACTCCCTGAAATTTTTAGAAATAATAAAAACGAGATACGCTCTAATCTCAAAACAACGTTAGTTAATAAAATTAAATAGTTAGTAAATGTTTAGCTCGAAATAAAAATGAATTGAAATCAAATGGTGCCTCGGGGGGGACTTGAACCCCCACACCCGAAGGCAACGGATTTTGAATCCGTCGTGTCTACCATTCCACCACCAAGGCCCATATGATTAGATAAAGATCTCAAAAAATTGAGGTGGTGTCTAATCTTTTTGTTTCTTTTTTCTTAAATTTTTTCCTAGATTCTCGATTGCTTCTTTTACTGAATATTTGATTTTTACTTTAGCAAAGCCTTTTTGAAACTTATCTTCAGATAACAAGCAAGGGAACTTTAAGTAATCTAAAAGATAACCAGGAACTCCAAACTTTTTGTTTGCTAAAGTATTGATTTTTGATAAAGCAAAGACTGGTAATGAATAAGCATCAGGATTAATTGTTTTAACTGCGTTCTTAATTGAAACATAGCCAGGAGCTGTAACATTATAAAGTCCTGGTTCTACTTTAATTGACTCTACTAAAACAGATGCCATATCATCTTCATGAATAAATTGAACTGTAGGATTATAATCCATTGGATAAAAAGATAAAGGATGAGTGAGATAATTAGTAATTCCATTTCTTAAACTAGGCCCAATTATATTAGTAGGCCTTAAAATTAAAGTATCAATGACATTTCTATTCTCATGCATCCAAGCTTCACATCTTTGATCCATCTCCACCACGTCTCTTAATTCAGGAAACTTCAAGCTTCCTCTAAGAGGGTATCTCTCATCTAGAAATATTGGATTATCATTCATCGCACCGTAAACATGAAATGAGCTGAGTATAACAATTTTTTGAACTCTTGTTCTTAAAGATAAATCAAGAATCGTTTGAGTTCCTTGTAAACTTAAATTTAATCGTTTTTTTAAAAGTTTATTAGAGATTTTAGAATGAGTTACTCTAGATAAATAAAGAACATAATCAAAATTATTTTCTCTGAATAAATCTTCAAAATCGCCTCGTCTGTACTCTAATCTTTTGAAAGTATAACGAGGGTGCTTCATTGGTTTATCTAGAAGTCTGGTATCTACACCTGTAATTTTAAGTTTAGGATATTTTTTTAAAAACTTTTGAATTGTTTTATAAGCAAGGCCACCTTTAGCGCCAATGATTAATAAATGTTTTTCCGCTTTATTCATTTTTTACTCAAACATCTTTCTTTTTTTAGGTAACTCTTTATCAATCTTTTCTTGAATGACTTCTTTAATCTTTTGAACCTCTTTCTTGATTTCACTTGTAGGCGAGTCTTTGTTTAATTTTTTATTTGGTTTAATAGTTTTCCCAATATGTATATCAACTGGTGAAGGCATAGGTAAGGCACCTAATAAACCAAACCATGGAAAGAAAGGAGTAATTGGAAAACTTGGAACGTTTAATAACTCAGCCATCTTAGGACTTTGATGTACATAAGGATAAAATTCTTCTGCTCCAATAACGGTGATAGGAACAATAGGAATATCTTGTTCTAAGGCAAGTCTGTAAAATCCATTTGTGAATTTTTGGAGTTTATAAAAATCCTCTGTTGATTTCGTGATTCCTTTTACACCTTCTGGGAAAACTAAAATTGAGTGGCCTCTTTCTAAAAGATATCGACAATTTTTTCTATCTCCAAGAATAGTACCTGCCTCACTCACAATTTTTGCTAAGAAAGGAAGTTGAAACATAAACCTTTCACCCATCCCTCTTAGAAGAATTGGATTCTTTTTTTCCATAATTAAACTAGTGATAATCAAAGCACCATCAATTGGAATCTGTCCTGAATGATTAGCAATAACGATAAAGTTTTTTTTCTTTGGAAGGTTTTCTAACCCATGAAGTTTTACACGGAAATATTTGTCATATAAGGGATAGATATAAGTTAGAGCAGTTTGAAGTGTATCAATATTTAATCCCCAAGGATCACGCTCTTGTCCATACCTCTTTCTTAGAAGTTCTGATTTTTTAGCAATTTTTTTTCTATTTTCATTTAAATAGAATTCAATTAGTTCAGAGACAGAAGCCATTGCTTTATTATATAATGTTTGATGAACATCGAAAGACGGTAAAAGCTTCAAGACTTCAAGGAAAGAAATGAAAGACAAGTTTAATGATTTAGTGAAAAAGGCCTCTAAAAATATGAACTCCATTGTAGGCATAGGAAAAGACCTTTTGGAGACCACTAAGCTTGAGCAAAGCTTGAATCAAAATTATAAAGAGTTAGGGAAAATG
Source organism: Bacteriovoracaceae bacterium (assembly GCA_020630335.1). Classification (GTDB taxonomy): domain Bacteria; phylum Bdellovibrionota; class Bacteriovoracia; order Bacteriovoracales; family Bacteriovoracaceae; genus JAHDHG01. The sequence continues at coordinate 51,061 of JAHDBN010000014.1, forward strand.
TTGTACGAAAAGCATCAGTCTTCTGAGCTTTATTCAGGAGATCATGACTTAAGAGATGAGTGTGAAAAAATAACTCAGATAATTAAGTTGATCGATGAATGCAAGCAAGATGTAAAAAAGAAAAGAGAATCAATTTTCTAGTAAATAATCTACAAGATCAGCTTCTATACTCTCAAGATTTAATTTTTTATGTGCAGAAATAGAGTAGGTATTATTGAGCTGAGATTTTAGTAAATTCTTTAGTTTTGCTCTGGCACTTTGAGTTTTTAATTTGTCTATTTTATTAAAAATCATCCAATACTTTGATTTAAACCTTTTAAAATATTCAATGAAATTTTCATCATTTTTTTGAAATGGATGTTGGCTATCCATAAGATGAATAAACAAGCATTTTTTATGATAAAGTTTAAAGAAATCATCGATCAAGACATCCCATCGACTTCTTTCAGCTTTTGAAACTCTAGCATGTCCAAAACCTGGGAGATCAAATGCTTTAAAAGTATGGACCTCACCATTCTCATCTTCTACATCAAAAGAAAAAACTTGTACGTCACTTGTTTTTCCAGGAGTGTTCGAAACTCTTGCTATTTTATTTTTAAAAAAAGCATTAATAAAAGTGGACTTTCCAACGTTAGATCGACCACAAAGAGCAATACCTTTATCAAAGGTATCTAAATATTCTTCTAACTGGGCCCTCGTGGCCATTGTTGTTATATGTTTTGAATTTGCTCTAATTATTTTTTTCATTTTTAAAAAACCTTATAAAATAAATGATTTTTTCTTGAGTTTTATAGCAAGATATTTCAAGTAACAAAAGAGGTGTTTTATGGATTTAGAAAACAATACTATCCAGCATTTAGACTTTTTCACAATTTTGCCGCTTTATGGCCAGAAAAAAACGAAAAAGCTTCAATTTAGTGAATATTCCTTTAATTATAGAGATAAAAGTAAAATACCTCATGATGTGTTATTAGAAGGGCTTGAAGCTGATTCTACTGAGCTTAAGCTAAAACTTGGAAGTAAAGGTTATGTTCTAAGAAGTGCTTCTAGAGAGTATTTTGAATGTAATGGAACTTTAGTAAAACATGTACTGCTTCAAGATGGTGATAGAGTAAAAAGTGATGAAAATATATTAATCTTTCATAAAAAACACTCTGAAAAATTAAGTGATACTCGTTTAGAAAAAATTGCTCAGACCAAGTCGAGAGTTTTATTTCAAGGAGAGACAGGGATAGGGAAATCTTATCACGCCAGAAAACTTCATGATCTTTCAGGAAGAAGAGGGAAGTTTGTTCAATTAAATCTTTCTACTTTCTCAGAGTCTCTTTTAGAGTCTGAAATCTTTGGCCATGAAAAAGGGGCCTTTACGGGTGCTTATAAAGAAAAACTTGGTGGTATTGAATTAGCTAAAGATGGAACATTGTTTTTAGATGAGATAGATTCACTATCAAAAAATATACAACTAAAGCTATTATTATTTCTTGATAATCATAAATTTCGAAGAGTGGGAGCAGAGAGAGAGAAAAGTTCAAACGCTCGATTAGTATTTGCTAGCTCTAGAAAAATAGATCGACTTCATAAAGAAAACATTTTCAGAAGTGATTTTTATTATAGATTAGATAGCAGCTTTATAATAAATTTAGATCCTTTAAGAGAGAAAAAAGAGAAAATTCAAGAGATTTGTTTTGCTTTTGAAAAAAAGCATCAACTCTCTATTGATAGGAAACTGATTTCATTTTATCAAACTCTTTCTTGGCCAGGTAATATTAGACAGTTATTAAATCATTTAGAAAAAAAGTATTTGTTCTCAAAAAGAAGATTTAGTTACGATGAGTTAGATCAAAAACTATCTAAAAAACTTAGAGATTAATAAACGATCAATCTTAGAATCTTTTGGTAGCTTTTTATTAATTAGTTTAACTAATTCTTTCTCAACTTTACTTTTCTCTGATTGAGATAGAAAACTACTATTCACTTCTATGACTTTCCCATCAAGGATTTGCGAGGGAAGAGAAGGTAGTTTACTTTTAAACGCATTGATAGAACTTTGTGTGCTTGCAAGAATTCTGTATTCAATAGGAAGAACTAAATCTTGACCTGTTTTTTTATTATGAACTTTAATCTTGATACCAGAATCTCTATGTGAAAAAGATTGAATTTTCTTTGAAACCTTTGCTATTTTTTTAGATTTTACTTTCTTTGAAACTTTGGTTTTAGTTTTTGAAACAACTACTTTTTTTATTTTCTTTTTCTCAGGAGTTACAATTTTTTTTGTTAAGGGTTTTTGTAGCAAAGCTATTTTTTCATTTATAGACTTTTCTGGAGTTTTAATAGATGCAATACTTCGTTGATGTTGAGGTTCTTTTAGTTTTACTTGTTTTTGTGGAACCTCTTTAAGAACTGGAAGTTTCTTAAGAATTGGTTTTTCAGCTTGCGTGTGATCAGAAGCTTGATAAGGAGTTTGAGTCCTATCACTGTAAATAATATTTCTAGAAGATTGGAAGATATTAAACATACAAAATCCAAAAATTACTAGTGAAAGGCTTCCAATTCTAAATGAGTTCAATATTGAGTTTTTGTTTTTATTCATAGCATTTATTTTATCTTTATAAGTAATTTCAAGAAAGTAGGGAGTGATTTTCCTCATACAAGTTGTTAGAATTACTCCAATGGATTATTTAGACTTTGAAAAACCAATTCACGACTTAGAAGCTCAAGTTTTAGAGCTTGAAGGAAAGACTAAAAACTCAGATCTTGATTTAAGTCAGCAAATTTCAGAGCTTAAAGATAAGATCAATGGGCTCATAAAAAAAACTTATGCTGATCTATCATCTTGGGAAAGAGTGCAGTTATCTAGGCATCCCAAGAGGCCTCATTCTAAAGATTATGTTGAATTAATTTTTGATGAGTTTGAAGAAGTATCTGGTGATAGATCTTTTTGTGATGATCAATCTATTATTGCAGGCTTTGGTTTTATTGATGGAAAAAAAATAGCTGTGGTTGCTATAGAGAAAGGGCGGAAGACTCAAGAGAAAATTAAAAGAAACTTCGGAATGCCTCATCCGGAAGGTTATAGAAAAGCACTTAGAGTCGCTAAGATTGCATCTCAATTTTCCATCCCTTTATTAACTCTAGTAGATACTCCAGGTGCTTATCCAGGAATAGGAGCAGAAGAAAGAGGCCAATCTTATGCTATCGCTCATAATATTGAAGAATTTTTTAATTTAAAGATTCCCGTTGTTTCAGTAGTTATTGGAGAAGGTGGTTCTGGGGGAGCTTTAGGGATTGCAGTTGCAGATGAAGTTTTAATGCAGGAATACTCTATTTATTCTGTTATCTCGCCAGAATCTTGTGCTTCTATATTATGGTCAGATACAAAAATGACTGAGCAAGCAGCGAATGCTTTAAAACTACATCCTCAAATGGCCAAGAAACTTGGAGTTATTGATGGTATCATCCCTGAGCCAGCTGGCGGAGCTCATAGAAATTTTAAAGAAGCAGCAAAAATGCTGAAAAAAGCAGTTCTTGAATCATTTTCTAAATTAGAAAAGAAATCTGTCGATAAGATTCAAGAAGATAGACATGAGAAATTTCGAAAAATTGGAAATCAATTTATAAGTTAAGGAAATACAAAAATGAACGTTTCTTCTATGACAGGTTTTAGTCGAACTGAAACCGAAAAAGATAATTATGAAATTGTATGTGAACTTAAATCTGTAAATAATAGATTTAAAGATTATAGATTTCGAATGCCTAATTTCATGAATTCAATTGAATTAGAGCTAAAAAAAATAGCTGAGAAACATATAAAAAGGGGTAGTCTTGATATTTATCTTCAAGCTAAGAAAAAATCTAAAGAAGAGGTTTTTAATATTGATTTTGATAAAGTAAATACTTATTTAAAGCAATTCAAAGAAAATATATCAACGGATGTTTCTATTCAGCCTGCTCATTTCTTAAGAACTGAATTTTCTAAAGAAGTAGATAAATCATCTCAAGAGAGTTTACTTGTATTTTTAAAAGAAACCTTTACTGAAACGATAAAATCATTACAAACTTCTAGGTTATCAGAGGGGAAGGAATTAAAAGTTGTTCTTGAAAAAAATCTAGAATCTTTGAAGAAAACACTTCTTAAAGTTCATTCGATTAGAAATGAGAATAAAGAAAATGTAGAAAAAAAGTTATTAGAAAAGTTTAAAGAAAAGAATGTAGAGCTTGAATTAGATGATTCAAGATTATACAAAGAAGTAATTTTTTATCTTGAAAAATTAGATATTGATGAAGAGATAGATAGAGCAAATATTCATCTAGAAAAACTATCTAAGCTTTTAAATGATGAAAGTGTAGTGAAAGGAAGAGAGATAGAATTTACCTTACAAGAGCTCAATAGAGAAGTTAATACCATTGGTTCGAAGGCTAATCATGAAGAGATTTCTCAAGCAGTTGTTAAGTGTAAAATGTATTTAGAAAAAATGAGAGAGCAAGCGCTGAATATTCAATGAATGAAAAAAAAGGAAAAGTTATTATAATTGTTGCACCGTCTGGAACGGGTAAGTCGACTTTACTAAAAATGATCTTTGAAGATTTTCCAGATCTTTTATGGTCAGTTTCAACTACAACTCGTCCTAAGCGTCCTGGTGAGATTGAAGGTAAAGATTATTTCTATGTTTCTAAAGATCATTTTGAGAAAATGATCAAGCATAATGAATTTGTAGAATGGGCGAAAGTTCATGGTAATTATTATGGAACTTCTAGGTCTTATTTAAGTAAAGCTATAAATGATGGGAAATTAATTGTTTGTGATTTAGATGTGCAAGGAACAGATGCGATGATTCAAAACTTTCCTGATCATACAAAAGCGATTTTCATTGAACCTCCTTCTATCGATACGTTACGTGAGAGATTGAGAAAAAGAGCGACTGATAATACAGGAGTTATTAATACACGACTTAATAACGCGAAATCAGAACTATTACGAAAACATGATTTTCACTATCTCGTTCGAAATGATGACCTAGATTCTGCCTATAAGATATTAAAGAGTATTTTTTGTGAGATAATGGAAAAATGATAGAAGAACGTCTTGATTTTAGCCATGAGCCTGATCTCACTATTGATGAGCTGATTAAAAGAGTAAAAACCTATCACGAAGATGTTGATGGTGATTTTATTAAAAAAGCTTATGAGTTCGCAGCTCATGCTCACCGCGAACAGAAAAGAAGTTCTGGGGAAGCTTATATCATTCATCCTTTAAATGTAAGTGCGACACTTGTTAAATTAAAAATGGATGTTGAGACCATTATAGCAGGTTTACTTCATGATACAGTAGAAGACTGTGACGTGACCCCTGAAGATATAGAAAAAGAGTTTTCAACTAATATCTCTCAAATTGTTGTAGGGCTTACTAAAATTTCAAAAATGAAATTTCGCTCTAAAGAAGAATCTCAAGCAGAAAACTTTAGAAAAATGGTAGTTGCCATGGCCAAAGATTTAAGGGTGATCATGGTTAAGCTTGCCGATAGAATGCATAACATGAGGACTCTGCAATACGTTTCTCCAGAGAAACAAATGAAAGTTGCGAGTGAAACTTTAGATATTTATGTTCCTCTTGCAAGCAGGCTTGGTATTAACTCTGTTAAAGGTGAACTTGAAGATTTATGTCTAAGATTTATGCATCCTGAGTTTTATTATAAGTTATCTGATAAAGTCGCCATGAAGAAAAGTGAGCGAGAAGAATATATCAGAGAAACAATTCAATTAATTACAAAAAAACTTGAAGAATATAATGTGAAATCAGAAGTCTCTGGAAGGCCTAAAACATTTTTTTCTATTTATAAAAAAATGAGCAATCAAGGTGTAGGGTTCGAACAAATCCAAGACTTATTAGCGTTTAGAATTATTGTGAACAATATTAGTGAATGTTATAAAGGCCTTGGAATTATTCACTCTTCTTTTAAGCCTGTTCCTGGAAGATTTAAAGACTATATTGCGATTCCAAAAACTAATAACTATCAAAGTTTACATACCACGGTTCTTGGTCCCAAAGCGGAAAGAGTTGAGATTCAAATTAGAACTGAAGAGATGCACGAGGTTGCCGAGAAAGGAATTGCTGCACATTGGAAGTATAAAGAATCTGGAGGATCATCTCTAGTAAAGAGTAAGACACTAGATTGGGTTCAAGAACTTGTAGAGCTTAATAAAGATGTAGGTGATAATACTGATTTCATGGATGTGGTGAAAAATGACATCGATATTGGAGGAGTTTTTGTTTTTACTCCTAATGGTGATGTTATTGAATTAAGACATGGAGCAACGCCATTAGATTTTGCTTATGCCGTTCATACACAAGTAGGACATAAATGTGTTGGTGCAAAGGTAAATGGAAAAATTGTTCCTCTTAAATTTAAGTTACGATCTGGCGATAGCATTGAGGTTTTAACAAACAAAACTCAAGAACCAACAAAAGACTGGCTTAAAATCGTAAAATCCTCAAGAGCAAAAACTAAAATCAGACAATATCTTTCTCAACTTGAAAGAGAGAAGAGTAAGAAAATTGGTGAAGAAATGCTTGGAGAGGCATTAAAGGTTTATCAATCTAATATTAAAACATTAGAGAAGAAAGGTGAGTTTAAAAAAGCTTATGATGAACTTCATGCAAGAAATCTAGAAGAGCTTTATATTCATATTGCTACTGGTAGAAGTAGTATTAAAGAAGTTTTAAAACTCATTCCTTCTATTGATTTCAAAGAAGATGAAGAAAAAAGTAAGAAGGTTGAATCCTTTGTTCAAAAAATTACAAAAACAGCAAAAAGATCAGCAGGGAAATCAAATGCAGTTATTGTTGATGGCCTAGAAGATATTGAAGTGAGAATGGGAAGGTGTTGTAATCCAATTCCAGGAGATCAAATTACTGGTTTTATTACCAAAGGTAGAGGAATTACTATTCATTCTAAAACCTGTGAGAAAATTTTAGAGCAAGGCGAGATAAGACAGATATTTGTTGAATGGAATGGAGAGTATAATTTCAAGCACCCTGTAAATATCAAAGTTATAACTGAAGACAAACCTGGTATTCTTGCATCTATTTCCAATGCTATTAATAATATAGGAATAAATATCAGATCTGCTCATGCAAAATCTCTTCCTGATCAAAAAGGAAGTTTTATTTTTGAAGTTGAAGTTAAAGATTATAGTGAGTTTTTAAAAACTATTAGCGTGATAGAAGCAAGACAAGAAGTAATCAGCGTCTCTAGGGCCTAACGATATCCGTGATAAATAACATGAAGAGGATTAATAATCGTGACTAATACTTTTTCAAAAGTATTAAATCCCCCACGCTTTAATTTTTTTGTGATCTTATAGGTCGCTTCACCCCATAGAGCTCCAACTAAAGGAGTGACTATAATATCTTGTATACTTGGTCTTTCAATTGTTCCTTCAATTAAATATTCCCAAGCAAGTGATTTGTAGTTTGCATAAGCCAGAGATTTTCCTGGAGTATATCCTTTTTCTCTAACTGATAAATAATAAAGAGCTCCATTAAATGGATGAGCTATATAATTATTGGCCCAAGGATCTTTATCCCATACTGGTGGTTTCGTAAAAGCTTCTTTTAAATGCTTTCCTATATTTTTAAAATAAGGTTCATCAGGCCAGAGAGTTGAACTTCTTGGCTCGTGTAGAAGTTTTATAAAATTAGCTATAGATAGAGAGTAAGCTATCAAATCTCTTTTTATAAACTCTTTATAGGTTTCTCCTGTAGAAGTTCGTCTTTCTAGAAATGAAACAGACTCTGATTTTGGAATACCTAAGTCTTTGAGATTTAATTTTTTATTAGCGAATACACTAAAAGAGATACAAAATATTAAAATAAAACGAATCATAAAGCCTTCTACAAAATTAAAAACTAAAGAACAAATTTAGAGTGTAAGAATTTCATGCCCTAAACCATCTTGCGTAACTAAGATAGTATGTTCAAATTGAGCTGAGGGAGATTTGTCTTGAGTGATAACGGTCCACCCATCATCCAGGACTTTTGAATGCCTTTTTCCTAGATTAATCATAGGCTCGATTGTAAAAGTCATACCGGCCCTTAACTCAACTCCAGTTCCTTTTTTACCATAATGAAGAACTTGAGGATCTTCATGAAATTCTCTTCCGATTCCATGTCCACAATATTCTCGAACAACGCTATATCCGTGGTCATGAGCGATTTCTTGAATACAAGCGCCTATATCTCCAAGTCTTGCTCCGGGTTTAACGAGTTTAATAGATTCATCTAAAGAAAGTTTGGTAATTTCAACTAACTTTTTAATCTCTGAAGAAACCTCACCAATCATAAAGGTCCTATTGGTATCTCCATGATAATGATTAAGAATCGTAGTAACATCAATATTTAAAATATCACCATTTTTAAGTTTATCTGCCTCAGAAGGTATTCCATGACAAATAACTTCATTTAAAGAAGTACAAACTGATTTTGGAAAGCCATGGTAATTTAGTGGAGCAGGAATCGCATTGTGTTCTATAATATAGTTATGACACAGTGTGTTTACTTCTTCGGTGCTCATGCCGATTTCTAGTTTCTTTTCTATGAAGCGAAGTGTATCTGCAGCTAATTTGCAGGTTTCCCTCATTAATTCAATTTCTCTATTCGATTTTATTGTTATCATAAGCTTGCGTTTTTTTATGGTTTTAGCAAAAGTATAACTACATGTCACATGAGTTTATGAGGTAAATTTTGAGCTTAGAAAAAGAATATTTAACTTATCCTGGAAATGGAGTTTATACAGTTAAAACGGCAGAAGAGAAGAAGCTTAAAGTTTTAAAAAAGCTCTATAATACAGATGATTTTGAAAATGCTGAGAAGGCATGGAAAGAAAGCTTTAATAGATTTGAGGAGAGTTCAGTTTGTATTTTAGGTGCTCCTAGTGATGTCGGTGCGGGGATAGTGAGAGGTTCAAATTGGGGGCCTTTGGCCATTAGAGAAAAAATTCAAAATAAATATTTTGATCTTGGTGATATTAAGGTTATTCCACATTTAATTCATGATGATTATCTTAGTGAAAAAAGCATGCATCATTTTCAAAAGGTGAATTATGACGGAAAAAATCATCCAGTTTCAGCTCTTTCAATTTTAGAAAAAGTGTCATCTGATTTTTTTAAAAATCATCAAGATAAATTTCTTCTCACTCTGGGAGGAGATCATTCAATCTCTAGGCCTTTAAGTGAGAGTTTTCTTGATAACTTTTCAGATATTGGTGTTTTACATTTTGATGCTCATACAGATTTAATGGATGAGAGGTTAGGGGTTGAGCATTGCTTTGCTACCTGGGCCTATCATTGTGCTAAAAAATTAGATAATCCTAAAAAAATGATTCAAGTTGGAATTAGATCAAGTGGTAAAGAGAAAGCATATTGGGAGGATTTAGTTGGTTTAACTCAATTTTGGAGTGAGGATGTAAAAAAATTAGGGCCTCATGAGATTTCTTCAAGGATTGTTAAGCAATATAAATCTTTAGGTGTAAAAAAATTATACCTGAGTTTTGATATTGATGCTTTTGATAAAAGTATTGCGAGTGCAACAGGGACTCCTGAAGAAAATGGTTTGCTTATAGAAGAAACATTAGAAATACTAAGACTTGTTACTAAAGAAATTCCTATTAAAGCAGCTGACTTAGTAGAAGTCGCACCTTTCATTTCATATGATGAGAATCAAACAGACAGCATTTCTAAAACTCTAAAATCTGCAATGAGTATAGTAAATTTCTTGTTTAATCATTGGAATAAATGAAATCAGAAATTATAGAATTTAGAGACCCTCAACTTTCTAATAAAGATGGCATTGTTCATGTTGGAGGAGAGTTAATACCTGAAAATATAATTAGTGCTTATAAAAAAGGAATTTTTCCTTGGCCTCATTCTGAAGACTTCCCAATGCTATGGTATTCACCTGATCCAAGAGGTGTGCTGTACGTAGAAAAGTTTAGGATCAATAAAAGTTTTGAAAAGTTTATAAAGAAAACAAATTTTAAAGTGACGTTTAATCATTGTTTCAGAGATATAGTTGAGCATTGTCAGCATAACTTAATCAGACAAGAACCTACCTGGATTACTGAAGATTTACTTAATGCCTATTGTACTCTTTATGAGCAAGGATTTGCTTATAGTATTGAGATTTGGAATGAAGAGGAATTAGTAGGAGGACTTTATGGCATAAAAATAAATAATTTCTATTCAGCAGAGTCAATGTTTTATTTAAGTTCTAATGCATCTAAATTAGCCATTTATCACCTTGTAGATACCTTAAAAGCAAATAATATAGCATGGCTAGATATTCAAATGGTAACTCCTATCACGGCACAATTAGGAGGGGAAGAAATTTCACGAAAAAAATTTTTAAACCTTCTGCAAGGATCTATTGACTGAGGGAGTTCTCAAAGGCAATATCTAGAAACGCTCTACTTATTAATTTCAAAATTGCCCGGGTGGTGGAATTGGTAGACACAAGGGATTTAAAATCCCTCGGCCTTTTGGCTGTGCGGGTTCAAGTCCCGCCTTGGGCACCATTTAACATGACTTACTTTTCACATAAGACAAAACAAATTCGAATATCCTCGCTTAGTAGTGGAACTTCACTCTAACATTTCGTAATCATTGATC
>JAHDBN010000015.1:0-24508 GCA_020630335.1 Bacteriovoracaceae bacterium
CGAACAACGGCAACGACTCGAACAACGGCAACGACTCGAACAACGGCAACGACTCAAGGAAGATCTTCAGATGAAGTTGTTTTTATAGATGCAATAGATGATTACTATTCTATAAATGAAGTTGAAAGTTCTTTTGAAGTAGATGTGAGTCTAAATGATATCAGTGAGAATTGTGAGCCGATTGATTACACATCATCTAATTGTTTAAACTGCACAGTTTCAGAAAAAGGTCCAAAGTTTTTAGTAAGCCCTATGAGCAATGGCCCCTGGTTGTTTCACTACTTGGCTCGTTGTGGAGCTTCACAAGATAGCGATGCTGCTACGGTTAAGGGTGAATCAATTTTAATTACAACTACAACAGCGACCACAAGCACGACAACTACATTAATGGAAGATGATTATCCAGAATGTGTGGGTGAGCCAATGAAGATAATAGTGAATACCATTGATGATAAGAGTTTTAAGTTAGGGCTAGATCCTAATTATGAGTATAATTTTCTAGTTGATTGGGGTGATGGAAGCACTGAAGAAGTAAGTGGAGAAAATTTAAGTGTAAATCACGAGTATGAAGATTTGGGAAAAGAATATGAAATAGTGATTACTGGAGTTCTTCCTAGTTGGAAGAGTAATGAAACACATCAGAAAATTAAATCGGTAATATTGGGGGAAACCTGCTTAAAAGATTTAAGCAATTCTTTTAATCTTTTAAAAAATCTTGAAACTTTTTCTGGTGGTGATGTTAGCAAGGTAGAGACAATGAAGAGAATGTTTGCGGGATCGAATAAAGTGATTGTGAATATTTCTAATTGGGATACGAAAAATGTAAAGGACATGAGTGTAATGTTTAGAGATTTGGATTTTGCAAATCCAGATGTGTCAGGGTGGAACACAGAAAATGTTGTAGATATGGATCAAATGTTTTACAACACTAAACTAGCAAATCCAGATGTGTCACAGTGGAACACGGTAAATGTTGAAAAAATGAGTTGGATGTTTTTTAATACCGAGCTAGCAAACCCAGATGTGTCTAGTTGGGATACTTCGAATTTAGTATATGTAGACAGAATGTTTTATGGAGCTAAAAGTGCAAATCCTAAAGTGACTAATTGGAATACAGCTAAAATAAAAAACATGAGTTGGATGTTCTATAAAGCAAAAATAGCGAACCCAGATGTATCGCAGTGGAATACTGGCACTGCAGAAAAAATGGATCATATGTTTTTTCAAGCAAGTTCGGCTGCTCCAGATGTTTCAAGCTGGGATATAAGAAAAGTTAAAAGTATGATTCATATGCTAAATGGATCTTTGGCAAATCCTGATTTTAAGAATTGGAATTTAGACTCAATAGAATCAATGGCTGCTTTTAGCAATTTTCCTTCATCAATATCAATTGAAAACTATAGTAAGCTTCTAATCCAAGCAGCACAAAGCCCATCAAATAATGTTGTTCTGGAGGTCCATCAAAAGTATAACCAATCGGCGCTCGAAGCAAGAAACAAACTAGTTAACGAAAAAGGCTGGGTAATAACAGATTTAGGGTTGGAGTAAATGAGTGACAACTTTTTCACTAAAAACCTAAGAAAAAAAGATAGAATCATCGCCAACTAAAAGAGTCAGTTTCTCCCTAAAATCAAAGACTTAAGAATTAACATTTATCAAAAATTTTCTCTAAGCTAATTTATAAAACCTTCCGATAATTAAACTGTAGTACGTAAGTCGGTCATAAATACTGAAGACTATAAATTTATAAAAAAAAGGAATAGAATAATGAGGACATTAATCTATAAACTTCACGAAAAGGACTTTATGAAGGCACTAGTTTTTTCAATGCTATTAATTTTCACCTTCGCTTCTTGTACAAATCAAAATGCAAATCTTTTTGATCCAGGAGCAACTGGGGCAACTTATCCAATCAATACTTGTTATGCAAAATGTAAACATGCAGAAGCAACTGATTATGATGTAAGCATCTTGACTGTTGATGCTGGAGCATGTTCATTTACAGCTTGTATGGATCCAAGTTTTGGAGAGCATAGTAAAGTTCTTGAATACCAAGCTTATGTAGATCAGTTTGGAGGAACAGTTTCTCATGATGTTTCAAAATGTATTACTCCTAAAACTTACGGAACAGGTTGTTCTTATATGGGAGCTTCAAACTTCGTAGCAACTTCTGAGACTGAGGGAGCTTGTTACTTTACGGCTTGTACTGATCCAGACTACATGGAGCATTGGTCATCTCTTGGAATGCAAGCTTATGTAGATTCTCATCCAGGTTCAACAATAACTTCAGACAATACATTGTGTGTGACTAAGTTTAGTGGTTGTAAAGAAAGTTTAGCGACGAACTATGAAGCATCAGTTTTATTTGATGATGGATCATGTACCTTCGCTGGTTGTGCTGATAATGCATATCATAACTTTGATCAAGCTTTTAAAGATCTTATTGATGGATATACTTCATCACTTGGAAATTGTAGGCCCTTTACAGGAAGTATAGATAAAACCTGTACGGGGTTATTAGGATGTACTAATTTACATGCTGCTAACTATGATGCAAATGCCTTGGTAGATAATGGAACTTGCAATATTTCATGTTGTGCAACAGCTGGTCATGAAAACTATGATTCTAGTTGCCAAAGTTATATAGATGCTTATCCAAATGTTATTGGGACTTATCCTTTGACAGGTGTTTTAGATAATAACGCAAATTGTGGTAAGCCAATGGGTTGTTATTTTAATAATCTTTATGTAACAAATTATAATGCCCAGGCCAAGGAAGATGGAAGTTGTAATATTAGATGTTGTGGAGATGATAAAGCGCTTAATTATAATCAAGCTTGTCAGGCAGCAATTAATACTTATCAGCAATCATTATCAACATCTGGCTTAACTCATACAGGAACATATGATATTTACGCAACTTGTGAGTATCCAACTCCTGGTTGTTCTTATCAAAACCCATATGTAACAAATTGGATGCCAAACAAAGTAGAAAATGGAAGTTGTGATATTCAATGTTGTGGAACTCAGGGTTATGAAAATTATGATCCAAAGTGCGAGACGGTAAGAGATGAATATAATAATATTCTTTCTGGTTTAGGAATTACTTCTTCTGGAAATATTAATACAAATTATCTTTGCGGTAAAAAACTTGGTTGTTACTATAACAAGCCTGGTTATGTAGATAATTACGATCAAAATTCTAAAGAGAACGGAAGTTGTAATATTAAGTGTTGTGCAACTCCTGGGTATGCAAATTATGATGCTCAATGTGGACAAGTAGTTAGTGCATATCAATCAATGCTTCAATCTATGGGCTTAAGTTCAACGGGTATGATAGATACTAATTATAATTGTGGACCTGTTTTAGGTTGTAATTATTCAGATTCATTATCAACTGGTTATGTTTTAAATTACAATGCAAATGCCCAAGAAAATGGAAGTTGTAATATTCAATGTTGTGGAACTCCAGGAACGCAACATTATGATCCTAAATGTCAGCAAGTTATAGATGGTTATACGTATAGTCCGAAAATTGGAAGTATTAATAATAATTTTAATTGTGGTTTAGAATATGGATGTAACTATAATGCTCCAGGAGTAGTACAAAACTATGAAGCTGGAACGAGTGAGAATGGAAGTTGTAATATTCAGTGTTGTTCAGATCCTTCATATGAAAACTATAATCCTTCATGTTCATCAATTGTTAATGGATATTCACAATTGCTTTCAAGTTTAAACATGGCCCCAAGTGGATCTTTAGATGAAGCTTATAATTGTGGAAGGAAAAAGGGTTGTACTAATTCATATGCATCTAACTATGATGCTAGTGCTCAACTAGAAGATGGAAGTTGTAATATTTCTTGTAGAGTTTGTCCTGCTGGTTATCAAGTGCAAACAGACCAAGCATGTGTTACGGCCATGAATTCTTATAACAGTTTACTTTCGGGAATGGGTATTGCCTCAACAGGATCATTGGTTAATACAAATGATTGTGGTGGAGTTTTAGGATGTGCATATAGTGATACAAGAGTAGCAAACTATAATGCTCAAGCTGTAGAAAATGGAAGTTGTTCTATAAATTGTTGTGCTCAACCTGGTTATCAAAATTATGATTCAAATTGCCAAGCTACCATTGATTCTTATTCAAGTTCTATTGCAAGCTTAGGATTAACTGTTAGCGGAGCAATGAACAACAATTATATGTGTGGAGGCTTAGTTGGATGTACTTACGCTTCTAGTTACACAACTCCAACAGCTGGGGCAACAGTAGAAAATGGAAGTTGTTCTATAAATTGTTGTGCTGATTCTACTAAAGAGAATTATGATCCAAATTGTCAGAGTGCAATTAATAATTACATGAACTTATTAAATGGAATGACGGCATCTGGAACAATTAATAATGCTGCAAACTGTGGAATTGATTTAGGATGTAATTATAACAATACTTATGTTTCAAATTATGAAGCTGGTTCTAAAGAAAATGGAAGTTGTGATATTAAATGTTGTGCACTTCAAGGTTATGAGAATTATGATGCTAACTGTGCTTCGGCAATTAGTGGTTATCAAGGATTTTTAGCAACCATGGGTGTTGGACAGAATGGAACAATTCAAAGCAATTATAATTGTGGAGCGCAACTTGGATGTTCGCAACCTCAATTAGTTGGATCAAATGGTCAGCCAGGAAATGCATCTTATCAAGAAGATGGTAGTTGTAAAATTGAATGTTGTTCAGATCCAAACAAGTCAAACTACGATGCTAATTGTCAGTCTAAAATTAATGCTTATAACTCTTTATTAGCAGGTATGGGAATTACTCCATCAGGTACTAGTAATAATAACTTTAATTGTGGACTTGAACTTGGATGTAGCGATAACAGACCAGGTGCTTATGTAAATAATTTTACATATGGTGCGAAAGAAAATGGTAGCTGTAATATTCAATGTTGTTCGCAACCAGGATATCAGAATTATAATGCTAACTGCCAAGCTTACATCACTAACTATCAGCAATTACTTGCAAGTCTTAATCTAACGGCTTCAGGAACATTATCTAGTAATTATAATTGTGGAAGCAAGATTGGATGTATGGATCCTCTTGCAATGAATTATGATCCTCAAGCTCAAATAGATTCAAATCAGAGTTGTATCTTTAAAGCTTGTTTAACTCCTGGATATACAAACTATGGACCTGATCAACCAATAAGAGATGCTTATATTGCTTATGGATCTCCAGTTGGTCAATTATATGCAGGGCCTTGTGGACCTAAGATTTGTCCTTCAGGTTTTGTTCCTGTAGGCAATACATGCCAGTGTCCTACTGGACAAGTTTTATGTCACGGACAATGTTTAAGTGCTTGTCCTAGTGGATATGTAGAACAAGGTGGAACATGTGTTTGTGCTCCAGGAACATATCAAAATAACAACGGTTATTGTCAGTAAAATAAAAAGTTACTCCTAGAAGTTTATCTTCTGGGAGTAACTTATAAAAAAACTCAACTAATATTTTCTTTTTAATTATACCCAATAATTATGATAGAATATCTTGAACATCTAACTGAAAAGTTAGTTTTATCTTTTATTCATGGGAAGGAATCTATGAAATCAAATTTTTTTAGAATACTTATTTTATGCTGTTTATTTTTGAGTTGTACAAAAAGTACAAACACAAGTACCGAGTCAGGGAATTCGACTGGTTCTGTTTTGGAAGTACATCTTTGTCAGCATCCTAGTGCTAGTAATATTGGAAATGCTTGTAGTAGAGTGCCAGGACAATGCTTATTTAAAGCATGTAAAGATCCAAATTTTACAGAATATGTCTATGCTGAAGAATATCAACAATATGTAGATCAGTATGGAGGTGTTGTAGAACATGATAGTAGTTTATGTAAAACTTCTATGACTTATGGTGAAGGTTGTCCTCATCCAGAAGCATCAAATTATTCAGGAGCACTTTCTCAAACAAGAACAGCTTGTCATTTCCAAGCTTGTGATGATTCAAATTTTAAAGAAAATCATAGATATAAATATTTTGAAAAATATGTTGCTCAATACGGAGGAAGTGTAACGGGTGTTTCATCTTTATGCTTAACAAAAATAGGTGGCTGTAAATCAGCATCTACTTATACTCAAAACTATGATTCAAGTGCTTGTTCTGAAGATGGATCTTGTGTATTCAATGGATGTAATCAACAAGGGTATGCTAATTATGATTCTAGTTTTGATAGTTTAGTAAAGAATTACATGAATGGATTAAACGGGACAGCTTTTACAGGTTCTATAAATTCTACTTGTAGTGGACTTGGAGGTTGTACTTCTGGAATTGCTAAGAACTTTTCAAATGGAAGTAGTAGTTGTGATTCATATGGTAATTGTGAATCTGTAGTTGAAAATGGAAGTTGTGTAATTGAATGTTGTGGTATTCCAGGGCATGAAAACTATTCAGCAAGTTGTGAGAGTGGTGCTCAGGCTTATCAAAATCTTCTTGCAAACTTAGGCGTAAGCCTTACTGGAAGTATTAATACTAATTTTAATTGTGGGGCAAAGCTTGGTTGTTCAATCGTTAAACCAAACTGTACAAATGGAAAAACAGGATTAAAGGAAAATGGAAGTTGTAGTTTTAGATGCTGCGCGGACAATAACTCTTCAAATTATGATGCTACCTGTGATTCTGATATACAAAGTTATCTAGGACTTCTTGCTAGTTTGAAAATTACACATACTGGAGTAATTGATAAAACTTATGGTTGTACTTACGTGCAGAAAGGTTGTAGTTTTCAGCATCCTTTTGTAGGAAACTATTCTCCAAACAAGCAAGAAAATGGAAGCTGTAATATTAGTTGTTGTGGTATGCCAGGATATGAAGGTTATTCTGAGACTTGTAATAATATTATTGATGAGTATAAAAATTCTCTTGGTAATATACCTTTAACAGGCTTAATAAATAATAATTTTAATTGTAAAAAGAAACTAGGTTGTTATTTTGATAAATTTACTCAAAATTATGATTCAAGTTCTAAAGAGAATGGAAGTTGTATTATTAAATGTTGTGGAATGCCAGGATATGAAAACTATGATCCAAATTGTTCGGTTGAAGCTGATAAGTATCTATCAATAGTAAACTCTTTAGGATTAAGTTTTTCTGGATCAATTGATAAAAATTATAACTGTAGAGAGAAGCTTGGTTGTAATTATAACGGTCCAAATAGTTCATATGTAAAAAATTATATAAATAACACTAAAGAAGATGGAAGTTGTGATATTAGATGTTGTGCTGATAGTTCAAAGGCTGGCTATCAATCTGATTGTCAATCAACGATTGATTCATATAACCCAGGAGTTACTAAAACAGGAGATATTGATAATAGTTTTTCTTGTGGAGGTTCAACTCTAGGATGTAATTTTAATAATGGTTTTGTTGGAAATTACTCTGGAAATGTAAGTGAAAATGGAAGCTGTAATATTCTTTGTTGTGGAGTAGTTGGTTATGAAAACTATGAAGCAAGTTGTAATACTGCAATAAGTGCTTATCAAAGTATTCTTCTTTCTATGGGCCTATCTTCAACAGGAAGTATTAGTAATAATAATAACTGTGGTAAAAAGAAGGGATGTACTATAAGTTACGCTAGTAATTACGATGCAACTGCAGAATTAGATGATGGAAGCTGTATAATTACATGTAATCAATGTCCTAATGATGAAAATACTGATAGAAATTGCTTAAAAGCACAAAGCGATTATCAAGCGATGCTTTCAAATAATAATATAAATTTAACTGGTTCAATTATCGTTACTAATAATTGTTCTACTCAAGGATGTCATTTTAATCATACACAGGTTTCAAACTATGATCCAAATGCCATAGAGAATGGAAGTTGTGATATTCAATGCTGTTCTAAACTAGGCTATGAAAATTATGATTCATCTTGTGATATTGTTATTAGTGCTTATCAAAGTGTTTTATCTAGTATTAATCTTTCATCTAATGGAAACATAGATAATATGTATCAATGTGGTGGAAAGCTTGGCTGTACTAATTCATTAGCAACAAATCATGATTCAAGTGCGAGTGTAGAAGATGGTAGTTGTTCTTTTGCTTGTTGTGCGAATCAAAATTCTTCTACCTATAGTGCTAGTTGTCAGTCAAGCATTGATGATTATGTAGCTTCTTTAAATGGAGCAAGCCCTACAGGATCTTTAAACAATAGTCATGGATGTATTCCGCAAACGGGGTGTGCTTATAATAATCAATATGTTGATAACTATGAAGACAATGTTAGTGAAGATGGAAGTTGTAATATTAAGTGCTGTGCTAGCGAAGGTTATGAAAACTATAATTCCAATTGTCAGGCAGCTATCGATGGATACAGCCATACTCCTAAAACAGGAACAATAGATAGTAATTATCAATGTGGTCAAAAACTAGGTTGTTCGTTTGATGGTGCTGAAAATTATGATGGAAGCAATGTAAAAGAAGATGGAAGTTGTATTGTGAAATGTTGTGCTGATGAAACGAAAGCTAATTATGATTCGACATGTGCTGGTAAAATTTCAAGTTATAATGCTATCTTGTCATCTTCAGGAATAAGTTTAACTACTGGCATGATAAATGATGATTATCAGTGTGGTGCAACAGAAGGTTGTACTGATTCAAGGCCAGGAAATTATGTGAAAAATTTATTACCTATGAATGGTGGTGCACAAATTGAAAATGGAAGTTGCATCATTCATTGTTGTGGAAAAGCGAATTATGAAAACTTTGATCCAAATTGTAATGCTCATATTAAAAATTATAAAATGTTATTAGAAGGATTGGGACTTTCTGCTTCTGGATCACTAAGAAATGATGTTAATTGCGGTGAAATAGAAGGATGTATGGAGCCATTGGCTGAAAACTATAATCCAAATGCGACTGCTGATTCAAATAAGAGTTGTATTTTCAAAGCATGTAATACTCCAGGTTTTGAAAATTATGATAATCATGCTCCTATCAGAAATGCATTCAATGCTTATGGAAGTGGTTCATTGATCCCTGCGCCATGTGGAAATCCAGTGATTAATTGTAATAATGGATTTCAATCAAATGGATCAATGTGTGTGTGTCCAAATCCTAAAGTTATTTTTAATAACAATTGTGTGAATTCTTGTCCTGCAGGATCTGGCATGAGTACTATTAATACAAACCAAGGATTAATGTGTATTTGTCTTAGTGGAGGAACTTATAACTCTGGTACAGGTGTTTGTGTAGCACCTACAACAACAACTACTACGACGACAACTACAACAACGATAATAACAACTACCACTCAAGGAACAACAACAACTTTTTGTAGTAGATATAATCCAAATTGTTAAGAGTCTCAATATTAAGACATGAAGACAATTTTCTTGTCTTAATATTGGTAATATTTAATTAAAAATCTTACTTTAATTGATCTTGAATAAAAGAAGTCGAAAGAGCACCACTATATTTCTTATTATTAATAAAAATAGTTGGGGTTGCGGTAATATTTAAATCTTTAGATTGTAATGCATATTTCTCAATTAATTCTTGAGTTTTTTCACTTTTCAAACATTCTTTTAAAGAACTTTCTTGTATTAAAAATTTCTTAGAAATTTCAATAAGATTTTTTTCTCTAAGATTTTTTTTATTTTCTAATCCTTCCAAATATAAATCTAAAAAAGATGATTTTTTATCAATTTGATTTCTAGAACATATAAGCCATTTACTTATCTTGTTTTTGGTTGGATTGTTAAACTTATCACTTATAGCAATTTTAAAAATAAGAGAAAAATCTTCATTAGAAAAAGTACGTACTAAAGGAATAATGGCTTTAATAGACTTTAAACAGTGCCTGCAAAATGGATCTGTGAAAAAAATTATTTTATTTTTTGATAAAGAATTCCCTTTTATAAATTCCTCGTTAGATGTAGCAATATTATCAAAAATAGGTTCATCGACCTTGTTTAAATGAATTTGAATCTCTCCTTTTTTTGTTTTTTTATTGAAAAAATCAATGAGACTTCTTCTTTTCTTTGCTTTGAGTAATTTATCTTTTAATTTTACCCAAACAGGAAGACCTGGGCTTGTATTTTTTAATGATAAAGTATTAGCAAAATCTTGAATTTCTTTTTTATTTACATCAATATCTTTGTACAATTTTTTCAAAAAAGATTCTTTATCTGTTTTTTGTAAGATAGCTTCTTTCTTTATGAAATTTGAGAGTAATGCTTCTTTTGCTGAATTGATTTTCTCTTTATATAAGAGATTTTCCAAACGTAATATTTTTTCTTGAGACACTTTTGATAGATCTTTATTAGAAATACACAAATCTTTATAACAAAGAATTTTTTTAAAATCCTTGTTTGAATTAGAAGGTGACAAAACAGTTTTCAGGGTGGTTCTTGTTATTGTTTTATTTTTTTCAGGAGAACAAGAAATAAAAAAGAAAAAAACAAAAGAAGTGTTTAAAAGAAATTTCATGAGATAGTCCTTTCTTGGTGATTTTATATATTATATTGCTTTAATTTCAATATTTTGAGAATGGAAAATATTGTCAATTATTAATGGCATTTTTTTTGTCTATAAAGTCTATAAGTATCTGAAATTAGATGTAAGGTTTTTTTTTATTATAATTTGTAAGATTAAGAAGATTTTTTAGAAGGAGATTTTTTTGAAAAAATTATTTTTTTTATTAGTAATATCTTTTGCTCTTTTTTCCTGTAATGGAAATGCTAGGTTAGATATACCTGGCAGTAGCACAAATATTACTGATACAGATGCTCAGTCAGCATGCTTCACAGATGATACTGATGATTTTTATGGACGATGTCATCCTAAGATTGACGGTAGAACAATAATAATACCTGATTATATGTAAGATTAAAAAAGGAATATAAGTTATGTTAAAAAAAGTATTAGTTTTTTTTATTTTTATAAATTTTTCTAGTTTTTCGTTTGATATAGAAGATTATCATACAACATATAGAGCAACGAGAGATGCTTACTTGGCAGCAGCAAATGAATTTGAACTAACTAATCATGCTTTTCATGACACCTTAGGTTTATTTAAGTCTGGTTGTTATAATTTTGTCCATGAAGATAAACTCTACAAACAAGGTATCTATGATGGAAGCTGCAATGAGTATATTGCAGGAGTAAAAATTTCTTGTGATGGTATAGGTTCAGCGACTAGGACATTACCATATTACTTAGATGATCTTATTTCACACATGACACCTAATACTAATTTAGATGATTTTATTTCAAGAATGGAAGAGTGGACTTCTACATATCTTGTTGAAAGTCGTTCAAATGTTATGGCTTTCAGGGCAAGTATTCCTCTTGATTCTACAACAGTAGTTAAGAATTATGACTGTAGTTCAACTTGTGAATATTTAGACAATGCAACTCCTGCTCAGATCTCTGATTTAATGGATACACTAAATCAGAGGTATAACTCAATGATACACGCTTATCATATGCTTTTTGATAGAATTCCTCCTTACAAAGCAGCGAAGGCAGCTTACCAAGCAGTTTCTCAGGTTTACACCGAAGAAATCAATTGCATGGATGAAATTGAATTAATAAGAACTGATTACATGCATCCATATAAACCATAAAAAATAACAGGAGAATTAGTATGAAAAAATATATTTTACTTTTTTTTATTTCCTTGAGTTCATTTTCTTTTGATCTTGTGGATTATTATTACACTTGGCAAGAGACTGCCGATCATCATATTACATCATTAGAACTTTACAATAATAAACTTGTTGAATACTTAGAGGCGGTAGAAATAGCAAAAGATGCAGGACTTCCTCTTGAAAAAACGGATTTTATAGATATGGGCTCAAAGCTTTCTCATTGTGCTCACAAGGATTTGTGTAATAAAAGAAGATCTGAAGGGTTTGTAATACCAAGGATGGAAAAAATAATACTGGAAGGTAAAACACCAGAAAAGTTTGTTTTAACTAATCCTATTTTGGATCAGGTAATGAGTGATGCGTATGCTTATTATGCAGCTTTTGATCCTAGCATCGAGGGAGAAATTGATATTCTTTTTGAAAGTGATAGAGATTTATGTGTTTTTGGAACAGGAGAAGATTATTATTTAGAAACAGAGTTTGATGGGATATTTTCTGAAGATTTAGAAGATATTGCAACAGAGTTTAGAGTTGCAAGGGATGGATATCTAGCAGCTGCGAATCAAGCGAAATTGTCAATACCTGCTTACTTTGCAGCTCAGGCGGCAGCCGCTGAAGCTACAAAGGTATACTATAAGAACCTAGGGTGTTCTAAGTGGGCCAATGATGTAACTCCTGATAATATAATTAGCCAGGTAAATGGAGCACTCTAGTTACAATTAGTATTGCTAGGTTCAAGGCCCCATCTCGCCGCAAGGTCATCGTTGGGGTTGCTTGAAAACATTTTTTTGGAAATATTTTTATAGATATCATTAAGGTTAAATGATTCATCGGCAGAGTAATGAATAGTACATTGATCAGTTAGGTTATCAAGATCTATTAAATCTAAATTTTCTTTGAACACATTTTCAAGGAACACCTGAAATGGACTTTCAAGAGTTATATCTTTGATTTCTTCGATAAAGTATTTAGCAGTGTTAAACGCACCTTTTATTCTGCTATCTCTTAGCGGAGTAGAATAAATATCATACTCAGAATTATTCATGCATCTATCTTTGATTTTTTCTTTATAAGCAAGAGCATCATTTACTGCTTCAACTCTATTTTTTGATCTGATACATAGATCATTAAAAAGCCTAACTACCTTCATTTCGGGATCTTCTTTTTCTTTTTCTAGTTTTGATTGAACATATGAAAAGAAAAATGCTCCATCATTTTCTTCAACAATTTTATATTGGATATTATCATAAAAAGGAATATCTCTTTTTCTCCTGTAATAATCACTTGGTTTTTTAAATCTTTTAAATCCCCATTTTTTTTTCTCTGGAGCTAATGCAGCAGAGAATTGATGATTTTTTTTGTAATACATTGGTTTTCCATTATCTCTTGCAGTTTGAGTGGAATATAAAATATCAAACAAGCCCGTTTTAGTAATATTCTTTAATAAAAAAGCATGCCTTGTTATTAAATCTTTCTCAGGATCTAATTGTTTTTCGAACATAAAAAAGTCACCTGGAGAGATTGATTCAGGAGCAATTGAATAGCTATCATAATGAGCCAGAGATTCAGTTCCAAAGTTATCAGCTAGGTATTTTAAAAATTCAATAAATCTTTCTTCTCTTGGAAGATAATCCCACGATGAATTATTATGAGTGAAATATTTTCTGTTAGTTCTCCATGCATATAAAGGATGTACCACTTGAAAGCTTAATTTATTTTCAAAAGCAAAAATGGCCCTTAATAAATACATCACATCAGCGCAATCAACTGCTAAGCCTGTGTAAGGACTTTCAGGATCAACGAAAATATCTTTTTTAAGTTCTTCTGATTGAACCCATTCAGAAAATTTGCTTTCCCAGTTTATTTTTTTGTCATCCCAGCCATGCTGAGATTTCCAGACAGAGGAAAAGCTTAAAAGAGGTGCTAAATAAATAATATAGAGTAGATGTTTCATACCTCAATCTAGAACAGATATAAAATTAAGTAAAATTTTTTTGATACTTAACTATGCTGTGTTAGTAAAAAGTGACATATTTAATGAAAATATATGGAGTGTGAATAATGAGTCGCATTGTTTTAGTATCGGGAAATTCTAATCTCGAATTATCTAAGAAAATATCTAATATCCTTGATGTACATTTAGTTGATCCGCAAATTTTGAAATTTTCTAATGGTGAAATTTATTGCGAAATGAATGAGACGGTTAGAGGAGCAGATGTTTTTGTCATTCAGTCAACTTGCTATCCTGCTAATGATAATTTAATGGAGCTTTTAATTATGCTTGATGCATTAAAAAGAGCTTCTGCAAAATCAGTTACAGCAGTGATGCCTCATTATGGTTATTCAAGACAAGATAGAAAAGTAAGGCCTAGATCACCTATTTCGGCAAAGTTGGTCGCTGATCTTTTAACAACAGCTGGAGCAACAAGAGTTATTACGATGGATCTTCATGCTGGTCAAATTCAAGGTTTTTTTAATATACCTTTTGATAATATCTATTCTTCACCAGTAATTTTAGATTATATAAAACAAGAAATAGCATCTAAATCTGATAATTTTATTTGTGTTTCTCCAGATAGTGGGGGTGTTGAAAGAGTGAGACATTACGCAAAAAAATTAGGATGTGATCTAGCACTTATTGATAAGAGAAGGACAGATGTAAATGTTGCTAAAGCCTTTAATGTTGTGGGTGATGTAAAAGGGAAAGACCTTTTAATTATTGATGACATGATAGATACGGCAGGAACTCTTTGTGAGTCTGCTAGAGTTTTAAAAGCTGAAGGTGTTGGTAAAATTTATTCTTTTGCAACTCATGGTATTTTTTCAGGGCCAGCAATAGATAGAATTACAAACTCAGATGAGATTGATCAAGTCGTTGTAACAGATACAATTCCTTTATCAAAAGAAGCAAAGGCTTGTCCTAAAATAAAAGTTTTATCTACAGATCAAATTTTGGCTAAAGCTATTCATAGAACTTATAACAATGATTCAGTAAGTTCTCTTTTTATCTAATGATTAAGCTAGTAGTAGGAGTCGGAAATCCAGGTCATGAATATGAGTTTACTAGGCATAATATTGCTTGGATAATATTTGATCAGCATCCAGATATAAATTCTAATAATTGGAAATCTAAATGGAAATCAGAGTATACCGATGCACAACTTTCTGGAGAGAAAAGAATTTTTTTAAAACCTATGACTTTCATGAATCTTTCAGGTGAGGCAGTTAGGCCTTGTGCTGATTTTTTTAAAATAAAACCTGAAGAAGTATTAGTTATCCATGATGATTTAGATTTAGATTTTGGAGTAGTGAAGTTTAAGTTTGGAGGAGGCTTAGCTGGTCATAATGGCTTGAAGTCTATTTCTCGGCATTTGGGGACAAATGATTATTACAGAATGAGAGTTGGTATTGGTAAGCCAACAAGAGGTAGTGTTAGTTCTTGGGTTCTATCAAGCTTTAAGAATAATGAAATTAAAGATTTAGAGAAATTAATGATAGGTTCTGTACAGGCACTTGATGATTCTTTTAAATTAGATTTTAAAAGATTACAGACAAAATATAATAAGAAAAATTTTATAGAGGAATAAATTATGAGTTTAAATTGTGGAATAGTTGGATTACCAAATGTTGGAAAATCAACGATTTTTAGAGCTATTACTTCTGCGCCAGCAGAAGCTGCAAATTATCCTTTCTGCACAATAGAGCCTAATGTAGGCAGAGTAGAAGTTCCAGATTCTAGATTAAATAAAATTACAGAGTTTATTAAGCCTCAAAAAGTCATTCCTTCTGTTGTTGAATTTGTTGATATTGCCGGACTAGTTAAAGGGGCATCAAAAGGTGAGGGACTAGGTAATCAATTTTTAGGTCATATCAGACAGGTTGGAGCTATTTGCCATGTAGTTAGATGTTTTGAAGATGAAAATGTTGTTCATGTTGAAGGAAAAATTGATCCTATAGCAGACATAGAAACAATAAACTTAGAATTGGCCTTGGCCGATTTAGAAACTGTTACCAAGAGAGTTGGTAATCTTTCAAAAATGTTAAAGTCGCATGATAAGAAGGTAAAAGAAAAAGCACTTATAGCTCAACCTATTTTGGAAAATTTAAAAAATATTTTAGAAGAAGGAAAGCCAGCAAGAAGTTTAAACCTAGATGCTGAAGAAGTAGATGCAATAAAAGATTTGCATTTAATAACTTTAAAAAAAGTTCTTTATGTCTGTAATGTTGACGAAGATTCAGTGGTTGATGGTAATGAGCATGTAGAAAAAGTAAAAAAATATGCTGATGCTGAAGACGCTAGAACTGTTATTATTTGTGGGAAAATTGAATCTGAAATAGCAGATCTTGATTCAAGAGAAGAAAAGCTAGAGTTTTTAGAAAGTATTGGTCTGGAAGAGTCTGGTCTAGATAAAATGATTAAAGAAGGGTATGAGCTTTTAGAGCTGAGTACTTATTTTACTGCTGGTGAAAAAGAAGTAAGAGCATGGACTTATGAAACTGGTTATAAAGCACCTCAAGCAGCTGGAGTCATTCATACAGATTTTGAGCGAGGTTTTATTAAAGCAGAGGTTTATCATTGTAATGATTTATTCGAGCTTCAATCTGAACAAAAAGTGAAAGAAGCTGGAAAGCTAAGAATTGAAGGTAAGGAATACGTTGTTAAAGATGGTGATGTAATGCATTTTAGATTTAATGTTTAATATTTTAAAACTTCTCTTGAAATAACAAGTCTTTGAATCTGAGAAGTTCCTTCATAAATCTGAATTAATTTAGCATCTCTCATGAGTTTCTCAACAGGATACTCTTTAGAATAACCATAACCACCATAAATTTGAACAGCATCAGTTGTATTTTCCATACAGGCATCAGCAGAGAAAGCTTTTGCAAAACTAGCAACTTTTGAATTTTTCATTTTTTGATCGGCCATCCAAGCAGCCTTATAAGTTAATAATCTTGAGGCTTCAGTTTTCATGGCCATGTCAGCAATCATTGTTCCAATAGCTTGATGTTTACCAATAGGCCTTCCAAATTGCTGTCTTTCATTAGCATATTGCCTCACACAATCAAGGGCCCTCCAAGAACCACCAACAGCTGAACTAGCGACTAGAGGTCTTGAATGATCAAGAGTTTTCATTGCTATAAGCCAACCCTCTCCGGGTTTTCCAAGCATATTTTCTTTTGAGACTTTAACGTTTTTGAAACTTAAAGCACGAGTATCACTTGCTCGATGACCCATTTTATCTTCTTTCTTACCTATTTCGATTCCTTCAGTTTTTGCGTTAATAACTATGCAGCTAATACCTTTGTGTTTTAAATTTGTATCTATTGTTCCATAAACGACAAAAAGATCAGCATAACCAGCGTTGGTAATCCACATTTTATCACCATTAATAATCCAGTGATCACCATCTTCTTTAAATGTTGTTTTAATTCCAGCAGCATCTGATCCATGGTTAGGTTCAGTTAAACAAAATGATGCAATCTTGGGGGATTCAGTAAATGGAGTGAGAAATCTTTTCTTTTGTTCATCTGATCCTGCTATAACAATTGGAAGCAGAGCAAGATCATTTGCCATAATACTTGTATTAATTCCCATGCATCCGTAGGCAAGAGCTTCAGAAATAATTACAGAATCCATATTAGAAAATCCAGCTCCACCGTATTCAGCAGGAATACAAGTATTCAACAAGCCTAACTCCCAAGCTTTATTAATAATCTCTCTTGGGAATTCACCTTTTTCATCTAATTCCGCAGCTTTTGGTATCATTTCATTCTTTGCAAATTTTAAAGCAAGCTCTTGGAATTGTTTTTGATCTTCAGTTAATTCGAAATTCATAATTATCCTTCAATTCTTTTAGTAATTGGTTTTGCCCAAGATTCAAACGTATCAGGGATATCAATTTTTTTCTTAATTATCTCATAAAAAGGTAACTCTTTTAAAGGTAGGACAACAAAGCTTCTTTTTTTCCAAGACAAATGCGGGATAGTTAAAAATTCATTTTGAAAACTTTCTAAATCCCAAAAAATAATATCAATATCTATATTACGAGGACCTTTTTCTATGATTTTGTTTCTTCCTAAATCTCTTTCAATTTTTTTTATTTGCTTAAAAACTTCAATTGAGCTTAAGCTTTTAGGAGTTTTAAACTCTAAAACTTGATTGTAAAAATCATTTTGATCAAGATATTCAACAGGTTCAGATTTATAAACTCTGCTCTCTGCTATGAATTCATAATTTCTAGATAAAGCTTGTTTTGCTTTTTTTAAATTATCTAAGCAATTACCTATATTTGAACCAGTAGCAAGAATAAGACTCATTTTTTCTTTTTATCTTTATCGTACTCTTTTTGATATTTTTCAAAAATAGAAGGTATTGTTTTTTCTGAAATTGGTGGCCTTTTAACACCGCATGAAAATAAAAATAGGAAAAACAATATTTTAAAAACCAATAGTGACTCCTGCATAACTTACATCTAAACCACCACTAAGAGTTATAAACCAACCGGGAACAAATCTTTTATGAAGAGTAAGGCCTGCGGTAGGACGGAATTGGCTTGCAATATTTATGAGATCGACTTCTCTATTATAAGCGTTAATTTCTGCCTGAGGGGCGCTTGCTCCTGGGTCTATAGTATCTGTACTACTGACATAGGCAAAATGAATTCCAGCATAAGGCATTAAAAACATATAAGCAGGGAGATTAATATTAAGTTTTAATCTAACACCTAAACCATGCAAATGAGCAGATGTGTCTTGTCTTGGAAATCTTTGAAGATTCGAATAACCATAAACTCCTTCAAACCATACAGGCCCAAAAGCTTTAATCGCATAGCTAAGAATTCCATGAACGTATGCTTTTGATTCCTCTTGGCTATCAATTCCCTGATACAAACCAATTCCGAGAGTTACAAGATTTCGTTCATTTAATTTTTTAGCATTCTCTTTTTCTTCTTTTTTATCAATGAGATCTATAGAAAAAAGATCATTCTCTCCAAGATCTGCATTTATGTCTTCTTCAGTGGCACTAAAGGAAGAGTCATCTCCTCTTATGATCTCTAGCTCATCACCTCTTCTTGTTAGACGATCAAACTTATCAGAAAAAGTATTTATAATTTTAATGGCAACTTTATTATTTCTATCTTTTGCAACTAGGGCCCGTGCTATTTTTTCACTGTTTACATAAAGAGAAATAAAATCTCCTTGTTTTAAACTTTGATTTTTATTAGTAATTATTAAAATTCTTCTATTTTTAGATTTTAATAAAACTTCTTCATTGAATTGAGCATAGTTATTTGATTGAGATGGGTCTGTTGGGCCATTATCTTGAAGGTCTTCAATGATGTTTTGAGAATACATAGAAGTTGCAAAAAAAAGTGTAAATAAAATAAGTTTCCATCTGTAAATGTGCATAACTCATCATAAAAAACAATAGATCGAGAGTAAACGTACTTGATTGAAAAAGTAAGAGATTGGTCTTTGACTTTTATCTTCTTATCGAAGAAATTTCTAAAATGTCTTCAAATTCGAATCAATTATTTATTGTTGTTGCTGGTAATATAGGTAGTGGAAAAACAACACTTACCAAGATGCTCTCGGAGAGATTGGATTTTAAGCCTTTTTATGAGTCTGTAAGTGATAATCCTTATTTAGAAGACTTTTATTCAGATATGAGTAGATGGTCATTTGCTCTTCAAGTGTATTTTTTAACTCATAGGTTTAAGACACATAAAAATATTGAGCATTCTGGCTCGAGTGCTATTCAAGATAGATCAATATATGAAGATGCTAATATTTTCGCTAGAGCTCTTTTTGAGCAAGGTGATTTAAGTGGAAGAGATTATGAAAATTATCTAAATCTTTATCACTCGATGACTGAGCATTTAAACTATCCTACATTAATGATTTTTCTTAAGCGTTCAATTCCTAAGCTTAGAGAAAGAATTGCTATGCGTGGAAGAGAGTATGAGAAAGGCATAGATATGGGATACCTGACAAAGTTAAACCAATACTATGATGATTGGTTTTCTAATTACGATAAAGGAAAACACTTAATCGTTGATACTGATGATCTTGATTTCCTTGAAAACAAAGACGATTTTGAGCGTTTAAACTCGAAAATATTTCAATGTCTTGATCAACAAGATTTATTCTTTAAATTTTAGAAACCAGTAAAATTTTCCCATCTATTTTATTTATTGAACAAATTTTCCTCTTGCAGTGCACCTTTCTAAAATTGTCTTATACTTGAAGTTAGAAAATTGTCTATGAGGGATAATAAATTATGAAAATTTTAAATTATTTAATGATTCTAGCGTTACTAAACTTTTTCTCGTGTTCTAATTCAGATAACGACTTAGAAGATTATGATGATGATGACATTGAGATGGTTGATGAAGATGGAGATGACTTAGAATTAGAAGATGATGAAGAAGTAGAAATTGTTGATGCTGAAGATGATGACTTTGAAGATGGTTTCGAAGATGGAGATGAAGATGATATTGCTGATCTTGACGAAGAAGATGAGTTTGAAGATAGCGATGAGATGGAAGTGGCAGACCTTGATGATGAAGGTTTTGATGATGAATTTAATGAAGAATTTTCTGATGAAGATGGAGAATTTCAAATTGCTGATTTAGATAGTGATGATTCAGACCTTGATCTTGATGATAGTGATGATTTAGATCTTGATGATGAGGGTAGTGATGATATTGCTTTAGATGATGGAGATGACTTAGATCTTAGTGATGATTCAGATCTAGATTTAAGTGATGATTCTCCTGAAGTTGCAGATACAGATATGCCAGCAATGGATAATAATATGAGTGAAGAAGCGATAGAAGGACCAGGTATAGCAAGTTCTGATATAGAAGCTGAAGCTGTGGATACAAGTTCTGATTTCCCTGCACAAACTTATGATGAACCAGCAGTAGCTGATTCGTCTTATACACCTGATTATTCAAGTGTAAATGTTCCTGCAAATGCAGGAGGTAGTTATACAGTTCAAAGAAATGAAACATTAATGTTAATTTCTTATAAGCTATACGGTGATTATTCACGATGGAAAGAAATAGCTGCTCTTAATGCTGATAAGTTAAAAGGTGGAGCGATTATTTCAGAGGGAATGAACTTGAAATATAGTGAAGCAGGAGCTGGATTTTCTTCTCAAGGAAATGGTGTAGCTTATCTTATAGAACAAGGTGATACTCTTGGAAAAATTTCTAATAAAGTTTATGGGATGAGCAGTAAGTGGAAATCTATTTGGGAAAACAACAGGGCAATGATTAAAGATCCAAATAAGATCTACACGGGATTTACTTTGTATTATCAGCCAGATCCAGGTTACTCTAGAGATTTATCAAGTACTGATGCACCAGTTGAAGAAGCACAGCCAGCAGCAGCAGAGGAGCCAGCACCAGTTGAAGAGCTGAGCATGGAAGAGGAAGATCTTTCAGATGACTTATCTTTAGAAGATGATTTTCCAGAAGATCTATAATTATAGTAAAATAAAATAAAGAAAAAATATAAGGAGCTAAATATTAGCTCCTTTTTTTATGCTATGAAATATCTATTTTTACTTTTTTTTATTTCTTGTTCTTTTATTGAGAGGTTCTCTACTCCAGAAAAAAAAGAAGGTATACACGTAAACCACGAAGTTGTTCAGAGACACTTAAATTCTGTTTTTAATGATTTTAGAGACAAGAGCAATAGAGAGATCAAACTTTTAAATAGCAGATCTCAGAATTACTTAAACTCTATAGTAAAAGGATTTTTAAATAAAAATAAGTATTTTTTTTCTAAAATTAAAAAAATAGATTTTTATAAAATTAATGATAGAAGACCTTTTTATTTTTCTTCACCAAAAGGTGAGGTTTTTTTAAGTAGTGGATTAATAGAAAAATATATAAAGCATGAAAATTACTTAAAAAACATGATTCTTTTTGAATTAATACGAATAGAGAAAAGGGTTTATAATAAAGAGAAATTAATCCCTAAGGGATATTATACAATTGAAGAAGTAATGAATCTTTCTAGGTTACCAATCCAATCAAAAGTAAATATTCACAGATGGGCATATAAAATATTAGTAGAAAATCAAGAAGATGCGATAACATACTTACAATGGATTCAAATTCAAAATAGAAACTTTGTTGATTTTGATTTTTATCTTGGAGACAAATATACAATATTCAAAGAAGAACAGGGCTTGAGAGAATATACAGTAAAAAGTTTAAAAAATAACAATAGAAAAACTTTTTTTCCGAAATCATCGAAAAGTTTTTATAAATTTAGAAAGAATTTTTAATGAATATTTCAAGAAAATTAAAAAATATTGGGGTTAGTGATTTTAAGAAAATACAGAAACTAGACGGAGATATTTCATCAAGAGAGTATTATGTTGTAGATTTTAAAGAGTTTAAAAGAATAGTTTGTCTTAATGATAAGCATGCAAGAATGAGTAATGAAGAATTTATCTACTGGTATAAAGAATATAAAAAAAACAAAGTATCTGTTCCGGAAGTTACTTATTATGAAAAAGGTTTTAATGTTCAGCAATGCATAAAAGAAACTTTTTTTGAAAAAATGAAAGTAATTAAATTTTTAGAAAGAAAAGATTTGTATTTTAAGGCAATAGATGAATTAATCAAGATTCATTCGATCAAGAAGAATCCTTATAAAAAGTATTCTTTGCTAGGAAATGAAAGGTTTTTAAAAGAAATTGAAAACACTTATAGATTCTTGGAAAATAAAATAAAAGATATTTTTGTAGACTTGGTTTTAAAAAGATTAAACCAAGATTATCAAGTGCTGTCTCATAGAGATTATCATTCAAGAAATATCATGGTAGAGAAAAACAAGGTCTATGTTATTGATTATCAAGATACAATGCTTGGTTCGCCTTTATATGATTTAGCATCCTTACTTAATGATTGCTATGTTGATCTAGAAAAAGATCTTAAAAAAGACTTAATTAAATATTATTATGATATGACCTACCAAAGATATCATTTTCATAATTACGAAGAATTTCTTTTACAGTTTGACTTGTTTTCAATTCAGCGAATATTTAAAGCTATAGGAAACTTTATTTCTTGTAGTGAAGAAAAAAATAATGATTATTATTTAAGATTTATAAAACCAAGCTGCGAGAAAGTTTTGCAAATTATTAGTAATAGAAGTGAAATAGAAGATTTAAGAGAGTTGTTTATGGAGATCAAGAATGAGTATTAAGAGAGTTTTAATACTAAGTGCAGGTAAAGGTACTAGAATGGGAGAATTAGGAGAAGTTCTACCTAAACCTTTGTGGCCTCTGGGAGATACTACTTTACTTGGATTTCAAATTTCTTATTGGAGATCACTGGGAATTGAAGAGATTTTTGTAAATATTCATCATCAAGGAGAAGTAATAAGAAAGTATCTTGAAAAATTCACGTCTGTTAAAATATTAGAAGAAGAGAACTTGCTTGGAGTTGGAGGAGCTGTTCATAACTTAGCTTCTCAAAAAGAAGTAGATTACAAGGGAAAATTATTGATTTCTAATGTTGATACAATTTTCTTGAATCCTAAAATATTAGAAAAGTTAAATGAACAATTAAAAGAGAATGTGGGAGTTTTAAATTTATACAAGACGAATAATTCAGATTATAAAGAATGTTTTGTTGAAAAAGATAAATTAATAAAAATTGATAAAAGTAATAAAAAAGATTTTTTTACTTATTCAGGACTT
Source organism: Bacteriovoracaceae bacterium (assembly GCA_020630335.1). GTDB lineage: Bacteria > Bdellovibrionota > Bacteriovoracia > Bacteriovoracales > Bacteriovoracaceae > JAHDHG01. The sequence continues at coordinate 23,372 of JAHDBN010000015.1, forward strand.
TCTTTGATTAATTTAGAAAAGTTAAAAGTTGAAAAGGGTTTTAGTAATTTCTTTGAAAGTGTTTGTGATTACAAAAAAGGTAATATTGGAGCCTTTTACTCAGAATCTAGTGAATATTGGGACTTTGGGACCTTAGATCGATATTATAATTCGCTTTATAGTCTAATTTCGAAAGAAGAGACTCTTTTGAAAAGATATTTAGAAGAAAAAAACTTGTTTAACTATATAAAAGTTTAGATTTTAAATAATTGCAGTTAAGATAGAAAAATAAGGATATTTTATGATTAAACTAATTTTAAGTCTTTTATTTATTACATCATGTATGGAGCAAAATATTAAAACGCCAGAAGGTGTTTTGAAAAAATATGTAGAGAGTAGATTCAAAGGTGAAAAAATAGAAGATCTTAAGGATTATGTGAGTGATAAGTACTTTGAATCACAACAAGGCCTTAGAGATACGAAGTTTGATAAATTGGATCATATTAAAAAGAAGAAATTTAAGTTTATCTCAAAAAGTTGTAATGAAAGTAGTTGTAAATTAACATATTATGTTTCTTACGCTAGTTATGAGGGAAAAACTAAAAATACAGATACAGAAACTAAAAAAATTGCAACATTGATTCCAAGTGGGGAGTCTTGGGTAATTGATTCAATAGATCATATAAAAACATATCATGACATAGATCAAAAGATAGAAATTACGCCTTAAAAAATTTAATCACAATCTATTCCTAGCTTATTGTTTACCTCTAAGCCACTAACTATAGAGTTATCTCTAGTGCTTCCATATGATGGGACTTCTATAACTTCACCTTCTTCACCTTCTGGAATAATTGGTTCTCCATTTTCATCTAAAGGGTAAGGGTTGCCATCTTCGTCAACTGTTTGAGTATATGTTATAGGACTGCCATCATCATCAATTCCAGCGGCACCTTCTGGCCCATTATTTTTAAAATCTTTTGAGCAAGGACTGTTGTTTTGATTATTTATAACTTTCTTAGTCAGTGCTTCTTCGTCAATGTGAGCATATTTTACAAAAACAATTTTACCATCAATTATTTTATAATTTCTTATGAATTTATGAGGAGAATCACCTCCAGAACTTGAACCTCCAGAACTTGAACCTCCAGAACTTGA
>JAHDBN010000015.1:24608-61331 GCA_020630335.1 Bacteriovoracaceae bacterium
ACCTCCAGAACTTGAACCTCCAGAACTTGAACCTCCAGAACTTGAGCCTCCGTCATCTGAGCCTCCGTCATCTGAGCCTCCGTCATCTGAGCCTCCGTCATCTTCGTTGATTGAATCGCCTACAGGAGGAGTTTGGTTGCAATTTCGGTTTCCATTTAAACTGATTACTCCATTCTCTTCACTTGGACCACCATTAAAACAGTTCTTCTGTTCTGGCGAGGTATCTTGGGGATCATCGTTGCTTGCAGTTAAATCATATGCTTTATTTATACAATTTCCATTTTCATCCAAAACATTGGAGCTTTCATCACTTCCTTTACCATTGATTTCAGAACAAGCATCAGCAATGACTCTATCTCTTAAATTGTAAATATCAGAGTAGCATGCAATCAATATATTATTCTGATCAAACTCGGCATATAAATTCAAAGTTCTCTTTATAGCTTCTATTCCAAGTCCTTTAGCTTTTTTAAAAATAATATTCAGAGTTACTCTTTTAGATTCATCTTTTTTTTCAAGATATAAATCTTCTACAAAATAATCATGTGAGAATGGGCGGTTAGGAGAGATAATACTCGAGCCTTTTCCGACTAGTACCAGAGGAGTGGGAGATTTTGATCTATAGTTTTGTATATTAGAAAGACTAACCTTGTTATTTACAAGCTCAAGGTTTTTGAAATTTTTAGTACAATGCATGCTATCAAGAAGAGAGGTAGAAAGCCTACTCATAAAAGTATCAACCTCTATAGTATTTTCAATTTGCTTTGTTGCAGTAGTAACTTGTTTCATTATTTGCATAGATAAAATTGACAATAATCCTATTATTGCAAGGGCTACAACAATTTCCATAAGGCTCATCCCTTGATTGTTAAGAATGCTAAAAAATGAATTGTTTTTTTTCATATTTCTCTCTTTTTAATCAAGATGCACTGGAATGATTAATTATATCTCCGGCAGCAGGAGCATCATCAGCCTTAATAGGTTCACAAATCAAGCTTCCATCTTCGTTAACTCCGGTCATCATAAGATTTTTAGGACATCTTTTCCCTGGCATATAAAGAGGATTTTTTTTACAAATAGGAACCAGTTCTTGTTTGTTTCCTTCTACGGTATTAATGGCATATCTTTCTATTGCATATCCAATAGGACATGAAACTTTTTTTGATGTATCAAATCCTATGAAATGACAATCCATTGACTTTGAATTTAATGATGCTCCGGCGATATTGGCATCTATTTCAATTCCTGTGTTGCAAATTTTACGTATGCTCTGTGAAATAACTCCATTGGGTACATCATCTTTATAATTTTCATCATAAGGATCATAATAACAATTAATAACCCTTCTTGATTTATCAATTTTAGCGAACAGATGGATTTCATTTTTTATTTCTTCAGGAAAATAAACACTTTTTTGAAATTCTTCTTTTAGTTTTAGATAGTATTCAAGCTTGATAAATCCAGTGTCTTTATCTGTGAGTTTTATACTTGTAACAGTGAAGGCTTTATTGGATCCAACTTGTTCATTTTTTTTAAATAATGTACCAAATCTACTAGAGCTTAGTTCTACATAATCACTTCCAATTGAGAAGCCCGAGAAGGCTTCTGTGCAAATATCCATATTTGTTAAATAATCCTTAAGCTTTTGATTATATGTATAGAGCTCTTGTCTATAATATGATGCTTTTATAGATTTCGTTGCGATGCCAGATCTCTCAAAAAGGAAAGTAGCCATAGCGGTTAATAACCCAATTATAATTAATACTTGTGCTAATCCAAAACCAGCGTTGTTCAACTTTTTCATACGATGTTTAATTTTAACACTATGTTTTTTATTCTGAAACAATCTTTCAATTTTCAATTCAAGGATAATCAAGGCAAGCTTTTGCAAACTTAATTTGTCAGATATTAGCTTTAAGAAAAGAAGGTCTTTTTTTTTAATAAATATTTCTAATTCTGGGTGCTTATGTATAATTATTTAAGTAGATAAAATAGATAGAATGAGGTTTTCATTGCTTAAAAGATACAAGCAAAAATTTAACAATAAAGGTTTTTCAATTATTGAATTAATGATTGCAGGATCTTTATTGGGAATGTCTGTTCTTTTTTTTAATCAAATAAGAAAAGATATAGCTAAGGAGACTACTGCTATTCAAGCTGATTCTAAATCTGTTTCAGTATTTAATGAAACCTTCAATTATTTAAGTCAGGTACCTATTTGTGAGAGTTATTTCAAAGGTTTAATACTTGAACCTAATAAAGAATACTTCTTTGAAGATGGAGAAGATGATTTTGATGCAATTAGTACAGATGGGATTGACGAAAGTGGAGAAGATCTTGGTTATGTGATCTTAAAAGAAGATGAATTTATCGATAAAACACAATCTCTGAGAATTAAAGAGATAGGCGTAAGAACTGATGATATAAAAGCATATTTTGTTTTAGATCTAGAACGTGTTAAAGGTGCAGGCCTTAAAGAGGTAAGAAGAGAGTTTAGTTTAAATATTTATAAAGACGCCGATCATAAAGTGACAAGTTGTTTTGACGTTAACGCAAATATTGCATTAACTGTTAAAGCAAAGTCTTGCCAAGGTTTTGATGGGTTAACTTATGATAGAGAAACTGGTGAGTGTACTGCCCGGATAGGAATGGATTCTAATGGTGGAGGTGGTTCTGATGTAGCTGTTGATATGTATTATGATCCATCTACTCATTCATGGAAAATAAAATTAAAGGACCCAACTGGTCTAATGCCTAATGGTAGCTCTACAACTTCATTGGATGATGGTGGAAGTGATGGCGGAAATGACAGTGGGGAAGGAATTGAAGAAAACCCTTTAGGTTGTCCTGAAACAAGTAATGATTGTGTTGTTGTTGGTTTTGATAATGCAGGGTGTGTATTATGTGAGGATCTTGATACATGTGATTTAATGTCTGCTTTCTCCCAAGGAAACTTGGAAAGTTGTAGTGATATACAAACAGATCCAGAGACTGGATGTGATTTTTGTAATGATCCGCAATGCTCCCCTGTTCCCTCTGATTGTACAAATGTAAAAGTAGATCCAGCAACAGGCTGTGAGTATTGTAATCCTTGTGCAGAAACAACTTGTATCGCTGATTTTTCAATGGTTATAGTTGACGGGTATTACCAGGCTCAGTGTGAAGAAGTTGAACCAATTATTGACTGTAAGACAAATTGGATAATAAAAGAACGAGTTGAACAACCTATACCTATTGGTGAAATGTCTGTAGATATAGAATTTGAAGAAGAGGCTAGTCCTAATCAAGAAGCTTATAGTCTTTGTGAATGTATAGAAGGTGAGCCTTTATTAAAATCTTGTCCTCGTCAATTTAAAGCAGAAATTGAGCAAGAAGCAAATGAGTGTGGAGTGAATTGTAATGACCCTGAGCTTGAAGTTGCTCCAGTTGATTCAATTAAATACATGAAAGAAACATTTGCGATTGAAAATGGGAATTGTGAAGATTCAACGAGTGAGGATACTTTTAGTGATTGTGATTGTTCTAATTCCACAGAAACAATTACTTGTAATTCTTGGAAAACTTTAGAGATAACAAAAGAAACTGGAGAGTGTGGAGATTCTTGTTCGCTACCAGATGGAACTATTTATAAAAATAATGATCCTTGGGAAGTTTACGATGATGATGAAGCGGATTCTGGAATATTTTTTATAGAAAAAACAGAGCACAATTGTAATTGTGGAAGTAACGATCCAGCAAACTCAGGATGTCCTGAAGATGTAGAGTTATGTGGAAATCCAGGCCAGCCTTGTTGTTCAGAACCTGGCGAGGAAAGCTGTAGTACAGATGAAGGCTTTGAAAGTGTATGTGTTGAAAATACTTGTGAATCTTGTGGTGGACCAGGTGAGCCTTGTTGTAGTGAAGGAGGCGAGTTCAGTTGTAGTAGTGGTATAGCTTGTAATGAAGAACAAACGGTTCCAACTTGTTGTGGAGGAGTAGGTCAGCCTTGTTGTGAAACTGAGGAAGAAGAAGGTGAAGAAGGAACAGTAATTGCTTGTACAGAGGGAGGTCTTTGTACACAAAATGAGAATGAAGAAAATGAATGCGTAAGTTGTGGTGGTTTTGAAGAACCTTGTTGTGTTGATGAAGATGATAATGAAAGCTGTGAGCCTAATGGAGAGAATGAAGAGGGAGAAGTCGTTAGTTTAACTTGTCTTGCAAATGATACATGCGCTCCTTGTGGAGGAGATGATGAAGCTCCTTGCCCTTGCCCAGAAGGACAAGATTGTACAGAACTTACAGGTGGAGTAGTTGATAGTGGAGGAGAAGGAACAGGTGGAACGGATGGAGAATATTTTGATTGTTATTGTTTAAATGGGAAGGAATTAAGGGGAGATTGTTTAACAGGAACTTGTAATGAGTGTGGTGGAGAAGGAGAGGAGTGTTGTCATGGTGACTGGGATGATCATACTACTCATAGTTGTGTAGATGTTAGCGATGAGGATGGGAATATAACTCAGGCACTTCAGTGTGTGGATGATGAAGAAGGCTTTATTCCACAAACTGGAATTTTAGAACCAAGTTGTTCAGCTTGTGGAGGCAATGATCAAAGATGTTGTGAAAATGAAGGGCAACAGGAGTGTTCTTCAAGTGATCAAGCGTGCAATACTCATTTGGAAATATATCCTGGTGGTTTTCATACATGTACTGATTGTGGGAAAGAAGCAGGACAGCCATGCTGTAAAGATGAGAGTGGTAACAATATTTATGAGAGTGAAAATTTATACCCTCAAGAAGCTTTATTATGTCATGGAGGTGAAATTATTTCTTGTGGTGGTTTAGGGGAAAAATGTTGTTTTACTGTAAAAGATGAATCAAGTGTTATGACAAATGTTTCTTGTACTGAAGGAAAATGTAAATCAAGTTTCTCAGATCCCTATATATTTTTGAAAGAAAATACAGATTATTCAGTTTCCCACTCTATGGCTATCTGTGAGAAGTGTGGAGGTGAAGGAGAACAGGCTTGCAATGGATTAGATGAAGTATGTGATGAAGGTCTAGTTCTAAATGAAGATGAAACATTATGTGTCTTAGCTTCTCCTCTTTTAAAGCAATGCGAGATCTGTGATCCAGACAGTGAAGATATTTCGTGTGAAAGTGGGAACGTATGTGCTTCTGTTGATGTAGAGTGCTACTCAGGCTCTAATTCAGGATCATGTATTGAAGTGTATATATGTCAGCCTCTAGGCAGTGCTGTTGGTAAGGAAGGTAATTCAACATTTGATATTTGTACTTGTAACCCAATATGGGAAGGTAAACAAGATGGCCTAAATTTAATTATAGGTTGTCCTCCTCCTAGTTCAGGTTTGAAATGGTCCGATGATTGGACAACAATTGAGTCTTGCCCTCCTTTGGGTTCTAGTTCTGAAATGGTAGAAGTTAAAATGTGTGAATATGAAGGCATACCAATTGCTATACATAGCTGTGTGGAAGCTGGTTTGGGGAATCAACCGAGAAAAATAACCTCTTGCCCAACTGAATTAGAATGTTCTAATGATTGTCAGGTAATAGAGGGTACTCCATTTGAAGGAACAATTTGTGCCCCAATGGGAAATACGACAATTGTAACCAATACAGTTGCTTGCATGGATACAAGTTGCCCTCAACATGGAGAGACTGAAAGTGTTGATCTTTGTTGTGGGAATCAGTCACTTTGGTATTCTTATGATCCAAAAGATGGAGCATGTGAATCTGATACTGCTGGAGATTATTGTACTCCAGCATGTGAATCCGATGAAGAGTGTGCCTCATCTGCTGATGGCCAACAACATTATTGCTGTACTAAAGAAAACGGGATTCATATTAATGGAGCTCCATGTTGTGTTGGTTTGATTCCGTTTAAAGGGAAATGTGTTATTAGTATGCCTTCTACAACTTTAAGCACTACTACTACTTCTACTACTACAACGACGGAAATAATAGAACTGCCAAATTATTGTGATGAACAATCAGACTGTTCTTCTGATAACTCATTTTGCTGTCTTCAAAATGAATGCGTGGTAAATACTTCAGGAATGGATTGCATTCAATAAGAAAATTACAAAGACATATAATAATCTTTAAGCATTTTTGCATCTACCTCAAGGTTAGGGCTGTTACAAATCATATATCCTTTACAACCTTTATCTTTAAGAGCTTTCATTAATTCTTTCCAATTAAAATCAGAGTCAGAAAGATTTAAATGTTTTAAATCACCTTTAGAATTTGATGAAATTCCAGAGATATGCATGTGAAGATTATTAACAGATTCATCTCCAAGTTCTTTTTGAACTGTTTCGATGACTTCAATAAATTCTTCATAAGTATTATATTTTCCAGTTCTTGCATAAAGATGAGAAAAATCTAAACAAGGCTGGCAAGAACCAATATTTTTAGAAAGATTTAAAAGCTCTTCAAGGGAACCGAACTGAGAAGTTTTTCCTGTAAGTTCAGGTCTAAGTTCGATTTCAATATCAAGACGAGATAATCTTTCTTCAATAACATTCATACTTTTTTCAACAAGATCGAAAACATCATATGGAGAATCTTTCATATAAAAAGCAGCGTGAAAAGTCATAGACTCAGCTCCACACATATCTGAAATTTTTGCTGTTTGAATGATTCTTTCAACAGATGAATCAATTTTATCTTGCTCTCTAGCGTTTAAATTAATGTAGTAAGGGCCGTGGCTTGTAAGAGGGATATTAAGTTCATAAGAAACTTTTCTAAGAGCAGAAGAAACTTCATCTTTCATCCTAACTCCATGAGCAAATTCTAATTGCATACAATCAAGGCCATACTTATGTATATTGATTACGCCTTCTACTGGAGAGTTTTTTTTCTCTGTAAAAGTTGGTACACCTGCTGTTCCAAAAAGAATTCTATCAAAAGCCATTTTTACTCCTTTAATTTCTTATATAACTGATTTATTTCTATATCTTTTAAACAGCTTCCACATCCTGATCCAACCTTAAGTTCTTTTAAAAGATCATCAAATGCTTCCAAGCTTGTGAGTTTTGCTTTAATCTCTTTTTTGCTGACTAGATTGCATTCACAAAATAATCCACAATCTTGCTCTGGTATTAAATCCTTGTAATTGTCAATTTGTTGCGCAATGCGACAAGGTTTTTCTGTATCCATAAGTCAAAACTCAATAAAGTTTCTAATACTAATACGTGTAAAAGTCTATGGCAATCTTGTAAGATGTGTAATATGTAAACTTACTGTGAAAAGAGCACAGCGTTAGCAAGAGTATGAATTAAAGATGACACAATGCTAAAAAAATTAAACATTCAGGGTTTTTATCGTTTTTTTTTCACAGCTGTGTTTATTTTTATTCTTATTCAATTTCCTTTTCATAATTTTGAATCAATTTTTTATGATTTATGGATAAAGGTTACTCCTAAATCTAAGCCGGCATTATCATTTAGTCTGATTGGGTTAGATGAATCTAATGATCAGATTTTAGGAGAATACTATCCTTATTCTTATGCAACTCATTTAAAATTTATAAAAAAAATTATTGATGATGAACCAGCAGCAATTATCTACTTGGTAAATTTTGAAGAACCTAGTGTAGAGGAAGACAATATTTATTATGAAGAGTTTGCTGAGTTTATTGAGCAATACAAAAATAGAGGTGGAGTTTTTAGGTTTGGAACGGGCTTAGATCTCTGGGGAGAACAAGTTCCTCCTGAAGCATTAAAGCGATTAGAATATTCACCTGCTCTTATTCATGTTGATGGTGAGAGTTTTTCTAAAGATGGAATTCACAGGAAAGCAATTTTAAATATATCAGGAGAAGATTCACTTCATCTCTGGCTGTCTAATAAAATTAAAGAAAAGAATAACCTTGAATCCATCCCTGCAAATGAAACTTGGGGTGCTTATTATTCCAATGATGCCGATGCTGTTTTTGCAAACTATCGTCATAAATTAAAATTTGTAGGTGAGAGTAAAACAGTAGAAACTCTTCCTTTTTATAAAGTTTTAAGTGGAAATTTCCCTCCAAAACATTTTAGTAAAAAAATTGTCATCATTGGGCCTAATTATCTTTCAAATGTAGATGATTTTGCCCTAACTCCCTTTGATAGAGATAGAAAGGTACCCAAATTACTAGTCCACTCTTCTATTGTTAATTCGTTATATAGAGGAAAAACTTTATTTAAAATCCCAGAATTTATAACTCATATCTTAACTTTATTATTAGCTCTTGCTCTTTCTTTGGTAATTTCAAAATATAATCCAGCTAGAGGTTTATTGATTTCATTAATAGTTTTAGCTGGGATACTTATTTTAGCATTTTTCTTATTTGCATTTGGAGGAATGTGGCTAAAGATAGCGCATTTATTATTATCAGTATTCATTGTTGTCTATGTATGGTTTCCACTAAAAGCTATGAGTGAATATCAAACAAGATTTGCTATAGAAGAAGAGTCTAAAATTTTAAAGAAAGTAGAAAATTTAAAGCAAAATTTTATATCTCTTATGAGTCATGATTTAAAAACTCCTGTTGCAAAAATTCAAGGGATAGCAGATATTTTAAATTTAAAACTTAAAGATGATGAACCTAAAAAATTAGTTGGTGATATAACAGCTTCAACTAAAGAATTAAATTCTTTTATTACTTCTATTTTGGATTTAACAAAAATTGAATCAAGTAATTTAAAGCTTAACTTTCAATCAATTGATATTAATAAAATTATAGAAGATGCAGTTTATGGATTAGAATTTGAAAGATCATCTAAAGAGATTATAGTTAACAAAGAACTTTCACCTTTATATCCGATAAAAGTAGACGAAAAATTAATTCACAGAGTGATAGCAAATATTGTTGAAAACGCTATTAAATATACTCCAGAGAAAAGCTCAATTGATATAAAGACAGAAGATGATGAGAATTGGGTATATATATTTATTACGGATAATGGACCTGGAATTCCTCAAGAAGATGTAGAACATATTTTTGATAAATTTTATCGAGTGAAAAATGATGACTCGCACAAGATCAAAGGTTCAGGTCTCGGACTTTATTTGGTAAAATATTTTGTAGAACTTCATGAGGGAACAATTGGAGTTGAGTCTGAAGTTGGAGTTGGCACGACTTTCAAGATTAAATTAAGAAATGAGTAGGAGAAAGCATGTATAAAGTATTAGTAGTTGATGATGATAAGATCTTGCAACAGTCTGTTAAAGATGCTTTGGAATATCACCAATTTCAAGTTGAAGTAGCTGATAATGGAAAAATCGCTGTAGAAAAAGTTTACGGATCAAAATTTGATTTAGTTGTTATGGATGTAAACATGCCGCAAATGTCTGGTATGGAAGCTCTTGTTGAAATGAAAAAGCATGATCCAAGTTTAATAGTTCTCATCATGACTGCTTACTCCAATGTCAATGATGCAGTAAAGGCAGTAAAAGAAGGGGCTTATAATTATTTAGAAAAGCCAATTACTTCTGAAAATTTAGTAGCACTTATAAAAAGAGCATTAAAGGCAAGATCACTTGTTGAAACTACTGCTTTTTCTGCTCCAAAAATTTCAGTTGATGGTGAATCAACAGAAGGAAAATTTATTGGTGAATCTAATGAGATGAAAAAAGTTTTTAATATCATCTCAAAACTTGCAAAGGTTGCAACACCTGTTCTTATTAGAGGTGAGTCAGGAACAGGAAAAGAATTAGTTGCAAGAGCTATTCATTTTAATTCTCCAAGAAAAGATGAAAAACTTGTAACTATTAACTGTGGATCAATTCCTGAAACGCTAATAGAGTCAGAACTTTTTGGTCACGAAAAAGGTGCTTTTACAGGAGCTGATTCAAGAAAAATTGGTAAGTTTCAATACGCAAATGGAGGAACGTTATTTCTAGACGAAATTGGAGATATTTCTCATGCTATGCAAGTAAAGCTATTAAGAGTTTTACAAGAACAAACCTTTACTCCTATTGGATCAAATAGGGAAGTTAAAGTTGATGTGCGTATAATTGCAGCTAGCCATAAACCTTTTGAAAAAATGATCTCAGAAGGGACTTTTAGAGAAGATCTTTTTTATAGATTAAATGTTTTACCAGTTTATCTTCCAGCTCTAAGAGAAAGAACAGGTGATATACCTCACTTAGTTGAATATTATGTTAAGTACTTTAATTCTGTTCACAACTTAAATATTTCAGGTTTTAGTCCAGAAGCATTAGAAGTTTTAAAAGGATATGGCTGGCCAGGAAACATTAGGGAACTAAGAAATGTTGTAGAACATTGTTTTATTATGGAATCTGGAGATCAGGTAAGTGTAGAATCTCTACCTGCGGTATTATTAAATTCTAATGGAGAGAAAGAAGCAAGTGAGAGATCTGATGTTATAGATATTGAAGGAATCAGAAATTCTGTTATTGATGATCTTCACAAAGATGACGGAAGATTATCACAATACACATTTAAGTTTGCTCAAATTGGTGAAGGTGACTCTGTAAAGTTAGATTTTCAAAGATCAAAAGAAGAGTTTGAAAAAGAATTTATAACGAAGGCCTTAAAACTTCACAAAGGGAAAATTAATCAAACTGCATTACATGCTAATATCCCTAAAAAAACACTACTTAGAAAAATTGAAAAATATGGATTAGTTCCAAAAGAATTTTATTAGGATTTATATGAAACGGTTATGGTGGCTACTTGTTCTTATTGTTTTTTTAATAATCGCAGATCAGATGAGTAAGGGTTATATAGAATCAAATTACCAATTAGGTGAAAGTACTCAGGTTATTAAAAACTTTTTTCATATCACTTATGTTCAAAACAGAGGAGCTTTTTGGGGGATAGGTCAGGAATGGTCTGAGATGATGAGAAAGTTTGTTTTCTTATTTTTATCTTCAGGCATAGCACTCTTTGTTTTCTATCTTCTTTTTAAATCCTTAAAGGATGTATTTATACAATCTTTTGCTTACGCCCTAATTATTGCTGGAGCTATAGGAAATCTTATTGATAGATTTTTACTTGGATACGTTATAGATATGTTTGATTTTTTTATAGTAACAGGGGAAACAACTTATAGATGGGCAGTTTTTAATGTTGCTGATGCTTGTATTAGTGTTGCTATAGGACTTCTTATTTATGAAGAGTTATTTTTAAGAAAAAAACAAAAAGCTTAATGTCTATTCACGTATATCCATTTCTTGTGGGTATTGCATGTGGAATTTCTTTTTTTTATTTTAACTCTTATTCAAAGAATAAATTCTCTAAAAATCTTCTTTTCTTATTTCTAGTACTAACTTCTTCTTTTTTGGGAGCAAAACTATTATTTCTATTAACTCTACCAAAGCATATTAAATTCTCGATAAGCAGTGTTAGTTTTTTGAATAGTGGTGGATATGTTTTTTATGGTGGACTTATCTTAGGAATAATAAGCTTTTATTTTTTTACAAAGTTAAATAAAAATTTTTCAAAAAAATTTATTATTCCTGCTCTTTGCTTAGGCCATGGAATTGGAAGGCTAGCTTGCTATCAAGCTGGTTGTTGTTATGGATTAAATTACAAAGGAATAGTTTTACCTGTTCAACTACTAGAAGCTTCTATCTTATTTTTGATGTTTCTATTTTTTCATAATCGAAAAAATAAAAATTTTTTCTATCAATCGAAACAATACTTGCTTATTTATTCTTCTGTGAGATTTCTATTAGAATTTTTAAGAGATGATCAGTTAAGAGGTTTTTATTTCGGTTTAAGTACTTCTCAAATTATTTCTATATGTATTTTGTTTGGCCTTGCTATCGAAAAAACGCTTAATAAAAAATCATCTTTAAATTAAGGCCATTAAAACCTTACAAGAATACTCATGAATTTCATTTAATGCTATTTTTTACGGGTTTAATATCCAAAGGAGAAGGAATGTTTAAAGTATTATGTTTTTTATTGCCATTTGTTGGTTTTTCTAAAGTGGCTTTATCGCCAGAGAGTATGTTGAGAAACGCGAAGGGAACTTTTTTACAATTAGATGAAGCAGGAGGAGATTGGTTTAATTCTTCGCCAGATGAGTCTATTGAAGGGGCAAGTGTAAATAAAGTATATGAAGAGTTTGGTGCACCTAAAAATGAAATTATTGTAGCAGTTATTGATTCTGGTGTTGATGTTAATCATGAAGATTTAAAAGGAAAAATTTGGATAAATAAAAATGAAATTCCAAATGATGGAAAAGATAATGATGGTAATGGTTATATTGATGACTATTATGGATGGAACTTTCTAGGAAGTAAGCTTGGAATGGGTAAGGTTTTAGAAAATAAAACTTTTATAAAGGGTGAAGACAAGTATCAAGTTAATGATACTAACCTTGAGTTTGCAAGAGAGTTAAAAAGATTAGGCGAACTTAATAGAGATCTTACTCAGGAAGAAAAAGATTTAATTGTAAAACTTAAAAAATATGAAAGAGAGACTTGTGATTTTATGACTAGGTTACAGCGTCCTTATTGGTGTGACGGAGATCATACAAATCTTGCTAAGGATCTTGTAGCTAAAGAGAAAAAGAAAGTAAAAAAATATAATTATGGAAATAATGATATTATAGGACCTGATTCAAGTCATGGGACTCATGTTGCGGGAATAATTGCAGCTAATAGAAAAAATAATTTAGGTATGAAAGGTGTTGCTTCAAATGTAAAAATTATGGCAATTAGAGCTGTACCCAATGGGGATGAATTAGATGAAGATGTTGCAAATGCAATTGTCTACGCAGTTGATAATGGTGCGAAAGTAATTAACATGAGTTTTGGTAAAGCATTCTCTCCAAAAAAATCAATGGTTAATAGAGCAGTAAAATATGCTAGAAAGAATGGTGTTTTACTCGTACATGCTGCAGGTAATGATGGAAAAGAAAATTTTATTGATAATAACTTTCCTAATAAAAGAATAACTAAAAAGACTAATGCAAGTAATTGGATAGAAGTTGGAGCGTCATCAAGATCAGCTGGATCAAGATTATCTGCAAACTTTTCAAATTATAGCGAAATTTTTGTTGATTTATTTGCTCCTGGAGTTGGAATTTATTCAACAACTCCTAATAATAGATATAAATCTTTCAGTGGAACATCTATGGCATCACCTGTAGTAGCGGGATGTGCAGCATTATTACTTGGTTATGATAATACCCTAGAAGCTAAAGAGATTAGAGCAGTTCTAAACTTAAGTGTTAAGAAATACGAGGGATTAGAAGTTGATGCACCGTTAAATGGATTCTTTGAAGATCTATCAAAAACTGGTGGAATTATTGATATTTATAAAGCAGTTAAATCTATAAAATAGTAGAATATTTAAAAATTATTCTTGAGAGGCCATCTGTAAGAGATGGCCTTTTTTATGCAAAGTGTAAAAGAGTGACACTACGTGAAAACTAAACATTTGTTTACTGACACACTAAAAAATTTGTCCTAAGTTTCATTTACTTTAAAAACGTATAGGAGGTTTTTATGAAAACAATGATTTTATCATTTGTTATGCTTTTTTCTTTAAGTTCTTTGGCTCAATACACTCCACGAGTAGATGTAAATATGGGTCTACAAAAAGTTGGGGATTATGTTGATGTTTTAATTAAGACTCAAGGTTATGCTTACGCTGGATCAACAACAAGGTTTGAGAGACTTTATATTTTAAAGTTTAAAGCAGAAGGAGCAGGTAATAGCTCTGGAATAGGCGATAATATTTCATCTATTGGTGTTGAAGCATCTCTACTTCAAGGAGATTTAATCTATGATTACTCAGCGGAAGGTGGGGTTCATTTTGGTTTCTCCCTTCTTGATTATCAATACAATAAAAATATTGATATTAATCAAGGTGGCACAGCAACGCTTACAGTTCTTGGTGTGAGAGCTGGTGGGGCAGTAAGTCTTAATGATGAAAACAGCATGAAGTTATTTGTTAATACAGCTGCCTCTTTTGGAGGGATTCTTTTAAATACTGAAAGAATGGATGATGGACAAGGACATACTGGACTAGGAAGAAGTGGAGCGACTACTTATGATGCTGAGTTAGGATTGATCGTAAAGAAACTTAAGTTTTCTGTAGGTGTTAGAGGTCAAAATATCAGAAGCCAAGGATATGATGAATATTATGGTGTTCAGTGTGATCGGTATTATGGTTGTTATGATGTTTTTGGAACTGAATTCTCAGAGCATCACAGGTTCAGAGAATTATTTGTTAAGCTTGTTTGGAAAATTTCTCCAAGATTTCAAGTTTATGGAAAAGTTGCATCTAGAAGATATAAAGTTGATGATTACTATGGAGTGATTGATTCTTCAAATGATTCTGCTACTTACCTTCAAGTTGGAGCGAAGTATAGGTTTGGTGGAAAGAAGAAAAGAAAATAAAATAAATCTTAAAAACATATATTAATGATGAAGGGCCTTTCTAAAAGGCCCTTTTTATTTTTTGTAAGAAATATTCTCAATTTTAGTGTCGTTCTGCCACTGACATACTTTTTCTATATTTATAAGTTCGTAAAAAAATCATCTAAAGGGAGGAGCAAGATGAACTTTTTGTATGGGCTATTATTAATAGCAATTAGTGCTTTTGGACAATACACACCAAAGGTTGAGGTGGGAACTGGACTTCAAAAAGTTGGGGACAGAGTTGATGTTTTAGTGAAAGTTAAAGGTTATGGACTTAAATTTAAAGACGACTACAATAGAGTTTATGTTTTAAGTTTTAAAGGCGAAGCTGCTAAAGGGCTTGAGAATAATTCTGAGTTATCTTCAGTTTCAATTGAAGCTCAATTACTTAATTATAATGTTGTAGGTTCAGGAGAGCATGGAAATGCTTATGTAGGTTTTAATCTTTTTGATTATAAATTAAAAAAGAATATCGACATTGATCAAGAAAATATGCAATCTTTCACAGTTTTTGGGATTAGAGCTGGTGGTGAAGTTAAGCTTGGTGGGAAAAAAGATATTAAGATTTTTGCGAAAGCAGCTATAAACTTTTTTGATATGTTAATGAAATCAAAAAGACTTAGTGATGGACAGATGAATTCTCAATTAGGAGAAACATTTGGTGGAAGTTATAACTTAGAAGCAGGAATTCAATTTAAAAAATTAAAATTAAGTTTTGGATTGAGCGGAATTGAACAATATGCAAAAGGTGAAACATACTATACGCACACTACTTGTTCTGAATATGCTACAGATTATTATCATGATGATGGAAGCTATGCTTTCACAGAATATACTGAGTATTGTGATGATCATTATAATACTGATTATGATGAGTTTCATACTTTTCAAAAATCTTTTATTCAATTAACTTATGAAGTTACTGATAAAATGACTTTGTTTGCTGCCTATGTAGTTAAAAAGTTTGATATTACTGATCAAACGGGAGCAATTACTGGCTCATCAAATAAAGCAAAATATGTACAAGTAGGTGTTAAGTATAGATTCGGAGGAAAAAAGAAAAAGAATAAGCCTGAGGTTTCTTTTTAGTTCTGATTTTCTCTTTCTTCTAATTCTCTTGCTTGGAGATCAATTTGTTCTTCAAGTGGGAGATTTTCAAAATCTTTTATGCTCGCAATTCCTCTAGATTGTTCAGGTTTTTTTTCTATGACTTGAGCCGTTTTTTTAGGGCCAAAACAAGAAAATAAAAATAATAAGGGTAGCAAATATTTCATAAAAAATCCTTTTTAATATTTTAGCAATGAATTTTGGGTATTGAATAATAGGGGAAAGTTATTCTACTTCTTCTTTTTTCTCAAAAAGCTCAGGATCTTTTTCTTTTAACTCATCCATATCTATATAGAGTTTACTTTCTAAAGTCTCACTTCCCCAAGCTCTAAAAGCATCATCATGTTGATACATAGTAATAGTTTCCCAAGGACAGTCATGCGAACAATTTTGACAACCAATGCATCTCATTAAATCAATTTCAACAGTTTGCTGAAACGTAGGATTATTTGGATTTGGGCCAGGCACAAGCTCTATAGAATCAACAGGGCATCCAGCTATACAAACTTCACATCCTGTACAGCCACTTTGGTGGACAACAGCTAATAACTTAGGTGGTTTTTTACCTTTTCTCTTAGGTTTAAACCTTGCTGGGTGGAATGGATTTTCTACTTTTACCTTGCTCATATTTTTAAGTATTATAGCATGTATTAAGCCAATTTGGGCACTTAGAAAAGAGAAGTTTTATGTCAGAAAGACTTAGATTTGTTACAGCGGCCTCATTATTTGATGGACATGATGTTTCTATCAATATTATGAGAAGAATTCTTCAGTCAAAAGGGGTTGAAGTTATACATTTGGGCCATAATAGATCAGCTGGAGAGGTTGTAGATGCTGCTATCTCTGAAGATGCTCATGCAGTTGCTATAAGCTCTTATCAGGGTGGGCATAATGAATATTTTGCCTATGTGAGAGAATTACTTGATCAAAAAGGTGGAGAGAAAATAAAAATTTTTGGAGGAGGAGGGGGAGTAATTACTCCAAAAGAAATCAAAGCTCTTCATGAAAAAGGTGTAACTAAAATTTATTCACCCAAAGATGGTATGGAGCTTGGATTAGAAGGAATAATCGAAGATATGATCCAAAAAGCAACTTATTCGACGCTAGATGGGTTTGAGATTAGCTCCTATAGGGGCAAAAAATTAACAGATTACGAGTTATCTAAAGCGATTACTTATATTGAAAATAAAAAAGAACTACCTTTTGAAATTGAAGAAAAAGTTGTTCCGGTTTTAGGAATCACGGGTACTGGTGGTGCTGGAAAATCTTCTTTAATTGATGAAATTCTTTTGAGATTTGGAAGATATTATCAAGATAAAAAGATAGCGCTTATAAGTGTTGATCCAACGAAGAAAAAAACTCAAGGAGCTCTTCTTGGAGATCGGATACGACTCGGTAGTGCTAGTTTTGAAAATTTCTATATTAGATCTCTAGCAACAAGAGATTCGAAAACAGAATTAAGTCCTGAAATAAAAAAAGTAACAAGTTTTTTGAAATCACAGAGCTTTGATTTAATTATCGTGGAAACTTCTGGTATAGGACAAGCGAGTGATGAAATTGTAAATGTATCGGACAAATCAATTTATGTAATGACTCCAGAGTTTGGAGCTCAAACACAGTTAGAAAAAATTGAGATGATAGATTCTGCAGATTTTATTGTTTTAAATAAATTTGAAAAATCAAAAGCACAAGATGCTTTTAGAGACGTTAGAAAGCAGTATAGAAGAAATCATAAAATTTTTGATGGAGAAGATTCAGCACTCCCTGTTTATGGAACAATTGCTTCTAAATTTAATAATGATGGAGTTAATCAACTTTTCTTTGATATAGTGTCCTCTTTTGACTTTACTATTCCAAAAGATTTACAAGGTATTTCTAAGTCTAAATCATCAGAGAATATTCAAACAATAATTGATCCTTCCAGATCTAATTATTTGAGATCTATCTCTGAGGTTTGCAAAAACTATGAAAAGAAAAACCAAGAGATTTTAAAAATTTTAAGAAGATATGAAGTTTTAGTTGAAGCAAATAAAGAAACAGAGATAGATCTTTCAGAAAAAATAGAAGAAGTAAAAGCTCTTATTCCTTCCGAAGTTTTCAAAATGCTTGAAGATTTTGAAAGTTCTGTAAAGCAGTATGAGAAAGGAGAGTTTTCTTATGAGATTGGTTCTAAAGAAATATCAGTAAAAACAAAATATGAATCTCTTTCTGGAAAGAAAATATCTAGAGTAGGTTTTAAAAAATTTCACTACCCATCAGAGAAATATAACTTTATTTATAAAGAGAATCTTCCAGGTTTTTTTCCTTATGCTTCAGGAATTTTTCCTTTTAAGAGAAAAGATATGGAACCCAAAAGAATGTTTGCAGGGGAAGGTGGCCCGAATAGAACAAACAAAAGATTTCACTATCTCTCTGAGGGTGAAAAATTTAAAAGACTTTCTACTGCTTTTGATTCTGTAACTTTATATGGAGAAGATCCAGATTATAGACCTGATATTTATGGAAAAATAGGAGAATCTGGAGTTTCCATCGCCACTCTTAAAGATATGGAAGATCTTTATGAAGGGTTTGATCTGTCTAGTAAGTTTACTTCTGTGTCTAAAACAATTAATGGGCCAGCACCTATCATTCTTGCAATGTTTATGAATGCAGCCATTAATCAAAAATTAGAAGGCGAAGATTTAGAAGATGCTCAAAAAAGAATCGAGATAATGAAACAGGTAAGAGGAACTGTTCAGGCAGATATTTTAAAAGAAGATCAAGCTCAGAATACTTGCATTTTTTCTTTAGAATTCGCTCTTAAAATGATGGGTGATGTTCAAGAGTATTTTTGTAAACATGATATTAATAATTACTATACGGTTTCTATTAGTGGCTATCATATTGCTGAGGCGGGAGCTAATCCTATTACTCAACTTGCCTTTACCTTATCTAATGGTTTTACACTTGTGGAATATTACTTATCTAGAGGTATGAAGATTGATGAGTTCTGTGATAATCTTTCTTACTTTTTTAGTAATGGCCTTGATCCAGAGTATTCAGTACTTGGAAGAGTTGCTAGAAAAATATGGGCAGTAACCCTAAGAGATAAGTATAGTGCTAATATAAAATCTCAAAAATTAAAGTATCATATACAAACATCAGGTAGATCTTTACACGCTCAGGAAATTGACTTTAATGACATAAGAACAACTCTTCAAGCCTTCTTGGCACTTTCTGATAATTGTAATTCTCTTCATACAAACGCTTATGATGAAGCAATTACTACACCAACAGAAGAATCAGTAAGAAGAGCGATGGCCATTCAAATGATAATTAATAGAGAGTTTGGTTTGAATAAAACAGATAATCCAATGCAGGGTTCATTTATAGTTGATGAACTTTCAGAAATTGTAGAAAAAGCAGTTCTTGATGAATTTGAAAGAATATCAGATAGAGGAGGCGTTCTAGGAGCAATGGAAAATATGTATCAAAGAGGAAAGATTCAAGAGGAATCTCTTTATTATGAAACTCTCAAAGACTCTGGTGATTTTCCAATAATAGGCGTCAATACTTTTTTAGCGGATAATGTTCATGAGCAAATGGAAGAAGAAATTGATATTACTAGAGCGAGTAAAGAAGAAAAAGAAGAACAGATTAATAGACTTAAAAACTTTCATGAAAAGAATAAAAAATATTCAGAAGCTTCTTTGAAGAAATTAAGAGAAGTTGCTCTTGCAAACGAAAATATTTTTGAAGAATTATTGAATACTGTAAGGTATTGCTCCTTAGGACAGATAACGAATGAGCTTTATAAAGTTGGTGGAAAGTATAGAAGGAATATGTAATTGAAAATTTATACAAAATCTGGTGATGCAGGAAAAACATCTCTTATAGGAGGCTCTAGAGTCTCTAAGGGAAACTTAAGAATAGATCTTTATGGTGAAGTAGATGAGCTAAATTCATTTCTTGGTTCACTTAGGTTAATTCATGATGATACTCTCTTAGAAACGATTCAAAACCAACTCTTTTGTCTTGGCTCTTTGCTTGCTTGTGAACCTAGTAAAAAAGAAGAATTTAAATTACCACCTATTAGTAATGAAATTGTTTCTAAAATAGAAGCATCTATAGATCAAATGAATACTACTTTAGATGAATTGAAAAATTTCATATTACCTAGTGGTTGTGAAGGAGCAAATAGAGCACATTTATGTAGAGTTATAGCAAGAAGAGTTGAAAGAAAGTTAGTAAATTTCTTAGATCAAGCAGAAGATGAGGTTCCAGAACATGCAATCATTTTTCTTAATAGACTAAGTGATTACTTTTTTGTTTTAGCTAGATTTTTAAATAAAAAAGAAAATATTTCTGAAACTCTTTGGAAGTATTAATCAACATCATCTATTTTAATATTAGGTCTTGTTAAACTTGACCAATCAGTCTCTGATGCGTATTCATCATCTCGTCCATTAGGGCTTCGTAATTTCATTCTTGATTCAAGAGGTGTGTGATCTGCATCTATGTGAATATAAGTATCTCCTAAAGTAATAACATCATCTAAATAAAGATTGGTACGACTCGTAATTTTTACTTGATTTAGTTTTGTACCATTCTTGGAATTCAAATCATTTATGAGAATCATGCCACCAACCATTTTAAAACTTAAGTGAGTACTACTTGCCATAGGGTCAGGGATTTGCCAGTTCGTAGCTGATGATCTTCCCAGTACCATTATTTCACCATCTTTAATGGTAAAATACTTTTGAAATAAAACTTTAGAATTAAAATCTTCAGGGTTTTCAAATTGAACAATTCTTAGTATCGCTAACATTATTTCCAGCACTCCCCAAGATAATTAAAGTCCGTTGCTTTTTTAATTTCTTGTAAGTACGTATGAATTTTTTCTGAAAATTGAAATTCATGAACTAAGTACATGCCCCATAAGTGAGATGCAATAAGAAAATCATCCAGACCAATATTTTCAGAATTAAAAAAAGGATTTAAATTTAATTCTAAATTTTTAAGATTTGTATTAAAATTTTCAAGGAAAAGTGAAGAGTTCTCAACAAGATCTTTAAAAGATCCTCTTGAACTTTCTTTTTTTGATCTAAAATAATTCCTAGAAGATTCATTAAATTCGGGAGTATAAATCATATAAGGCATTGATAGTTTAAATAAATCACTTGATATTTCGTTGAGGAAATTAAAACAATCTTGACTGGGATTTAGTTTAGAGTCTTTGTCTAAATACTTAATAATATCTAAGCTTTCATTGATATACTCACCATTTTCTTTTTTTAAAATAGGAAGCATTTTTTTACCAATTAATTCAACTGGGCCAGATTCATCGTCATAATCAAAAATGACTGATTTATATGGCAAATTTAAAAATCCACAAACCAAGCGAATTCGTATACAAAAAGGGCAATGAGGGTAGTGATATAGTGTAACCATGCTATAATGATTGCAAAAAGGGTTAGAATATTCTAGGAAAAGATATGGAAAATATCGTAAATCTTACAGATAGTGCAATTTCAAAAGTTAAAGAAATAATAGCTTCTGAGAATGATCAAAACAAAGGACTTAGGCTCGCAGTTGTAGGCGGAGGATGTTCAGGTTTTAGCTATAAAATGGATTTTGATTTTGAAAAAGAAAAAGATAATATTTTTTCTTTTGAAGGCTTTAAAGTTTTCATTGATCCTAAATCATCAATTTATCTAAAAGGTATTATCTTAGATTTTAAAGATGGCTTAAATGGTAAAGGCTTTACTTTTGATAATCCCAATGCAAAAAACACTTGTGGTTGTGGAGAATCCTTCACAATATGATTTTTTTTGACCTCTATCACAATGGTGGTTACTTCCCTGTTAAATTTAAAAAAGTTCATATGTATGGGCCAGATATTAAAGCTTACTTAAATAATCAAACAACGAATTTAATATTAAAAGATAAGGTTAATTGTCATTGTATTCTCAATCTTCAAGGAAAGATTGAGGCATGCTTTTCATTAATGGAAGAAAACTCAGAAAGCTACTTTGCCTACCTTGAAGATTATCAATTAAAAAGTTTCATAGAAAGAATAGAGAAGTATAAAGTAATAGAAGACTTTGAAATCAAGCATGAAGATTACAGTGGGTTTATAAATTTCGGAACTCCAAATCTAGATCTAATCAATTTTAATTATTACGGATTAGATGTTCTTTTATCAGATAAAAAATTAGAAGGAAGTAAAGAGTTAGAAAAAAGCTATATTGATACTTTGTTAGGAATAGATCATCAAGAATTGGGTAAACTTTATAATGAAACGAGATATCTAGATTTTACATATAATAGAAACAAGGGATGCTTTCTTGGTCAGGAGGTTGTTTCTAAAATAGATGTAAATAGAAAAGCAGCACGCTTTCCCGTTTTATTAAAAAATAATGACGATTTAAAGATAGCTCATTTAAAAAGAGAGCAGAGAGTTAATGGAAAAAAAGTTAATGGTTATGATGTTTTTACTTATCCAGTATTTGATTTAACAAAAAACGAAATTTCTGAAGAGTATTATGATAGGGCCTTAAATCTTTTTACTCATAAAGAAGAAGTATCCAGGGCCATTGAATATTTAGAAATCTCTCTTAAATATAATTCTAAAAATGAAGATGCAATGGAATCACTTGGAGTTATGTATAGCAAAGAAGAAAAATTTCAGGATGCTATAAGTTGTATGCATAATTTACTTGAAATGAATCCTGAATCTGTGATGGCTCATACGAATTTATCGTATTTTTATATGAAAATTGGAGATATTGAAAAAGCTGAAGAAGAGAAATCAAAAGCTACTCTTCAGCAATTCAAAGATCTTGGAAAAGAAAATGAAAAAAACAATGAATGGGAAAAAAAGAAATCCATGTTTGAGCAGGTCTTAGAAATAGACGAGTTTGATGAGTTAGCAAACTTTGGCCTTGGAGAGTATTACTTTTTAAAAAATGAATTAATGGAGTCATTATCTTTTTTCGATAAAGTTCTTTTCAAGAATAAGAAACATTCTGTTAGCTACTTAGGGAAAGCAAGAGTTTTAAAAAAACTAGGAGAGATCGAAAAGTTGAGAGAAACTCTTTTTTTGGGAATAGATATTGCTTCTAAAAACGGTGACTTTAAACCAGCTAATGAAATGCAAGCTCTTTTAAATGAAATAGAGTAGAGATCTAGGGAAAGAAATTCCTTTTGTATAAATAAAAGTAAGTTTTCTTGTAAGATTAAAATAGAAATTTAAAAAGGTGATTTATATGAAACAATTCCTAATATTCCTATTATTTCTTACTTCTTTTGCTCTAGCTGATAGTGCAAGAAACCATAAGCATGTTTTTTTTGCTCATATAGATGGAGTCTCTACTCTTACTAGAGATCTAATTCCTGATGAAAAGTTTGTAAAACATTCTAAGGCTGATAAAAAGAATTCAAAGGCAAAAGAGTATTACTCTGTTGACGCAAAGCTTGGAGAAAGTGGCGAGAAGGATGATAGGTTATATACTCATATTACTAATGGAGAAGGTAGAGAGAAGCTTATATATCAAGGGTATTTTTATGAAAGAAATGGTGAGAAGTTTCTTGAAGAAAAACTCATTTCCATGGATAGCAGTGGTGCAATAGTCGAAGCAACATCTTGTGATAATGAGAGTTGTAGAACCTATGATCAAGCATTCTGCTCAAAATTATTAAAAATATCGAATGAAGATATCTCTAAATGTAAAAATCTTTCAGAAGAGCTATCGAAGATATATTCCTCAGAAAATGAGAGTGAGCAAAGAAAAGCTTATGAATCAAGACTTGAAAAGATAGCAGATTATAGAAATAAAAAGTTTTCCAGGAAAGTTAGAAGTTTATGGGGAACTATTGATAACTCAAGTTCCAAAAAAATAAAAGAAGTTAGTAAAAGGTATAAAAACGATGAAGCTTTTAAGTATTCATCAAGAACTAAAAGAGCAAGTTTTAAAGAAATCTCAACTGATTTGAGAGGTTGTGGTTCATTGAAAAAAGCAGAAGCTTTTATAGCACCTAATGATGTGTCTAAAAAGAGTGCTGTAGGTATTTAAGATTTACTATTTGTGCAAAAACTTTCATCTTCAAAAGAGTGTTTGTATTGACACTTATAAACGATGCATGGCCCTTCTCTATCGTCACTTGAATAAATATAAGCCTGTTTTTTAGAATTATAAAAAATATTTAAATCAAAAGCATAATCTAGTTCTTCTAATTCAGTATCAGAGCTTGCGTAGTTTTTTTGATAAAATATTTTAATTTTTTCTGAAGCTATTTCCCAATCACAATTAGCGAATAGAAGAGGCGAGTTCAATAGACTAAATATAAATAAAAACTTCATATAAATACCTTTTTTTTAATAATATAAGATTTTGAAGATTATTAGGGTTTGTATGTAAAGCTTTCAATTGTCGTCAATAATTTAATCATCTCAGTGAAATCTATGGTTTCTATAATATTTTTGCTATCTTTAAGTATTCAATAAAGGAGAAAAAATGAAGTATTTATTACTAGTTTTATGTGCTCAATTGTCATTCGCTGGAATTATTTATGTAGCGCCTGTTGAGATAAAAGGCCCCAATCCTAATTCATTTGCAGCTGTAGATGTTTTAGTTCAAGACGCAGTGACAAAATCAGGTCATCAAATTACAAGCGACAAAAATATAGCAAATTATATATTAACACCAAGATTGTTATCACTTGGAAAGTCTTATATTTTTTCAGTTCAAAGATCTAATAAGAGTGGAATAGTAGTTGATTCTGAAAAAATGAAATCAGAAAACATGAGTGATATAGATTCTGTTATTTCTAGAGTTACAAGAGCTTCTTTAAGTACTAAGTCAGCAACTCAAAATGCTAGAATAGGAGAAGTTACAGATAATGATTCAAAGAGAAATTATTCAAGAATTAAAACAAGAAGAAGTTTCTATCTTGGTTTTGGTCCAGCGTGGGCAGATAATTTAAACGGAAATAATGGATTATCTTTTATGGGTGGTTTTGCTTTTGGATTAAGTCCTGAGTTTGAATTATTGCTTGAATATACTTATTTTAATGCCAAAGATTCTACATCGACGATGAATCATCTTATGTTTGGTGGAAGATATTTTTTAACTCAAAATCAACACACTCCTTACTTGCTAGGAAATCTTGGATATATGATGGGGCGATTTGGAGATGAGCAATCAATCATCTTTACTGATAGATGGATTAATGGCTGGGGAATTGGCTTAGGAGCGGGAATGAATTTCTTCAGAGCAAATTCTGTGAGTTTTTCCTTACAGGGTAGAATGACTCATCTCTTTGATGAAGTAGAAGATATGGCTACAGGTACAGATACAGGCCAACCAAGTATTTACTTACTTGAAATGCTAGTTAACTTTTAGGAGATTTTTATGAAATTATTTTTAGGCTTATGTTTAACAATTTTATTAATATCGTGCGGATCCGTTTCAGAGTCGGATTGTAGAAATTCTAATCTCTATGAATTGGGCCTTGAGCATGGAAGAGAAGGGATAGAGCTTTCAGAGTTTGGTGATTTTTCGAAATCATGTGCAAAGAATGGAGTTATTTTAGAAACATCAGAATACAAAAAGGGAAGATCAAGAGGACTTGAAAGGTATTGTACTAAAGCCAATGGCTATAAGGTTTATAAAAATGATCTTGATTATAAGGACGTTTGTCCAAGAGAAACAGAAGAAGCTTTCTTGAAAGGAATGAGTTTAGCAAAAAAAGAAGAAAAATTAGAAAAAAAGAAAAAGAAAATGGCAAAAAAAGCTAAAGAGCTCGAAGAAGAAAGAAGAAAGCTTGAAGAAGAACAAAATAAGATAAAGGATAATATGTAGATTACTCTGCTAAATCTTTAATGAGAGTAATTTTTCCAAGCTCTCCATTAATATTAACAATTTGAGAGTTTGAGAAAATTTTACAAGCAGATTTAACTCCTACAACAGTTGGGATCTTTAACTCTCTACCAATAATAGCGGTATGACTTAATAAGCTTCCTTTTTGAGATATCAATCCTTTGCATTTTGCCATAATAAAAACCCAAGCAGGATCAGTTGTATCAGTAACAATAATTTTATTTGAAAGTTCAATATTTATTGCTTCTTCTGGAGTATTTAAAATTAGTATTTCTCCTTCTGTCTGATATGCACTTGCACCGAGGCCATAAACAATATCACCGTTTTTCAAGTTCTGTATATTGCCTTGAAAAGAATTATTCCTAGAAAGAAAATAAGGGGTATCACCTTTGGCGATAGTAAGAAATTCTGGATATGAATCTACTGTTGGGAGGGCAGGAGCACTTAATTGATTTTTTAGTTCATCACTAGAAATATTTTGAATGGAAAGCATTTGATCTAAGCTCAAATGAAAAAAACTTGAATGGGTTTCTTTTAGATTTAAAGATTCTTTTGAAAGCTTAACAATTTTATGAAAAGTCTGTCTTATTAGAGAATAATGTTTCCCTCGTAAAAGTCTTGAATGTTCTCTTTTTTCTATAAAGTTTCTTAAAAAATAAAGAATTATTCGACTTGATATATTTAAAGAGATCTCTTCTTGTTCATTTGATTTCTTTTTAAAACTAGTATTTGATCTTAAGTTCCAAGTAAGAAAAGTATAAAAATCTTTAGGTGAGTCAGAAAAAGTAGGGCTTTCAAATTTTAGCTCTTCAAAACATCTATCTCCGTATTTATCTAAGTAAGAGCTAAGTAAGTGTGAGATTTGATGAAAGCCCTTGTTTTGGAGAGCTTTCCACCAATCTAAATATGCTTGATCCTTAACTTTTGAAAGAATTGCTAGGACTTCCTCAGGATCTTCGCATTCTTTTTGCATTTCAGAAAATTGTTGTATTGGATCTAAAGATTTAACATTCTTGTTCGTTTCTAGGATTTTCACAAGAATTGATCTACTTTTTATTGTTTTCTCTAATATTCCAAGACAAATCATTATGAGTAAATCGTTAATCGCAGTAATTCCGAAGCCTATATCTGTACTAGTTAAGTCTTTTAAAACTTCTTGTTGTTCTTCTAAAGATAGATCTTTTTTTAATTTGCCCAGCCTCTCTTTATGATAAAAGTGGTATTTATTAAAAAATTTATTGAATATATATTTATTAAAAAAGAAATACTTTGAGATAGAAAAATAAGTTTTAATATTTTCAAAAAATGAAGGAGTGAGGTCTTCAAAGTTTATGTTTATATCTTTGCTGGGCTCTCCACCTATCATTTTGTGCCAATTATCGATGTTTTTCTTCCCTCCAGGTAGAGCACTTAGCGCACTATAATAGCTCTCCAAGTGATAATAAAGATGTCCACCTTGATCAGCTACTAAATTTGAGTAATGCTTTTTTAATTTATCAAGTTTGCTTTTGCTAGCTCCTAGCATGCTAGCTGTTTCTATGAAAATATTTTTATAGAGTCTGTTTATAGTGCTAGATGTAAACCGAGAGACATGTCCTGGATAGCTTTCAGATAAGTTGGTGTCTACATAAAGTTCAAGAGGAGAAAAGCTTTTCGTTATGGCCCTTACTTGAAGCAAGATAATTTTTTTATTTTTCCTGCAATA
The DNA here is from genome assembly GCA_020630335.1 of Bacteriovoracaceae bacterium. Lineage (GTDB taxonomy): Bacteria > Bdellovibrionota > Bacteriovoracia > Bacteriovoracales > Bacteriovoracaceae > JAHDHG01. The sequence continues at coordinate 51,666 of JAHDBN010000015.1, forward strand.
CGCCCACTCTATATCTACGGGGAAACCAAGTTTTTTTTCTAAAGCAATAAGAATATCTTTAATTTTATGCAACAGATTAAGATTTATAGGATTTGGTTCACAAGATTGAAGTGTAACTTTTCCATTGTTGTTAAAAAACCCTTCTGTTAGATTTTTTTCAATTTTAGAAACAACTTCCCCGAATCTATTTAGCTTGTAAGTGTTAGATTCAATGGTTCCAGAAACTAATCCTTCTCCCAGCCCAGGACAAGATTCAATTAAAAATAATGAGCTATCTCCTACAGGGCTTCTAGAAAATGCAACACCAGAGAAAACTGGATCAATCATTTCCTGGACAATGACAGCCATTTTCATTTCTTTGGTAATTGATTTTGAATCTATATAAGTTTTTAATCTATCGTTATGAATGCTTTTAAAACATGCAATAACTTTTTCGACTACTTGCGATCGATGAACATAAAGAAAAGTATCAAGTAAACCAGCGAAAGAATCATTTCTTCCATCTTCTAGATTCATAGAAGAGCGAACCGCAAAAAACTCATTGTCTTTGAAAAGAGTATTGATTTTTTTTTCTAGATCTATGGGATCAAACTTTCCTTCTCGCCATGAAAGAAAGGAATTTGTTGTACAAACAAAAAAAAGAGGGATTTGATACCCTAGGTTCATTAGCTTGAACAAACTTTTTGCTTTTCCACCTATTAGCTCTTCAGATTCATGAGAAAAGTTAGATGAGTCTATGAATAAATCAGACATGATATTTCTTATCTCCGTTTTTAACGCAATTTATGGTCAGTGAGATTTTTCTTTGAACAATCTCAAGAGGCTTTTTCTACCGATAAAAAAACTGTCAATTGTTTGATTGCTCAAAAGTTTTTTAGATTCTTCATTTTTCAAGAACAACTTCTTTGCCTTGCTGAGATTGTACCAAGGGATAGAGGGGTAGAGATGGTGAACAACATGATTGCTTGAAGAAATTGGGTATATAAAAAATCTTGTTATCAAGTTTAAGTTGTGATTAATGGTACTTTTGAGAATAGACTCAGGGTATCCAGAAAGATGCTCTCCATATCCATGAAGTCTGATCATTAGTGGTAATATAAATAGTCCTGGGAAGAACCAAAGCAAAAAAAGACTTTTGAAGCCAATCATCAAAGAAATAAGAGAAAAAAGTGTTATCCAAATTAATAAGTAGATGATTTCATTTGCAGTAATTTTTTTAATTCTTCCATCATTTTGCATTTGTGAAATGTATTTAAAGTAAACAACAAAGCTTTTGATTGTGGAATAACCAGTAATTTCTTTAAGCAGCATGAATAATAGATCTTTTTTTTTGGTAAATTGATACTTAAAGCCAATTTCTTTGTATATCAAAAGTTCAGGATCTTTTTCTTCTTGACCTGTAAATCTATGGTGCTGTAGATGAAAAAACTTATAAAATCTAAAAAAATTAAAAATGGGAATCCCGCAAAAAAAGTCAGCTAAAAAGTTGTTAAGAGATTTGTTTGAATGAAGTCTATCATGGGCAGCATCATGAAGTAGGGTTAATAAATGATGTTGTAACCCGGCAATGATAAACATAGAGACTATCCAAACTATAGTTTTATCTAACTTTAGGCATATAAAGAAAATTGAAATGATAGAAATGTATGAAGCTATTAGGACTAATAAAGATTTATAATTATTTAATATTGAAAGTTTTTTTAATTCAATGGGCTGTAATGTAATTTTTTCCATACAATAAACTTATTATATACGAATTCTGTAGTATTCCCTAGGAGATAGATAAGTTCGTTAGTTAGAAGTAAACTACTCAAGATTACTATTGTGAATATACATATGTTAATTTACTTGGTTTAGTTAAAATGTATTGTAAGAGAGTTATTTATGAAAAATCGAATCGTTATTTATCTAAAAGAAATGTTTCCCATTTCGTATATTGTTTTGTCTTTCTTATATACTTTAGTTGTTCTACTAACACTTCACGAGATATACAATATCGACTTTGAATTCAAGTTAGTGTATTTTTTCACTGGGTGCTCGTTACTGTGTTTACTTCTAATTATAAGAGTGATGGATGAGTTTAAAGATTACCAAGATGACCTAATCAATTATCCTGAAAGACCTTTACCATCCAATAGAGTTTATCATGAAGATTTAAAGTTTTTGATGAATTTCTTGATAGGCTTAGGTCTTTTGATAAGTTTAACAAATAAATATTTACTACTTAGTTACTTGGGATGCTTGGGATTTTCTTTTTTGATGTTTAAATGGTTTTTTATTGAAGAAAAAATGAGGAAAAGCTTACCTTTAGCTTTTGTTAGTCATCACCCAATAGTATTTTTCTATCTTTTTTTAATTTTTTCTCCAATGATGTTAGAGTACTCGATTACTAGTTTTAAGGAATTATGGGTGTTAATTCCTATAGGGTTATTGTCTACAAACTGGGAAATTTCAAGAAAACTTAGATCACCTGCGAAAGAAACTTTTTATACAACTTATTCTAAAATATGGGGAAGTAAAAGAGCATGTTCGATTGCTCTGATGATTTCTATAACTTTTACGAGTTTGTTTCTGGTGTATTTCATTCAAGAAAAAAGAGTTCTAAGTTTCAGCTGTTTATATCTAGTTGTCAGTATTGTTTTATATACTCCTTATGTAAGATTTATCAAAGATGATTCGTTGGTAATAAACTTCAAAGAGAAGGCAGAAATACTTAGTGTTTTTAATCAAATCTCATTGTTAGTTTTTTACTTTCTTTGAGTACAGATAATATCGAGAAACTTCTGTTTGGTTTTGTTGATCAAAAGATCTTTTACTTCTAGATTTTTTTTCTTGAAAACATATAAAGGCTTCTTTTGGTCTAAAGAAAAAAACAAAAAATTTTAAATATGGAGAGATGACAGATTGAAACCCTTTACCTTTTGTTAGAGAAGAATCTTTGCCTACATAAACAAGAAGAAGTCTTTTAGTGTTTAATAGTAGTCTTGCTCTTAATATGATTTTCTCAAAGAACCCAAGATCTTCCTTGTAATCATTGAGAATATGAGAAGGATCAAAATAATTAATACAAAAGCCTACAGGTTTTTTTTCACTATTAAATACAAGATAAGAAAAAAATGGATTCAAGAAGTACTTAAAATCATCGTAATGACTTTTGAAGAATTCTAAAGAAATAAATTGAAATCCTTCCATTTTGTCGTATGATTTTAAAAATAAAAAATAAATTTTTTCAATATAATTATCCCATCTCCAAGGAAGTAAAAACTTAACTGTTAATTTCTCTTGTTGGTTTTTCTTTTGTATATTTTTAAAATCTTTGAAAGTTTTTTTTGAGTTATCTATTTTATAGCTGCTCCACTCTTTGAATACTCCAAAACCTAGCTCTTTAAAAATGTCATGGTAGTAATTCTTATAAGTTGGTTCGGAGTGAAAACTTTTTTCTTCAGAAGATTTAATCCGATAGGATAAAAAAATGGAAGCATTTACAGGGCCAGTTATCCTTGTTGATTTATATTTGTTTTCCATTTTTGAAATGAGTTGTTCTAATTTCACAGTCGGAGTTATTGGAAGAGATTCGAAGTAACCAAAAGTTAAATAGTGAAATTTTTCTTTGTGAGTAAAAAAAGCTATCCTAGCAATAGTTTCTCTCTCATTTTTTATTAAAAATGCGCTAAAAAAATAATTATTTTTTACTTCGTCAGAATTAAAGACTTTGCTAAGCGATTGAATTGATTCCTTTTCAAAGATACTTTCATTCTCATATAAACTATTTCTAAAGTCAGAGAAATCTTTGAAGAATTCCTTGTCCCACTTGTCGGTCTCTAATACAATTAAATCATCATTATTCACTTATTAAGAATAGTTGAGGTGGCTTGAAATGAAAACACCTGGTATTTACACTGGACCAATAAAAAATTTTTTGAATTATAGAAAAAATCCTCTTGGTTTTCTTAAAAATATCCATGATGAATTTGGATCACTTGCATATATCAACTTTATGAATAAAGATGTTTTTCTCGTAAGTGATCCAGAAGATATAGAACATATATTACTAAAGAATTCAAAAAACTATCTAAAAGGCCGTACTACAAAAAAGTTGAGTTCTATTTTAGGAAAAGGCTTAATCACAAGTGAAGGTGAGTATTGGAAAAAAAGAAATCGTTTAATACGTTCATCTTTTACAAATAAAAAAGTATCACAATCGTCAACTCTAATATTAAAAGTTGTCGAGGAATGGATTAGACAACTAGAAGAAAATAAAAGGTACAATCTTGTTGAAGAGATGCATAAAGTGAGTGCTGAGATTATATTTAAGTTATTGCTACAAAAAAAGCCAAATGAATCACTCTTTAATGATGTTAAAACGTTATTAGATTATATTCTCTATAAAACGCGATCTCTTTTCCCTCTCCCTCTTTTTGTACCAACTTCAAGGAATAGAAATTTTAAACAAGCCTTAAAAAACATTGATGACTTAATATATAATTCAATAGATAAAAGATTAGAGAAGTTACAAAATAAAGAAAAAATACCTAAGGACTTTCTTTCATTGTTATTAAACAATGAGACTCTATCAGATTTTTCTAGAATTCAGGCGAGAGATGAAGTTATAACATTAATTATGGCAGGGCATGAAACAGTAGCAAACACCTTGGCCTGGACTTGGGTTTCAATAAATGAGCGCAAAGATTTAAAGGATCAATTAAAAGAGCTTTCATCTGTAGTTTTTGAAAAGAATACATTAAAAGAAGAAATTCTTTGGGATAATAACATTGCTAAAAAAATTATCATGGAAAGTATGCGAATGCATCCTCCTGTTTGGGTTTTTATGCGAGAGAGCATTTCTGAAGATATTCTTAGATCTAAATACAAAATACCAGCGGGATCAACTTTAGTGCTGGCTCCTTATTTTACTCATAGAGATAAGACATACTGGAAAGATTCACTAGAGTTTAACCCTGAAAGATTTCAAAAATTAAACCCAAACTCTGATGTTCAAGGTATTCGATATTTTCCTTTTGGATATGGGCCAAGAGTTTGCATAGGTCAAAGCTTGGCCTTAGTTGAATCTCAAATTGTATTACTAAAAATGATCAAAAATTTAGAGCTAATATTTGAAGGGAAAAAGAAACAAGAGTTCAATGAAGGCATAACTCTTTCTCCAGCAACAAATACATTCTTCAGAATAAAAAAGATTTAATTAAATCAAATTGAAAACTTAGAAAAAGACAATGTATTTATAAGTACTGTCTTATATTATGAGAGCTTATTTCAATATTTTTCAGCCCTATTTCTTTGAATAGATTTTTATAATAAGAGTTCCATTCAATATTTGATAGAATATAGAAATCAATAAACATATCATTACTTGGGTTTTTTAGAAAATCTTTAACTATTTGTATATTGTTACTAGAAACATGTTTGCTAAGAACATATTGAATAATAGCATCTCGTGATTTTTGATTTTTACCAAGCTCTCTGATTTCTTTGTAGTTTTTAAAAAACTCACTGTGAGAATACACATATCTCGCTAGATGATAATATTTTTTTGATTTAAATAAACTGTTAATAACTTCATTGTCATTTTTATTTAACCTAGTAGAAAATTTCTCATAGTACTTTGAGTTTTTTTCAAACCCTTCTTTTTTATAAATTTCAGATAAGAAAAAGGATGTATTTTTATTAGGGTTTAATAAGTGATGTGACTTAGCTTTTAAAAACATTTTTTGTTTTTCTGAACAAGTAGTGTTTTTAATATCAAATTTTTGAGACGGTAAAACGCTCCAATCTTTTTCTTGAAAATTTTTAATATAATTTTTAATACACGAAAGATTAGGTTTACATTTATTAGCTATATTTTTGGCAATCTTGAATATTTTATAGCTATTTAGAATTCCAGCGCCAAGAGAGTTATTTTTGGGAAGATCTACATAGGGCTGAGCGGTCATTGTTAATAGTTTTTTTGCTTCAACAGGGAGGAGCTTATAACCTGTAATATGAGAGAAAAGAGCGAGTGTGGCACTAACTTGTGGAGTTGCAGCGCTAGTTGCTCCAAAAACATAAGGTTGAGAATTCTTATAAGCGACAATAGAGAAATCAGCAGGAGCACTAATAACAAGAGATTCACCTGAAGAGTAGGAATTATTAATAGATCCATCTGGATTGATACTTGAAACTAAGATAGCCCCCATCTTTTCAAGTCTTTGCTTTATTTGAACAACTTCATTTTCTTGATTACCTCCAGAGATGATAAAAACAGTATCTTTGATTTTAATCATTTCACTCATCAAACTTTCAAGGTTTTGTAAGTTTTTTTTTGCTCTCCCATATTGAGGGATTAAAGACATGGATAAATTTACATAGTGCGAGCAGTGAAATTTTTTACAAAACTCTTCTGGAGTTCTCTTAATGCTCATAAAATCGAAAATGTCATTATATTTAATTTTCTTTACACTATTATGAGTTTTTAAATATGCAGAAGGGTTTTGACCTTGAATAATACTTCCAACATGATAAGCATGATCTTGATGAAAGGTATCCCAAATACTTAAAAGATCTTTTCTTAACTTTACTTCACCAATCTTATTTTTAACTAAATCAATACCAGTATACTCTTGATTCCAAAAAGAGCTTACTTCATTGAAATTGGGAGAATAGCTAAAATGAGGCCCTTTTTTTATAAGTTTGCAGTCATTGGCACAAGTTAGAACACTTATAAATAAGAGAGATATCAATTTATTCACGAGTGAAACATAAGATATAAGTATAACTGAAGCAAGGTGTTAGTAGTAAGCGAGTAAATAGTAACCTTAGACTGTCTATAATTTAGACAATTTTCAATTTTTACTGGCATAAAAATTGCCTAAAGCTCTTTTTGGTTAATGGTAGAAGCTTTTCTCAAAGTTCTTTTAGCACATATTATAAATTATTAGTAAGTTCATGAGAGGTTTTTACTATAAGAGTTCACTCTTTTAAAATGGAAAGTCACAATTGATTTGAAAAGTGGTCTCATTGACGTGAACTATAACTTTTAACAGAGAGCTCTTAATACTTTGAAGCTCTCTTGAAAAATAAAAACAAAACATATGCTAACCTCAAAAAAAACATTAGTCAGAATCTGTTTTAAAAAATTGTTTCGGATTAAAAATCAAATGGCTGGCCCGAAAGATCATTAGTACTTTCGGACACTTACCAAATTTTTTAGTTTTTTAAAGCATATTCTTTCCTACTAGCTTCTAGTATGGACTGTTTTGGAGCTATCCCTAAGTGATTTAGACATTCAATTGCTTCAAGTTCTTCCACTCCAGCTAATCTTACATAATAATCCATCGTTCCTAAATCTCTCCAGCCACATATTTTCATAACTACTGGTGCCGAGAGACCTTTGGTTAACAATGAAGTTGCAAAACAAGCTCTTAGGGCATGAAACTTAATTGGCTTTATTCCAATGCTTCGAAGATAAACCTTTAAGACTTTTGCTTGATACCCCATGCTCCATTCTCTAATTCTTGGAAGAATAAACTCTTGGTATTTCTCAGAGTTTCTAGGATTTTCTTTTAGCTCCCTAAATAAAGATTTGAGTTCATAAGAAATTGGAACATTTCTCCAATAACCTGCCTTGGTTGATTTCATCTCTCTTGTTCTTTTATTATAAGATCTTGAAACTCTAATAAAATCTTTTCCATCTTTTTCGCTATCCCAATCAATAACAAGGTCTTCCCATTTTAGAGCGTAGAGTTCTCCGTTTCTCATGCCTGTGAGACAAGCTGTTAACCAGATTGGATACCAAGGGTGATCGTGCTCTTTCGCTCTTTTTAAAAATTTTTGAAGTTCTTTAATGGTTAAGATGTCAGGAGACTTTTCAGAGCTTGCTTTCACTTTTAATCCATAAACAGGACTTCGGTCTACACCTCTTATAATTCCTTCTTCCAATCCATAGTTAAAAACAACATTAATCATGTGCTTAATAGATTTTAATGTCTTAGGGCTTTTACCTTCTCTCTCGGCGTCTCTAATCACCTTTACAGCATCTGCCTTTCTAATTTTATTTGCTGGTTTCTTAAGCCAATTATAAGTCCATTTTAAAAGCGCCGCTTTGTAATCTAAAACAGTTGTTCTTTGGTAAGTTCCAACTAAGCCTCTTAAAGCATCATCAGACCATCTATCAATCACCTCAATCCAAGTAAATCCTTGGCCCTCTAGTTTAGCAATCTTTTTTGAAAGCTCTTGAAGTAGATACTTCTCAATTTTCTTTGCTTCTTTTAAAGTATCAATCTTAGTCACAGTCTTTTGAACTCTGATTCGTTTGTCTTCTTTACTTCTTAAGTTTAAGTAAACTTTATAAAATAATTTATCGTCTTGTGTGTACGTTTTTATACTCATCACAACTCCTTCGTTGTTGTCGCGATGAGGTCGATGCATCTCGTTAGTATTCAATTGTTAAAGAGCTAAGCGTATTCATACAAGTATAAATACATCTACATCATACCTCATCATGATAGTTTTTAAGAGCTAACATTTTGTAAATTTTAAAATCACGCCCTATTTTTGATTATGGGGAACACTGTCAGAAATGGACTAATACTTAACATATTAAAATCATTAGAATCTCTAAGACTCTCGATGATTAATCGATAGCGCCCAAGTAGCGCTCACTAGGTAGCATCTGAGATCACCTTAAAATTAATCTTTTTCTTCTTGCTTGATTCGAAAGATACGATTTTATTTGAATTTAAAAACTCTTCTTCTGAAATATAAAACACAGTATTAGGTTCAAGGGAATAGCAATCTTGCTCAAGAGATTTAAGAGTTTTTATCAAAGCTCTAGATTTACAAACATACAAAACAGCATTTATGTCTGATTCATTTATATAATTAAAATAACTTACATATCTACTTTTAGCTTTTTGAGATGATTCATATTCAATTATTATTTTGTTGTAGATTGTATCACCTTTACACATTTGCAAGACAAGATCAGGTTTTCTTCGATAAGAGAATCTATAACTCATACTTGGCTCAAAATCTAAAACATTTTTAGCAACAATTTCTTGCTCAAATCTAAGATCAAGAGTTTCTTCAAAAGTTCTAAACTTTCTAGCGACCTTATTAACTGCTAAATCATGAAGGATACTATCACTTTTAAGCTTAATTCCCTTGAGCTTATCAAAGATATCTGGATATAAAGATTTAAGAGCTTTATTTGTCATCATGTAAGCCACTCTTATCCTACTGTTTTCAGTGTAGCCAACTTGTACTAGGTATTTTCTCATAATCAGCTTTCTAAGCCTTCTGTACATAGTTGAACTAGCTACGTTTGAAAAAATTGCATTCTTGATCTCTTGGCCCTCTACAATCTTTCTTTTGAATATGTATTCAAAGATTTCAAGGTCTCTTAAGTTAATAAAGACTTTTGCCATTTTACCTCCTAGGTGAAAAATTAAAAAAGAAATGTCTCTACTAATGGGAAAAAAACAACCCCTAGGGTATTTAGTGTCCATAAATAAATGAACTAAAAACGGGGAATCATGATCAGGGTAAAAAAGAATAAGACTCAAAAGACAAAAAGAAATGATGAGTGATCAGAAAAGAGATGTTTTAAAATAGATAGATTTTGGGAATAAAAAAACCGCGATCAAAGTCGCGGCCTTAAGTTTATTGATTTGA
>JAHDBN010000016.1:0-12159 GCA_020630335.1 Bacteriovoracaceae bacterium
AAGAATAATTTAGCTCAGAAAAACATCTGTTTATTTAACGGCTTAAAGGAAAATGAGAAAAGAAAAAACTTTGCTATTTATTACAAATCATGTATTAAAAGCATTAAAAGCTCTCCTGATAAAAACTTAGAGTTTTACGCAGTTCCTAGTTCTAAAATAAAAAAACCTTATAACTCAATGAAGAAGATTGTTGAATCCGCTCAAAAAGAAATACTAGTTGCCATTCACCGCCTTACAACATCTAAAATCTACAACTTGTTTTTAAATGCTGCTAAAAGAGGAGTTAAAGTTAAAATCATACTTGATGATGATATGCTAAGGGCCGGCGTAAAAGACGGAGGGTTTTATCAAGGAAAAGACAAGAAATCTAAATTTAATCCATATTATAGTGATATCAAATCATATAGAACTTTAAGAAGTCATAAAAATATAAGCATTAAATTCATGGAAACTAATGCCACCCCTAATTTTCTACATCTCTTTCATAATAAATTCATCATCGTTGATGAGAAAAAACTTTTCCAAGGCGCAGGAAATTTCACCGGAACGGCACTGAATATTACCGGCCAGGGAAATTATGAACAATTCTATGTTTTTCACGATAGAGATATTGCTCAAACTTATAAGTCTGCTTGGTTAGAGTTATTCTCAAGAGCAAGCTTTAGAGAAGAGCATCCAGCAGGAAGTAATAAAGATAAATAATCATGAAATCTCTAGCTTTATTTTTTCTTTTTTTTAATTCTATGGGTTTTCCTTGTGAAGATTACAAGGAGCTCAACTATCAGCTCAATTGCCAAGCAAAAGATTATCTAATGAGCTATGGTTATAAATATTGTAAAAAATTTGAGAACACTATTAATGAAAAACTAAGTGCTCAAGCTCAAGCATGGAGCAAGAAAACTAAAAAATGTTTAATATCTAATCTTAAAGATTTTATCAAATATAACTCTCCAAGCTGCAAAGAACTTTCTAGTTTTGCAATAACTGATCATACTAAATGCTATATTGAATCTGGGTTTTGCGAGCTTAAGAAAAAAGATAAATTTGTTATTTATAAATCGATAGACAATAAGTTCAACCTATCTTTCCTCTCTCAAGCGGTACAACTCAACTTGGGTTGTCTCTTTAAGAAACAAGGCAATTTTTAAGATATTCTAAATAAGGTGTTCGAATCTCAGGGATTTCATTATGTAGTTCGTGCTTTCCTCTAGGAAAGACTTTTAAAGTTATCGAAGGATCTATCTTCTTGCAATACTCTTCTATTTCTTTTCGGTGAACAACTATATCCTTCTCACCTACTATAATAAAAACCTTGGTTTTGATTGAGATATTTTTTTCTCTCGCAACTCTGCCAGTTTTCAATATATTAAACAAGAGCCTCGAATTCATCCCTCCTAAGACTAAAGGGTCATCAGAGTAGTTTAAATCTCCCGCTTTATGAGAGGTTAAATCTTGTTCGGCAATTAAGTCTTTTAGCCAAAATCCAAACTTAACTTGACTTAATCCTTTTAAGAGAAAGGAAGGGAAAATCTTTGATAGACTGCCTTGAAACCCACCCGGGAAGAAAGGTGGCGCACTTAAGAAAACTCTTTCAGGCTTTAATAAATCAAGGGGGAAATTTTGTAAGCAATGAAGATTAACCAAAGCTCCCATTGAATGAGCAAACAAAGAATAACTCTTCATTTGATGATATTCTTGAAGGAAATTAATCATTTTTTTTAAATCAGATGAAAAGAAATCAAAACTTTCAACATAACCTTTTTTCCCATCCGATCGCCCATGACCTCTATTATCAAATAATAAAATATTGAAATTTTTCTTTAATACATCTTGAAAAAAGTGATAGCGATCACAATACTCACCAACACCATGGGTAACAATTAACCAAGGAAGTTTTGATGAATTTTTAAATATTTGATAATATAGCTCTAGGTTTTTATCTACCTCAAGCCGTCCTTCAAAAAGATTATTCATCATCACAACTTATATGCTCACAATCACAATCATGATCAGTAGGATCATGTGCAATTCCAAGAAAAGAAGAACATAACAAAATCAAAAATAAGATTTTTTTCATGCATTTATTTTAATATTTTTATAGTTTGAGTCAATTAGAAACTCTAATCTTATCTATTCGGTCTTAGCTGAAAGTTCTTCCCATTCTTCATAAAGCTTCTCTAGCTTACTTTCTAACTCAAGTTTATCTTGGCTCAACTCATCGAAGGCCTTATTCTTACTAGAATTCATAGCCGTAAAATCAAAGTTTGCTAACTTTTCTTTGGCCAGCTCTACAGCAGTTTCCATATCCGAAATTTCAGTTTCAATGACCTTAAAACGCTCTTTTTCTTTGAAATTCATTTTTTGTATTTTCTGAGTACTTATATTTTCTGGATCAGTTTTTAGTTTTATATTTTTTTGTTTTCCTTGTTTTAATAGTTCTTTTTCTAGCTCCAGAGCGTGTAAATAAGGAGCCACCTGAGTATATCCTCCTTCAAACATTTCTAATTCATGGTTATGAATTAACCAAGTTGAATTACAGGTGTTATCTAAAAATGCCCTGTCATGCCCAATAATAATTATCGCAGCGTCATAAGCTTTAAGCTCTTTTTCTAGAAGCTCAATTGTCTCAATATCTAAATCGTTAGTGGGCTCATCAAAAACCCAAAGATCTGTACTTTGCTTCATAAACATTGCAAGTTGTAATCGATTTTTCTCTCCTCCAGAGAGTGTTGCGACTGGTCGATTAACCTGATCACTAGAAAATAAAAAATTTTTTAAATAACTAGTAACATGTTTTCGGCTTCCATCTCCTAGTATGACAAAATCATTACCTTCTCCAATGATTTCTAAAGGAGTTTTTTCCAAATCTAAGCTTTCTCTATTCTGATCAAATATTACCACCTTTAACCCATCTGCATTTTTTTGCTTTCCTGAGCTTAGGGCCAATCTTTCTGCTAGAATTTTAATTAAAGTCGACTTCCCTGCGCCATTGGGACCAATAAGTGCGATTTTATCTTTTTTAGTTAGAAGAATGTTCAAATTTTTTAATATTAACGTCTCATCATAGTAAAATTCGCCTTCTTCTATCTGTACAAGAACCTTAGATTTTCTCCCGCTATGTAACAATCCTAAGTCTACAGTTTTCTTGCTTCTACTTTTAATATCCGATATTGCATCATTAATATGATGAAACCCCTCAACTCTTTTCTTAGACCTTGTTCTTCTTGCTTTAATTCCCTGCCTCATCCAGGCAAGCTCTCTTCTTTGCTTGTTTTCAAGTTTATCAAGATTTTTCATCAACTCAGCTTCTCGCTGCTCTAAGTATTCTAAATAATCAAGGTAAGTTCCTTTAAAACTTGTAATTTTTCCTCTTTCTATGTGAAAAATTTTGTCAACAGAATGATTAAGAAGATATCTATCATGGCTGATGATCATATAGGTTTTCTTTGAATTAATAAGCTCTTCTTCAAAGCGTTCAATCGTTGCTATATCCAAATGATTGGTGGGCTCGTCCCAAAGCAAAAATTCAGCCTTAGAACTAAGCCCAATACTCAATGCCATTTTTCTTTTCTCACCACCACTTAAGTTCTCGACGGATCTTTCATGATCATTTAGATCAAATCCTTTCAAATAATTAATATAATTATTTTGAATATCCCATCCACCAAGAGCTTCAAACTTTTCAAACACATCAGCGTCTGTATTACCTGATTCTATCTCCCTATGAAGGGAGTACAGTTCTGGATAAAAAGCTAGGTAATAATTCTCTATGCTTAAATCAGAATAATCTTTAATATTTAACTCTTGTGGTATTAAAAATATGTCAAAACTTTCATTGCTTTGATCGTACATAAAAGCAGGAGTACTAATATCTGGATGAATACTTCTCGTTAAGATATTAAACAAGGTGCTTTTTCCTTGGCCATTCAAACCAATTAGTCCAATTTTATCACCTTTATTAATAGCAAGTTCTGCATTATCAAAAATAATTTTTTCACCAAAACTGAGATTTAAATTCTTAAGACTTATTAATTGAGACACAGGTTCAACTCACTTTATTATATACAGGCATTTCTTATCAAGTTATTTTAAATGAGTTCTGTAAAAGTGACAAAGAGTTTTACAAGGAATCTATCTCAAGAAATTCATTTACTTACCAGAAATCTGATATTTTGCACCAATATTAAAGCGTGTATGAAAATCATCTGTTTTATTAGAGTTTAAATTCATAGAATTGTTAAAAAATAATTCAGCCTTTTTGCCTTTAAATGAATATTTAAGTTCTGTCATTAACACCGTTCCCGGAATGCTAAATTCATCCATAATCGCACCTCTTTCTCCAAGGTTTTTTGATGTATAAATCAACCTTGAAAGAAGAGAGAATTGTGACAAGATATTTTCTTTTGTTTGCCTACCTTTGAACTCAACTTCTAATCCAAGAGCATGTGAATTATTATCTAAATTAAAAAGTCCTTGAAAAGTCATCAGAAGAAAATGCTTAGAAAAATTATTAACTTTCTTTCGAATTTCAGCTTTCAAGAAACTCTCATCTAAATATTCATATCCTGCTTCTAAAATTAAGGACTTATTAATAATTGTAGATATTTCAACTTCTGCATAATTAAATGCCCCAAATCTATTTGCCCCCCAAGCATTGTTTGTGCTGGCGACTCTCCCACCGACCACTTCAAAGACAGTTTCTCCTGAGCGATACTCTCCGCGGACTCCTTGATCTATCCATCCATTCTTATCGAGATTTAAAGGAGATTTGTAATTTTTAAAAGTAGGGATACTACCAAACTGCACTGAAACATTTCCTATATTGTAATCACCATAAAGATTTCTTAAGGATACTTCATATTTGGGCCATTTTTTAAAATCAATAGTATTCCACTCTGAAGTAAACTGCCCGCCTGATGCTACAACTGTTTTTAATTTAAGTTTATCAGTAAGCGAAAAGTAAATCTTATATTTTTGTCTAATCTGAACTCTATCTTTACTTTCATTTAAAAAGTTTCTTTGATCATATCTTGTATAGTGATTTAAATTATATTCTAATCTTTGTGAAAAAAGATTCAACGATCCTAACAAAGCTACTAGAAAATATAACATATCACCTTATACTATAACTTGTTCTTTAATAAGAGCATGTATATAAATTTTTCAGACTATTAAACGAGTCACTAGAGCGCTTAAATGAGTGCTCAGCACTCCTCACGTATATAGCAACAGATTAGAATTTCAATGAGTTTTCGAGGAGAATATTGTGCTAAAAGAAGTCATAATCTCTTTTTGTAAATCACTACATCATCTTTCAAAACTTCTATATCTAACTTGTATCTCTTGGCAATCCAGCGAAAGGAGTTTTCTGAATAAAAGCATACATGTGTAGGATCATCTTTGTAGTACCAAGTTTTAAACTCAATTTCCTTTGAAAAGAATTTCGTCATAAAGGCGATATGGCCATTGCTTTTCAGTCTAGTAAGTAACATCTCTATTTCGTTTTTAGGATTAAAAAGATGCTCTATTACTTCTGTAGATGTAATGAAATCATAAAGATTATTAAAAACGCTCTTATCATCAGCATAGAACTTATCATAAATCTCAACTCTATGTTTTCTCTCTTCAAACATTTTACTTAAAGTCGGTCCAGGCCCTGAACCAAAATCAAGACCGTAGGAACAAGGTCTCAAAAGATTGTTTAATGGGGTGAAGATTCTAGACAAGAATTTTCGGTATCGCTCATCATTTGGATCATTAATGTGTTGATCATATCGTTTTTTTTCTTCTTCACTATTTAGATGAAACCTTTTGTCTAAGTAAAGAAGTCCACATGCACTACAAAGATTATAAACCCTGCTTTTTATAATATCATATTCTAAAAAATTGTTACTTTCGCACAAAGGGCAATTCATAGGGATCAAGCTTAACTCTTAAGACTTTTCAAGTCCACAAAGAAGTCCTAGACTAAATAGATGATTTCGAGAAGAAAGTTTACTAAATCTCTTATTACTTTTATCACGGCAACCTTGATCCCAGCTTGTTCAAGAGTTTCTCTTAGATCCATCGCTTCTGAAAAGCTGACATATCTAGAAGACTTAGAGCTTAAAGCACCTAAAAGATTTCAAAGATTTGTAAAAAAAGTGCTCAAGCTTTCAGCTTATAAAACTTATGGAAAAGGAAGAAATGCTAGAAAGTTTTCCAACTTAAAAGAAATCCTCCCAAAAGCAATTTATGATCTAAAGAATATAAAAGAAGACCAGTTAGTTATGACTGATGAAAACTTTTATACTCGAACAGAAAAGCCAAATCTGTTAAACGTAAAAACATTAACACATATATCTGTTGCAGGGCTTGTGGACTCTCCAGGGAAGTGGAGAATCCAAGATATTATTGATGCATCCAAAGATATTGGTGTAACGATGATGGAATGTGCTGGCAATGATAAGTACACAGGTTTTAGATTAATGTCTGCTGCAAGATGGGATGGAGTATTAATTAAAGATCTTTTCGAAAGAAAACCTTCAAAAAAATCTCTTCTTGGTTTCAGCAATATAAAAAAAGAAGCAACCCATGTCTTCATTAATGGATTTGATGAAAGTTCTGAATCAGGCTTTAATTGGATGGGTGTTCAATCTAAAGCTGGAGCTAGCTGGATTTTCTCTATAGATGATTTAATTAAACAAAAAGCTTTCCTAGCAACCAAGATGAACGGTAAACCTCTTAGTAAAGACAGAGGTTATCCTTGCAGGTTAATTGTTCCTGGATGGTATGGTTGTGCATCAATTAAATGGGTAGATCAAATGATTTTTTTCAAGCCCAACTCTCAAACTCCCACTACAAAACAAATGCAAGAGTTTGCTGACAGGACTCATCAAGATGGAACTCCCAAGTTATTAAAGGATTACAAAAATCCCGACTTGGACTTCACTGCTCTTCCCATTAAAGTTGAAAAATGGAAAAACCCACAAGGAAAAATATCTTATAGGGTCATAGGCTTAATGTGGGGAGGATTAGAAGATCTAAGCCCTAAATTAGAGATTGAAATATCTCGACAAAATAATACGTTAAAAGAAGAGGTTCACTGGCAAGCAAAAAGAGAAAATCTATTGTCCTGGCAAATATGGTCTCATTGGTGGAACCCAAAGACTCCAGGTAGATATACTATAAAAATGAGAGCTCCTGGAGTCCAATCAAGAAGATTGGACAATGAATATTACTCCCAAATCGTTGATATTAAAGAAGTTTAAAATATAGACAGAATTCCCTTAACTTGTTACTTTCTTTTATCGAATTTAACTAGATCCCAAGATTTTACACTACAGGCTCTATTTTAATTTTTTACTAAAGAGCTATAGAACTAATTAGTTTTTCTTAATCTCTTGCATTCATAAAGGACAAAAATGAACAACAAACTTTACGTCGGAAATCTTCCTTATCAAGTAGATAATGAAGCACTGAAAGCTGAATTCTCAAATCATGGAACAGTTGGTTCAGTGAAAATTATTACTGATTTTGATACTGGCAGAAGTAAAGGATTTGGTTTCATTGAAATGGCCAATGAAGATGAAGCAAACACTTGTGTTCAAAAAATGGATGGGCAAGAATTCCACGGTAGAAACTTAAAGGTTAGTATTGCTAAAGCAAAGCAATCTTCTCCAAGAGATAACAGGGGAAATTGGTAGTTTTATCTCAAATATAGATTTTCATATCACAGAGGACATGTTTACAATACCTGCCGGAGCATGTCCGCTGACTCACTCAAGACAGTTAGATAATTTTTTTGGCTTTCAGATACCCAAAATTGAAAGAAAATTATTAAAAAAGTATAGAGGCTACGATCAAAAAGCAGATCTTTCTAGCAGAAGAAATCATCTTGAAGGATCCGAAACCTGGATAGGACTTCACCCACAAGTACTACAAACTCCTTATCCTGAGATTCACTCTTTTTTAAATATTTTAAAATCATTTACCCCTGAAACTATAGTTGATCTAGGTGCTGGCTATGGACGAATGGCCATTGTCTTAAGTCAAGTCATCCCTGACTCTAAATTCATTGGGTATGAACTTATGGATGTGAGAAGAGAGGAAGGCGAGAGAGTTTTAAACAATTTAGGCCTTAAAAATTTCACCTTAAAAAAACAAAATATTATTGAAGAAGGATTTAAAATCCCAACAGCAGATGTATATTTTATCTATGACTTTAGTGATCCTTTAGATTTAAGGGTGATTCTTAGAAAGTTATCCAAAAAAATGGAAACAGATAAATTTTTCTTAGTCGCCAGAGGAAAAGGAATAAGATCTTTGATTCAAAATAAATTCAAAGAATTTTACGCACTAAATGATGCAATCCATGATGAGAAGTGGAGCATTTATAATCTTACATAACAAAAAAAAGGGAGACTCCCGCCTCCCTTCATTTTGTTTGATATTTTTAAGTCTTATTTGTTCTTATTAAACCATTCTTTTGATCCTTTTGGATCTGGCTTCATTGTATCATCACCCTCATTCCAGTTTGCCGGACAAACTTCACCATGAGTCGATGTATATTGATACCCTTTAAGAAGTCTTAAGGCCTCATCAACGTTTCTACCAACTGATAAGTTATTAATTGTTGCGTGTTGAATAACATTATTATTATCAATAAGAAAAAGACCTCTTAATGCAACACCGTCTTCAGTTAAAACTTCATAATCTCTTGCTATGTTTTTATTTAAGTCTGAAAGAATAGGGAAATTAATCTCTCCTAACCCACCATCATTTCTGTCTTGTTGTGTCCAAGCAAGATGAGAAAAAACTGAATCTACTGAGCATGCGATAATTTCACAATTTTTTTCTTTAAATTTTGGAGCCGCATCTGAGAATGCACAAATTTCAGTTGGGCAAACAAAAGTAAAATCTAGTGGATAGAAAAAAAGTATTTTCCATTTCCCATCAAAATCACTTAACTTAATGTCTTCAAAATCTCCATTTACAACCGCTTGACCTTCAAAATGAGGTGCTTGGTTTCCTACTAATCTACTCATAATATTCTCCTTATTTATCTATTGAGCCCATGACTCGTTTCATAAAACTATTTAGAGCTTCCTTCTGAGATGCCCCATTTTTTATTTCCTTAGAGACCTCTAGGGCCCCAAACATATTAGAAATTAACTCACCTATAACATTTAATTCTTCATCTTTCATCGTCTTCTCACTAGAAAGATGCTCTAAGACTTCTGCAGCCTCTAAAATAAAATCTTCATCATTGTCTTGAATAAATGTTACAAGATTTTTAATTAGCGGCAATCTCATTAAACATCTCCTCTACTGTTTCAAACTTAGAACCTGTAAATTGTTTCGTTCTCTCTCCATTTTTAAAGGTTGCAAAAGTAGGTAAATTACTTACGTCTGCTAGCTTTCGGCTCTCTGGAAATTTTTCAGCGTCAACATAAATAAAAGTAACCATTTCATTATTAGCTGCTAGCTTCTTAATTTTTGGCTTGATCATG
The DNA here is from genome assembly GCA_020630335.1 of Bacteriovoracaceae bacterium. Taxonomy (GTDB): domain Bacteria; phylum Bdellovibrionota; class Bacteriovoracia; order Bacteriovoracales; family Bacteriovoracaceae; genus JAHDHG01. Next base: position 9,492 of record JAHDBN010000016.1, read on the forward strand.
CGACACTGTCCGCACCAAGAAGCACCATACTGAACAAATACTTTTTCGCTTTTTTCAATTGTTTCTTTAAGATTATCTGTTTCTAGAGTAATCATTTTTTCTCCTTGTGTTTAAGAACAACTAAGTTTCACTTAAAAATTCATATATTTCCAATAGATAATGATAATAAAATGATAGCTTTAAACTATGGAAATTAGAGACTATAGGTATACGTTTGATGAGTTTTCTTGCCAAGATCAATTAAAACTAAGCTTAAATGAGTGTAAGCTTCACCCATGTGCTCTGATTCGGTTTTAATATTATAAACCTTGCAGATATTAGATTCTAGGCACTCTAAAATGGCATCTAGATCATCGCTCTCATGAAGCAGTAGTGATTCTTCAAAAACGCTCAAGTCTTCTTTACTAAGCTCATATATAGAGGATTTTAAGGCCTCATGTCCTCTAATCCAGAAAAAACGTCTTAAATCTCTAGCTACATTTTCTATATATTTAAGTTCTTCAGTTGAGTTTAAAGGATAATCAGTCTCATCTAGAACTAAATCAATTGAGGCCTTTAAGTAAAAATACTCAGAATTGTAATTTTTTAGAACTGATAACTCTTTTCTCGAAAAATTCTCATAATCATTGAGATTTAAATTTACAGTACTACCAATAAGCTCACTCTTCTCTCGAAAGATTGACTGAAATTTTTTAGAATTATAAACGAGAGCTATTTTTTTTGAGTCTAGAACTAGCTTGTGAAAAACAATGCATACATCTCCTATAACAAATATATCTACTTCTTCACAAAGTACTTCTTCAACCGTTGCGATTAATTCCTTTTCAACGAAATCTGATCCTAATAACGCAGGTGAAAATTGAAATAAGATGAATACTAAAAATACTAATTTCATAAGTTCCTGTCCTCTAAATGAATAATTCGAGACATTTATACGAAACTAGCAACAGAGAAGCAACTTAAGTTTTGCCCTAATATTAGATATAAAACACTAATAGTTACTAAAATCTAGATCGAATAACCTTATTGATGTTAAAGCCGTTTTCTTCGGCTATTTTCAAATATTTTTTATAAATTGTTTTTGGCATATTAGGAGTTCTAGACATTATCCAAAGGCCTTTTCTACTATAATTTCCAACCAAGACGTATTTATAGTTAGAATCAAGCTCCATGATTACATAATCCCCTTTCACTCTAAATAATCTTGTCCAAAAACTATTAAAGCTAACTTCTAATTCTGCGTTGGTAGATTTATTAACAATTTTAGCTTGCCCATCAATCGTCTTGATTTTATTTTTCTTTTTTATACAAGTGTTTAAAACCGAAATTTCCTCGGAACTTTTAACTTTATATTCAGCAGTTTGAGCAACACATTTTCTCGTAAAAAATTGTGGCAGTGCGCCAATTGCATACCACTTTCCTGTATATTTTTTTACATCGACAAATTTTGCAGTTGGTAAATCGCCTGAGAAAACGTTAAGAGAAAGAAAACCAAGTAATAAAATAGTATTTTTCATTCACTTATCATCTCACATGCATCACTAACAATCTATAGACAAGTCCTAGACAATCCTCATTCGAAAGGCTGTTTTAGTAATCGATAGATTTTTTGCTCCTCTGAAGATCGAAACCTAGCATTTCCGATTTGAAAATTAGAGCCAAAATCTTCTAAATAACTGCCGAACAATCGATCCCAAAAAGAAAAGCAAAATCCATAATTCATATCAGATTCTTTTTGTTCCACTGAGTGATGAATTAAATGCATTTGTGGAGTCACGAACACCAGGCGGAGTTTCCTCTCAAAACTTAAGGGGATAAAGATATTAGCATGATTAAACATTGCTGAGGCATTTAAGATGATCTCAAATAAAACAATATCCCATAAGGAAAATCCAAAAATCAAAACAAGTAAAGACTTATATAACATTGAAAGAAAAATTTCTAAAGGATGAAACCTGAGTGCACTTGTAACGTCGAGGTCTGGATCGGAATGATGCACGCGATGAATTCTCCATAGAAAATTAACTTTATGAGTAAGTACATGTTGAAAATAAATAAAAAAATCTAGCAATAGAATTGATATGATTGTCTTTGTGATTCCATTCACACCAAGGATATTCAGAACACTATAGGCTTTGGTATATTCAAACTGAGAAACTCCTAGGGGCCCAAGAAATGAAAAAATTTTAATTAAAAAGCTTCCAAGAAAAATCAACAACAAATTATTGGGCCATCTTTGAATTCTTTTAAAAATTCTTTGATGAAAAGATTTTCTCACTTCCAGACTAATTAAAAGAGTAAAGATAAAAAGAAAAACTAAGACTCGAAGTAAATTAAAATCCACAATTTATTTTATCGCTAAAACTTTATAGATTCTACTGGTTTCTCCTTGGTTAACTTCAAATTCATCATGAACCCTCAAGCCTATCGCTGCTTGTCCTATAGGAGAAAAAACAGATATTACTAGAACAGTTAAATCTTTAATTTTTAGAAGATTCCCACCAGCGGCCGATGAAATAAAATAGTTACGTTCTTGACCATTAAACTCTAGGGAAACCAAAGCACCTAAAGTCACTTCTTTTTTGTCTTCAAAAAATTCAATTGACTCTAATAATTCTAAATCTTTAGTTAACTCATCCACTCGTTTCTTTTGAGCGCTTGCTAAATA
>JAHDBN010000016.1:12259-32139 GCA_020630335.1 Bacteriovoracaceae bacterium
ATTCTAAATCTTTAGTTAACTCATCCACTCGTTTCTTTTGAGCGCTTGCTAAATAGCCCGCTTCTATCGCCCTAGTATCATACTTCCCATCAGATTTTAAATCACCATCAGTAGTTAACTCTTTAGCAGAGTTTGCAATATTTATAGCTTCTTTTAGCTCTTTAGTTATTTTTTCAATCAACATTTCTTTAATTTTCTCTTTCATCATTTCATTATATCCTATTCGGCAATAACAGAGCTTTTCTCTCTACACCTGCAAATAATTCCAGACTAAGCTATTCAGTTCTAAACAAGAGATAATTTAACCATGAAATTTTTTACTCTACTATTGTCTTTATTTATTTATTCATGCAAGCAAAATCACTCTCTAGAACAAGAAGAGAAAAGCGATAATCGCTTTCATGCGGCTCCGCAAATAGGGGCCCAAGTATTTCAGGGCTCAGTAATCAAACAGATAGAAGACAATGAAGATCATACTAATGGAAGAGAGCTCTATATCCTGCATGTTAATTCGCAATTTTTCTTAATGAAGTTAAAACCACAACATAAATATATTCGTACAGGCGATGTCGTAAATATCACTGGAGTTATTCTAAAAATCAGTACTCTTAATAAAATGAAATTAATAGATGTAAAATCAGTGCAATTGCTAAATAGAGCTCCAGTTAAAGTGAGACATGCTAAAAATAACAATAAAGCATCTTTGAAGACACCAACAAATCTCAATTTATTAGGCGTCATTGTTTATAGCGACTTTAGACCAGAGCCTTCGTCACTGGCCCAAACGACTTTTGCAAATCTTCTTGAAGGTTTTAAACAAAAAGTAACAACTGCGTCTTTTGGAAAATATTCTGTTTCTGACATTCAAATAAAAAAAGTTAAAATAGTAGATGATGCTGATACTAATTTAAATATTAGAAAGTTCAGAGCTGATGAAAAATTGAAATCTCAAGGAATTGACCCAGAAACTTTTAAGCACGTTATCTATCTTGGATCAACAGGTACTGGATTAAATTATGGAAACCTAGGAACCGTTTCCAAACCACAAAGAGACATATTTATACATACTATGGGAAATGATTTATCAAATGGAGAAGTACCACTTAACAAGTATCACACTTTATTTCATGAATGGGGCCATAACTTAGGAATGGGACATTCTAATCACTGGGAGCCTAACTTAAATAGCTATTATCAAGAAAATCAAGAATATGGTGATAGATCAGCGATTATGGGGAATTATCATTGTGACAAGACAAACTTTGTTTCTTTTAACGCGAGAAACGTACATACTTATTTTTTAGATTCTGAAGGAGATAAAATTAAAGAGCTTGATGAATCTTCAGGGGGAGAGCACAAAATACAAGTTTTAAATTCAACACAAGAAAAAAATATTCCTAGGATCCTTAAATTTACAACTCCCCTGGCCATAGATAATCAAACAATGAATTTGCATGAATTTTATGTTTCATTAGTTAGGCAATGCTCACAAACTGGAACTGATGCCCATAATATCTTAGTCCATCATGAATCTGGTAACAAATCGTATATAGTAGCAGAACTAAAACCTGGAATGAGTTTCACTCTAGGGAATCACGAAGTTACTTTTCAATCTTTTAACAGTGATTTTACGGCTACTCTTAAATATCAAAACAAATAATTATCTAAACCTAGGGTTTAAATCAATTCGTGATTTACGAGAAGAAAATGGGATTTGAATTCCAATGCCAAAACTTGTTCCGTCATTATCATGAAGATCCGCACTGTAAGGTTCGTTCGGACGAGTCGTAGGATTATTTATAATCATAGATTTAAAACTATCTTGTTGATAATAAAAATATAAATTCAAATCTGATAAAAAAGATTCATCTTTAAAAAATTTCCCAAGCCTTATATTAATATCTGCTTTTCTTTTTTTATCTTCAAACTTTATGACATTGTATTTTCCATTATACACCATAGAATCAATATGGGCTCCTAGTCTAAGTTGAATCAATTCAAATAATTGAATCCCTACATAAAAATATGCATCTCCGAGCAAAGCATTTCTCGTATCTTTTCTTCCTCTCAACTCATCTGATCCCGTAAAGCTAAGAGGAGAATTTCTTGCTCCAAAATATTTTCTGGCAAAGCTTTTCTCCTCAGGATCAAGAAAAACATCTTCACTTCCCTGGGCAAAGTCTTGAAAAAATAAATTTAGCTCCTCAGACATCTTAGGTGCGAATTGATTCTGAAAAGGTGCTATATAACCAGAAAATAATAATTTAAATTGATTACCTTTTGTTTTCACTGATCCTATATAACGAAGAGAAAAGAACTTAAATTTATTAACTTGAATTGCATCAAAAAATTCGTTAACACTAGTTTTCTCCCAGTTCAGAAGAGACAAATCAAGTATAGACTCTACATACTTAGAATCACTTGGATTCTCTATTCTTTTGTTAAATATAGAAAAATCTAAAGTATCAATACTAGAAAGAGATTTTGCATGAAACTCAATATTAACAGGTAGAAAGTAATTTCCCTTTCCAATCTGAACACCCTGGGTTTCAGCTCCAACTTGCAATTGTGAGAAATTATCTAATCCTTGATCTTTAACAAAATTATATGTCTTGCTACCAATACTCACCCTTGTTAAGCCAAGCCATTTAACTTTATTCAGAGCATTCGTCACTCGTGCATCTAAGGGAGCCAAGGCTTCTTGAGAGTAAGAGAAAAATGAAATAACCATTAATATTATTATTTTTTGCATCAATTAATAGTAGCAAGTTTTAGAGTTCTAAAACCTTGAACATGTAAATAATTTAGAGCTGCTCAGAAAGTGAACACATCAAAACCACTCAAACCAAGGTGTTGATTTATGTCTATTTTTTTAACACCTGAATTGCTACAAATACAAGGACTTAAAACGGTTAGAATAAAAAGAATTAAAAAATTTACAATCACTCTCTTGGCGCAAAAGACAAATGCTATAATCACATCAACATAAATAACAACTTTGATTCAATTTAAATTAATAGGGATCAAAGAAGAAAGTAACAAAATTTCAACTGCCTTCAAGGAACAAAGTATGAGGAATACATTTAAGCAAGCATCTATCTACAAATATCTATTTAGCTTTAACTGGCTTTACCAGCATCTTTTTCAACGATCTATTAATGATAAGAAAAAATGGAATTTAACAAATTATCTAAGACAAAAGAACTTAAAAAAATTGCAAGAAATTGGACATATTGGAAGGGCGTTAAGAGTTGATATTGTTGAAGATATTTCTCGCCAAGATTTTATAGAGAACTATCTAAAGAAGAATAAACCTGTTGTGCTCAAGGGAGCTGCCAAGAAATGGGAATGCATCTCAAAATGGAGTCCTGATTTTCTTAACGAGAAGTACGGAGATGATGACATTCCTCTTATTAATGCATCTCCAAACCTTAATGAAGAGATGGAATATAGTGTTAAAACCGTTAAATTCAGAGAAGTAATAGAAGGAATGAAAAGAGGTGATAATAGTTATTACTCGCGTTTTAATGATCTTTTGGGAAATCATCCAGAGTTACTTAACGATATTGATAAAAATTGGTTTCTAGAGAGAACAGAAAAGATCGTGTCCGGAAATACTTTTCAGTGCTTCATAGGAGGAGATAAGACTTATACTCACATCCACTCTGCAGTTCAGAGCAATTTCTTTGTTCAAGTTTATGGTAAAAAGAACTGGCTACTTTATCCCCCTAGTTACAACCAATACCTTGCCCCTTTAGTTGATGGCCGTCCTTATTTTAGTACTTTATTTCACCCAAAAGAACCAAACTTTAAAGAGTTTCCCGAAATGAAATACCTCGACTATTTTGACATCACTCTTGAGCCTGGAGATATCCTCTATAACCCGCCGAGCTGGTGGCATCATGTTATCAATGAATCTATGACTATTGGTTTTGGATTCAGATGGGCCTCTCTTGCATCAACAATCAAGTCTTCCCCTATACAACTATTCAACACCATAACTGCTTATAATCCATCAGTAAGGTTTGCTATAAAGTCTCGTGGGAATTTTGCAAAAGTATTTGGGTACAAGAAACAAAAAAATTAATAGTTACCAATGAGGAGAAGACGTTTGGTTTTTAATTTTTTGTATTTGAACCTCAAGATCTCTAATTTGAATGTCCCAATAATTTAAATCCTGAAAATGAGGAAAAGCATTTTTAAATGCTTGATCTTCCCACCTCTTAGCAATCCAGGAAGAAAAGTGAATATACCTTAAGGCCCTTAGAGGCTCTATAAGCTTTAAAGTACGACGATCAAAATTTTTCATCGTCTCATAAGCATCTAATAATAGATTTCTTCTAATTATAGATTCTTGATCTTCTCCTGGTACCACTAACCAAATATCTTGAACAGCAGGTCCTGTGAGCATATCATCAAAATCAATAAAGGATATTTCTTCATCTCTTAAAATAATGTTGCCCCAATGACAATCACCATGTATCCGATGTGTTTCGATATTTTTAAAAAGATCAACTGATAAGTCACAGATCTCTAGAACATTTTTTTCATAAGATTTTTCAAGATGGCCTGGAATAATTTTCTTTTTTAATAAGTAGTTTAAGTTTGCTCTTGCAAACACATCAGGATGAATTTTTAATCGATAATCTGAAACTTTACTTGCGCCAACCAAATGTATCCTGGCCAAAAGTCTACCAGTAATTTCAAGTTGCTCATCAGTCATTTCCTGCGGCATTCTTCCACCCTTCTTAGGGAATAAGCAATAAAGAAGCTTGGTTTCTTTATCTAGGAATAGACTTTCATTGTTGAATTGAATTGGAGCAATTGCAGGAATATCCGAACCTTTTAAATCAAAAAGAAACTGATGCTCATCAAGAATCTGCTCCCTATTCCACCTCCCTGGCCTATAAAACTTTGCTATCACAAATCTTTCACTTGGAGTTTTGGCCTCATCATTTTCTATTTCAACCTCATACACTCGGTTTTCCATACTATTTAGAGTCAAGCACCTCCCTGTTACTTTTATTCCTAAAGATTCTACAGCATTTAAAATAATATCAGGAGTTAAGGAGTGAAAAAAACTTGTCTCTTGATCTCCCCAAATATGATTACTCATCAATCTTTTCTCCTATCATTGATTCTCGAATTGATCTCGCAGCAACAAACGCTGAAGACCATGCCCATTGAAAATTATAACCTCCCAAAAGGCCTGTCACATCTACGACTTCTCCAATAAAATACAACCCAGCATGCTTTTTACTCATTAAGGTTTTTGAAGAAAGCTCATTAGTATGAACTCCTCCCTTTGTTACTTCTGCTTTTTTATAACCTTCTGTTCCAGTGGGAGAGAATTCATAGTTTTTAAAACAATCAGAAATTTTTTTTAAATCTTTTAGAGATAATGATTGTAAGTCCTGATTCTTGATTTTTACAATATGATTTATCCAAAAAAGCACCATCGCTTGTGGGAGGTAATCATATAAAATCTTTTCAACTTTCTTTTGAGGGTGCTTTCTTTTTAATTTTATTAGTTCTTCGTAAAGATCTATCTCTGGCATAAAATCAATTTTAATCAAATCTCCTTGATTCCAGTAAAGAGAAATCTTCAAAACTGCAGGGCCTGAAAAACCTTTGTGCGTGAATAATAAATCATCCTTAATGATTGATTTATTACACTCCACTGAGACTTTAAGTGATATCCCTGATAAAGGAGTAACTGAAGGAAAAGTCAAAGGAACGAGTGAGGGATAAACCTGTGTAAGCTTTAAGCAGAATTTTCTCGCAATTTTATAACCAATATCGCTAGCACCCAATTTCTCAAAAGATAAGCCACCCGTTGCAACGACCACATTTGATGCAAGATACGTACTTTTAGAAGTTTTAATTTTATAAAACTCTTCTTTGTTACAATCAAGAATCATCTCATCTTTATGAATCTCTACCTTATTTTTCTTGCACTCATTTAGTAGCATATTAATAATCTCTAGAGAGTTTTTCTTACAAAACAATTGCCCCATTTTTTTCTCATAATAATCGATTTCATATTTTTCAACTAATGAAATAAAATCTTCAGAGCTAAATTGAGCCAAAGCAGATTTCATAAAATGTGAATTCTCTGAAACAAAATCTTGAGAAGTGACATTTAGATTAGTGAAGTTGCACCTCCCTCCTCCTGATATTTGCACCTTTAGGGCCACCTTCTTATTGCCTTCAATCAAGAGAACTTTTTGAAGGCTCTTTGCACACTCAGCAGCACAAAACAGCCCTGCAGCTCCTCCCCCTAGAATAATAACATCATAATGCCTATCAGTTTGATTCATTTCTTCTAGATTACACCTCATAGTCACCTATCTCAATCAAATACTTCTTTGGCTTAAAGTATTCACTATGATAGGTTCAATCAAACTTTTTACTAAAGGATCACTTTGAACATTACAAAAAATCATGCAGTCTCTATTAATTATACTTTAACAAACGACAAAGGTGAGATTTTAGACAAGTCAGATGGAACTCCTTTAGTTTATCTTCAAGGTTTCTCAAACATCATACCTGGTCTAGAGAACGCTTTGGAAGGAAAAGTAAAAGGTGACAAACTCCAAGTTTCAATTGAACCAAAAGATGCTTACGGCACAAGAAATGATCAGTTAGTTCAAAAGGTTCCAAGAAATGAGTTTGATAGTGATGGAGGGCCTTTAGAGGTTGGAGTTCAATTTCAAATGGATACACCAAATGGAAGTATTATTCTAACAGCTATTGAAGTAACAGATGAACATGTTGTTTTAGATGGAAATCATCCACTAGCTGGAGAGCATTTAAACTTTGATGTTGAAGTAATGGATGTTAGAGCAGCGACTGAAGATGAGCTGAGTCATGGACATGTTCATGGGCCAAGTTGTAATCACTAAAGTTACTACTTCATAAAGTATTCAATTTCTTAAACTTTATTCATGCCAGAAAAAATAAAAAAGGAATCATGGTTTTGATTCCTTTTTTATTTTTAATTTTATTATCTTTTAGTTCTACAAAAGTCCTCTACCAAGCTTAAGAGTAATTCCAATAGCCGGAGTCATTTCTTCATTAACTCCCGAAGTCTGAACATATCCTAAGTATGGACCCAATTGAAGATTATTATGTAGATTATAAACCGCATTTAACCTCATCGTACCTCTCACAAAATCCTCTCCTATTCCATTTTGCCCAATCGTCTTGCAGGCTTCAGCTTCGATACTCCAAGCATCACTAATACAATATGTCCCAAATGCTCTCATATGAAAGAAATCACCTTTAAGTGCCATTCTCATAGATCCAGCGAGCTCAAGTCCTTGATCTCCAAAACTGATAAGAACCTTAGGTCCCATAGTTACTCTTTGCTTTTCTACTCCTAATTCATCATCTTTCAAGCCATCAAGCCCTATCTGCCCCAGAATACCAATTACTGTGCCATCTTGGTGTTTAATAATTTTTCCTAGCCCAAGAACCATTTTTTGTTCTTGGTCTTCATCGATACTATATTTTTCAATTTTTGTTTCAGAATCAAAAGCGATCTTCTTGCCAAAACTTCCTGTCAAATCAACGTCAAGCCATGTTGTAGATGAATTATTAGAAAGAGAAAGATCTAAAAGGCCCGCTTTTCTAATTAAAAAGCTTTCTAATTCATGATCTTGAGCGACACTAAGAGTTGAAAGTAATACTAATAATAAAAACTTCATTTTTTTCCTTTGTTAGATGAACTCTTCAATCATAACAAAGAACTAATAGTGCATTTGTCTTTCTATATTTTTTTCAAAGACTGCAAAAAAAGTAATCAAAGACTAGCAGGACTCTTTGGAAGAAAGATATTCTTCATAATTCCCCGGAAAAATCCGAATCTCTCCTCTATCAACCTCATAAACCTTATTAGCAAGGCCTTCAAGAAAATGTCTATCATGACTAACGATCATGATTGTGCCTTCAAATTTCTTTAAGACCTCAAGCAACACTTCTCTTGATTTAATATCCAAATGATTGGTCGGTTCATCTAGGACTAAAAAATTATGATTCTTTGCTAGCAGGCAAGCAAGAATTAGACGGCTTTTTTCTCCGCCTGATAAAAACTTCACCTTTTTCTCAACATCATCACCTCTGAATAAAAATGCAGCTAATAAATTCCTAAGAAATCCATCACTCGCATTCACCAATACAGAACGTACTTCTTCAAAAACTGTATTCTGAGGACTTAAAACATCGAAGGAAAATTGTGAAAAATAACCGAGACTCGTGCTAGCTCCCAATCTACACTCGCCATTACTAGGATCAGTCTGATTAGCTATAATCTTCAAAAGAGTAGACTTACCTGCTCCATTTACACCAACAACTGCAATTTTCTCTAATCTTTTAACTGTCACACTTAAATTTTCAAAAATTTTTAATTCACTCCCATCACTTTTTTTCCAAGATTTTGAAAGTTCATTGATAATAACCACATCATCACTTCCTCTATCTGGAGTAGAGAATTCAAAGTTAATACTTTGCTCTTCTTGAGGTAATTCAACTCGTTCAATTTTCTCTAATTTTTTTACTCTGGACTGAACCTGTGCTGCATGGGAGGCCCTGGCTTTAAACTTTTCAATAAACTCTTCTTCTTTCTTAAGCATTGCTTGCTGTCTAGAAAACTGAGCCTTTATCTGGTTCAATCGAACTTCTTTTTCTTTTTCGTAGAAGTCAAAATTTCCACTATAAACACTTACGCTCCCGTGGCTAACTTCAACCAATTTCTTAGCGACATTATTCATAAAAGTTCTATCATGAGTAGTCATGAAAACTGCTCCTTCAAAAACTTGTAACCAATTTTCAAGCCAAAGAATTGTTTCCATATCTAAGTAGTTCGTAGGCTCGTCCATAAGAATAAGATCGGGTTTCATAACAAGAACTTTGGCAAGAGCAATCCTCATTTTCCATCCACCGCTAAAGTCTTGAGTTAATTTTGAATGATCTACTGGGCCTATTCCAAGCCCAGTAAGAATTTCTTCTGCTCTTGATTCAAGATCATAGCCGCCTCTTTTCTCAAATTCGGTTTGAGCATCTCCCATCTTAACCATGAGAGCATTCATTTCATCCTCACTTAAAGCCTCATAATTTGTCATTTGAGCTTCATATTCGCTAATCTTAGCTTGCAACTCACTAACCTTGATATCACCTTCTAAAACTTCCTGAAGGGCTGATTTGCCATGCATTTCTCCAACATTTTGAGAAAAATAAGCAACTCTTAACTTATCAGAAATAGAAATCTCACCAGAGCTAGGCCTATCCTCTCCTGTAATCATACGAAAGAAAGTTGACTTCCCTGCTCCATTTGGGCCAACTAATCCTACTTTTTCTCCAGGGTTAATTTGAAAATTTACTCCAGAATAAAGGGTTTTCCCTCCAAGAGTTTTGGACACATTTGAAACACTTAACATAAATTGTATAATATCAAATTAATCTTTAATTGATAGTTTAAAATTCTAAAGGAAGGATATGAATGATCTGAAATGTGATATTTGCAACTCTTCAGAAAAAATAGAATCAAGAGAGCTCATAAAAGAAGAGAAAATTGATCTATGTGAACTTTGTTTTTCACAAATTCAAAACCCTGAAACTTTAAATCCAGAAAACTTTAGAAACCTATCAGTATCTATGTGGAGTGAAAAAGCAGTTGTTCAAGCTCTTAGTTCTAAAATTTTAAATTTTCTCATTCATGAAAACTGGGCACAAAATTTAAAGGAGCAAATATATCTATCTCCAGAAGCTCAGATCATTGAAAAAAAAATCTCTTATCTAAGTGAAAATGATGATGAAATTATTTGTAAAGATAGTAATGGAACAAGGTTATTATCAGGAGACTCTGTCACTTTAATCAAAGACCTCGTCGTCAAAGGTGCAAATTTTACGGCAAAGAGAGGAACTCTTGTTAAAAATATATCGTTAACGGAAAATCCACTTCATATAGAAGGTAAAGTTAATGGAACGCAGATTGTTCTGGTCGCAGCATTTCTCAAAAAAGCTTAAATTCCTTTAGCACTTCCTTCTCCTCTAGGATCAGAGACTCCGTGAAGCTTCCCACCTTCATTGGAGACTGCTTGAATTTTACAACCAAGATTTTTATTTATAACTTTATGGCCTTTATTTTCTAAGGCCTCTACTACATCTTTTGAAAAACCAGGTTCATCAACTCTAATTACGTTCGGACTCCATTGATGATGAAACCTTATCGCCGCTACAGAATCAAACAAGCTCATATCATGTTCCAAGTAATTTAAAATCACATTACTAACACAAGTTAAAATTCTAGTACCCGAAGGAGTACCTAGAACTAATACAGGTTTTCCATTTTTCTTTATAAGTGTTGGGGACATACTACTTAAAGGCCTTTTGCGTGGCTCAACTCTATTTTTATAACTTCCAACGGCTCCAAAAACATTAGAATCACCAGGCTGGCTTGAGAAATCATCCATCTCATCATTTAAAACAACTCCTGTCCCCTTGGCCACTATGCCTGAACCAAAAAGATAATTAATCGTTTGAGTAGAACTGATTGCATTCCCCCACTTATCCATAATACTAAAATGAGTCGTATCATCAGACTCTTTAGGTAAAAGATTCTTTGAACTCTTCCTAATCTCTTCTGAGTTCATATGAATTAATCCACGCAAAGCTTTTGCATATTTCTTAGAAATTAATTTTTTTGTGGGAACAAAAACAAAATCAGGATCTCCTAGGAATTTGGCCCTATCAATAAAAGCAAGTTTCATCGCCATTGACTTTAGATGAATGACATCAGAATGATTAAAACCTAGTTTTTTAAGGTCATCATTTTCTAAAATATTTAGAATTTGAAGAATATGAACTCCACCCGAGCTAGGAGGTGGCATTGAAAGCACTTCATAATCCTTATATTTTCCTCTAACAGGCTCTCTAGATCTCGTATGATATCTATCTAGATCCTCTTGAGAAAAAATGCCACCATATCTATTAACTGTTTCAACTATAGAGTTCCCTACCCGTCCTTTGTAAAACCCATTATCTGATTTTTCAGCAATTAATCTCAAAGTTTTCGCCAGATCCTTTTGATATAAATGATCACCTACTTTCAAAGGATTTTCTTTCTTGAAAAATATTTTTCTTGTCTCAGGGTACTTCTCTAATACTTTTCTTCTAGAACTTAGAGATTTTGCTAGATGAGGATAAACTTTAAAGCCGTTCTCGGCTAAGCTTATAGCAGGAGTTAAAACTTTACTTAAAGAAAGTTTTCCATATTTTCTATGAATCTCTAACACTCCTCTAACAAATCCCGGAACAGCTACTGATAAAGCACCGTTAAGACTTAAGCCTTTTACCACTTGCTCATTTTCATCAAGGTACATTTTTTCGTTTGCCTTCAAAGGAGCTATTTCTCTAAAATCTAAAATTTTCGTTTTTTTAATAAGTGGCCCATCTAAAAGCATAAAGCCGCCCCCTCCCAGTCCTGTAGATTGAGGCCTCTCAACAGAAATAGCAAAACTTATCGCAACGGCTGCATCAACAATATTCCCTCCACTTTTAATAACATCTAAACCAGCCTGAGTAGAGTGTTTGCCTTGAGTTGATATCATGATTTCATTTGAATAATCTTCATAATTTTTTTTAGAGAAATTAGAGGAAAAGTTCGCCAATGGAGTTTTCTTAATAGAATGATGAGAACAAGAGAGTAATAAAAAAATAATAAGTTTAAACATACTCAAAGAATAAATAATCCATTGAGCATGTTCAATTATAATTTTCAATCAAATGAAAAACTATATCCACTGCTTATGAGATGTTTCTATTCTGTAGAATTAATACACAATCTAGCGTCCCCAAAAAAGAATTTCCTGAAAAGAAGCAATTTAAAATACACTTACTTACAAACAGGAGCGAGATAAACACCATCAACAAAATAAGTATTAAAATCAGTTGTACTTAAAATCTTTGCTGGGAAGCCAGCACCAAATCGACTTCCTCTATAACCAAGATAGATATCAGATAACTTGTACATGCCCGTAATTTTATCTGGCTCGTCTAAAAGAAGTTCTTTAAGATTAAAAGGAATCTTAGATAGTTTACTCATCATTGCAACTTCATAAATATAATTGAATAAAAAAGGCATGTGATGGGCCAATCCATAAGGATTTATATATCCACCAGCAAGTAATTTCCTGGCCATATACGCTGTTACATAAAAATGATAAAAGACTCCATAAGAATTTTCTGAAATATTTATACCTTCTGGATAGACTGTGACTTTCGTTTCGATCTTACCTTTTCGCTTCAAAGGTTTTTGAAAATGTGAGATCGCAAACTTTAGAGAGATTTCTTTTAATAAATTAAAGTTTCTCTTATATACCTTTGATACAAAAATTCTTTTACTAGGATCAAGATAAGTAAAAAGTGCATTCTCGTTAACAAATCTCTGATAGCCTTTATTGTTTTTTTCACTATAAGGAACTATGTCCTGAAACATAACGGCCATAAACTGCAGGGCTTTATCTTCTGAAGCTAATGCTTTTTTCAGATAAGAAAATACATTAAACTTCTCTTTAGAGTTCATCTTTTGGTTGATCTCAGATAAGAGATGAGTGGTTTTATTCTTCCCCATAAGTCCAAGTAATTCTTCTTTAAACACAACAACTCTTGGAACAATCTTGAAACCCTTTTTTGTCTTCTTCCTATGAGTTATAACTTTCAAATCAAGCTTTTCAATAAATTCAAGGGCATAAATACCACAAGCATTTCCTTGTCTCGCTTCAGGAATATACTTCACACATCTATGCTTTAATAATTGCGCAATGCTTGCTTCGCTGAATAAGTTGATAGGATTTTTAAAAATCCCTAAAGGATTTTGAGCAAATAATTGAAACGATAAGAACACTAAAAAGACTTTTAATTGATTTTTCATAATGAGCGACTATAACTCACCGCGACTAATTCTCAATAAATTTTTCAATTACTTGTAAAATTTACAATTTTTACAGACAAGTTTTGGAGTAATCTATATGTTTATCTATCTTTTTCTCACTCTCACCATACAAGGTTATTTTTTGCCTGTAACGAATAATTTGAAATGATCTAAGCCCAGTATTTTTCTCTCTATGCTCTTTGCAAATATATTTCGCCCAAAGCTTCAGTTTACTCTTCTTCCCAGCAACTCTTGAGAGATACTTTTTAGTAAGAGCATTAAGCCATAAAAAATTTTTATAACCTGGCCTAAGAACAGAACCTTGATAACCAAAATCCATAATATCTTTTTCCGATCCATCACTAAACTGAGCTGGAATACTGTACCATTGATTATGAGAATATGGATAAGGAGAGAACATATTCCATTTTTGATAAATATGAAGAATACGAGCGGTGTGCTTGAGTGCTGAGATATGCTTGGCCGTATGAGGAAAAAAGTGTTTAAAGTTCCAATAAAAAAGACTGAATAAAAATATCAAGGCAAGTATTCTAGATAAAACTGTTCTCTTTGATTCTAAGTCACTTTTATTTTGATTATTGAATCCAGAAGAAAGCTTATTAATAGTTTCTAAAAAGAATATTTTTTTTAACGTTTCTATAATTTTCGTAAAAAAAGAAAATTTCTTGCCATGAAAATAGTTCCAAAACTCTGAAGGTAAAAACAAAAGCCAGCCACTAATACATATCAAAGGGAAAAGTCCCAAAGTCATCATGGTAAATAATCCAAGATGAAAAACCACACCAAAAAACACTGCCACGAGTTTACCTAGATATCCTCTAGAAAATAAAAGAAAACCTCCAAGAAGAAAGATTGCTCCTAATAATTCTCCCCAAATAGAAAATCCTGTCATTACTTTTAGCAAAGAAGGAAAATTTCTTAAATATGCCCCAATGCTAGATGCAAAGCTATCTAGGCCTAAAGCATACTCCGTTGCAGTATAATCAATCTTCCAAGATCTTCCTGATTTAAGAAAAAAGGTTGTAAAATAAATCAAAAAGAATTGAAAATATAAAGCAAAGCTCCAAAGCGAAGAATACTGAAAGTAATCTTTGATCTGCCCAGAAAGAATTTCTCTAGACGCTTTTAAATTCCCCCAAGGCAAGAAAATACCAATTAAGCTAATTGATCTTAAAACATCATCACCACCATTAAGCACACTCCAGTTTCTATCGTGAAAAGAAATAATGCATATCCAAATAATAATAGAGCTAATTTTAGTTCGAACTCCAAAGAGAAAAAAAAGAGCTGAAAGTGAATAAATTGAAATTAAAAAATAAACAAAATACACAGAGCCATTTAAAAATAAAATTGAGGTTGTCCAGGAATGTGCCATATGGGATATAAAATACCCACGCTGCAAAACTCCTTCATCTGAAAAAAATTCTCTAGCATAAGGAATTCTTCTCAAGGCATCATACAAATAAACAAGTCCAAAAAGAATTCGGCCCAATAATAAAGAACGTTGATCTAAATAAAAATATGCCTTTAACATTATCTTTATTCTAAATCATCTCTATTTCATTAAAACATAAAGGAAATTTGTCCTTAATCCCGAGTAAAAGGCTTCTTTACAAAAAATGAATTCATAATAGAATAGATTTATGAATTCATTTTTTAATTCCATTTATCTAATTGTAGCATTTATTCTTGTGGCTACTGCAATAGTTCTTTCTCTTTTCTTACCTATTGGAGTAATTAGTAACTTATTCATATGAAATATATAATATTTTTAACTTTTTCACTTCTCTGTTTAGCCGGCAGTAAAAAACCACAAAAACTAGAACTCAACCCAGATTGCCATAATGTACCGAATAATATTCGATGTGCTCAAGGACACTTACCTAGTCAAGATTTAACAACTTGTCAGTGGAGCTGTATTCCTAATTCTCCAAAAGATATGAACTCCAAAATCCCTATCAAATGTAAAATTTGGCATGATGGATGTAATAATTGCTTTAGAACTCACTTCAAAGAAGCATTTAAATGCACCAAGAAAGTATGCTTTAGGATGGGAAAATCTTATTGTAAGGCAAGATTTAAAGAGTTTAAGTATTAGCTTGAGTCTTTAACCCTGCGTTATTCCACGCAATCATTCCACCTACAAGATTAAAGACTTTTTTAGCACCTTTTTTTTGAGCTCTTAAGGTCGCATCTGCTGATCTTCTTCCACTTCTACATATAAAAACGATTTCCGAGGTTAACTTCATTTCTTCTAAATAAGTATCCAGATCTTCTCCCATAGGCACAAGTTTGGAATTTTGAATATGAGATAACTCTCCATGAAACTCTTCCTCAGTTCTCACATCTATCAACTCAAATTGATCTAATTTTTCAGATAGCTCTAAGACTGAAATTTCATTTATTTTTTGAAAAAACATTAATTACAAAACTCCTGACGGTCATTAACTACACACTCATACTGATCTCTAATAAGTGTTTTAACTTTATATCTATTCTGACAAAAAGCGCCCTTACTTAAATAGTCATCACCTTGTCTTTCTCGTCTTTTCTGATCTCCGACAGTTTGAAGTCCAACTAAAATAGTTACAATTGTTTCCCTGTCAGCAGATGGCATTTTAAAAGTAGTTAAAACTTTAAACCAATCTTTCTTAGGATCTGGCATTCTTTTATACTTAAGTAAGAATTTAAAAATTTGCTTAGGAACTTTCTTTGCAATTCCATCTAAAACATTAAGAAGCCCTGGCTTAAAGTGCTCATAGGTTTCTTCTGCTTCATCTGGATCAATAATATTATTACCATTTTTATCAAATTTATTCATGGTTGCTTCTATATTTAAAAGCCCTGTATACATCCCAACAAGATCAAAGCTATTATACGGAATATTTTCATAAGGCCCACAACCTCTAGAGTAGTTCTCAATAAGCATCACATACTTATCATTAAGATGCTTATCACCTCGATTTTCTTGTGCTTTTAAAACTTTTTTAAGCTTAGGCATATAATCGTAATAAGAAAATGTTTTATTATTTTCTTGATAGATATTTTCAAAAACATCTAAGAAATGTTTTCTAACACATTTAACATCTACTTGGTTCCCGCCAAATTCAGGAATATTATCAATTACTCCACACTTATCTTCAAAGTAAGAAAACACCTTATCTTTCATCGGGATAACACTAAATAAAGTGCTGAAAAATTCACTTAACTCTGCAACTTCAAGCTTTCCATTATCATTTGCTGTTTCAAGAAATAAATCAGGCAAAGAGGCAGCATTCTCAGCTGAACTCTCTTCTCTCGTTTTTTTAACAATTTTAGACTCATATAAAAGATTTTTAAAATCCATGATAATTAAATATAACTGCCCAGATTTCAATGTAAGAGCATTATCTTCTCGATCACATAAATATGAATCCGGAAGCTCTAACCTAGAAGCCTCTTTTGTGAACTTATTAACAAGTATTTGATTTTTCTTATCGCATGGATGATTTCTTTCATAAAATGGAATAACTTTTTCTAAAGCATAATAAAACAATCCCATTTCATTAATACCAGCAAGGTTTCTTTTTCTTTGATTCCCATAATAAGCTAAAACATCAGATCCTTTGAAATATCTTTGTTTTTTTACAATCTCACCGAACTCTTTAAATCTTTTTGAATCAACAGGGTTATTCAACAAACTAGGATTTGATATTGCCCCTCTATGATTATTAAGATAATTTTCATTGGCTTTATAAATCTCACTAAAAGAAATAAACTTGTCTAAAACTACTTTTCCTTCACTAATAATTCTCTTTAGATCACTTGTATTAAAACTTTGCAACGCATTCCCAATAAAAATCTCTTTAACTCTTAAAATTTCATGTTTATACTTTGATACCTCTAAAGTAGATCCTTGCCCTAGAATTTCATCTTTAAAAACACCTAACACTTCAACTAAATCTTCTAGGTTAAGTTTTTCTTTCGTCTCTACTTCTTCTTTTATTAAACTCTCCGAAGCAAACAAAAGATCTTCATAAAGTTTATACTTTTCGAGATCATCACTCTCTTTTAAATCTGAAATCTTGTAAGCGGTATAAAAAAGAAATGAATAATCTTTTATCTTATCACTTAAAAATTCACTCAACTCAAAATTAGACAACTCGTTATCATTCCCGCCAAAAAATATTTTTTTCACAAATCTCAAAGAATCTATTTTTTCTAGTTGTTTCGAATCAAATAAGTTTCCTAAATTCTTAACAAGCTTGTTTAGGTCTAAGGATCTGAGCTCTTTATTTCTATTCATCACCTCTAGAAATGAATTATTAGAGCCCAGTAAGGTTTCTTTTAATAATTTTTCAAATTTCAAGCTATTATTCGAAAGTTCTGCCAAAGAAATTTCTTCATCATCAAGAAAATCATTTAACTGAATAGACTTCTTATTAAAAAAGATCAACAAATCTCTCAAAGATTTCAAATCAGATTTTACTAAATAATTTTCTTCTTTATTAAAGAGAAAAGAATTAAATTGAAAAAAAGGATCTAAGAAATCAACAATATCATCACTATCATCAAGCAATTGAGTTAAAAATGATTTCAAGGTTTTTTTAGAAATATTCTTTCCTGGTATATTTAGATTCTCTCTTGCTGTTAAATCTAATAACAGATCAATTTGCTCGTAAGCACAATCAATATCTTCAGAGATGTCTTTCTCGGCAAATTTGCTAAAGCTTTCTGAATCAAGCTCACAATCAGCTGAAGCAAATCTTCTGTCTAGTACTTGGTCTTTGAACCACTGTCCGTCATTAATGTCGCCGCAGCTAAATAGGAAACAGAATAACGATAATAGTGGTATGATGTTTAGTTTTTTCATACCCACCCTATCGTTATATTTTACGATCTAGCTAAAGTGACAATTTGACCTCGGCAAAAATTGAATCATTTTGCCTATAATTCGCCCAGAAACCATCGCCATTAGAAGGAGATCCGATAATCTGAGCACCGAGTGAAGTGGTTAGGTAGGACTTAGCTTTCCAGTCAATACCCATGTAATAGACTCTGTCTTTGTTCGAAAAGTCATATTTAAGATTGGCATGAACTGAGAATTTATCATGAAATTGATAATCCAAATCAAAATGAAGAGTATTTTCCCACCTCGGGATACCAGTAAGAATTGTTGTCTTCTGAAAGTCGCTAACTCTAATCAGATAACCCAATGTTCCTTTAATTTTAGAGAACTCACTGTGAATCCCAAAATCAAGATATGATTCATCATTTTTCTCAACAGTGATTCCTACTCCAACATTATTGCTAGCTATATCAAAATCATCTGCCGGTTTATAATCTACCTTAGATGAAATAAATCGAGTAAAGGCCTTAAAGTTTTCTTTAAACTTATACCCAAGCTCTCCTCCAAAAACAGAGTGTTGAAACTCAAGTGGAGCGATTGAAACAACTGCTTTTAAACCAGAACCCGCAGCTGGTAGCTCAACACTCGCCTTATTCGTTAACTTATTTTCAGGTTTTCTAACATAAAAAGCATTAGCGCTAAAATTATTTATTTTATAGGATAGATTCAATCCATAACTCACCTTTAAAATAATATCCATAATTTCAGGAATTTCAGTATCATAAAGCAGATCAAAAGTAGCAGACCCAACCGTTGCTGTACTATCAGGAGCACTGGCCCATGGACTCTTAGAATCAATTGATCTATTTTTTTTATCTATATTCAAAGGTGGATTTAATTCAGGTATATATAAAAAAGATCCAAATACATCAAAAGAAAAATGTGGATTTAGTTTATAAGTAAGGTTTATACCAGCAAGTCCCTCTACTCTAGGGTGAAAAAAATCAAAATTTTCTCTATTGTTAATCTTCCCTATTCCTAAATCAGAATCTAAAGAAGACCAATTCAAAGGAAATTTACCGTATTCAATATCAAGTTTTTCACTTAAGTGTTTTGCACTTAATTTTTTTAAAGAAAAAAGAAATAAATTATTATCTTCATACTGGAGATTAGTCTCAAATGAAAAAAGAAACTTACTTGTCTCATGCTTTAGAGCATACTCCCCTCTGGCCCACCAAGCGTTAACAGTCTGATCATCAATGACTCCCAATGGATCATTATGCCTAAATGCTATAGATCCGTTTTGCTCCCAAGCAAAAAGAGAAAATGTGAATATAAATAAAAATAAAAACTTCATTATCTGTATATAAAGGCTAGCATAACTTTACTTAAAAGCTAGCATCTAAATAAATCATAATGAACTTTTCTTTCCGATGAGATTTATTGATAATAAAAGAACAAATAATAAACACTTAATCAAAGGAGATGAAATGTTTAAATCATTAATAGTATTAACTATTTTATGTTTGATAAGCTGTGAAGAGTACAAAGGTCAGCTAAATTTAAATGATCACTTAGATCTAGCAAAAGATTCAAGCATATCAGCTGGTAACTACAAAGCTGAACTAAAGATTAAATCTGAAAGAAAAATTAAAGTTACTCTTAAAAATGAGAAAGAGAAAAAATCATTTACTCTCAAACTTAGTGAAAGAGCAAAGCTTCCTCGAGATGGTTATTTTCACATTCACCCTGAAGATAATAATCAAAACCTAGAGTTAAGTGGTAAATCTTTTTCGAACGTTTTAAATACGAGGACTTATGCTCAAACCCTTAGTTGTGAAATATTAATTCCTAGAAGGTTTTGCGAGAGAAGATGCAGAAGAGTAAATAGGCGAACTGTTTGTCGAAGAGTCTGCCAAGTAAGATATATTTCAAGGCCAGGTATTCAAGACTTTGAATACGAAGAAGTTACCACTAAGCACAACCTAGATCTTCAAATCTATAATAGCTCCAACAAAGTAATTGGAACTTTACTTAGTTCCAGGCTTTCAAGAGACACTCAAGAAATCTACCGAAGTAGATGCTATAGATAAAAAAAAG
>JAHDBN010000016.1:32239-58166 GCA_020630335.1 Bacteriovoracaceae bacterium
CTTTCAAGAGACACTCAAGAAATCTACCGAAGTAGATGCTATAGATAAAAAAAAGGGAGATCTTCAGATCTCCCTTTTATATTTTAAATTATGATTTAGATTAAAAAGAATTTTTATACATCATAGATTCCATCGGTGATTGCATTTTACCCATGTATTTCGCTGATTTTTTCTTTGAATAAGGCGTTAAAATTTCTCCATCAACGTTAAAGAATATTAACTGCCCTATTGGCATTCTAGGATAAACTCTTACGGGCTGCTTAACGGAAATTTCTAGAGTCCAGTAATTACAAAAACCCACATCTCCCTTACCGGCAGTTGCGTGAATATCTATACCTAGTCGACCAACCGAAGACTTACCTTCTAGAAAAGGAACGTGCTTATGAGTCTCTGTGTATTCATGAGTTACTCCTAAATAAAACTTAGAAGGCTCAAGAACATATCCTTCTTCTGGAATTTCAAAAAATTCAATTTCATTATGCTTTCTAGCATCTAAAACATCATTTTTATAAAGTGCTAACTTAGAACCAAGGTGTACATCATAGCTATTGCAACCAAGACAAGACTTATCAAAAGGCTCTACAACTATATCTTTGCTTTCTACGAACTTTAATATCTCACTATCTGATAAAATCATGTATAATCTCCTTAGTAATTAATCCCTTCTAGGGTAAGGAAATATCTAATGAGTGACAAGGTTATATTAGCACTAAGAGGCTTAATTAGGGGCCAATTACACTGGGGAGACAATTTAGAGGCCATAGAAAACTCACTTCCTGGTGTAAAATTTTTGACTCTTGATATTCCAGGTACTGGCCTTAGAAATGAGGAACCATCCCATACAACTATGGAGGCTAATGTTGAGGACCTAAGAGCTCTTTTAAAAGAAAAAATTGGCTCAACTAAACCTCATATTATGGCCATGTCTCTTGGGGGAATGATTGCAAGTTGCTGGATCCAAAAATATCCAAATGATTTTCAAACTGCAATTTTAGTTAATACAAGCTTTAAAGGTTTCTCTTCAGTTCATGAACGCTGCCAACCAAAAGCAATGGCTAAAATCTTAGAAATTTTTCTGACTCCAAACTCCACATCCCAAGAAAGGAAAGTTTGTGAGTTAACAGTTAATGCTAATAAAGATAAATTTGATAAAACCTTTAAACTTTGGAGTGATCTTCATAAGAAATATCCTATTTCAAGATTAAATGCCATTAAACAAATTTATTCAGCATTAAGGTTTAAACCTGCTCAAACAGTTCCTGAAATTCCAGTTCTTTTGCTTACATCTGAGCATGATAAACTTTGTAATTTCTCTTCTTCAAAAAAAATTGCAAAAAAATGGAATTGTCCTATTAATATTAACCATAATCCAAAAGTAGGACATGATTTAACTACAGATGATCCATTATGGGTTGGAGAACATATTGAAAAGTGGCTTCAAAAAAATTCCTAAAAATTATGAACCCATTTTAACTGAAGATGGTTCGTACACTCTTTATTCTAAAGAATTTGATGAAAACCTTCATTCCACATCAGGAGCTGATGGTGAAACAAAAAAATATTTCATAGAAGACTCCTTGCTTACAGAGTGTAACTCTTCACCAATTGTCATCTTTGAAACTGGATTCGGCATAGGTAAAAACTTTTTAGAGATACTCAAAAATTTCTCCAAAAAAAATATTCATTTTATTTCAACCGAGATAGATTCTAATTTGGTGACATGGTTCATGGAGGAGTATTTCAATAAGAAGATAAACTTAGAGTCAAATATTTTTGAAGATAATTTCAGCAATATTAAACTAACTATTCTCATAGGTGATGCGACAGATCTTGTTCCTCAATATTTAAGCCAAGAAAAAATTAAAATCAATAGAATTTTCCAAGATCCTTTCAGTCCGAAAAAAAACTCTACTCTCTGGACAGCACAATGGTTTGACTTATTAAAAACGCACTCAGCTTCAGATGTTATCTTAACTACTTATAGTGCTTCTCATTCCATAAGAGAGAACATGAAAAACGCTGGCTGGGAAATTGAGAACTTAGAAGGTTTTGGAAAAAAAAGATCAGCAACAAGAGCGAGATTAAAAAATGAATGAGTTTTGTAGAATATTTAATATTAAGCATCCAATTATCCAAGCGGGAATGGTTTGGGTTTCTGGAGCTAAATTAGCAGCTGCTTGTGCTAACGAAGGCATCATCGGAACAATTGGAGCAGGCTCGATGAAACCTGATTTATTAGAACAACATATAAAAAAAGCTAAAAAACTAACTAATCCTAAGTACCATCACTTACTTGCAGTCAACTTCCCCCTGCTCTACGGTCAAATCGAAGAACAATTAAAAATTGCCCTGAACAATAATATAAAAATTTTTATAACTTCTGCTGGAAGTCCTAAGAAATTTACAAAGTTTCTAAAAGACAACAATCGCTTAGTTCTTCATGTCTGCTCGAGTGTCAAAGAAGCAAAGAAATGTGAAGAAGCTGGAGTTGATGCGATTATAGCCGAAGGCTTTGAAGCTGGAGGCCATAATGGAAGAAATGAAACTACTACCCTAGTTCTTATTCCCCAGGTCGTTGATAACGTTAAAATTCCTGTAATTGCTGCAGGTGGAATTGCTTGCTCTAGACAAATAAGAGCAGCTCACGCACTTGGTGCGTCTGGAGTTCAAATAGGAAGTCGTTTTGTCATGACTACTGAATCAAGTGCTCACCAAAATTTTAAAACGGCTGTTAGCGATGCTTTGCCTGGAGACACAAAATTACTCATGAAAAAATATGTCCCTGTTAGGCTTTTAAGAAATCAATTCTCAGAGGTCATTAAGGAAATGGAAGCTAAAGGAGCCAAGAAAGAAGAATTGGTTGAATACCTCGCTAAGGGTAGAGCAAAAAAAGGGATGCTTGAAGGTGATTTAATCAATGGAGAACTAGAAATAGGACAAGTTTCAGGAATGATTAAAGAAATTCAGTCAGCAAGTAATATCATCAAAGAATTAAAAAAAGCTTATCTATCCTGAATAAGTTTTTCAGCCATTTTCCTACCGGCCCTCATTGCTCCATTCAAAGAAGGATCTTCTACATAATCTCCAATGAAAAATGTACTTCCTACTGCTTGCTCCATAGCACCAAAAGAAAACTTATCTGGGAGTGAAAAAGGTACTTTAAAACTTTTCAAAAAATTCCATGCCTTACAATCTTCTCCGAAAAACTTTTCACACTCTTTTAAGATAGTTTCAGGTTTAAACTCTTGAGCCCCAAGCCCAACCACTGAAATCAAGGTTTGCTTCTTTGAGTAACTTTTCTGTACATCACTCACAAAGGCGATATGATTGATTTTTTCTGAGCCATTTAATAAATATAAAAAATCATCATAAGTTTTATCTGTAGTGAAATAATAACTAACACTTCCTCTTTTTCCAGCTTTATTAACAGACCCCAAGAGCTCAGATGCTGCTTCAGGCCCTGTCGCAATAACAAGCTTTTCAAAAGGAACTTGAGCTCCATTTTCAAAAACTAGAGTATCTTCTTTTATTTTTTTCACTGCATAGTTATATTGAATATTTTTCTTACCAACAATTTTTTCTAATTGCTCTGAGACTGCCCTCATTCCATCTTTGGGTAAGGTCGCATAAGAGCTAGAAAACATTTTAAAGACAAACTTCATAAAAGTACTATCGGTTTGTAGCTTTTTCTCTAGGAATATACCTTTGAAAAAAGGAAAGAAAAATTTATCTAAAATAGCATCACTAAACCCGTAAGCATGAAGAAAATCGAAAGTACTCTGATTTGATAATTCCATATTATCAACATCTAACTTATTACACTCCCTGATGAGCTTTAATATTTTCAATCGATCTCTAAATATTCCAATATCTGATTTTAACGCCTTAAATATTTTCAATGGTGATCTACGCGGGTCAATTAATTCAACAAACTTAGACCCATCCCAAACTTTCGCACCTGCTTGAAATTTCTTCAGCCGTAATTTCCAAGGGCTTAAAAGTTTTATCACCTCTGGATACTTAGGGTTAAACACTTGAAAACCTATATCTAGCTTATGTCCTTGAAAATCAAGTGTTTGCACTCTCCCACCAGGCAAGCTTGTTTTTTCATAAATGATAAAAGGAATATTGCTCTTTTTTAAATAAGCGGCACATGTAAGGCCTGAAATCCCTGCTCCAATTATAGTAATCATACTAAAATAATAATCGAAACAATCTTAAAGCAATCAATAAAACCAATGCTCCGACAATTGCTGTCATAAAACTCATAACACTCAAACCACCTACTTCAGAAGTTATTTGAAAGTAATTTCCTAAATAACCTCCAATAAAAGAACCGGCGATACCAATTAAAGCAGTACTAATTAGTCCTCCCTTATCTTTTCCAGGTAAAATAAGCTTTGCAACTAACCCCGAAACCAAACCAAGTACAACCCAAATAATTAAAGTTTCTTGGCTTAACCCAATACTTTGACTAATTTTTTCCAACATAAACGTCTCCTAATTCTCAATTGCTCTTAGAATACCAAAATCGTATAAGTTTTAAACACCAACTTTAAATAATTACTCACTCTAAAGAAATCCCCTTTAAATACTCTACACTTATACTATGAGAAGCTTTGTGCTTATTTATCTTTCTTTATGTCTAACTCCTAAGCT
Source organism: Bacteriovoracaceae bacterium (assembly GCA_020630335.1). Lineage (GTDB taxonomy): Bacteria > Bdellovibrionota > Bacteriovoracia > Bacteriovoracales > Bacteriovoracaceae > JAHDHG01. Next base: position 36,899 of record JAHDBN010000016.1, read on the forward strand.
CTTTGCTTATAGTTGTCTAAACACATCTACAACTTCTATCACTCCGGCTGAATGCTTTAAAAAACACCTCGCGAATTCAGCTTTTGCAACACAACAAGAGACACAGTCTTTCACTTATATGGACTCAAATAACAAAATCCAAGGCGTCAATTCAGACTTACTTGTAAATAATGCATCAGAGTCCAAATTATTTACTGCTTTGCTTGCCCTAAGAAACTACGGTGCCGATCATCAATTTGAAACGAAAATTTATATTCAAGGCAATAAGGCCCATATTGAAGGATCTAAAGACCCAAGTTTTGACAGGAAGGCAATATATAGAACCATTAAAAAGCTTCAATCTGTAAATCCTAATATTTCAGAAATTACTTATGATCAAAATTTTTATTTTATCCCCGAATCTCTTGATAATCCTGAATATATATTCATCTATAATGATCTGGACAATGATAAAATTTATTGTGGTCCCTATAGAGATAACTCTGCATCAAGAGAATTTCAACTTGTTCTTCTTGAAAGATATTTCAAAACTAAAGATTGGAATAAAACAAAAACACTAAAGTCCTTTTCTTATGCACCTTCTTCAAGTCAAGCCTTAGAAAAATATGGACAAGCGTGTGCAAAAATTGAGTCAAAAACTATCAAAGAAGATTATCAAGCTAAATTTAGTGGATCTATCCCTTCCCTTCGGATTGCATCAATCAAAAGAACTCAACATAACCCCCTTTTCTATTCGACAGATACGACAAGTTTTAGAGAGCTAATTATTTACAAATCTCAACCTCTCATAAAAATTTTACGTCACTCCCTATCAAGATCTAACAATGCTGTTATGGATGCCCTCTTAGCTGGTATGGGAGGCAAGGACTTTGCGACTCAAAAACTACAAACAATGATGACCCTATTGAAAATTAAAGGATTAGAGGATTTTGTCATGAACTCTGCTTCAGGCATAAAAGAAAAATGGATTAGAACAACTAAGAACCATCAAGCAAAAATTAATTCTCATGTTGTTTTTGAGTCAATTCAGAATAATACCAGTACAGGAAGAGCAATGATTACTATTCTAGATGCTATCCAAAGATATTCAGGAAACTTTGAAGGAACTCTTCCCTGGGAAGCCTTTATAAATTCTTTTCTTCCTAACCATACACTCTCTCAACTCATTATTCCTTATAAATTTATGGCCTTGAATACCAAGGGAGATGGAACAATGAGAAACGTTTTAAATAATTCAACCTACAAAGAAAGCATTGTAGCCAAGACAGGAACACTTTCTGGAGTTAAATCACTCGCTGGTTTTATTAATACTAAAAGTGGAAAAACACATTTTTCTATAGTTTTAAATTATTCACCAAGTAAAAAAGCAACTAAATCTGATGCTGTAAATCTTATCAATAACTTCTTGCAAGATTTTATAAAAATCCAAGGAGGATCTGATCGAGTTACTTTTGATCAGAACCTAGTAAAAAGCTCTCACAGCAAGGTTTTCACAAGTTTTGATTCATTCGAGGAGAGAACATGGTAAGACTTCTACTTTTCTACATTCTCTTTTCTTGCGCTCCAGAATCAATAGATATAAAAAAAGCTAAGCAAAACTTTAATGCATCTATTTCCGATACAAAAGAACTTGATTTAAACACATCAATTGCTTCTAAGAGTGCAGTACTTATTAAGCAAGATATCTCTGAATCACGAGATTCTAATAAATTGGGACATGCACTAATCAATCTAATTGAGCAATCAGAGTACCAAGAAGATATTTTATCTATTAAAATTTTTATCAACAATATAGCAGCAAACATACTTGAAGAAACAATTAACTATAGCAATGAAAAAGGCTTAACTCCCTTAATAGCTGCTTCGATGAGCTCACAGAATGAAATCATTGAACTTCTGCTTACCAAAGGAGCTGATCCTATACTCCCAAGAACACATGGAGAAATATTAGAAGATCCTCTCCAGATCGTTTGTATACAAGGAAATATCGAAGCTCTTCAGTATTTTGATTTAAAAGAAATACCTATCGAACATAAGCAACGAATAGCTTCAAAAGTTGAAATTCATCATCCCCAAATTGCTGAGAAACTACGCAAAATTGATTAAATACCAATTAGCTGTCTAGTATTTAGACGTATTCAAACCTTCAAATCTTCTCTGTTTGATCTAAAGCCGGCACAGAGCTTGCAATATCTTAAAGCTAGATAAGAGGAGTTATCCATGAAATATTTCATATTACTAATTTTTGTTTATTTAAATTCTTTTAGCTTTGAGCTTAGTGGCTTAGATAAAAAACTGAATATGGCACTAAAACTAAGAAAAATTAATGAAAAAGTGATCATAGATCCTAGTGTAGAATTCACAAAAGTGATTATAGATAAAGAAACTATTAAGTTTAAAACAAAAGATTTATTTTTAAAGCAATATAAATACAAAAAAGAAATACTAGCAATGAATCCTAATTATCATTTGAGTATAAAAATGAAAAAGGTTCAAAATGGAGTTTTTTACTCTGTCCTGAATTTAAGAAATTTTAAGAAAAATTCTCTTAAAACTTTAACTGGATATATTCAACTTAAGAAGACACCTTACACGAATAAAGCGCCTAAAATCCAGCTATTAGGGCAAATATAAGTCGTTCAGGAAAAGCCAGACGCATTAATTTCCTCTAGTTTTAATTCTTAATTTTCCTCCCTATAATTTAAGAAGAGATATACCAAGGAAGGTAAATTTGAGCTCTTTTTTTCAATATAATTTAATACACACTACTCTCTCGGCTGAGACGAGAACCCTTCAAGTAACTCTGAACAGAGAAGATTTGGAAAATAGAATTAGCCTTGAGTTAATCTTCGAATTAGAATCTTTGCTTCATTGGGTTACACCTAAAGTTGAAATATCAACGATTGTTTTTCAAAGCTCTACTCCTTACTTTAGTATTGGCCTAGCCTCTGAAACAATTAAAAATCAAGATTTTCAATATATTACTTCTTTGAAAAAAAGAATTTGGGATCTCCAAAAGCTCATGCTCAGTCTCCCACAAACATGCGTTTGTGATTTTCAATTAGGTGCATCGAATATTGGAATAGAAACTTTTTTAGGGTGTGATCTCTTTGTCTGTTCTAAAAATGCTGAATTTAAACTTGATAATCTACAGAAAGGATTACCTTTATTTTCTCCTAAAGCAATTCTAAATAGTACATTGGGAAAAAATCTCAACAATTTTCTTCATAAAAATACAATTAAACCAGAAGATTTAAAGCAAAGTGTTTTCTTATTTGATACTTATTTAAAAAATCATAAAGAATTTATTAGAAAAACTCTTGATAATATAAATAAGCACTCATCTTTCACAAGAATTCAAACAAAAATGTATATGGCCGAGGATCTCATAGAAGACGCGAGCATTGATCATGAGCACGAAATGCAGTTAGTAAGTGGCCTTAACATTACTAATGACTGGCGAGGACAGGGCTTCCAAAAGATTAAAGATGTCAAAGAAAAGATAAGACTTACACTAATACAAGGCGGTAAAGAAGCTTAAAGTATGTCGTTACTATGAATTTGAATCTTTTTGAATTTAAGATCAATAGGATTTATATTTTTATTCAGAAATAAAAGATAGTATCCTCCACCTCCAGCTCCACATAATTTAAGAAAACCTTGCTCTTTTTTCAATAAATTCTCAGACAAGACTCTCATCTCATTAGTATACATCTCTTTAAAAATATCTAATTGAAATCTAGAGACATCCCCAAGAGCTACCTTGAGTCCCTCAGGTTTTAAAAATTTATCAATTAATAAATCATTTAATAAGTTATAAGCTTCAACTTTTTTCTGAAAATCAGGATCTTTTAAATTTTCAAGAAAAATTTTAATATAAGAAGATCCCTCGCGCTCTACTCCCGTATCTAAAAGATACAAGTCGAATTCATTTAATAATGACTCTACTGATTTTTTTATGTTTGAAACACTTTCAAAAGAATCCAGAGACGAAAACAAATGAGTTTTCTGTGTAAAACTTATCAAGGGATCAACTCCAGAGCTTTCTCCATGATAATAACTTTCTACTAATGATAGACATTGCTTTAATTCATTTTCAGACTTAAAAGTATTTAAAGAAAAATTTTCAACAATACAGGCACATAATGCTCCAGAACTACCTAACCCTCTACCAACAGGAATATTAGAAGAAAAACTCCATCCCTTGTCTAGCGCAACTTCTAATTTCTCTATATCAAGGTTCAGATCCTCTTGATTAATAGACTTGGCCTTTAAATAATTACAAAGTCCTTTTAGATTAGATTTTTTTTCTAAACCATAAACTCCACTTCCCGAGAAAGGGTGATAAGGAAGTGCTAACGCTTTGGAACCCGCCAGAATACTGTATTCTCCAAATAAAAATATCTTGGATGGATACTGCTTACTCATAAGAAACTTCATCTTCAATAATAGATTCATAAAATCTATGAACCTCTAAAAAGTTTAAAACGTCTTGATGATATTTATCTTCATATATTAAATGAATATTAGGCCCAGCATCCATAGTATAAGTAAAAGGGATATTTAATTGATCATTCAAAGCTTCTATCATCTTTAAAGTATCAGGCCTAAGAAGACAAAAACTTGGATCAGCACTTTGCATTAATGAGTGCAGAACCCAAGCCTCATGAATAGTTAAAGAAGAAAAAGTATCCCAGTCACCTGTCCTGAGAGCTTCAACCATTTGCTGATGATGTTCTCTGGCTTGATTAAATCGAGCACTAGCAAAAGAGTGCTTATTCATTAAACTATGTCCTAGAGTTGAGCTAACTTTTTTTTCACTTGAATCTACAACGATAATGGTATCTCGGAGGTTATGAAACCTCTCATGAATCTTTACAAAACTTGCATATTTATCAGATGATCCTTCGATATAATCAACTTCTCCCCAACTTTGAGCCCCACTTTTAATCGAACGACAAGCACTACCTGAAAACTCTCGTGCTAAGCTTGATAAAGACTTTGAATCAAGCTCCAGATTCAAAGTATTATCCAGGATCTTAGCGAAGCAAGCCATAGAAGAAGCTGAAGAGGCTATCCCACATGAATGAGGAAAGGTATTCTCACTTTTAATTTTCAAATGAAAACTAGAAAGATTTAATGACGTTTTTTTTAATTTTTCTTGTATTTTTTTTTCAAAACTTAGATTTCTTTGATCTTCAAAAAAAAATTCTAATTTAAACTCCTCAGAAGGTGTCTTTGCAAAACTCATAATTGTTTGACACTTCTTTAGAGAAAAACTGATTGAAGGGTTAGATGGTAGCTGATGGCCATGTTTTCCCCAGTACTTAATCAGAGCTATATTTGAGTGAGCACTAAATTTCATTACGACAAAAGAGAAGCTTCAGGGATAATATCTTTATATTCAAGAGCAGTAGAGAATCCCTTATCTTCAAAATATTTTTTTATATATGCAGCTCCCTCTTCACTAGATGCAAGTACAAAGTCTCCTCCCCAAGCACCTAAAGATTTCACAGAACCATTAAAGTTTGAGAAATATAAATCTTTAACTCTTTGCTTCTTTAAAGTTCTAGAAACTAAAAGTTCATGTTCATCAATAAGATCATTAAAACGTGATAACTCCTTAACTCTCACAATTTCATTTGTTATCTCTGTAATTTGATGAGCAACCTTAGAGAATAACTCTTTATCTCTATTCATATAATAAAAATCTAGCTCATCTCTAGTATTTTGCTTTTTATCCAAATGAATGAAGTAAAGATTGTCCTTGAAAGGAAAATCCAAGTTGATCAATCGCCATTCTCCCAAGTCACTTTCTTTATGAAAAAGCACTGGGCCTTTTGCTTCAGCAACAGCTATATCACAACCAGAGCCTCCAAAAGTTTTTCTCGATAACTCAAAAGGACTAATATACGCCCACTGAGAGATATTGAATAATAAAGTAGAACTAGACCCTAATCCCCAATTAAGCGGGAATTCTAATTTTGATGTTGCAGTATATTCTTTTTCTTCTCTTAAAAAATGAATATTTAGCTCTCTAACTTTTTTAAAGATATCTTGTAATTTTTCTGCAAGATCTTGGTTACTACTTTTAATGATGGAGAAATCTCTTAGAGAAAATTCAACTTCAAGCCAAGTGTTTCCTTGATAATCTTCTCCTCTCCAAACCAATTTTGCTTCAGAAAAAGTTTTCTTAGCTTTAATGCTTAAAGATTGCCCAAGCGTTGTTGGTACCGCGAGTGCTTTTGCTCCATCTAAAACAAAATACTCTCCTGTTAACATCAACTTCCCAGGTGAATAAAAGTTATGCAGGCCAAGTGCTCTCGAATCTACAATGTGAGGAATTTTATTTTTAAATAGCCTAGAGGCCATTTGGGAATGTATTTTCATAACTTAAAGATACTATTTTTAAGTTAAAAACTCTATGACTTACGCACCTAGTTGGACATTAATTATACAGCTAAGAAATCACGAACAGCTGAAAAACTAATGGCTTTATCTGAAAAATGTTGTTTGGCTAATTCTATCTGCTCATCACTTGCATTAAGCTGATTTAAGATATTTAAAAGGTGCATTTTCATATGGCCTTTTTGAATGCCTGTTGTAATTAAAGAACGAATAGCTGAAAAATTTTGAGCTAGCCCAACACTTGCTGCTATCTGCATTAACTCATTCGCTTTAGGCTTCTTAAGGATATCTAAGGATAAAGCTGATAAAGGATGTAATTTAGTAAGCCCTCCTACAGTTCCAAGGGCCAAAGGAAGAGTAATAGAAAACTTAAAATTATCATTCACGATCTCTGCTCTACTAAGTGATTGATATCTTCCATCTCTAGCTGCGTAAGCATGAGCTGATGCTTCAACAGCTCTAAAATCATTTCCAGTTGCGAGCACAAGGGCATCAATGCCATTCATGATACCTTTATTATGAGTAACCGCTCTATCTCTATCAAAGCAAGCAATATCTACTGCTTTTTTAAACTTATGAAAAAAATCTCTACCACTCATCCCATCAATCTCTTCAATAGTCTTTATATTTAGACTAACAGAGGACTCGACAATACATGCTGGAGTATAATTAGAAAGAATAGAAAAAATGACTTTAAAATGATTTTCAAAATGAGCTTGTCTAACTTTTCTTGTGAAATTTCCAGCTAGATTTTCTAAAATGGAATTAATAAAATTAGCACCCATCGCATCACAAGTATTAACCTTGAGTTCTATTTTATACGTATCATTAAGAGATTCCACCTTTAGAAGTTCTAACGAAAGAATCCCCCCTCCTCTCACATCCATATTTTTAGTAATATGAGTAGTTGAATTCAAAAGATCCATTTTAGCATTATTAAAAATTGCTTCAATAATTTTAAAATCCAAGTCAAAGCTAAAATACACATGACCTACTTTGGTTTCAGAGATCACTTTAGCCTGAAACCCACCATGTTCACTCCAAAACTTTGCTCCTTTTGCAGCTGCAGCAACAACAGAGCTTTCTTCTGTGACCATAGGAACAGTGTATGAATGATTATTAATCAAAAAATTAGGAGCAACTCCAAAAGGAAGATGAAAATTCGCAATAGTGTTTTCACTTAACCCTTCAAACTGCTTTTGTAGTTGTGAGTCTTTATACTCCGTTTCAATCAGAGAACATGATTTTTCAGCTTCAATAGATTTTAAGATCAAACCGATCTTTTCCGATTTAGAAATCTTTGAAAAGCCCTTTATTATACTCATTCCAAACCTTTTTTAATCGTCAAATAATTATTAGCTAAACGCATCTTCGTTATAAACCCTAAGATATATTCTTTTAATTCTTTACGTCCTAGTTTCGCAAACTCTAATATTTTTGAAGCTTGTCCAATAACAGAATTCATTTCTAATATCGATCTCGCGTAATAACAATCGAGAGGATTGTTCATACCACCTGATATGATAATATCAGTTTTCCCCTTAGTGTTGTTGAGATGTTTAATCATCTCAATAGCTCCAGCCCCAACAAAATCAAAATCAACTTCACTATGATTTGATCTGATTTTTTCAAGGCGTGTAAAGTTTGTTCCACCAAAACTTGCCAACTCTATACCATCTACTTTTAAGTTAATTAATGCTTCTAAGGATTTCGGCCCAAAACCCTGCCCTACTTCCTTCACGATAACTTTTAATGGATAACTTTCCATAAATTCACTAATTATACTAATTGGAGTTTTTGTAATCTTATCACCATGAGGCTGGAAAAATTCTTGCAACGGATTTATATGAATAATCATCCCATCAACTTGAAGCTCTGAAGACATATCGATGATGTCATTTATTCTATTATCACGTAAATATTCTTCAATTTGAGCTATTCCTAAATTCATATAAAAAGAAACTTGGTCACCTAAAATATTTCTAAGAGAAAAATCTGATATCTTAGAAGCATCTTCAAATAAAACTCTACAAGACCCTAGTCCCATACCGATTCCTAGTTCATGACAAACTTCGGCCATCGTTTTATTTAACTTCTCTGACTCTCGCCCACCACCAGTCATACTAGAAATCCAAAAAGGATAGTTCATCACCTTGCCTAAAAAAACAAAAGGATCAGGGTTTGAATGAGGATGTACTCCAAAAAGAGGCTCATAATTAAATCTCGGGTCCAGGGATTCTATCTGGCTAAGATTAACCAAATCTATATGATCATCTTTTCTTTGATTGATTTCGGACATGACCTTGTTTTATCAAAACAAAATCTCTTTTGCTACCATCATATCTTTTAATAATATCTGAAATTCTTCCTCTTATTAAAACTTGTCCGGCTCGATTAAGATCGCATGCAAGCAAGAATTGATCATTACAACCTGTTTCTTGTATCTCAATTAAAGTTTTATTTAACCTATAAGCAGTATCCATTAACGCAGTGCATTTTTTACTTTGGGCCATCTCTTTAAACCAGCTCTTGCGCTCTGTTGATTTAACAGGAGGAAAGCCTAAAAATTCGAATCGATCAATTTTAAAACCTGAAAGACTTAACGCTAACATTAATGAATTACAAAAAACTCCAGAGTCGACCAGAATTCCATGCTCGTAACAAAGATTCACAAGTAATGTTCCAGGATCACAAAACACCGGTATTCCCTCATCACTCATAAGGAATACATTTTTTCCTGTTTTCATTTCTGAAATCAACTCTAATGAATCTTCTCTTTGATTATGTTCATTAAAATATCTGAAAGCTTCTATAAACGATCGATCTAACCCCCAAGAAATCCATCTCCTTCTAGAACTTTTGGGCTCTTCAAGTAAAAAAATTGATTTTTCAGGATGAGAACATGCCTCTTCAAGAATTCTTAAATTCTCAGGGTGAAGAGGCAATGAGTTATCTAAAGGAGTGGGTATTAAAACTAGCTTTCCTTTAGGCATGGTAATTGATTAGCACTTATCGCAAGCAGATCCAGCTGCCTTTGCTTTAGCACAACAAGACATCTTCGGAACAGCACACTTACCAGTTGTACATTTCTTCCCTTGAGCTTTCGCTTCAGCACAACAAGATTTTTTAGGAACCGCGCATTTTCCAGAAGCACACTTCGACTTATCACAGGCTTTTTTAGAAACAGCACACTTGCCAGCATCACATTTTTTTCCTTCAGCCTTTGTTTTATCACACTTAGAAACTGTTTTTTGTGATTTACATTTAGTTTTTTTAGAACAGTCTTTTTTTCCATAAGAAGCGCATGACGCTAAAAAAAACATTCCAGTAATTACTAATAATTTTACTAATTTCATGATTACTCCTTAATCAATATGTTTGAACTCAGCTTCAATTATATTATCTTCTGACTTATTCTTTTTATCAACCTTACTGTTTTTATGTTTACCTAACTCTGACAAAAGCATCATAGCTTTCCTTAAAAACAAATAACCAAGAAAAATAGTCAGTATTCTTGCTATCATAATTAACTCTTTGCTCGCTGTCGGATCTTTAAAACATGATAGAGTTTTTTGTTATCTTCAAATATATCTTCAGAAATAATATTAAATTGATTAACTCTTAGATACTCATAAATCATAGGGAGATTTTTTTGAGGAGAAAGAACAAACTCTGATTTTAAATATCCATACTTCGTGATTAATGCTTCTAAAATATTTTTACAAGTAAATCCTCCAACTCCAGCAATCACCACAGTCTCACTGACTTTGTTCTTAATATTTATTTCAGCAGCATCACTAACAATACAAGTATATTTTGATGTACTCGCAGCTAAATCATCTACAAGATGATTTATAATATGAGAAACTTGATCGACAAAGAAAACTTCTTTACCATCATCTAATAAACTTTTTCCTAATATTCCGTGATCACAACACAAATCCCATACAAGATCAGCACCGGGGTTGATAGCTGCTTTAATTTTCTGCAATCTAAAACTTAACATTCAATTACTCCACTCCCTATACATTTATCATTTTGATAAAATGCTATGATTTGCTTAGGACAAACAGCTCTTTGATTCTCTTCAAACTCAACGACGAGTTTTCCTTGATCATATCTAACACTACACTTTGAATCAGCTTGCCTATAACGAATCTTAGCAGAGCAATCAAACTTTTCTGAAGGAGTAAAATTAATCCAATTAAGCTCTTTGGCTACAATGCTTTTTCGTAAAAGCTCTGGATGATTTTTATTTCTTTCAACGTAAACAGTATTATCATCATGATTCTTCTTCACAACATACCAAGGCTCACCTGGGCCTCCAAGACCTAAGCCTTTTCTCTGACCTAAAGTATAAAAACAAGCACCTTCATGATTTCCTACTACTGTGCCATCTAATTTTTTAAACTTTCCTTTAGTAGATTCTATATATTCAGATAAAAACTTTTTAAAGTTTCTCTCACCAATAAAGCAAACACCTGTAGAATCTTTTTTCTTAGCGTTCTTAAGTTTAAAGTCTTTTGCGATTTCTCTCACTTGAGATTTCTCTAAATTTCCAAGAGGAAAAAGAACTTTAGATAATACTTCTTCGTTTATACCAGCTAAAAAATAAGACTGATCTTTTTTAGAATCCTTTCCTTTTGCTAAAAAATACTTATCATTTTCTTTTTTTATAGAACAATAATGTCCCGTAGCTACATAATCCACTCCCAAATTTAGAGCTGTTTTAAAAAAATGATTAAACTTGATTTCTATATTACAAAAAATATCTGGATTTGGAGTATGGCCATTTTTATAATCCTCTATAAATTGAGTAAACACTTTTTCGAAATACTCTTTTGAGAAATCAAAAGCATAATAAGGAATGTCTAATGATTCACAAACACTAATAACATCATCATAATCTGCCTCTGCAGTACAAACACCAGAATCATCTTCTTCATTCCAATTTTTCATAAATCCAGCAATGACTTCATGCCCTTGAGCTTTTAGAATTAAAGCTGCTACTGCAGAATCAACGCCTCCACTCATACCCACCATAATTTTTTTAGGTGAATCCAATAAGTCTGGAATGTTATATTTTGAAATGTCTAAAATCATAAGCTCGTTTTATAAATTTAAATCTAACTTGAACTCATTAACGTTAATTTTAGGTTCATGCCAAACTCCATAATTTCCGGCCATGATTAATTTCTGAACGTATGAGTCAACAAGAGCTTTATACGTTATTTTCTCATAATAGCGTATATCTATTTTTGAGCCTGTAGATTTTACTGCCCCTAATAAGGCAGCAAGGTAAGTCTGCCTATTCTCAGTGTCTGTATTAATTTTACAAAATCCGTTCTTAATTAGTCCTTCAATTTGATTCCAATCCGTTCCAACAAAGTTTTTCCATGTTGCAGCTTCTGAAGACAAATCTCCTAAGCTTTCTAAGTTAGCGATCGCATAATCAACCACCTGTTGATAAAGAGTTGATGCCCCGTGAGCAACAAAGATAATTTCAGGATTAATCTCATTGGCTAACTTCAAGCATGTATTAGCAAGCTCTATGTTTAGTTTTACCTTATCTCCAGGCTTTCCTTTATTAGGCCCATGCATAGTTCCTATAGTTGGTGCTAGCATGAGTACTCCCGTAGTAGTTAAGAATTCTCTTAATTCTTCAGGATCTGTGTAAGTACTAATTTCACTATGAGTATCTTCATCTTCTACTCCTGCAAGCACTCCTAACTCTCCTTCAACACTTACGCCCTTAGGGTGAGCAAGATCTACTACCTCTTTAGTGGCCTCGATATTTACCTTTAAACTTGTGGCACATTTATTAGCGTGATCTGTAGAGTTATCTGCCATGACTGAAGTTAGAGTTTCAATTGCTTTTCTAATAACTTTTCTTCCCTGCTCACCTATATTATCACCGTGATCAAGATGAGTAGCGATAGGAACACTAGACTTAGATGCTCTAAATTTTACATGCTCATGAATATATTCCAACCCTTCTAAAGCATCTCCTTTGCCGAAATGCTTACAAGCTGAATTAGAAAAAGCAATTACTCCAGATGAACCTAAAATTTCAAAGGCCTCCATTGCAGCTTCAATTCCTTGATAAGTCGTTACATTAAAAGCTGGCAGGGCATAACTAGCTCCAGTTTTATTTCCCTTCTCACCTTTTTTTGCTTTTAAAATTAGCTCATGGGCTGCCTTCATGTTTTCAGGAAACTGAATCTTTTTATTTAATATACTAACGCTCATCGTTACTCTCCTTCAATTTTGTATACTTTATAGTATCTACAATAGTAAGAATCAAAGATGAAGCCTATAATTATGGAGATTTAAGTGCAGCGCCCTTGCCTATACAAAACATAGACAAATATTTATTATTAGATAGACATGTTGTATTATTATAAACATGAAACAAACCTTTTCCATTCAATTTGTATCTCAAATCACAGGTATTAACTCTCACACTATTAGGGCCTGGGAGAAGCGATACAACGCCATCACGCCTCTTAGAGATAAAAATAAGCGTCGTCTTTATACTCAAGACGATATTGACCGTTTAAAACAAATTCACGACCTCTGCTCTCTTGGAAACAACGTTTCAGATATTGCAATTCTCGAACAAGAACAATTATCAGAACTGCATCTTAAGTATTTTGAACAAAAAGCTACAGCTCAAAATACAGAGATTGAAATTGAAGATATAGATATCAACCAGACTCTTCAGAATCTGATCATGGCCTTAACTCATTACAAGCTCGATATCATTTCTCACGAACTAGATAAGGCGCAACAAGCTTTAAATCCTAGAGAGTTTGCTTTGAACTTAGTTATTCCACTACTCTCAGAGATTGCTCTTCAAGTAGCAAGTGGCCACATTACTATAGGAATGGAACACGCCATTGTTTCCATTATCAAATTTCATCTTGGAAGAGTATTATTTAAAAAATATCAAATCAAGGTAAACAGAAGTATAAATGTTGTCATTGCAACTCCTGAGTATGAGTTTAGAGAAATTCCTGCATTAATCTCAGCAATTCTTTGCTCTTTTTACAATCTACAATTTGCTTATTTAGGCACCAATATGTCAGCTTATTCATTAAAAGATACCGTAGAGCAAATAGGTGCAAAATTACTCATTTTAAATATTAGTAAGTCTTATGGCATTCAAAATCAAAGTCACTTTGATCAATTTTTAAAATCTTTATCAGAAAATAGTAATTTTAAAACTTGGATAACTGGTGCTAATCAACAAAAGCTTGAGGGAATTAAAAATGTTTACTCTATTCCTTCTATCCAATTTCTTGATAATAAATTGAATAATTCAACAAAAGAGTCAAGATAAAAGAGTGAAAATATTATTAGATGCTTTAAAAATTGCAGGGGAAAATTTTGAACATAGCTTCACTGTTGCAGATCTTAACTTAGATGATCAAGCGTTAGTTTATATTAACAAAAAATTTTTAACTGAGACAGGACATCAACTTGAAGACATTCTCTTTAAAAACTGTCGTTTTTTACAAGGCCAAGAGACTGATAGCGAAATTACAAAACATATCAGAAGTAAAATAGATGCCAGGCTTCCTTGCTATGCAGACCTAATTAATTATAAAAAGAATGGAGAAAAATTTTTCAATCGCCTCCTACTCATACCTGTAGGTACTAAAAAAGATCAGGTTCGTTATTATATAGGCATTCAGCTAGATATAACTAATACAAAAACTATCCATTCAAAACAAAAAATTTATAACCTTGAAGACAAATCTGAGCAACTCTCATTAGATCTGAACAGTATTATTAATTTCTACAGATCATTGGAATACTTTGATAATTTCGACCAAAACAATGCTAAATTTCAAGAATTAATGAAAAGTACTAAAATTAAAATTCAAAATATTTGTAATTTTGTTAAAAGCCAATAGCTTTGATTTGAGATAATTATCTCCTAGGAAAACTTCTCTCTACACATATAGATTTTCAACATTCACGTAAAATAAATACATGAAAAAGTGTATCTTATTTTCTTTTTATTTTTTATTACTCTCTTCTCTACCTGCACAGTCTAAGAGTATTAAGGTTTTATCATATAATATATTTTCTCTTCCTTGGCCGATAGGCAAAGCGAATGTCAATGAAAGAGGTAAAGAAATTACAAAATATCTTCTCAAAAAAGATTACGACATTATTGGTATTCAAGAAGCATTCAAGAAAAAAACATACAAAGAATTATTAAAAGAACTAAAAAAAAATTATCCTTATTCAACTGGCAAGCCAAAAAATATTAAAAGCAATGGAATATTTAGAATACTGCGAAGTAAAAAGCTCATAAACAATGGGCTAATCCTTTTTAGTAAACATCCTATAGAATTTTCTCATATGAAATTCTTTGAAAACTGCAAAAGCTTTGATTGTTTCTCCGCGAAATCTGTTCTACTTTCAAGAATTAGAATTAAAGATAAAAGCTTGGACATTTTGCTTACGCATATGCAAGCGGGATCAGGCAGTAAAAACTCAAAAATCAGAAAAGAACAGCTAAAGCTCATTCAAGATTCTATTAGCGCATACCCAGAGATCTCAAAAGTTTTAATTGGTGATTTAAATATAGATACTTACACTGATGAATTTAAATACCTCACTAGCTATTTGAAAACTAACGACCTTGCCTTGGGAGGGCACCCTTATACTATTGATCATTGCCTTAATACAATTACAAAGTGTAAGAAAGAAAATACTCAAGAACAATTAGATCATATTCTCCATGTAAATTCTGACTCCAGCATAAATATAGTAAATTATCGATCTATACGTCCTATGGGAATTTATAAAATAAGAGGAAAAAAGAAGCTTAGAGACTTATCTGATCACTTTGCGGTACAAGCTGAGATTAATCTTTACTAAGATTATCTCTAAGGCGCATAAGTATTTTCGGATAATCATATGAAGGTGGAATCTTGTCTCCTTGATAATGATCTGCCTTTAAAACCAAACCCTTCGTTTCTTCTAAAAGGCTTTGAGCTTGAGGATTATTAGAAATTTTAGCATTAATGGCCCTGAATATTAATTTATAATGATAATGAGATCCTTGTTTAAAATCTTTATAGTTAAATTTATGAGTTTTATAACTTACCCAAAATATTCCATGTTTTTTATTAATAGTATTGGCTAGATCGCCCGCTTCTTTAGCTTCAAATCCAAACATAAGCTTAACATCTTCTCTCGAATGAGGGTAAACATACTCCAATCTAATATCATTCTTGCTCTCTGGGTATTTCATCATCTGCCAAAACCCTTCAACGCTCGCATAATACTCTCCATCTAGAAAAAAGGGAGAATGCGAGAAATTACTAAAAACACCTAACTCATTTCTTTTAGACAAGATTAATTCGCCTTCTTTCGCTTCATGAGGAAGAATCTCCCAACTAGGCTTATCAGGATCATCAATATACGCCCACCAATGCTTAGGATAAGAAAAAAGATTTAAAGAAAGAAAGAGAAGTAAAAACCTAAACATACTTTTAGATTTTTATTTTTATCACCATCGGTAAATGATCAGAAAAACCTTTTAACGTTTTAGGATTAAACCTAAAAGGAATTCCTTTGTTAACAAATTCTTCACCAGTATTTTTATTCTTAAATAAAGTAGTGTGAAGCATATAATTATGAGCAATAATATTAAAGCTAGAATAATCTATTTTATAATTCCCTCTATCTTTGAGAACAAAGATTCTATCTAAAGAATTCCAATGACCTTTGTACCAATGAGTTCCGCCCTTTAAGCTATTTTTATATCTAGACTTTACTCTTCCTTTCTCTTCAACATCTATAAAGTAAGGCAGAAGATATTCTTCAATCCCGTTTAACTCATCATCAGGAACAGTATTAAAATCTCCTGCTGCAATAACCATATCTGATTTTGATTCCAAAGATGCGTTTAAAAGAGTTTTCGCTGCCATCATCCTCATTCCGTCATCATTTCTTTGACTCGGCCAATGATTTGCAAAAACTGAAATTTTTGTTTTCCCAATTTTAACTACAGCTTCTAGAATTCCTCTAGTTGGCCTATCTGAATATCGCGAAACATCTACAGTATGATACTTATCAGACACAATAGGATATTTAGAAATCACAGCAACATCTATTCCTCTTTTATCAGGCCCTTCAATTAAAGAACCATATTTGTAACCTTTGCCTTCAAGTCCTAAGATTGCTAAATCATAAAGAGCTTGTTCGTTTTCTATTTCAGACAAAACAAGTATATCTGCTCCTTGTCCATTTCCATAACTAGAAATAACTTTTGAGAGATTTTCAAGTTTTGCAGCATAAGCTTCTTCACTCCAATCATAATTCAAACAGCTTTTTTTATAGTGAGGATTTTTTAAAGCATTACAGTAATCTTTGATTACTTGAGATGTTTTTTTAAGCTTTAAAGGCAAGTAAGTGTAATCTTCTTTTCCTTTATCGTGAGATGTATCAAAAAGATTTTCTAAATTATAAGTCATAACTGAAAAAGTTTTTCCAAAAGAAAGAAAAGAAAATAACGAAATTACTAGTAATGAAAATTTCATAAAACCCCTAAAAATTTAATTAAAATGATCTGGATGCCCTGCAATGAAATCATACAATATCAATCTCAACTGACAAGCCAAAATCACAGTAAGTCACTGAACTATCATCATTTGTAAGAGGCCGTAGGCCCAATCAAATCCTAACAAATCTAAGGACTTTCTATCGGATCATTCTTAAAAAAGGTTCTAGCTTAAATGAAAGAAAACCAAAATCCTAAATGTAAAAATTACATCAAGATTAACGCATGGTGAAAAGAAAGATTTTGTTATATTTCAGAGGACGCTAAAGATTCATCTAACTCTTCAGAACAATCTCTTAAGATCCATAAATCTTTATTACTTGTATTTACGAGGCTATCCCTAGAAAGCTCCATAATTAGCGATTCCTCTTCATCTTTATGTTCA
Organism: Bacteriovoracaceae bacterium; assembly: GCA_020630335.1. Lineage (GTDB taxonomy): Bacteria > Bdellovibrionota > Bacteriovoracia > Bacteriovoracales > Bacteriovoracaceae > JAHDHG01. The sequence continues at coordinate 54,274 of JAHDBN010000016.1, forward strand.
TTCAGAGTGATTTTATAATGATCCAGCTCTTCATCTGGAACTGAATCGATACTCTTCACGAAAAAAGGAGAAACAGTCATCACTGTCCTAAACTTAGGAATTGTTATTTGATAATCAATTTGGCTCTGTTTTTTTAACATATTTTGAGTTCTATTCAAATCAGTCAAGCAATAAGGAAACACACCGTGGCTTTTCGATTTAAGCCATGTAATGTGAACATCTTTTATATAATCATTCACTTGATGAAACGCCTTCATAGATAATTGATGCAAAATTCTACTTTTATTTTTTTCACTCAAATCAATATCCTTGCATTTCTCAAAAGAGTTTTCCGTTATGAACTCTTCAATACCTGTTTTAAAAAAGCAATTTGCATTAATTGCTATGCCAACATTTGATACTAAATCAAAATTAACATCTTGGAATTCACTACTATAAGCGCCTTTGTCTAACACAAAGTTTCTACTTAATATTCCAACTAAGCCTTTTGTTTCTTTGTTAATAATAGGAGAACCTGAATTCCCTTCTACTATTGGACAATTTCCAAAAGCAAGCAAGGCGTGTTCTGAAAACTTTTGATTAGAAAAAATATGTTGATCAATGACTGGATCACAATCGTATTTTTTTATTAACAAAGAGTCATTGCTTTTATTCCAATCTGTAACAAAAACCTCATACTCATCATCAACATTAAGATCTGTGCCATTAAACTCAACTGATTTATTCAAAGGATGCTCTGTTAATTCCAACACTGCATAATCAAGTCGATTCAAACTCTCTTTGTCATCTCCTAAATGAAGTACCTCTTTACAAGAATACTCATAAGTATTTTTCTGATCAGGAGAATTCATAAAAATACGAACACCTTCACAGTTTTGTTTCACATCAAAAATACAATGATGATTAGTCATAATTTTATTTCCATCAATCAGAAAACCTGTACACACTCGTAAATTATTTATTCTAATATGTGCAATAAATTCAGGACAATGAACTTCATCACAATGCATTTGAAACTCTTCACTTGCTATTTTCGCTGAAGTCTCAACCGAAGCCGGTAAACGTTTTAAGGAAAGATGTGAATTTGAGACCGAGAGATTTAAGAAGGAAATAACCAGCAAATAAAACAGAGGAATGGAAAAAATAATCCCCTTCATTAACTATAATTATACCTCATAAATAAATTTCGCTGTATTTTTAAGAAAAAACTTCCACTTATGAAGCTAAGTCATTGATTTTACAATATTAGAATAGGCTATAAAACACGAAGAATAGGCACTTTTCAAAGAAGAGATTTTACAAGCTCTGTGGCCTTTTTCCCATCAAAACGTCCTTTGATTTGAGCAGAAATACCTTTCATCACCATTCCCATATTCGCATTTTCTGAATCAGATATTAGGGCCTTAATCATTTCAACCACTTCAGCTTCACTTAGAGGTGACGGGAGAAACTCTTTCATGACATCTAACTCCAAAGCAATGCGATCTCTTTGCTCATGTCCTTCTGGAAACATTGTAATGGAGTCTTTAATTTTTTTGGCATGACCGATAATAATATCTTGCTCTCCAATCGGTTTCTTAGATGTGTCGTTTTCGATTAATAATTTCTTTAAATATCTAAGCACATCAAGACGTACTTTATCTTTTGCTTTCATCGAAACAATGATTTCTTTACTAATTTTTTCTTTTAAACTCATCTACAGCCTTACTTACATATGAATAAAAATTTCTTCTTTAGAGTACCTAACTTTCCCAGCATGAGCATACTTATCATTCTCACTTCTAAAACCAACTGGACAAACAACTACCGAAGTAAGGTTTTTATCTTTTAAATTCAAGATCTCATCATATTTACTAGCAATAAAACCTTCCATAGGACAAGTATCAATTCTCATCGCAGCACACGCTGTAAGCATATGTCCTAGGGCAATATAAATCTGCTTATTCATCCAGACCTTTAAACCAGCTTCATCTTTTCTAGATAAAAAACCTTCCATCATTTTTTTATAACCATCAAGTGATTCCATCGATTGATTTCTGGTTTTTGCTGTACTCTCGAGAAAAGCATTAATATGAGTATCTCCAAAATTCGTAGGCGCACACAAAACAATTACTTGAGAAGCATCAACTACTTGTCTTTGATTCCAACTATGCTCTAAGAGCTTTTCTTTTATCGACTGAGTTTCGATGACAACAAATTTCCATGGTTGTAGGCCAAAAGAAGAAGAAGAAAGTCTTAAAGATTCTAATACGTTATCCAATTGCTCTGAGCTAAGTTTTTTTGTGTTATCAAATTCTTTTACAGCATAACGCCAATTCATATCATCTATAATACTCATATTTACCTCTCCTATTCTTTATAAAAATATGTTCTTAATTTATGCTTAAATTTAAGTTTCGTCTAGTTTCTCATCCTATTAAGTATGTGCTATCTTGAATTCATGAAATTTATCTTTTGTTTACTTTTTTCGTTCTCTTTAATTGCCGAAACCATTCAAGTACTTGTTCCATCCATGGTATGCCAATCATGTGTTCAAATCATGAAAAAACATTTTACTCCTTACGTGAAAAATCCATCGAGTGACATAAAAGTTGATTTAAAAAAGAAGATAGTAACTATCAAAGCTATTAAGCAAATAAGTGATAAAGTTATCACAAAAACTCTAAAAGATGCTAAATACCAAGCAGTTAAGATCACAAGAACTCAAAACAAGTTATAATTTTTGAAATTACTATAATAATTTCAAGACTGTCTGATTAAGATGTTTTCTAAGAACTTCAAAGTATACTGCATGATTGTTTTCATCATATAAAACTATTTGTTTTCCTATTTCTGAATCAATTTCTTTCTTAACTAGAAAAATATATTCTTCAACAGAATCTTCATAAATAAACACTTTTTCAATTCCAAATTGTTGATTGCTTAGGTTCCAAATATTTTTCTCAACAGTATCACTCTGGTCCTCTGGAGTATCTTCATCTGAAAGTTTTTGATATGCCAGAACCGTTATTCCTCCCAATATAAAAGATGCTGGAAGTCCTCCAAAATGTTTTTTAGATCTTTCTAATATAAAAGATTTGAGATTTTGACTTTTTATTTTCCTATTCAGATTGATCAAATCATTCTGTATTCGTATTCTTGCTAAATTCTCTTGTTCTCTTCCTTTTAAAACGTTTTTATTGCGATCAGGTTTATAAAAATATCTCTCAAGAAAATCATCATATTGCTTTAAAATTTCTTGATCAATATTCACAGGCAAGGTGAACTTTTCGTAAATACTCTCCCCTCTAATTTCAGCACTCAAATCATTAAAATCCATTTCTTTATTTAAGAATTTAATTTGTTTCTTTAATTCCTTACCTATAGATAAATCATCACTTGAAACTTTTAATCCATTTTCAAAAAATTCTACTTTTTGGACTAAAGCCTTTCTTTTTTTTCCAGGTCTAAGAATGAGTTGATAACTTAAAACAGAGACAAGGTTTCCTTCATCATTCATAGGTATCGCAAAAGAATATTTTCCATCAGTTAGAATTTTTTTCTTATCAAATAATTGAGGATGGAACCCTGTATGCTTTATCATCCAAAGCAGAGTCGCGTTTTTATCTTGAATATCTCTTAGATATAAAGTTGTTTTTTTTGTTTTATTTGCGTAAAGATATTTATCTCCGCAATCAAAAGCTGCTTTTGAATTAAACACGAATAGAAATATTAGGCCATAAAACCGCACTCTTAGAGTATATATGAAAGAAGATTTCTATATACTGGTAAGAACCTATTGTCCAAATATCTTAGTAATTAAATCAATTAAGCGTTAATATCCAGTGCTTTAAATTATCGCTCTTCTCGCTTAATGGTGGAAACTTCTCTTAAAAGCCCTCTGACACATATTG
>JAHDBN010000027.1 GCA_020630335.1 Bacteriovoracaceae bacterium
GGAGTTGTTTGAGCCTTTGGATAACATCGCCCTCCTGCTCTATAATAACCTTCTGGACAAGACTCATCTCTAGTCACGGGGTAACTTCCATCTGCACTTTCATCTTTCTTGACAGGGGTTGCTGCCTCCTCATCATCTTTGTACTCTCTAACAATAATCTCACTGTGATCTAGCTCATATTGTTCAACTTTCTTTACAACTACCTCTTCTTCTTTTTCTAGCACGATTGTACCAACATCAATATGCTCTTCTTCTTTCTCTTTATAAGTTCTTGATGTTTTAGAACTTGAATGAATATCTTTCGCCTTTTCTCTTTTCTTCTTCTCTTCTTTTTTTAGCACAACTGTTCCTACATCAATGTGCTCTTTTTCTTTATCTTTATAAACTCGACTTGTCTTAGAAGAAGAATGAACATCCTTAGCTCTCTCTCTTTTTTCTTTTCTTTCTTCCTCTACACTTTCTCTTTGCTCATACTCCCTTGATCTGATTTTCGAGCTCTCTATATCATAACCTCTTTCTTTTTTTACAACATCCACTTGAGCTGTTTCATACTGCTCAACTTCAATTTCAACCTCTTCAACAACAGGTTTTTGGCCTTGTATTTCAACTTGCTCAACAGGACAGGGAGCTTCCTCTTCACAAACACATCTTTTTTGAGTCTTGCAATTAAGCCCTTTAGCAATTGTTCCTTTTCTAATGATTTGCTGACAAAGTACTAATTCTCCATTAATTTCTGTTAAGCCATTAACACAAACCCCTGGGTGGAACTGTCTAAATCTTTCTATATTACAAATCGCAAGCTCACCATCAATAACTGTCTTCCCTTTTTCGCAACTATACCCTGTTGCTTTATCCTCATTATCTTCTAAGTTTTCATCCGTTCTGCTTTCCGAAACAATCTTAGTCGGAAGCCCTGTTTCTACCTTTTTTCTCTCTGGTTGATCATAAATCTTTGAATTTCCTCCAGAACAAGAAAGTAAAATCGTCATCATTGATAAAACTAATAAATTTTTCATTATTTCTCCTAAAATATAATCTCTTATATCTTAGAAGCAAATGCGTTGGGATTCAGATGAGTTTATAAGATTTTCATAGATGTAAATAATTTAAGCATAAAAGATGCTATCGGATTATCCAACTTTTGTTTCAACTGTTTAATAATTTTACACCTAACTTATACTTCTTTTTGAATTTGTCTCATATTGTGGCATTTTTGCCTCGAAATTTTTCCCTTGAGCCTAACTATCGATTGAGTATCTCTCCTTGTTTTTCTAGAATTTCCTTATCAAAAACATATCTAGAAGATATGAAAACTATACAACCAGGAGAAAAAATGAAACTTATTTTAATTGCATTTAGCTTACTATCATTAGAAGCTTTTAGTCTTCACCATGAAACAGTTTTTCAAGTTTGGTGTAAAACAGGAAACAGCTCAAGTTCAGCTATTAAGGCCCTTAATAAACATATCGCTTCTGGTGGTCACGGACTACATCATCATCTAAAAATCAAATCAGTATCAGCTCCTAGTATCACGACAGAAAGCCATTCACTACACCACAAAACTATGGCTTGTGCGACCATCACTGCTGTAAAAGATCACTAAGTTATTTTTTGAGTTGTGAGCACCAATGCTCACAACTCTGGCTTTATAGGCTCTAGTAATCCTAACTAAAAAATTGGTTCTGATTCAAAGTAATTCGCTGAGATTTCTTTAATTATTTTACAATCATACAAAGATCCTGCTTTAAAAAAACTTTTAAAACTAGATTTCTTGATTCCTTCTCGTTTTAAATACTTTTTCAAAACTCTATGCTTAACAATAGAATTATCAAAACATACTTCACACTCATAGCTAAATTTCGTTTCATCTAAAACTCTAAAAATAATTGGACACGCTTCAATATTCTTTTTTAAAGTGTAGTAATGAAAAATCACAGGAGAATTACGCCTATCTTTTTTTAACTTTTGAGTTAAACGTTCAATTGATTGTGAGTGCTTTAATTTGAGATATTGATGACACCAATCATCTTCTGCTAGATTACATGCTGAATTACTCATACAAGGATATCGAACATTGTAATTCTTTGAGAGCAAAAACTCCCTAACTTCTTTTATTTTATTAAAAGTTTCTTTTGTACCAGGTTCTATAAATACTAACGCAGAAGGCCTATACTTCTCTAATAATTTAGAGAAATCATTTATCTCTAATTCATTTAATGAGTTAGAAAAACTCATTAAAAGATTATCTATTTGCTCATCATGAGAAACTTCAAAATCGATATCAACATTTTGATAGAACTTATCTTTGATCTCTTTTGCTTGAGAGATCATTAGTTCTGATGAATCTAAACCAATTAATTTTTTCGAGAAATCAGGGAATATATCCAGGAATCCAAATAAAAAAGTCCCTGGCCCAGTACCAAAGTCTAAAACATTATAATTAGAAAATTCTGCTATTAAACTCGGAGGCAGTTTTTCTAAGCATGAACGTATTTTAGGAAAATTCGTTGAAAAATAAAATGCTAAGTAAGCTGCTATTTGTTTCTCAGTAAAATAAGCATCTTGAATATGATCTCTTTTTTGTGTGAAGATTTCCCAAAGTTTAAGAACTTCTTTTTCTAGTTCATGCTCATTTTTAAACTGATAATTAGAAACACTTAATAATTCATCTAATTCAATTGGAGAGGAAAGCAATTATCTAGACTCGACATCTTTATAGGTTCTAAGAGTTTCCCCTGTATAGACTTGTCTTGGCCTTGAAATTGCCATTCCTTGTCCAAGAAGTTCTTTCCACTGAGCAATCCAACCTGGCATACGTCCAATCGCAAACATAACAGTAAACATATTGGTTGGAATTCCTAAGGCCCTATAAATAATCCCTGAATAGAAATCAACATTAGGATAAAGCTTTCTTTCTACAAAGTATGGATCTTTTAGTGCAACCTCTTCAAGTCCTTTAGCAATATCTAAAGTAGGATCTTTAACCCCTAGTTTATTTAAAACAGTTTCACAGTATTTTTTAATAATTTTCGCTCTTGGATCAAAATTCTTATAAACCCTATGCCCAAATCCCATAAGTCTAAAAGGATCAGACTTGTCTTTGGCTTTTTCTATATACTTTTGATAATCACCACCATCAGCCTCAATCATCTCAAGCATCTCGATCACTTTTTGATTCGCACCACCATGCCTTGGTCCCCATAAAGCATTTACCCCAGAAGCCATAGATGCAAAGATATTTGCATGAGCAGAACCTGCCACTCTAGCAGCTGTTGCCGAACAGTTTTGTTCATGATCAGCGTGTAAGATAAATAATACATCTAAAGCTTCAGCTATATCTTTATCTACTTCACCAAACATTAAATTAATAAAGTCTGAGCAGTAATCTAAATCACTTTTTGAATCAAGAAAATTTTCTCCTTTATTGTGTCTGTAATTATAAGCAGCAATCATTTTTACTGCACCCATCATTGTTGGAATTAGCTCATCAAAATCTGCTTTAGATAAATTACCATAATCTTTTGCTTCAAAATGACCACTTAAAGCAGCTAATGCGCTAGATAAAACTCCCATTGGATGAGCAGATTTAGGAAAAGACTTAATAATACTCTTTACCCCTTCAGGTAAAGAACTAGCTTTCTTAATTTGATCTTGAAAACTTGATAGTGCTGATGAGTTAGGAAGATTCCCATCAACTAAAAGCTTAGAAACCTCTAGAAAGCTCGACTTCTCACAAAGCTCTTCAATGGCATAACCTCTATATCTTAGAACACCATTTGCACCATCAATATAAGTGATACTTGATGTACATGAACCCGTGTTTTTAAAACCACCATCAAGAGTGATCATTCCTGTTGCAGCTCTTAACTTACTAATATCTAAAGCAACTTCCCCTTCACTTCCAATAATAATTGGGGCTTCGTGAACTTTTCCATTAATTTCAATCTTTCCAACGGACATGGTTTCTCCTGTAATGTTTGTGATTGTAAGTTCATAAATATTATACTTTTATTTCTCTTCCGTCTAAGTCAGTGGAATCATTGTGCACCTCTTTTTCATAAAATTTTGCTCCGAGTAATGTCAGAAAGGCACTGGCTATATTTTTTATTTAGCCCTAGGCTAACTTAAGCTTGTTCTCACTTGAAAATTTTTGGCATCAGTCTTGCTCTAACAAAGATACACCACAACAAACCAAGATGGTTTCGAGATGGAAACAAACATCACAAAGGGGACGAGCTATGTTTGCAAAAAAAGAAAGTACTTTATTAACTAAAATGTTAGCAATGAATTTATTCTTCGCAATGCTATTCTTCTCTACTGACGCATTTTCTCAACGAAGAGGCGGCGGCGGAGGTGGACGTGGAGGTCAAGTTCAAATTCCAGGACCTGGTCAAGGGCACCATCACCAACAAAAACTAAAATTTGTCGCAAGTGGCCTTTATATTCAAACTGCTGGTCGAATGGGAAGAGGTGGATATCAAAGACCTGGTATGAACAATATTATTAAGGTTAAAAAGGAGATCGCGAAGCAAAATGGTAGAGGCGTTCTTCAAGGCCTACAATTAACTGATGTCGTAGTAATTCTAGATAAGATTGGTCATCGTGCAAATGCTGCTCTTTTAATTAACGGACAGTTTGCGAATGTATCAACTAAAGTAAAAGCTTTAGACTACTATGGTAAAACAAAGCTTAAATTCTCTTTATTTGCTGGTAATAGATTTCAGCAAAATATTATCGGACAAGATATTAATACAATACAAGTTCAAATCAATGGGAGAACAGTTGTTAAGAAAATCAAGGTTCTAGCAAAAGTTCCTCACAGGTCTCATAGACGTGGAGGAAGAAGAGGTGGAGCAGGTACTCCTTTCTAGAAAATAGCTCAATCCATAAAATAACCCAAAAGGGCCCTCAATGAGGGCCTTTTTTTTGGTCTTTTATTGGTATAGGCTTTATTATTAGTTTATGAAGCTTGGTTATTTAAAATCTGATTTTCTTCCTAGAGAAATTTTTATTATTGATCGTGACCAAAGACTTCAGATTTCCGAGATTGACAGTGTTAAGGATTTAGAAAGATTTACTCCAAAAAACAATGATGAAATTCTTTTTTTAATTAAATTTTACGAATCTTTTTTTGATCATGTCTTCACAGTAAAAAGTAATGAGATCATTAACGAAATTACCTTTTTTGGTGGATCTTTTAATCCCTGGCACGAAGGACATCAAGCCTGTATTAAATTATTAAAAAACTATTTGAATAAGAAACATCAACTAATTGTTTTGCCAGATATCAATCCATGGAAAAACAATGAATTAATCCCATTACTAGATAGATGGGAAATTTATCAAAACCTATTAATAAAAACCAATGAACTCATTTATCCTAGTTTTTTATTCTTAGATCAAAAGAATCCTACATATAAATGGGTAACAAAGTTAAAGTCCAATCAACCTACTCTTAAAATAAATCTTCTGATGGGTTTTGATAGCTTTTCTAACTTAGATAAGTGGTATGAATCAGAAAAGCTTTTAAAGATTTTAAATCATATTTTTGTGGCTTCTAGGAACGATGATTTGAGCGTTAAAAATCAAAGACTAGAAGAGTATAAAAAAGCGGATCCAACGCTTAAAGTCACATTTTTAGGTAATCATGAGCATGAAGATCTCTCTTCGACTAAGCTGCGACAAACTTTGAGACAAAGTTCCAACAAATAAAAATAATTTTGCCTAAATCTTAATGTTTATAGTAGATTGATGCTCTACAATAGAGGGTAGCATTATGAGTAATACAACAGTTGAAAATAAGAAAACATCGATAGATAGAAATCAAATATTAAATTGTGAGACTAAGGATCCAAGTGGGCTTCATGATTTCCAAAAACTCCCATCTGATGACCAGATCGCTATTCCTTTTGTAGGAGTTAATCGTTTTAGAGTCCCTTTAAATTTTCATCATAAAAATGAAAACATGACTATGAGCCATGATACTGAGGCAACTCTTTATATTAATCTTAAAAAAGGTAAAACAGGAATTAATATGAGTCGTCTGTGTGCGATTCTTAATGAACACAGTTTAAATGGTGTCGTTGATTTCAATTTCACTGAAAAGCTTATTAATGAATATCAAGAAAAACTACGAGACTACCCTGATGAGAAGTTTTTAGAAAAAGTTTTCGTGAAGTTTGATTTCAAATATCCTTTAAAACAAAAATCTTTAAAAACTGATAATTGGGGATGGCAGTATTATCAATGCTCTTTAGAATCAGTTATGACTGGTGGAAAAGAGTTAAAGCACTACCTCACTGTTTTGTATGAATACTCTTCAACTTGTCCTTGCTCTTTATCAATGTCCAAGCAATACGAAAAAGCGTGGGCAAAAGGTGAAATTAAAGAAGGAAATGGGATTGCGACGGCTCACTCTCAAAGATCTGGTGCTTTATGCAAAATCGAACTTACTGACAAAGCAGTTCAAGATGGATTCTTCATTGAAGATCTAATAAAAGTATTAAGAATCGCTCTTCCTACTGAGACACAGAGCTTAGTGAAAAGAGCTGATGAACAAGCTTTTGCTATTCTTAATGGTGAAAATCCTATGTTCGTTGAACACGCTTCTAAAAGACTATTTAAGACTCTAAATACCTCATCTGAAATTGCTGACTGGGCCGTAAATATTGAGCATTGGGAATCACTTCATAGCCATAATGCTGCTGCTATTATTAATAAAGGGATAACTGGTGGTTTAGTTAGAGCTGATTAAATTAAAACGCTCCAAAGACCCTATCAATTCTAAAGACAACCTCACCTTCTGAGCCTTCTTGGAATATATCTTCTTTAGATGAGTAATTATCAAAAACTGCAGGCTCAAAACAAGTCGCTCCTTTAGAAACGGCATGTCCTTTTCTTACAAGATCAACTCGATCTGATAACTCAACTTCATTAAAATCCTCAGATCCACTAACTAGAATCCCAATGACTTCATTGGTTCTAGCATTAAATACAGGAGATCCTGAATTTCCTTTAAAGGTATCTAAGTTTGTCACGAAAGAATTTTTAGCTACTGAATTGTCTAAGATCCAGCCAAGTCCACTAAATTTAATAGGAAGGCCATAAGGTGTTCCCAAGGTATACACAGGCGAATTCGCTTTGTATCTAAAGTTAGTAGAAACTTTTAAGGGGCTTCTGTCTTTAACTTTTCTAGAGAGTTTAATAATAGCAAAATCTCTACTCCATTCGTCTCTAGTCTTCGTCCAATTGCTAGGATCCATGGAATCAAGAGCACTTGAGTATTGAACTTTTTCACATTGATAAACATTTTTAGGATCAATAATCATTTTTGAATGAAAATTATGTTCAGCATAATAATCAAAAATAAAAACATAGTCTTCGCAAACATCTCCCACAAAAAGCTCATCAGTACAATGCCCTGCCGTCATAATGAGATCATCAGAAACAAGAAAGGTTGTACAATCTGCTGCTGTTCTTTGAGCATAAAATCGAACACCCTTACAAACTGGTACATTGCCCATGTCCATTTTAAAATATTTTGCTAAAACGTCTTCATCTTCTTCTGTAATAAAACTTGCATCTTTATATAGATCACCAACAACAGTTAAATCGCTCGATCTTGTTTTTTTTATCAAGGCCTTAGGAATCATTGCTGCTACGCTAGAAGCAGCTTCTCTAATTTCTATCGGAGATTGAAAAATTTCTTTTCTATTATCTTTACCGTAAATTGCAGAATGGCTTAGAGAAGAAAATATCAAAGATAAAGAAATAAAAATAACTCGCATATGGCCTCCATGAGAAGGCTTATTTAAATATATTGCTCTACGGATGACAATAAACTCTGACTAACAATTTCAATCACTTAAACGTTTTAAGATCATATTCTAAGGCCTTAAAAGAGATAGGATCATGCATCCTGAGAATCAGGTGAGTAGAAAGGCGTAATTTTAATAACTTACGAATCAATCTGTTCAAAATAGTGATTTGGAGGCCTTCTGTTTCTTGTATGAGTTTAGGATCTAATTTATCTCGATGAGAAAACCTCAAAAATGATTTTCTTGAAATCCCTATAACCCATTGCTTTGCATTAAGTTCATTGAAAATTACATCTAGCTCATTAAGAAGTTGATGATTTTGTTCACGACTTTTAGAAAATCCAAAGCAAGGATCTAAAATATAATTTGAATCTTTAAAGAACCTAACCAGATCAATATTTTCTTTTTGATATTCCATATGGTTCAAAGTTTCTTCTCTTGAAGGTACTAAGTTATGACAATGAATATAATGCAATTTAGGAAATTCGGATAAAACTTTTTTGGCACTATTAACTTTACCTGAAACATCGTTCCAATATACTTTTTCTTTTTCATAGAGATTTTTGATATAAGTTTTTTCTAGTAAACTCTTAATAGTTGAGGTCTTGTAAGTATCAAATGAAATGGGAGTATCTATTTTTTTATTTTCGAGAATAGGTAAAAGAATTTTTTCATAACGATTGATTTCTTCATTATACTCGATTGATGAATTCATCGGTGCAGTCGACTCTGCTCCAAAATCTAAAATATCAACACCTTCATTTAAGAAGAAATCAATTTGCTTTTCACAACTCTTTTTAGAATTAAACTTCCCACCATCAGAAAATGAATCAGGAGTGATATTAATCACTCCCATTAATGAAATTTTAATATTTTGAATTTGAAACATTAAGCTGGTGAGACTTTGCCTCCGCTCTGGAAAAATCCATCTTTAGATTCTTCTTTTGCTTTTTCTTTTTTCTTCTCACTAGGCTTTCCTTTAGAACTAATCTCACTTAGTGGAGGCTCACCTATGCTTTCTCCTTTAACTAATTTGTGGACTTGCTCTGAGTCTAGAGTTTCCCACTTAATTAAAGTCTCAGAAAGATGAATTAGAGTATCCTTATTATCTTCAAGTAATTTTCTAGCAAGATCATAAGATCCTTGCACAATACTTGAGATTTCTTTATCAATCTTTACTGCTGTTTCTTCTGATACAACATTTTCAAATTCTGATTGTTGCATCCCAGAGAATGGATTCGTTCTACTTTTCCCAAAACTAATTGGTCCCATCGCCTTACTCATTCCCCAATGACAAACCATATTAGAAGCAAGCTCTGTTGCTTTTTCAATGTCATTTGAAGCTCCAGTAGTGATTTCACCGAACATAATTTCTTCAGCGACACGTCCCCCCATAAGAACAGCTATTTCATTTACAGCTTTCTCTTTTGTAAGACTTAATCTTTTTTCATCCGGAAGAGTTTGAGTCACTCCTAGTGCTCCTCCTCTTGGGATAATAGATACTTTATGAAGAGGGTTTGTATGAGGTAATAATACTCCTAAAAGAGCATGTCCCATTTCGTGATAAGCTGTATTCTTTTTTTCTTCATCAGAAATGACCATTGATTTTCTAGCAACCCCCATCAAAACTTTATCTTTTGCATTTTCAAATGAAAGATTATCAATTTTTTTCTTACCTTCTCTAGCGGCTAACAGAGCAGCTTCATTTACAAGATTCATAATATCTGCACCTGTAAAGCCTGGAGTTCCTTTAGCTATATTTTCTAAATTCACATCACTTGAAAGAGGTGTTTTATTAGCATGAACTTCAAGAATACCTAGTCTTCCTAACACATCTGGCCTTCCAACCGTTACTCTTCTATCAAATCTTCCTGGCCTTAAAAGAGCAGGGTCTAGGACATCCATTCTGTTAGTTGCTGCAATCAGAATAACACCTTCATTAGATTCAAATCCATCCATTTCTACAAGAAGTTGATTTAGAGTTTGTTCACGCTCATCGTGTCCTCCTCCCATACCTGCTCCTCTTTTTCTTCCGACAGCATCAATCTCATCAATAAAAATAATACAAGGAGAATGTTTTTTCCCTTGCTCAAATAAGTCTCTTACTCTTGATGCTCCAACCCCAACAAACATTTCTACAAAATCAGAACCTGAAATTGAGAAAAAAGGAACACCTGCTTCACCAGCAACGGCTTTTGCTAGTAAGGTTTTTCCTGTTCCCGGAGGACCGATTAATAAAACACCTTTAGGAATTTTCCCTCCAAGATTTGTATATTTTCTTGGATCTTTTAAGAAATCAACAACCTCTTCTAATTCTTCTTTTGCTTCGTTCACTCCCGCGACATCTGCAAATGTTACTTTCTTAGAAGATTCATTTAACATTTTAGCTTTTGACTTACCAAAGCTCATCGCTTTACCACCGCCCGCTTGAACTTGTCTTATAAAAAACCAAAACAATCCTAACAATAATAAAAGTGGAAACCATTGAACTAGCATGGTAGTAAAGAAGTTTGGCTTCTCTTCACCTTTAAAGTTTGGAACAATATTATGCTCTTGAAGAATTTTTAACCAATGCTCATTATTTAAATTCCCAATAGTTGAAAAATCTTCTCCATTTTGAAAAGTAGACTTATATTTTCCATTAATAGTATCAGGTCTAGTAAAACTCACTTGTTCAACATGTCCCTCTTTGACCTGTGAGATAAAGGAAGAGAAATCTAATGTTTTCTTAGGATCTTTTTGAGGATCAAACTCTCTAAATGCCAACATCATGACAAGAAAGATAATTACCCATAATCCAAAAGTTTTAGTGTGTTTGTTCATTCAAGGACCTTTTTCAAAATTACTACATCTTAAGATAGTATCTAACTTGAAGATGTCTAGATTTAAGAATAGCAAATTTACAAGATCATGACTTCTAGAGGCCGATTTTAACCATAAAAATTAAGACTTATTTAGCTAAAATCGACAAAATGGAGCATTTTTCCCTTATATTTCCCTTCTTTCTCCCAGCGATATAAAAGATTTAAAGTTTCTACGAGGATAAAACTTGAAGGAATATCTGAAGTTATGGAGTGTCGGGCCTTTACGGCTAAAGGAAATTTTTCGACTGCTATGAAAAAATCATCAAATTTTTCTAACACTTTCTCTGAGCAATAATTTTTAAATTGATAATAATTCATTTCTTTTTTGTTTTTACTTTTTAATGAAAAACTTTGTTCTCTTCCTATTAAAACAAATGTTTTAAAAATATAGGCCTTCACTGCCCCACTAAAGCTCATCGGCCCTGATTTTTTATTCTCAAAAGCAAGTAAAAGTTTTTCAACTTCTTTACCTAATTCTCCTCTATCTTTCTCACTAAACTTTTTAATTGAATCATAGATATCATTTCTTAAGACACCTTTTGGTGTATCTAGTAGGTGCAAATTATAAGTCGGAGTTTTAATAAAATTGTTATTATTTTCACCTAGCTTTGCTAAAAGTTTTTCAGATCTTCTAATATAGTGTGTTAAATAGTTAGGATAACGTTTTTTGATTCCTGGTAAAATTTCTGCTCTGAAATAATTTCTCTCAAAGTGAGTATCTTCATTGGTAGAATCTTTATGAAATGGGATTGAAAAATCTTTGGCCAGCTTACTGATTTGATTCTTAGATAAGCACATAAATGGCTTTCTAAGATGCTGATTTTTCACGGGTATACCAATAATTGATTTTAATGATGATGCTTTAAAAAATTGCATCATAGACCACTCAAATGAATCATCTAGATGATGAGCCGTGAGAATTAGAGCTTTTTTTTCTTCATGATATCTTTTAAATATTTTAGCTCTTTGTATTCTTAATAAGTGCTCAGAATTTTTCTCTATATCTATACTTTCAATATGAACGTTTAGTTCAAGTGTTTTTATAGCATCAAGATCTTTTTGATGCTCTTCTTTCTCTCTTGTATGGTGATGAATATGTAGAACTTCTGGTTTAAGTTTTAGATAATTATTTTTATAAAGCTCTTTAAAAACAAAGCCTAAAATTTGTGAATCTACTCCTCCAGACAAAGCAAGAATGAGCTTAGAATCTTCATTGAATAGATCTTTTTCTTGAACAAATTTCCAAATATACTCTAATTGCTTTTTTAACTTCATTTAAGCCTAGTTTACCCAGCTTTTTCTCAATTGACATCTTGGACCACGAGCCTTACTCTTCAAACACAAAAATCAGATCTTTTTTAGCTGTGTAGCTCAGTTGGTTAGAGCATCGGATTCATATCCCGAAGGTCGGCAGTTCAACTCTGCCCACAGCTACCAATAAATTCAAATACTTAAGTAGCTTTTTTCTTCAGAATATTTTCATTTTTTCAAAAAGACGTCAACG
>JAHDBN010000028.1 GCA_020630335.1 Bacteriovoracaceae bacterium
TCGTAGTTGTAGTCGTAGTTGTAGTCGTAGTTGTAGTCGTAGTTGTAGTCGTAGTTGTAGGATTAAAAACCCCTACACTTTCATCTAAATCATCTCCTACAGAATCATCCTCTTGGTCTAAAACAACATCCGTAATTTGATTAGTTATAATTTGGCCTTCAGTTCCCGCATCAACAGATGCACTAATCTTCAGTACTAGAGAGCTTCCTTCTGGCAATGCTCCGATATTCCAAACACCTGAACTAGAAGTATAATTTGTTCCTACAGGGCTTATATTTGAACTATATGTAAGTCCAACTGGTAACAAATCAGTTAAGCTTAAGCCTGTCACATCTCCAGGACCGTCATTTAAAACTTCGATTTGAAATTCAATTAAATCACCAACCATAGGATTAGAATTATCCACTGTCTTTGTAACTCTTAAATCTACCCCACAAACGGGCACCCGCTCTGATAATTCAGAGAAATCAACATGTGCTGGACTTGATAATTCGATCTCTGGAAGTAGTCCGTTCGCTCCAAGTCCATCAAAAACGACATTGCCACATGAAAAGTTTCCACTTAAACAATTACAAGTAACACTGCTAGGAATCATATCTGGAGATGTTGCAGTAATCGCTGCACCTTCGATTGAACAAAGTCCTTCTAGAGCTATAGCTTGATTCGCAGGTAAACATCCTGGATGAGATGCTTTAGTGGATAAACCAATACCAAGTAAGGTTGTAACATTAGTACTTTTAGTACAAGAAAAAATAAGCAATAAGGATAAAAGGCTAAAAATTTTCAACAAACGTACAACTCCTAAAGAGAATAATCTCTTATACATTTCAATTAGAGACAATCTCTAAGTTTTTTTGATCGATAAAGACAAATCTTTATTTTTAAATTATACTTAATTGTTCAAAACAAAGAGTTTGGATAGTTCGTTCATGAAGAATTCTAAACTCATGCTTGAAATAGCCCAGAATAGTAGGCAACTTCTAAGAATTTATTTTCGAGATTCTTGTATTAAATATCTCACTAAGCTAGGAAGAGGCATATTATATTTTGAAAAACCTTGATACTTATACTGACCAAGGATCCCTCCAAGAGCTAATGCTTTACCAGCAGAATTCACTCGTCCATCTTGATCAACAAGAGTGACCCCTTTCTCTCCATGAACATGGTGAGTTTCTCTGGCTGGAATCCATGCGAAATCCGGGTAATTAGAACTCAACCACTCCCCGCCAATAATATTATAGTTAGCATCTAGCTCTAGGTCGTAATATACAGTCTTCTGCTTTAAAGAATCAAAGTTTGGATGATCAGTCGTTCTACTCAAATTGTAGTTTTCATTTACAAAGTTAAACGTAAGCATTGCTCCGACAATGTATTTTGTTCGAGGAGCTCTATAAGCTCTGTATAATGAAACATTCTCTATCGGTGCAATATTTCTATCAAAGCTTTGATAAATTAATCTTTCAGTTGGGTGAAAATACTTAACAGTATAAGAAGAAACTGGGTGATTCCAAACCTCAGAGTTATTAGTAACATCAAGGATAAAAGGTTTTTTGTTAATTCCGATTTGATTTAATAGTGCGATATGAAAAGTTCCAGGATTTAAATCCAAGCAACTTAAATCAATGCGCCCTCTATTATTATAATCAATTCTCGCCTGATTACATCTTCTACCGATAACCCTTTGCTTCTTTTTAGTCCAAGCTAAAGTAGCAAGGGCCTTAATATCTTTTGGATAAAAAATAATTTTTTTATCCGTGTTACCAACAGGCATTGAAACTGGTTTTAATGGTCTATCAAGCATCACACTTGCCGGTGCCCATCCATGACAAAGCCCAAACCACTTTGGAAGATTTCCATTTTGCTCGTTAAAATATTTCATTGATTCTTTAAGAGAAGAATCAGTTAAATGAAAGTTCTTATCACCTAACCAAAGATCATACTTTTCTGCTGGACTTAATAACCTTGTCGGTAAAGAGACATAATTATTAGGATTGAAATCTCTTAAATATTTAACTAGATACGGAAGCCCTATTTCTGCTTGATAAGACCTAGTTATTCTATTAAATCCTTCATCTGAAACTCTTGCTGCAATAGAGCCAGTAACGAATGGCCAGTAATAACCAGACCATGGTCTTTTATCAACTTTACCTGAACTCACATTAAAACTTAATAGCTCTTTTAAATTAGAAGAATACTTATTCCCCATATCCCAAACAATCCTCTTAGGATTATTTTCAACATCTATAGGAAAATTAACTTTTTCTTCACCAGAAAAAGCAGACCAACAAAATAAAATAATAAATAAATTTCTCATAACTCAATTCTCTAATTATATTCGAGAAAGTAAATAGATAAGATCTGTCTTTAAGTAAATAGACCATTTCTGACACAGTGCTTAGTTAGGCATGTATATATCAAACCTTACACTCTTAGATTCATAATGCCGGTGAGGATTGTCCCAGATTAATTCCGCTCCTCTGGGTCGTTTTACTACAACTTTAGGATATTCTCCCGTTCTTAGATCTAAAATAGAGAACAAATCAAATTCTCTTAAAAGCTTGATACCTTTTTTGGGGCTTGTCTTTTCTTTTTCCTTTCTAAAAAAAGGATCATAATAGATAGTTTTTTGAGTTAGCTGCCCAGAAAACTCTTTGGGATGAAAAGAATACTGAGGTAAAGGAAAACGATTTAAAGCATTAAAAATCAGACAACTCACCAAAGGGTTAGCCTCAAAGGCATCTACTTTAAATCCCCAGAAAGCCATTAAAGTACTATCACCTAAAAGACCTGCTGTAGCATCTATAATTTCAAAGTCATCATTTTTAATTGCTTTGTAAAATGCTTCATTTTTAAAACCATGCTTTGAATAAAAATCTTTATGATAATTCCAAGAAAGTTCAAGATCTATATGAACAATATTTTCGTTCATTTTTCTTAAACCTAAAACATTCTCTTCTGCGACAAATTCAAAATTTAGATCTTTAGCAAAACTTTGGCTTTCAAGTAAGAATTCTTCAGTAATTTCAGGAAAAAGAGTCAAAAAATCGTCTCTTAATATTCTATCCGTATATAGGCCAGACAATGGATATACCTTCCAAGAATCTCGGTTTTTAAGCTTAAATTTTGCTGACATCAAGTTCCCTTTTTCTTAGACTGGAGATGCAAATTCTTAGATAAAGGAATTCCGATGAGTAGGCCACCTTTTAATTATAATCCAGAAAAATTAGATCGAGAACTTTGCCCCAATTACATACCTGCTTCTTCTCAAGATATAGATGAAATGCTCGAAAGTCTGAATCTAAAATCAATAGATGAACTTTATTCTCATTTACATCCATCTGATCTTTTCTCGAAAGAGGAATTCTATATCGAGGGAATAAAAGAATATGAAGACTTAGCTGAACATGTTTATCAAATTTCAAAGAAAAATATCACGACCTTATCTTTTATTGGTGATGGGCTTACTCATTACAAACCATCTCCTATTATTAATGAAATATGTTCTATAAGAGGGTTAACTACTGCTTATACGCCCTATCAACCAGAAAGATCTCAAGGAACTCTCCAAAGTTTATGGATCTATCAAAGCATACTTAGTGAAATGACCGGGTTTGAAGCAATTAATGCATCATTGTATGAGCGCTCTACAGGAATTTTTGAAGCTATAAAATGTGCTCTTAGGATAAAAAGAAAAAATGTCGATATACTCGTTATCGACTCTTTGTATCCTGGAGATAAAGAAGTTTTAAAAACTTTATGTGAGCATACTGATATTAATTTGAAATTTATGCCCTTAGACTCTGAAACAGCACAAGCTAATCTTGAAAGTTTAAATAACTATAAAGATGCAGGAGTTCTTGTTTTTTCTCAAACTACAAATCTGGGTACTCTGGAAGAGGTTAATCAGCTTACAGATTTTGCAAGTAAGAATAATATGATCTCGATTGCAGTTATTGACCCAATACTTTTGGGTAATGGTGGCCTAAAAAAACCTTCAGTATACGGATCGGAAAAACAAGGTGTCGATATAATTGTTGGTGAAGCACAAAATCTTGCCTTAGATAAAAACTTTGGAGGTCCAGGCCTTGGTATTTTTGGAGTTCGTTATCATCAAAAGCAAAAACTTCATATCCGCCAAACCCCCGGACGATTCGTTGGGGAAACTCAAGATTTAAATGGTAAAACCTGTAAATCCATAATTCTTTCAACAAGAGAACAACATATAAGAAGAGAGAAAGCTACTTCTAATATTTGCTCAAACCAGTCATTTGTCGCCACTCTTGCTGGAGCCAATCTACTACATTGGGGAAGCGAAGGATTAGCTGAAAAAATTGCGACTTCCAGAAATAATACACTCTATGTCTTAGATGAAATTTTGAAATTAACGGGAGTAAATCTAGCCTTTAATGCACCCTTTTTTAATGAAGTCACTCTAAAGCTTAATCAGAACGTACAAGATCTTATTGATGTAGCTCGTAAAGAGAATTTAGAAATTGGAATTGATGTTTCAACTTATTTAAATGACGAGCCAAAATTAAAGGTTTTTGTTAATGACACTCACCTTCCTGAAGATTTAGAAAAGTTAATTAATTTTTTCAAATCAAACTTTAAAAATAGTTCAGAAGAAAAAATGAGTTTCAACATCCCTTCAGAATATTCAAGAACTCAAAATTATCATGTAGCTCAACATAGCTCAGAGAAAGTTATTTCTTATTATCATAAATTAGGTTCTCAAAACTTAAGTCCTGATGACGGTATTTATCCTCTAGGCTCTTGTACTATGAAATATAATCCTTATATCAATGATTATTGTGCAAGCTTAAAAGGCTTTACTACCACTCATCCCCAAACACATGAAAAATTTGTTCAAGGAAACTTGGAGATTTTATTTGAGATTCAAGAGTTTTTTAAAAGAGTAACAGGACTTCCTGGAGTCACAACTCAACCTGTTGCTGGAGCTCAAGGAGAGCTTGTAGGTTTAAAGCTTTTTCAAGCTTACCATAAAAGTTTAAATCAAGAGCGAGATATTATTATTATTCCTAAGTCTGCGCATGGGACAAACCCTGCTACTGCTTTTGTAGCTGGATACAAGATTGAAATATTGAAATCCTTACCAGATGGTCAGATAGATCTGAACCACTTAGAAGAGATCATAAAGCTTCATCAAGAAAAGATAGCTGGAATTATGGTGACTAATCCAAACACTTCTGGAGTCTTTGAACAAAATTTTAGAAGTATGGCTAAAATTATTCATCGTGAAGGAGGATTGGTTTATATGGATGGCGCCAATATGAACGCTATCGCTGGTATTGTGAATCTAAACTCTATTGGGGTTGATGCAGTTCATAATAATCTTCATAAAACTTGGACAATCCCTCATGGCGGTGGTGGCCCAGGAGATGCAATTGTTGCAGTTAGTGAGAAGTTAATTGATTTTTTACCTGGCGTACAAATTAGCAAAGATTCAAATAATTACTTTTCAAGCTTTAAACCTAAAAAAAGTATTGGAAGTTTTCACAGACATTGGGGAAACTTTGCTCACAAAGTAAGATGTTACACTTATATCAAAGCATTAGGATCTGATGGAATTAGGAAAATGGCTCAATATGCAGTGTTAAGCGCAAGATATTTGTTTCATCAACTGAAAAATGAATTTCCTACCTTGCCTTTCCAAGGTGTCGAAACTCCTAGAATGCATGAATTTATTATTACACTTTCTGAAGAGACGTTTGAAAATATTGAGCAAGCCGGAGTTCAAAAATCTCTAGCCATTTCAAGGGTTGGAAAACTTTTTCTAGATTTTGGATTTCACGCTCCAACGGTTGCTTTTCCTGAAACTTATGGTTTGATGATAGAACCAACTGAATCTTTTGATAAAAAAGAATTAGATCAATTCTTAGAAACACTTTTAAATATATCAACTATCATTAAAACTCATCCTCAAGTTCTTAATACCGTACCTCATTTCACTCCTGTTACTAGAGTTGATGAGCTGAGTGCTAATAGACATCCTAAGCTTAGAGAAGAAAGTGTAAATGATAAGTTATTTGAAATTTTAGAAGAGCCTTTAGAAGATTCTATTAACCCTAGTGTCTTAAAAAACTTAAGCGCTAAAATCTTAGAAGATAAAATAAAGATGGCCCATCAAGAGCTATTGTAACTTCTTACTTTCTATTCTTTTATAAGACTCAATGATAAGTGCTGGTAGCTCTGTATAGTAATCATCTTTTCTAAAACTCAGTGGTAAGATCTCTTGTTGGTTTGAAACATCCTTAAAATACCCCTTGGAGTCTATAGATAGGAGCAGACGCTTTAAAAGCTAAAAATAAGTTTAAATAGGCTGACATACCTGCAAAAATCACAAAGATAAAAAGTATGGGTAAGAAAATTCCTAACAATGGGTGATCCAGAGAATGTTCATATTTGGAATAAAAAAATAAGCTTAGTAAGACACACATAATCCCCATTAAAATAACATTAGATGTTATCAAGCGAATTTTTAAATCTTTATTAATAGCTTTGTGAGAATTAGGACTTAATAAACTTTTTCTTTTTTCTTTATGCATACCCCTCCTAGTGATGCTAAATGATTTAATTATTATCTCATAAACCTAACTTTATAGATGATTTTATATAAAAAATTTAATTATAAGAAAAAAACGAGCTAACTAGTTGAGATCTAATGGAGCACCATGCCTCATTGTATTAATTGCAAAAGATCTTCTGAAACGAAAAAAATCAAAAAAATCAGTATTTGCATACAAAAGTTGCTGATTTGATGTATAGACCTTAACCATTGATTTATCTTTAACAATAGGAATCAGAGGTATTATTTTCTCTTGAAAGCTTCTATCACCTTCAAGGTAAATATTTTTGAACTCATCTTTTTTCAAAGTGGAAGTTAAGACACCAACTGATGCAAAAAGAATTTCAGAAGCTAAAAATTTAAATTCTGATCTCCAAAACTCATAGTTCTTCTCATTTGTAGATAAAATTACAACTTTGGAGTTCAATAAATGTCCTGCTAAAACAAGCTTGATCGTTTCAGGGTTTGGCTTTTCATAACTAGATAAAATAAGAAAATGTTTCTTAGATTTTGAAAAGTCATTAAAAGATAATTGCCCTGGAATAATATGATTATAATCGATTTGATTTTTAGAGCAAATATCAAAAATCTTTTGAAAACTACTTTGATTTAAACCTAATCTTTTTAAAACATTAGAAGTTTGCGATAACCGGTCTTCGAGACTTTGATGTTTTTCATCTAAAAACCCTAAAGAGAAATCAGATCCACTATCTTCTATGCTCTTTTCTTCTTCTAGAGGCCTTATGAAAAAAGATTTTAAATATTCTCTACTTCCAGCCTTGGGCCCTGTTCCCGATAGATAGTAACCTCCGAAAGGTTCTATCCCTACTCGAGCTCCAGTATTAGGTCGGTTAACGTAAATATTCCCAGCATTAATTAAAGAAGTATTTTTTTCAATTTCTTCATACGACTGAGAATAGATACCATGAGTAAGTGCATAATCGGTGTTGTTTAATCCTTTTAAAAGATCTGACTCATCCTTGTAAATAATTAGATGTAAAATTGGAGCGAAGTATTCTTTAGTAAATATTTCTTTTTCTAAATAAGTTTCCAAACTTGTAGAGAAAACAAAAGGGTGAAACATTCCACTCTCATTCACTTTTTGTTCATAAACAATATCTGTGGCAGAAATTTCTTTTTTTATTTCATGGGTAATTTTATTGGCTCTTATTATATCTTCTTCAGAAATAAGAGGATTAACAAAAGTATGTAAAATTTCACTCGAACCAATGCTCAAGTTCTCAATTGCTTTTGAAAGCCTTTTTTGAAAAATATCATAAACCGAATGATGTATGAAAACTCTAGAACAGGCGCTGCATTTCTGACCTGCGTGCGCAAATGCTGAATACAAAACCCCAGATAAAGTTTCATCCATCTCACAACTACTAGAGACAACTATGGCGTTCTTACCACCCATCTCTGCAATCACTTGTCTTGAATATTTTTTCTTATTAATTAAGTGAGTATAGCTTGATCTAGATTTTTCATATAATTTTAATCCAACTTTTTTAGAACCTGTAAAAGTAATAAAAGAAATATCTTCATGATTACTTAATGCTTCTCCTATCCCCCCATCTCCGGGGATATGTTGGAAAATCCCATCTGGCACACCAGATTCTTTTAACATATTCGAAAAAATTTCTGCAATCAACGGAGTTTTTTCAGAAGATTTAAGTATGGTAGCATTGCCAGTAATTAAAGATACCACACTCATGCCACAAGCTATGGCCAGAGGGAAATTCCAAGGAGCAATGATTAAACCAATTCCCTTAGCTAAGTTTTTCTCTGAGTCATAGTTTCTATATTCTCTTAGATAAAAATTAATAAAATCTATCGCTTCATCTACATCTGCATAAGCTTCTGTTACCGTTTTCCCTGATTCGATCATAATGAAGCTAGACAGCTCATCTCTTTTTAACCTCATCTTCTCAGATAGGTTGATCATGGATTCAAGCCTTAAAGAAAAGTTATTCCTCCATTCTGAGTGGCAAAATGCTTCAGTCGATTTTTTTACAATGGCTTCAGTGTCTTCTGGCTTGTAAAACTTAATTTCTCCAATTTTAAGATTGGAGTCATTGGGGGAATAAATAGATTGTCCCTCTGAGAATTTAAGAGGAAGTGATTTTTTTAAAGTCTCGACTTCATCTTTAAAGTTCTTCAAATGCTCCCTTCGAAACAATTGAATCGTAGGCTGACTAAAAAAATCGCTACTAAACCTTAAATTATCTTCGAGACTCTGATTCTTAGAAGATAAAATGCTTTCAAAAGAAAAATCTAACAAAGAGATATTATCCTTTCTAGAATGAAACAAAAAACCTGTTTGAGACGAGTTTTCCATGACTCTTCTAACTAAATAACTCATCCCTATTAATAAATCTCCAATAGGAACATAATTTCTAGTGGACCAATTCATTTTAGACAAAGCAAAGCTCAAGGCCTCAAAAGTCATATGTAAACATTGGTGTTCAATGTTTTTCTGAGGGAATTGATTTTCTTTCAATGCTTCAGCATAAGCGTGGTCATGAATATTATGAGAAGCAATCGCTAAGTCTAGATAATCACTTGCTAAGATTTCAAAAATTAATTGTCTATAATGAATATCAGTTTCTGCTTTATTTAAAAACTGAGGCGCAATATGAGAATGTGCCTTGGCCTCTACTGTTTCAGCATCCCAATAAGCGCCCTTTACTAGCCGGATTGGCATAGGCAATTTTCTTGTCTGAGTAAAATCAATAATCTCTTCTAAATGCTTATATCCATCTTTTAAATAAGCTTGAACAACAATCCCTGTATCCTTCCATGAAGCATACTTGTCTTCCATTAAAACTTTTTTATAAATATCCCAAATACTATCTCTATACTCAAAATGCTCAGCATCGATATTAATAAAAACTTTCTCTGAAATAGCAAGATCAAAAATCTTTCTTAGTCTAGGAGCAATTTGCGTAAATGAATATTCAAAATCATAAGGAATTAAGTTATGAGCTAATGCTGATACCTTAATGGAAACATGAGCTCTTAATACTCCCGCTCCATTTCTCTCCCCTTTTTGATAAATATCTTTAAACCCAGAAATGGTTTCGAGCACCCTATTTAAATAATAATCAGCCTCGTCTTTGGTTAAAACTAATTCTCCTAACTGATCAAATGTTGCATCTCTATTGGTTTTTCTCAACATCTTTAAAACTTGCTTTGCCTCAAAGATGTTTTCTCCAGCAATAAATCGCTTAGCCATAAATTTGATAGAACTTTTAATCAAAGGAGTTAAAATATTAGCCGGTAATAAAAAACAAAGTAATCGAATGGAATGGCTTAAGAAAATATAATGCCAAGGTAGTGGTTTAGAATTTTTATAAATTCCTTTTTTTATTTTTCTTTGATCTTCTAAAAGATTGCTTAACATTTCTAACAATGATTTTTTAACCAACACGCCAGATTTATCATGATCAAGGCAAGGCACAACGGCTAGAAACTTTAACACATGAATTCTAATAAGTTCATATTTAGAAGAAAGATCTAATGAAAAGTTCGACACTTTTTCCATAAATGGAGCTTTATAAAGATCCAAGTAATTGATTAAACTTTTTTTAAATTCATATTCACGATTCTTTACACCCTGTGGATAGAAATCTTTCGCATCGACCAACTCTCCATCATAAGTTGCATAATCAATCCAAGAAAAATTGGAAGATTGTGAAATGGCTTGAATTTCATTTATAAATTTTACTAATTCAGAATCTTCTGAATATTCTCTCATTAACAATTCTTGTGAAGCTCTAAGAGAAGTTAGATAGATAATTGAAGCTTCATTATTTATACAGATGTTAAACTCTGAGTTTTTAATATCAATCACCATTGCTTGTGATTTATTACTGGAACAAGATAAATAAAGATAAAGCTGAGCAATGGACTCGGCAATTTCTTTTTCATTTTTTTTGAAAAAATCAAGGTACGTAGTAAGAAATTTAAGCTTAAATCTTTGTTGATCTACATAAATGTTTTGTTCTGAAATTAAACTCATAACTTAACTTGACTGAAATATCCTTAGAAAATTATCCTATAGATATATGGTTAAAAAATATCCTCAATATAGGCAACTCTTTTTATTCATTCTCTTGGGAATAAGTATGTTAACGCCCAGGGTCGTAAAATCTAAAGATAGCAATCTATTTACTTTCCAAGAATTAGAAAAAATGGCCTTTCAAAGAGACTACAAAAGATTTTTTCAATCTCAGCATTTAGTTGCTTCTGAGGATTTTCAAAAGATGCAATCACTTCAAAAAAAAGTGATTGAAAAAATCCTTGATGATACAGAGAAAAAAAATGATCTCAATTTCTTTGTTTCTTTACTTGATTACAATATCCCCCAGCAAAGCAAGAGAAAAGTTCTCGATCATGTAAGTGATCTTCTTGTTGCTCACTTAAAAGACTCTAATCGAAAAAAGATCGCTTTAAAAAAAGCGATAGATCTGACATCACAGCACTCTTTTCACTTTTCTAAACTTTTTAACATTGGTGAACAGATTTTCCTTAAAAACTTAGAATCTAAACCTTTCCACAATGTTCTCAGACTTATATCTCCTGCTTTAAAGTCAAATGTCAGCAATCTATATTGTGATCAGGATGTAGTACTGGAAGTAATGAAAGACAAGATAAAAGTATCTTTAAAATCAGATCCATCTCAAATTTTAGCCCTTGTGAATGAAACCTGTTGGAATACATTAACCTCAGCGTATTTTAAACAATTCAAGAAAAATAATAATGTAAACTCTGATCTTTTTCAGATCTTACTTGTAGCCGGATTGAGCGAAGAAGAGCAACAACATCTTTCCGTTTTACATCTATTAAACTCTCCTCAAAAATCAGAAATGCTTAATCATTCTTGGAATAATTTAGAAAAGCTAAGAAAAACTCCTCTTGCTCGATTTAAAATACTCGAAAATATAAAAAAACTAGATCCTCTTCCAGATAAAAGCTTTGCTGGTAATGACTATCAAAAAAAGATCTTTATTAAGAAATTCTTTGAATCTTTTCCAGAGTATATGACTCATTACCTAAAAACTTGTTATCAGTATGTTAGCGGAATCAAAGAATTTAAAATGGGTAATCCTACTCCTCATTGCAAAAGTGCTGTCAAACACTTCTA
>JAHDBN010000017.1 GCA_020630335.1 Bacteriovoracaceae bacterium
TTAGAATATAAGTTATATCATCACCCTCATCTACTGCTCCGCTTGGGCTAGATTTTTCTGTGACTAAATCTGCATCATTTTCAATATCAACCTCTGCATCAAGATCGTCTCCAGTAGTTGTTGGATCATCTTGATCTCCACTAGCTGGTGTGGTCACATTCGTAATCGTCGTACCTGCTGTTCCAACATCAACCTTACAACTTATTTTTATAGCAGTTGAACTACCTGTATTTAATGTTCCAATATCCCAAACTCCACTACTTGAAATATAAGTTCCCTGAAGTGCAGTATGTGCTGAATAAGTTGTTCCTGCTGGACAAGCGTCAGTTAAGCTAACATTTGTTGCTTGGGCTGGGCCATTATTAGTAACTGTTATTTTGTAGGTTATCAACCCACCCTCGATTGCAGTATTAGCTCCCACAATTTTCTCTGTGACTAAATCAGCATCATTATTAACATCATTTTCTTCACTACAATCTGTGCAACCTGGATTTGGATCATCTTGATCACCACTTGCTGGTGTCGTTACATTAGTAATTGTCGTGCCTGCTGTTCCAATATTTACCTTACAAACTAAAGTTAAACTCTCTACTGCTCCGTTTGCCATTGGTGTTGGTAAAACCCAAACGCCTGTCGTTGAAGTATAAGTTCCATTACCAGTATGAGACACATGCGTTGTTCCTGCTGGACAAGCATCCGTTAAACTAACATTCGTTGCTTGAGCTGGACCGTTATTCGTAACTTTTAGAATATAAGTTATATCATCACCCTCATCTACAGCTCCACTTGGGCTAGATTTTTCTGTAACTAAATCTGCATCATTGCTAACTTCTGAGTCAGTACTACAGTCATCACAACCTGGATCTGGATCATTTTGATCTCCACTTGCTTCAGTAGTTGTATTCGTAATAGTTGTTCCACCTGTACCTGCATTTATCTTACAGACTAAAACCAATGCTTCTACTACTCCATCGGCCATAGGTGTTGGAAGTATCCAAACTCCAGTGCCTGAAACGTATGTTCCATTTGCTGTATGAGAAACATAACTTGTTCCTGCTGGACAAGCATCAGTCAAACTCACATTTGTTGCTTGAGCTGGACCGTGATTCTCAACACTAATTGTATAAGTTAAGTCATCGCCTTCGGCTACTGGCCCTAGAGTTGGTGAAACTGTTTTTATCGTTTCTAAATCTGCATCATCATCTACATCATTATCAGTTGAACAATCAGTACAACTTGTATCTGGATCATCTTGATCTCCACTAGCTGGCGTAGTGATGTTTGTAATTGTTGTTCCACCAGTTCCAGCATTTACATTACAAGTCAACGTTAATGTTTCATTCGCCCCAGAAGAAATTGTTCCTATTGTCCATATACCTGAACTTGAAACATATGATCCTAAAGTTGGAGAATCAGCAACGTAAGTTGTTCCTGTTGGACATGGATCCGTTAAACTAACGTTAGTCGCTTGAGCTGGTCCATTATTAGTAACTTGTAAGATATAAACAATGTCATCTCCCTCGCTAACATCCCCTGAAGGCGAAGATTTCACAGTAACAAGATCAGCCTCGTTATTTACATCTGTATCTTCTTGTGTATCATCACCCGCATCAGTAGGATCATCTTGATCACCTTCCGCTGGTGTTGTGACATTACTAATTGTTGTTCCTGCAGTTCCAATATTAACTTCACAAACTAAATTTAAAGTTGTTGTTGCTCCATTTAAGAGAGTTCCAATACTCCAAGCACCACTTGTTGAAACATAACTTCCCTGCCCTGGAGAATCAAAGACGTAAGTTGTTCCTGCTGGACAAGCATCCGTTAAGCTAACATTGGTCGCTTGAGCTGGACCATTATTAGTTACTGCAATCGTATAAATAATACTATCACCCTCATTTACTGATGATATATTTGCTGTCTTCACTGTTACTAAATCAGCTTCATCATTAACATCATTATCTTCAGTGCAATCAGCACAACTTGTATCTGGATCATCTTGATCTCCACTAGCTGGTTTTATTGCGTTGGTAATAGTTGTACCTGCTGTTCCTGCATTTACATTACAAAGTAAAGTAAGAGTAGCATCTGCTCCATTAGCAATTGTCCCTATACTCCAAACTCCTGAAGTCGCATTATAACTTCCTTGAGTTGAACTATCTGAACTATAAGTTGTCCCTGTTGGACAAGGATCTGTTAAACTCACATTCGTCGCTTGAGCTGGACCGTTATTCGTAACTTTTAGAATATAAGTTATATCATCACCCTCATCTACTGCTCCGCTTGGGCTAGATTTCTCTGTGACTAAATCAGCATCATTATTAACATCATTTTCTTCACTACAATCTGTGCAACCTGGATTTGGATCATCTTGATCACCACTTGCTGGTGTCGTTACATTAGTAATTGTCGTGCCTGCTGTTCCAATATTTACCTTACAAACTAAAGTTAAACTCTCTACTGCTCCGTTTGCCATTGGTGTTGGTAAAACCCAAACGCCTGTCGCTGAAGTATAAGTTCCATTACCAGTATGAGACACATACGTTGTTCCTGCTGGACAAGCATCCGTTAAGCTAACATTCGTTGCCTGAGCTGGACCGTTATTGGTAACTTTTAGAATATAAGTTATATCATCACCCTCATCTACTGCTCCACTTGGGCTAGATTTTTCTGTAACTAAATCTGCATCATTGTTAATATCAGTCTCATGATCATAATCATCCCCAGTTGTAGATGAATCATCTTGATCACCACTTGCTGGTGTCGTCACATTAGTAATTGTCGTGCCTGCTGTTCCAATATTTACCTTACAAACTAAAGTTAAACTCTCTACTGCTCCGTTTGCCATTGGTGTTGGTAAAACCCAAACGCCTGTCGCTGAAGTATAAGTTCCATTACCAGTATGAGACACATACGTTGTTCCTGCTGGACAAGCATCCGTTAAGCTAACATTCGTTGCTTGGGCTGCTCCACCATTAGTTACTTCAACAGTGTAAGTAATATCATCACCTTCATTTGCCGTAATTTTATCACCTGTTTTTATAGTCACTAACGATGCTTCATTATTCACTTCTACATCTTCATCTAAATCATCACCAGCTGTACTCGTATCATCTTCATCACTTTTAGCAGCAGTTGTAATATTAGTTAAGGTGTTTCCACCTTGTCCTATATTTATACGACAAACTAAATCTAAAGAAGCAGTTTGTGTTACTAATAAATCAAATCCATTCCATAAACCTGTAGTCGGATCATAACTTCCAGATGAAGTTGTATTTGATTGATAAGTTGATCCAGCAGGACACGAATCATTCAGATTTACATTACTCGCCTTCGCTGGCCCATTATTATTAACTACTATTTTAAATGTAACATCTTCATTCTCATTCGCTATAGACTTATCAACAGTTTTTACAGTTACTAAATCTGCTTCATTATCAACAACAACATCTTCATCTAAATCATCACCTACGGTTGATGAATCTTCTTGATCACCATCAGCAGCAGTCGTAATATTTATCAAGGTCTCTCCTGCTTGCCCTATGTCTACCTTACAAACAAGATCTAGCTTTGTTACTGCTCCACTATTTAAAGTTCCAATACTCCAAACTGGATCAGCATAACTTCCCTGAGCTGCGACATCAGAAACATAAGTCATTCCTGTTGGACAAGAATCATTTAAAGTTACGTTTGTAGCTTGAGCTGGTCCATTATTAGTAACAGTAATTGTAAAAACAACATCTTCACCTTCAAAAACATTTTGTTTATTAGCAGTCTTTACAGTAACAAGATCAGCTTCATCATTGATTTCTACTTCTTCTTCAAGATCATCACCTGTAGTGTCAGTATCATCTTCATCACTATCAGCTGAAGTAGTAATGTTTTTTAATGTTTGACCGAAAGTTCCAACGTCTACTTTGCAGACTAATGTTAGGATAGCAAAACTACCATTCGCTAAATTTCCAATACTCCATATTCCTGAAGTTCCCGAATAAGTTCCTTGAGTTGTTGAGTCACTCACATAAGTCATTCCAGTTGGACAAGCATCAGTTAAATTCGTATTCGTTGCCTGAGCTGGACCAGCATTTGTCACTTTTATAGTAAAAGTAACATCTTCACCTTCATTAGCAGTAGACTTATCGCCAACTTTAGCTGTAATTAAATTAGCAATATTTCCAACTGTTAAAGAAACACTTGGTTCATGATTAGAAATATTTGTATCTAATTGATCCAGGATTAAATCATCATCTTTAATTTCATTAGTTATGACTTGATCACTAGTTCCTACATCGATCTGACAATTAAGCGTTAAAGTTTCTATTCCGCCAGTTAATAAAGTACCTATAACCCAATCTTCATTAGAAGAATTATAAATACCTGAAGTAGTTAGATTAGATTGATAAGTCGTTCCAATCGGACAAGCATCTTCTACTTTTAAGTTTGTAGCATCAGCTGGCCCTAGATTTTTCACATGAATAGTAAAACTAACAACTTGTCCTTCTATAGGAGAGGCATCATCAACTATTTTTAAAATCTCTATGTCAGTTTCATTATCAATATAAAGAGGTTCAAATAAATCATCATTATCAATAGTAGACGTATCATGTTCTTGATCCATCATTACCTTAGTAATCTCATTGATAATTGTACTACCACTTGTTCCAGCATCAACTGTCACTGTAATTTCTAAACTTACACTCGATAATTCATTGATTGTTCCAATTGCCCATAACCCAGAACTAGCTATATATGTTCCTTGAGAAACTGTGTGAGAAACATAAGTTATTCCTGCTGGTAACAAGTCTTCTAACTCAACATTCGTAGCATGACCGGGGCCATTATTTGTAACAGAAATTGTAAATTTAACACTATCACCTTCATCAGGAGTATTGTTGTCTGCAACTTTAGTAATTAATAAATCTAGAGCACAAATAGTTGTTGTATCGGTATCAGTTTCTGTTCTTGTAAGTACAGTTAGATCAGTATTTATAATTGGGAATAATCCATTCGGTCCCTGTGCATCAAAAAGAACTGGTCCACAAGAAAAATTCCCCCCGATACAAGGACAAGATAAAGAGCTTGGAGTCATATCTACACTGTTTACATTAACTACTTGTCCTGTAGGAGAACATGTACCTGTTATGAAAGAATTATTTTTTCCTGATTCATAACAACTAGGAAGGTTTAGATTTACAGAAATATCTGCGCCTTCAACATCAAATCCCCAAAGGTGCCGGTTATCTCCACAAGAAGTACAGATCAAAAATAAAAATAGAAAAAAAAGTTTTAAGAGCTGGTTCAAAATTTAATCCTTCAAATTTGTAAATAGCTGATTTTAAATGAGAGATATTACACTATATCCCTAAATGAAGACTACCTTTGGAAATTTATATTTAAAAGAAATGATTTTTTATTTTAGAAAAACCCTGACTTTTTTACTCCACCAGTGCCAACCTTGCACCACTTGTATTTTTTTAGCAGAACTATTTAGTCGGTAATTCTTTCAAGTTTTGTTTTTATTTTAAAGAGCTATATAATAATTAAGAAAAACTTTTCAAAGGAAAAAAATGAAATTCTTTACTTTACTCATAATACTTCTTACTTCTAGTTGTGCTTCACGAGGCTTAAAGATTGGTCAACAAATTCCTGAATACCATAATGAATACAATCCAAAAAGAAAGATGGTTTATGCTGAAGGAAAAGATGAAAATAAAATTGTTTATCAAAATGTTTATAATAATGTTGAGAAAAGAGAATTAGATCATGAAAAACATTTCGTAGACGATGAAATCATGGCTTATAACCTGAAAAATCAACCAATGATGATTGATCAAAGGACTCAACAAAAAGGAACAAGAGGCATTGCTAGTTTAAGTGATGAACATAAAGAAACCACTGTTTATACTGCTCCAAAAGCTTTGTTTGAATCTGCTCAAAAGAAAAGAACTTATACAGCAACTGCCAAAGAAAGGGAAAGCCTTAAATCTTTAGCAAAAAAATATCTAGGTTCAAGTGATAGATGGTATGAGTTATTAATCTTTAATACTCATTTAGTAAGAGTCAAAAAAGGTGATAAGATTAAAATTCCTTTTAATCAAAAATAAAACTTAGTCAAAATTATAATTATTAGTAATAATATATAAGATTGTTCATTTAAGAAGGATTTTATATGAAATTACTAATTACGTTTATTTTATTTTCTAGTTCATTATTCTCCACAGACATTCAGCAGTTTAAAAGAAGTCATTCGATTGCTTATGAAATGCTTGAAGATGCAAGACTTAAAAATTCTCATGTTCACACAGACTGGGACTTCATGCTTATGCTTGGTTGGAGCTACGTTCAGGTTCCTCTAGCTAGAAAAACTTCTAATAATAACGTATTCGCTGGTGAGATCGTAAAAAACCTTATGGCTTTGCACTTAGGAGGTTCAGTATATCTTTCAAAAGATATCATGGTTGGTGCTCATGCTTACTATGGTAAATTCAAGTGGAATAAAGATTCTTATGGTTCTAACTCTGGTGGCCAAACAGTAACGGGATTTACAGAACAATCAGACGGTGCTTTTTCTGATATTTATCTAGATTTAAAATGGAGATTTTTATCTAGGGAAAGGTATGCTATGGCGGTCATGCCCTTTATCAAAATTCCTACTGGTGGAGGTGAAATACCAATAACTATTTACAATAGAACCACAGGCTTTGTTGATAGAGTTGAAAATGAGAAAGTTCTTTCAGATGATTCGTGGGGTTGGGGTGTTCGTTTAGTTTATGAAAAATACTTAGATTTTATGAACCTAACTTTTAACTTAGGTTATGAAAATGAAGATAATGCAAAGATAGACGAACTTGATTTAAGAAGAAAACTTACCTTAGGTATCGGAGGCTATCTCCCTCTTGGAGATGCCTGGGGACTAAACATGGAATGGATGAGACACTTTACTCTTCCCTTTAATAGTAATCAAAACCCCAATGAATTTTTTCTTGGAGCAAGTGCTGGGATAGGAAAACGTTTAGTAGCATTTGCTGGCGTTGGATTTGGAAACTTATTTTCAGATAATGATGGAAATGATTGGCGAGTTAGTGCTGGATTAAAATGGGCCCCTAGAGTTTGGAGTGATGAGAGAAAACAAATTGATCTTATCAATCAAGAAGTTGTCGTAGAGTGTAAAAAGCCTTACATCTTCAAACAATCAAATAAAGTAACTGTTAGATTTCCTCATGATATTGGTCAAATTTATGATGACAGAGAACTTGTTTATGTTATCAACAGCATTAAGGATAGATTAGATGATATTAGAGTTATTGATGTTATAGGACATACCTCAGCTCCAGCAAGTGAAGCTTATAACCAGAAACTCTCAGAAGAAAGAGCTAACTCTGTGGCGAGAGTATTATTCCAAAATGGAATCCCAGAGAAACTCATTAACCCTGTAGGTATGGGTGAGAGTCAGCTACTAGATCTTTCCGGTACTTCCGCAGCTGAAGAAGTAAACAGAAGAGTTGAATTCGTTGCACATTTAAAAGATAAATCAGGATATTATTGTGAAGATTTAGATGATTATGACATTACTCCAATTGATGAATTAAGAGAAACGAAGACAATTATCAAGGGGGATATTCCTTTAAAAGAAAAATTTGAAGGTGACGTTGAATTAAAAGAAACTATTATTGAGAATAAAACCGATACTAGAGTTGAGGAGTTGATTGATGGTCAACCAGTGAAAGCGGAGCCTGAGGTTTTAGTAGAGTAGAAAGGTGCTAGAAAGGTGCCAGGTACTTTTTCAAATAAAAAGTACCTGGCACCTTTCCCCCCCTCTTATACTAAATCAAAATCATCCATATCATCAGCATCATCTATACCTTCAAACTCTTCAAGATCAAAATCTTCTTTAATTTTCAAATCAATTAATGCTTGATTAAAAACTTTAGGATCTCTTAAATCTTCAACTAAATGAGCAACCATAGGTATAGGATTCGTCGTCATTAATTGCTCAATAACTTTCTGTAACTTTCCAGTTTTAAGCATATCTTTTTTACTAATTGTATCCTTCCAATTTTTAATATAATGAAGTCTACAATACATTCCTGAAGATCTAATATTTTCACAGTTTGATTCTAAACATTCATCCGACTCAGGAGTAAATAACTCTAAATTCAGAATTGATTCTTTATAATCTGCCCATAAAAAGAAATCAGCAAGATTAGTGACTCTTCCCTCTAAAAGCTCTTGTTGTTTTTTCTCTTCTTCAAGTCTTATTTTTTCGAGACGAGCGATTTCTTTTAATTCTTTTTTCGTTAGTTTTTTTACTTTCTCTACTTTCTTTTTAGCAACCTTTTTCTTTGCTGCTTTTTTCTTCGTAGTTTTCTTTTTCTTGGCTACTTTCTTTTTAGCAACCTTCTTCTTAGCTGCTTTTTTCTTAGTAGTTTTCTTTTTCTTAGCTACTTTCTTTTTAGCAACCTTCTTCTTAGCTGCTTTTTTCTTCGTAGTTTTCTTTTTCTTGGCTACTTTCTTTTTAGCAACCTTCTTCTTAGCTGCTTTTTTCTTCGTAGTTTTCTTTTTCTTGGCTACTTTCTTTTTAGCAACCTTCTTCTTAGCTGCTTTTTTCTTCGTAGTTTTCTTTTTCTTGGCTACTTTCTTTTTAGAAGCCTTTTTCTTCGTAGTCTTTTTTTTCTTTGCCATTTCTATTTCCCTTTCAATTCATTAGCAGCAATAACTACTCTTTGAATCTCAGAAGTTCCTTCATAAATCTCAGTAATCTTAGCATCTCTGAAATATCTTTCAACCGGATATTCTTTAGTATATCCATTCCCTCCACAAATTTGGATAGCTTTAGTAGTTACCCACATAGCTGCTTCAGAGGCAAAAAGCTTTGCATGTGCAGATTGTTTTGAAAAAGGAATTTTCATATTTTTTCTTTGACTTGCATCATAAATAAGAAGCCTTGATGCTGCAATCTTTGTACTCATATCGGCCATCATGAATTGTAGGCCTTGAAGAGAGCTAATAGGTTTTCCGAATTGAATTCGCTCGTTAGAATAATTTTTAGCATAATCAAATGCTCCTTGAGCAATCCCTAAAGCTTGAGCAGCTATTCCTATCCTCCCTCCATCTAAAGTCGCCATCGCAACTCTAAATCCTTTCTCAATAGGGCCTAAAAGATTTTCTTTAGGAATCTTTACGTTATCTAGAGCTATTTGAGCTGTAGAAGATCCTTTGATTCCAAGTTTGTCTTCAATTTTAATAATATTCCAACCAGGACTGTCTGTTTCAACTATAAATACAGAGATTCCTTTATAGTCATCAGTCTTCCTGGTTTTGGCAAAGACAATAGCAATTCCAGCTTCTTTACCATTGGTAATCCAATTCTTAACTCCGTTTAATTCCCAATGATCACCCTTATCTTCAGCAAAAGTTGTAAGAGAGCCAGCATCAGATCCAGCATTCGGCTCACTTAAGCAAAAACAACCAATCATTTCTCCACTTGCTAAACGAGGAAGGAATTTTTTCTTTTGCTCTTCAGTACCAAAGTTTAAAATAGGCCACATACATAATGAACTATGCGCAGAGACAAGCACACCAGTTGAAGCACAGTTTCTAGAAAGCTCTTCAACCACAATGGAATAATCCATGTAATCCATTCCCGCTCCACCATACTCTTCAGGAATGAAAGTACCTAAAAAACCTGTCTCTCCTAGCTTCTTAACAAGCTCTGTTGGAATACTCGCTTCATGATCAATTTTCATTGCAAGCGGAGCAACCTCTGAGTCTGAAAACTTTTTTGCAAGGTCTTTAAGTTCTTTATAATTTTGATCTAATAACATATATCTTCCCTAGTATTTATAAAATCCTTCTTTGGTTTTCTTTCCTAACTTGCCATCTGAAACGTAAGTTTCTAATAAAGAGCAAGGCTTATATTTTTCAGTTTTAAAACCTTCGTAAAGAACGTTCATGATAGCTAAGCAGGTATCCAGTCCTATGAAGTCAGCCAAAACTAAAGGCCCCATTGGCTGATTAGTACCAAGTTTCATTGCTTCATCTATATCTTCAGCCGTTGCAACACCTTCATCCAGAGCATAGATTGCTTCATTAATCATCGGCATTAACACCCTATTAACAATAAAACCTGGAAAATCATTTGATTTCACAAATGTTTTTCCCATTTTTTTAGCAACACTTTCTATTAACTCAAAACTCTTCTCGCTAGTCTGCTTTCCTCTAATTCCCTCTACTAATTTCATGACTGGCACTGGATTCATAAAATGCATACCAGCAACTTTATCTGCTCTATTTGTTGATTCAGCAATTTTAGAGATTGGAATAGAAGATGTATTGGATGCTAACAAACAACTTGGCTTGCAAATTTTATCAAGAGACGAAAATAGTTCAAATTTAATACTTTCATTTTCAACGATGGCCTCGATAACAAGATCACAATCATTGAAATCATTTAATGAATCAGCTTTACTTAAACTATTCATTGTTTTTTCTATAAACTCATTTTCCCACTTATTTTTTTCTAAGCCTCTTTGAAGATGTTTCTGCATGAAACCAAATGATTTATCAATAGAGCTGGCTTCAACATCCCAAAGTAGTGTTTCAAAGCCTGACATCGCACTGACTTGAGCAATTCCCGTACCCATTTGTCCTGCACCAATAACACCAATTTTCTTAATTCCTTCAACCATTTAAAACCCTTAATAACTTTTTACATTAATGTTCATTTTAAATTTGTGCAAGGCAGCACAAAGACGATCCTTGTCATTTTGTCTCAACTATCTTACAAAGTCCTGTAAAACAAAAATAAGTATAATAACCTTCTTATTAAAAGCAAAGGAGTATTATTTTGGCTAATATTAAATCTGCTAAAAAAAGAGCACGTCAAAATGTAAAAAGAAGATCAGCAAATCGATCTAAAAAATCAGCAATGAGAACAGCGGTAAAGAAATTTCATGCTGCAGTTACTGAAGGGAACAAAGAAGAAGTTCAAAGTCTCTTCACTAAATCACAATCATTAATTAGAAAACTTGCAAAAAGTAGTGCTCTTAATAAGAAAACTGCTTCTAGGTTAACTTCTAGACTTGCTGCTAAAGTTAACTCTCTTAAGAGCTAACCAATTAGTTTTAACATTAAGAAAATTATTACTCCGGTAATAGATACATATAGCCAAATAGGAAAAGTCCATTTGGCTATTTTTTTATGTCTTTCAAAGTTTCCTGATAATCCTAAATAAAATGTTAACAAGACCATTGGTAAAGTGATCGCTGATAAAATAATGTGTGAAATTAGAATAAAAAAATATGTGTATCTAACCAAACCCTGACTTAAGAATTTCGTTTCACCATGAAAAGTGTGATAAATGATATAACCAATCAAGAAAAGCGAAGAAAAGAAAAACGCACCTTTCATAAATTGAATATGCTTCACTTTATTTCCGGCCTTAATGAATCGAACCCCCATTAATAAGCAAGTAGCTGATAATAAATTAAAACAAGCATTTACTCCGGGTAAAGCTGATAAAAACCATGAATCTCCTGAGTATTTAACTGGAGTATTGAAGTAAATTAGCCAAATTAGAAACAATAAGGCGATAAAACTGATAAAAAATATCAAAATGTCTGCGCGGTTAAATTTATTCATACTTACAAAATCCTTTAGTTAAACTTACACTTAAAGTAATGAATTTTGAAGATCCTAAAAAATTGATTCTTATTTTATCTGATACTCACTTAGGAGCAGGACAATACATTTTTGGACAAAAGAATATTCTTGAAGATTTTTTTCATGATGAAGAATTAATCGCCTTCTTTCAATTTTATTCAAATAATGAATATGAAAAAAAAGAAATTGAAGTCATTCTAAATGGAGATTTCATCGATTTTGCGACAGTCCCATTTATTCAATACTTTGATGATGACTTTTGGAGCGAAACGGCGACTATTGAAAAATTAAAACTCATCCATAAAGGACATAAAGAAGTCTTCGATGCCATGGAGGATTTTTTAAATACTCCCAATAAAAAGATTTCTTATCTCATTGGAAATCACGATGCTGAACTTATTTTACCTAAAGTTCGAGACAAGTTTTTAAGTTTTTTTTCTTTTGGCAATCGAAGTAAAATAAATATTTTATGGGAAGATCAAACTTACTCTCCAGAAAAAGGAATTTTTGTTCAGCATGGTCATCAGTATGAAAAAGCACATAATTTCAATCCTGAAGAATCTATTTTAACAGATAAGAATGGTGAGAGATATTTTTTACCTCCATGGGGAACTTATTATTGCCACTTTGTTGTTAATAAATTTAAAAAAGAAAGACACTACATCAATCAAGTAACACCTATTAGAAGTTTACTAATCAATGGGCTTATTTTTGATACTTTCTTAACATTAAGATTTATGCTCGCTAATGTCTATTATTTTGCCATGTTTAGATTTTGGAGCTTATATCTTTCCAGATTTAATTTAAAAAAAATCTTTAAAGACATAAGAGAAGAACTCGTTCTTTTTGAAAACTATGAACAACTAACCAGAAAATTCTTTCAAGCAACACCAGAAGCGAAGGTTTTAATTAATGGGCACACCCATATTCCAGGTTTTAGACTATATAATGATGGAACGGCTTATATTAACTCTGGAACATGGACTAAAATTATCAGCCTAGATCATTCTCAAAAGAACGGTTATCCAATGACTTATGTCTTGATAGAATTAAATTCTTCTGATTATGAATTAAAAGATTTCCAAAGAAATGTTTCTTATGATTTGTTAGAATGGAAAGGAGATTCTCGCTTTCCTTATAGATCTTATAATCCTTAATAAAATAATTTTAACTTTTTTAATTCTTTAATTTCTTCTCTTATACTCAATGCTTCTTCAAACTCAAGATTTTCTGCATGCTTGTTCATTTCTAATCTAAGTTTTTTCATTTTTTCATCAATTTGCTCTATTGAGAGGTTCTCCAAATCAAGTTCTTCTTTTTTTCTCTTATTAGATTTTGAACTTTTTCCTAAGTATTCTAAAATTCCTTCTTTCACATCTTTTTTTATCGTTTTAGGAGTAATTCCATGCTCTTCATTATAAGCAATTTGTTTTAAACGCCTCTGATTAGTTATATGAATAGATTCTTGCATGCTTTTAGTTGTACTCAATCCATACAAGATAACTTTTCCTTCACTATTCCTAGCGGCCCTTCCTATTATCTGAATTAAAGAACGAGTAGATCTCAAAAAACCTTCTCTGTCAGCATCCATTATCCCTACCAAAGCAACTTCAGGTAAATCTAAGCCTTCTCTTAATAAATTAATTCCTACTAAAATATCAAAATCACCTTGTCGTAATTCTCGTAAAATTTTTACTCTCTCTAGAGCATCAATATCTGAATGAAGATATCTTACCTTTACACCTAAGCTTTTATAATAATCAGTTAAATCTTCTGATAATTTTTTAGTAAGAGTTGTAATTAAGACTCTAAAACCTTTTTTGATAACTTTTCTTGCAACTGATAAAAAATCTTCAACCTGATTTTTAGAATCTTTTACTTCAATAATTGGATCTAAAAGGCCTGTGGGCCTAATAACTTGTTCTATGACTTCTCCTTGAGTTTTTTCTAACTCATAGTCTCCAGGAGTTGCTGATACAAATAAAGCCTTTCGATAGCGTTTTTCAAATTCTTTAAAATTTAAAGGCCTATTATCAAGGGCACTTTTTAATCGAAAACCATGTTCAACTAGAGTGAGTTTTCTCGCTCTATCACCTCTAAACATTCCTCCAACTTGTGGGATAGTAATATGCGACTCATCAATAATTAATAAAAAATCATCCCCAAAGAAATCAATCAATGTCGGTGGTGGATCACCTTCATTACTACCTGTTAAATGTCTTGAATAGTTTTCTACACCATTGCAATAGCCTAACTCTTCTAACATTTCGATATCAAGCATTGTTCGTTGCTCTAATCTTTTAGCTTCTACTATTTTTTCTTCTTGATCTAACTCTTGGATTCTCTCTCTTAATTCAACCTGAATAGTTTTAAGTGCTTTTTTTAAATAATCTTGAGATACAACATAATGAGATGTTGGATAAATAACGACTTTTTCTAACCCTTTGATAATTTTTCCTCTTAAAGGATCCACAATGTGAATAGAGTCGATTTCATCATCAAAAAACTCAATTCTTATAGCATGCTCATCTTCGTGGCTAGGAAAAATCTCAACAAGATCTCCTCTCACTCGGAAACATCCTCGTGAAAAATCAAAATCGTTTCTTTTATACTGAATAGAGATTAAATGATTCAAGAATTCATTCTTATCGATTTTATCTCCCTTAAAAATTTTTAACTTCTGATTCCCGTATTCTTCAGGTGATCCTATTCCATAGATACAACTAACCGAAGAGATAACAATCACATCATCTCTTTCGACAAGACTCCTTGTTGCTGAATGTCTAAGTTTATCAATATCATCATTAACTGCAGCATCTTTTTCTATATATGTATCACTGCCCGGCACATAAGCTTCTGGTTGATAGTAATCATAATAAGAAACAAAATATTCAACAGCGTTTTCAGGAAAAAAAGCTTTAAATTCTTCATATAATTGAGCAGCGAGTGTTTTGTTATGT
Source organism: Bacteriovoracaceae bacterium (assembly GCA_020630335.1). Classification (GTDB taxonomy): domain Bacteria; phylum Bdellovibrionota; class Bacteriovoracia; order Bacteriovoracales; family Bacteriovoracaceae; genus JAHDHG01. The sequence continues at coordinate 14,619 of JAHDBN010000017.1, forward strand.
GCGAGTATTAGAGTTTTCTTCCCAAGGTTTTGAATAACATTGGCCATCGTAAAAGTTTTTCCTGAACCTGTAACTCCTAATAAAGTTTGAAACTTTTCTTCAGACTTAAAGTTCTTTGTTATTTCCTTGATTGCTTGTGGTTGATCACCAGTAGGAGAATATTTAGATTGTAATTTAAACACTCTTCATTGTACCCTTTGACGCCAATAATTTGAAGTCGTAAGCTGTTATTGTGTTTGAAGCAAAAGTTGAATCATTAAGTTTTAGAGGATTAGGAGTAATAAAACACCCTAATGGTAAAGTGTTTTACTCCGAAGGTTGCTGGCCTGAAGACTATGCCCAGTTTGAAATTATTAAAGAAAAGAAAAACTATGGTTTTGCTCGAATAGTAAAACTACTTAAACCAAGTCCTTCCAGAAGAGATGTCCCTTGTTCATATCAAGGGTTTTCTGATCAAAAGTGTGGCGGTTGTTCTTGGATGATTGCTGATTATGAATCTCAAAAAAAACAAAAAATTAATATTTTAAACTCTCTTATTAAAAGATATAAAATCGATTTTTCAAATAAAATTGACTCACTCATTGCAGGAGATGAATTTAGCTATAAAAATAGGGCTCAGGTTCATCTTCAATCGAATAATCTTGGGTTTTATGCGAAAGCATCAAAAAAAGTTATTAATATAAAGCAATGTCAGGTACTAAATTCTAAAACTCAAGAACAACTAGAATTCATTCAAAATAATAAAGAAAAATTTTCTAAAGAAAAAATTTACCTAGATGATAGATTGAGCATAGATGAATTACTGGCTGAAAAGAATTTAGGTTTCAGACAAGGAAACTCTTATATCAATTCAAAAATGAGAGCAACTATTAAGGCTTTACTACCTTCATATAAGAAAGGGATTGAGCTTTTTTGTGGAGCTGGAAATTTCTCTGAAATACTTATTGAAAATGGAGAGAGACTTCAAGCATTCGATTATAAAATCCCCAACTCTCCAAGCATCTTGAATGTTAGTTTTGTAGAGTCTGATCTTTTTAAAAATGATTTCTTCTCTATGATTGATAAAGATTCTGATTTTTTATTTTTAGACCCTCCAAGATCTGGTATGAAAAATTTAAATCACTTAGTTTCAGAGCTGAAAAACCTTCAATCAATCTTCTATCTTTCTTGCTCTCCTGATTCTATGTTGCAGGATATTGTTAGTTTGAAAAATTTTAGAATTAAAAAAATTATTCCTTTTGATGCTTACCCTCAAACTCCACACTTGGAAGTCTTGAGTATCCTAGAGAAAATATAAGAAATTATTTTTTTGCCGAAAATTTCAAAGCAATTTTAATACTAATAAACCAGACTAGAAGCATAATGGCATAAGTAATATAAGTGTTAGAGAAATATGCTTGGATAAACTGTCCTCCAAAGTGATAAAAACTGATCCAAAAAGATAAATATATTGCTAAGATTATAAAATAATATTTAAAAAAATGTTTTGTTCTTAAATTAAAGCTTGCCGCTACCATGAAAAAGTAAGCTCTAAACAATGGAGTTAATCTCAAAATCAAGACAACCCAAAATGGGTTTTTATTTAAAGTATGACGTATTTCTTGTTGTTTTTCAGGTCGAAATCTTTTTTGAACAAACTTACTTTCTAATGCTTTTGTTCCATACTTTTGAAAAACAAAGAATAAAATAATTTCTGCCAAAGCTTCTGCTATAAAAAAAACAAAAAAAATTTTATAAAGACTAATGTCAAACTTTTCTTTATTAAAAACCAATAAACTTAATAGAATATCGTTATGCCCAGGCATTAAGCCTATGGCCACCAAGAAAATCCAAAGCATAATGATTGAGATATCTACTGTTTGGAAAAATTGAATTAAATCTTGCATTAATTTTTTTTAAAAATTACTTAGTCTTTTCTTTAAAAAATTCAAAGGTATAAGAGGAATGAGGTCTCCTAACTCAGGGCCATGATCTTGCCCCGTCAAGCTTACTCTTGTCCCCATAAATAAGGGCTTCCCTTTTAATCCTAGATCAGACTTTAATGCTTTGAAGATTTCTTGGAACTGATTTTTGGATAAATACTCACCATCAATGATGTCTATTTTGTTTTTCAAGAAATCAGATATCTGCTTTGTTGTATCCCAGCTTAGAACCTCTTCAAGTTTTTCTGTCTTTACAATATTTGAATGCAACAAGTCTTCATTTAATCTTTTTTCAAAATCAGAGAAAAATTCAATTTGATTTTTAAATAAATCAATAACTGATTTTTTCCACGAATCACTTTGCTTGAAATAAAAATGATCCTCTTTTATAAACTTCTCTATTTCTTCTTTTAAAATATCTTCAGGTAAAGATCTAATATGCATCCCGTTAACCCATTTAAGTTTTTCTAGATCATAAATAGCAGCGGCTTTAGAAAAACGCTTAGAATCAAAGATATGAGCAATATCATCAATTCTAAATATTTCTTTTTCATCTGGATGAGACCAACCTAAAAGACACAAATAATTGACCAAGGCTGATGGAAGATAAGATTCTTCTTTATAAAGCCTAGTAGAAGTTGCTCCATGTCTTTTAGAAAGCTTTTGTCTGTCTTTTCCTATAAGTAATGAAACATGAGCAAAGCTTGGGGGCTCAGCATTCAAAGCATCATAAATCATTAACTGTCTTACAGAGTTATTTAAATGATCCTCACCTCTTATTACGTGTGAGATTTTCATTAACATATCATCTATCACACAACAAAAATTATAAACGGGCAAACCATTTGATCTAATGAGAACAAAGTCTCCAACCATATTTTCAGGAAAAACAACTCTCCCTCTCACTTCGTCTTGTAAAATATAAGACTTCTTAGGTGCTTTAAAACGAATAGCTCCTTTCTCGCCAGCTGCTAATTTGTTTGCAGCTTCTTCAAAAAACTCTTCATTTCTCCATTTTCCAGTGTAATGAGGTGGCCGCCCTTCTTTCATTGCTTGCTCTTTCATTTTTTCTAACTCTTCATCAGAGCAAAAATCATAATAAGCAAGGCCTTGATCAACTAATTTTTTAGCATATTCTTTGTAAATTTCAGTTCTTTCTGATTGTCTATAAGGACCAACATCCCCAGGCTTATCTGGCCCTTCATCATATGTAATTCCTAACCAGTTTAAATCTTCTAGTTGAGACTCTTCATATTCTCTTTTACTTCTTTCTAGATCAGTATCTTCCACTCTAAGAATAAATTTTCCATTATTTGCTTTAGCAAATAGATAATTATAAAGAGCAGTTCTCGCTCCTCCAATATGCAAGTACCCTGTTGGACTTGGTGCAAATCGTACTCTAACACTCATATAATCTCCTAGATTTCTAGGTCTTATCATATATGCTTAAATGTCATTATTGAATATTAAGATAGGTTTTAACTAAAAATAGATTCTATTTTTTCATCTATTTTCTTTTCATTTTCACCTGTTGTGATACTTATTTCTCTAATAATTAGATCCTTACAAAGATCGACCATTTTCTTCTCACTAAAACTTAACTTCTTGGAGGTTTGAATGATTAATAAAGACCTTAAAACATCTGCGATTTCTAAAATAGAGCCTGAGTTTACTTTGAGCATATAATCTCTATATCTTCTATTCCAAGTTTCTCTACTAGGATTAACATCATGATCTTCTAGAAGCTTAAACATATCTTCCACTTCTTTTGTCGTCACAAGTGCTCTAATCTCTTTAGAGGCTGCAGGGTAACTCATTTTCATTCCATTACTAACCATTTGCACAGTAATCATAGAAAGAGACATTCCAGCGATTTCCTTTTCCGCTATCTCAACAACTTGACCAACTCCATGTCCAGGACAAACCACATAATCACTAATTTCATATTTTAATCGACTCATAACACATTGAGTCTAGCATGATAAAGCCTCTTTTTGCGCGGAGTGTCTATTTTTTACATAGTTGTATAATTTTTTGATACGTCTTTTTGAATACTTAGCTTACTTTTTTATCGTCCAGCCTTTCCCTACTCCGTCTTGAAGCTCTATTCCCATAGAAACTAACTCATCTCTATACTTATCAGAGTCTTCCCAGTTCTTAGCTTCCCTGGCCTGAACTCTCTTAGAAATAAGCTCATCTACTAATTTAAGATCAATATTTTTTTCTTCAATAAGAATCTCATCTAAACGATTAATCATCTCTCTAGGCTCTTCTTGGAAAAGTGCTGCCATTGCTCCTTGTTTATGAATCCAATTATTAAAAACTTCAGAATTTGCTTTATGATTAGCATTCCATTTTTTGTTTTTGAAACCTAGGGCATTAAAGGCCCTTACACCTTCAAAGATAAATGAAATAAACTCCGCACTATTTAAATCATCATTTAATGATTTTTCTATTTTTTTATCAAGCTCTTTTAATGTGTTGTTAAAACTCTTATCACTGTCCTCTGAATCTGAAACATTCTTTATGACATCTGCTGATAACTCTATCGCAGTATAAATTCGATCTAGAGCTGAAATCACTTGTTGAATTCTATCATTAGAAATAGAAAGCATGGATCTATAATGTACTGATAGAAATAAATATTTAAGAACTTCTCCATGGTACTTGTCCATAAAATCTCTAGCTTTCATCACATTACCTAGAGACTTGCTCATTTTTTCCCCGTCCATATTAATAAAGTTATTATGCATCCAGTAGTTACAATACTGACAGCCTGTTCTTCCTTCACCTTGAGCTATTTCATTTTCGTGATGAGGGAAAATTAAATCAATACCACCTCCATGAATATCAATAGTTTCTTTATTAAAAATTGATTGAATCATTGCTGAGCATTCAATATGCCAACCAGGTCTTCCTGCTCCCCACGGAGATTTCCAAGACGGCTCACCTTCTTTACTCGGCTTCCAAAGAACAAAATCATGAGGGTTCTTTTTTCTGGAGTCCACCTCTACTCTTTGTCCCGCCTCCAAGTCATCTAATTTCTTTTTACTAAGTTTTCCATATTCAGAAAAACCACCAATGGCATAAAACACCTCACCATCTACAACATAAGCTTTCTCTTTATCGACAAGGTCTTTTACAAAAGAAATTATCTCATCCATATAATCAGTAACCTTGGGGTTATGATCATGTTTTTTCAACCCAAGTCTTTGAAAGTCTTTTTCGAATTCTTTTATATATTTCTCAGAAATAACAGATGGTGCGACACCCTCATCATTCGCGCGCTTGATAATTTTGTCATCAACATCAGTGTAATTATAAACATAAGTGACTTTTTTCCCATTAGCTTCCAACCAATTTCTAAAAAGATTAAAAACAATAGCACCTCGGAAGTTTCCTATATGAAGAAAGTCATAAACAGTTGGTCCACAAACATACATCTTTACATGATTAGGATCTGAGGTTTTAAACTCTTCTTTTTTTTGAGTTAAAGTGTTGTGAATTTTCATATGAACTCCTACAAGGAGTTTAACAAGGAAAGCTACTTTTTAAAAGGATCATCACTTACAGGCTTAAATTGTCCATTTTCTAAAATATAATTTCTTTTCACTTGAACATTTCCATCACCAGAAGAATGAACTCTTAGAGTCATTACCGGATGGGGAAACCATGAAATTTTCACTGAACCAAAATTTCTTCCAGCATAACAAGCTGACCCATGAATCTTTCTTAACTGAGAACTAGTTTTAAATGATCTATGAGTAAAGCTTGAAGAAATAAATTCATGATACTTATGAAATTTATAATTATAATCATGAATAAGACTAAATCTTCTATCACCACTTAAAAAGAACACTCCACTTGGTTTATATTTATCAACCATAAACATCAAGCGTTTAAAGGAATCTGGATAATCAATCCATCTATCATATTTTTTAGATTTATTAGACTTTAAAAAAACACTTGAACTTGAAACTATGAAATTTATTTTAGCATCACTACTCATAAGTTCTTTTTCAAACCACAACCATTGCTTCTCACCCAAAAGATCTTTTTTTCCAAGATAATCTGAATCTCTAAAATATCTAAGATCCAGAAGAAACATTTTTACTTTTTGCTCTCCCTTTCCAAATTCATAAGTTGTATAAATTCCTGCACTCTTTCTTTTCTCTGAGTCTAAAGGTTCATCCATGAAATCATAAAAATGTTTCTGGCTTTCATCTTTAAAAAGATAATTATATCCTTCGCCAGCGCCGCCATAGTCTCTATCATCCCATACGCCTATATAAGGTGTTTTCTGAGTAAGTTTTTTAAAATCCAGATTATTTTTTACTCGAGCATAATCTTGCTTCATCGTTACAAAGCTAAAGAGATCACTGTAGATTGTATCTCCCATGAGTAAAAGTAAGTCAGGTCTTAAAACATACATATTTCTCCAGTGAGAACTGGGAAACCTTTGATGGTTTGAAGAACCTAAAACAAAAAAATCTAATCGTTCAATATTTTGAGTTTTCTCAAAATTTGTTTGAGAAAATACCTGTAAACTAGAAAAAGTGATGAAAAAAATAAGTAAGTTAAATTTCATAACCAGACTATTTTAATCAAATGTCTTGTTAAAACAACTTTCTTAGTCGTTAATTGTTTAGTCCTACTGGCTTTTACTCTCGTTTAAACTTTCTTTGCATAATTAAGTCTAACAATAGGTAAGACTTCATAATACCTATCAAGGCCATTTACACATACACTGGATTGATCTTTTAGTTCGAATTCAAGAATTTCATCGCGACAAAACACTTCGAAAACTTCTCCTATGATAAGATCTGTATTGTTGAGTTCTATATTTTTAATCTCTTTTAATTTTAATCCTAACTTTAAATTAGAATCAAAAAGATAAGGAGCAGTGCAAAGCTCACTATAAAAAGTTTTAAAATTACATTCTTTAAACTCTGATTCACACCTTTCATACCTAGCGGAAGTCTGATGTGCTGAAGGAATCATTTTTTTAGTTATATAATTTAAAGTAAAATGCTTATTTTTTTTTATATTCTCAATAGTGTGTCTCTCGACAGAGTTTGGCCTAGAGATTAATCCGATAAGATGTGGGTCAGCTCCAAGGTGAAAAACGTTTGAAAAGAGTGCTAAGTTTTCAATATCATTTTTAGTTCCCACTAAAATTGGACTTTTATAACCATGCAAACAATTTAATACATTCGCTCGCTTTCTTTTATCTAGCTTTGAAAAGTATTCATTACTGTAATGATTCATAACTCAAGACCCAATTCAAATCCTTCCTTAATTGCTCTTTTAGCATCTATGGCCTGGGCATTTTTTGCGCCCCCAATAAATCTTCCTTCACTCACAGGTCTATAGCTTGTCTGCCCCGAGCAAATGATTATATGATCAACATTTAATTTTTGATCTCTTCCATCTTTGATAAAGTGTAACCCTTCATCATCGATTAATTTATATTGAACATTATTAATAAATTTAAGTCCTTCTTTTTTTAAAGCAATTCTATGTGCCCAAACAGTAGTTTTACCAAGGCCTTTACCAAATTTCCCTGCTGATCTTTGAAAAATTGTTATATCTCGTAAAGACTTCACATTTGTTTGCTCAGTCAGTCCACCTTCTGATTTAACAGTTTTATCTATTCCCCAAAAATCATAAAAATTAAGTTGGTGCTCTAAAAGATAAGTTGCCGTATCAAGGCCAATACCTCCTCCACCTATAATAGCTACTTTTTCTCCTACTTTTACTTTTCCAGATAAAACATCTTTGTAAACGACCACTTTTTCATGATCTATCCCTTGAATTTTAGGAATTCGAGGGCTCACACCTGTCGCAAAAACAACTTCATCATAGTCTTGATTCATTTCCTGAGAGTACTCTGTTTCAAGACTTAACTTAACGTTCAGTTTCTTAAGCATTACTGAGTAATATCTGAGAGTTTCATAAAACTCTGATTTACTAGGTACAACTTTAGCTAGATTAAACTGTCCACCTATCTCTGAATTTTTATCTATGATATGTACTTTGTGCCCTCTCTCAGCCAAAGTTAAAGCACAACTTAATCCCGCAGGCCCAGCTCCAACAATTAAGATTTTTTTCTCTATATGAGATTTTTCAATTTTATATTCTGTTTCATAACAAGCAAGAGGATTCACAAGGCAGCTTGCTCTTTTTAATTCAAAAATATGGTCAAGACATGCCTGATTACAAGCAATACAAGTGTTAATTTCCTCTTTTTTGTGCTCTTTCATTTTTTTTACAAAATTAGGATCTGCTAAAAACGGTCTGGCCATTGAAACTAAATCAGAAAAACCATCTCTTAAGCAAGTTTCTATATCATCGGGATTATTAAATCTATTAACCGCAATCGTTGGGACTGAAACATTGTTTTTTAACTCTTTAGTAATAAATTGAAATGCTGCTCGTGGCACCATCGCAGCGATAGTAGGTATTCTTGCTTCGTGCCATCCTATACCAGTATTTAATATCGAAGCGCCAGCCTGTTCACATTCTTTAGCAAGATGAAGAACCTCTTCAGCAGTAGATCCTTCTTTGACTAAATCAAGAGCTGAGATTCTATAAATAATTAAAAACTTATCTCCTAATTCCTCTCTTGTCCTTCTTAGAATTTCTAAAGGGAGGTGTATTCTTTTTTCAAAACTTCCACCAAAACGATCAGTCCTATGATTAGTTCTTTTGGAAATAAATTGATTGATAAAATATCCTTCAGACCCCATGATCTCAACTCCATCATAACCAGACTTTTTAGCAAGTTTTGCGCAACGAACGAAATGAGAAATAGTTTTTTCAACTTGAGAAGTAGTTAATTCTTTAGGAGTATATTTTACAATTGGTGCTTTGATCGCACTTGGAGCAACCAAAAAAGGGTGATGTGCATAACGACCGGCATGGAGAATTTGTAAAATAATTTTCCCACCACTCTCATGAACCGCATTCGTCACTGTCCTATGTTTAGAAACTTGAGTAAAATTACTTAATTGGCTCGCAATAGGCGTAAGTCGTCCTCTAAAATTTGGAGAGAATCCTCCCGTTATCATCAAGCCAACATCACCTTCAGCTCTAGTTTTAAAATAAGCTGCAAGCTTTTTATAACTTAAATAGTCTTCAAGGCCAGTATGCATAGACCCCATAACTATTCTGTTCTTTAACTTGTTTCCGTGAATTTCTAAAGGTGTAAAAGTGTGAGGGTATAAACTCATAAATTAAAGTCTATACCCTTAGTAGATATTTAAAAAGAATTATTCTTCGTCTTCGTCATCAAAGTTATCTTTCTGTGAACCTCGCTTCGCTAATTGCTCAGCTGTTAATAAAGATCTAACTTCTAATCTTTTTGCAAACCTTTTTTCTGCAATTAAAGACTTTTGTGATTGAACTTTTTGCCACAAGCCTTTCAATTCAGCATCACTTGTCGCTTTGTCTTTCATCGCTGCTTTTAATGCTTTACGAGCTTCTTTTTTAGAATCTCTTAAAGGTTTGATTTGATCTTTATACTTAGCCTTAACAGCTTTAATTTTTTCAGCTTGATCATCAGTTAAACCTAATTTTTCTTTCATCTTATGCATTTTGTATTTTTTATGCTTCTTATGCTTTCGCTTTCCTCCTGAAGCAACAACACCTAATGATAGACATAGTAATAAAGACATAAGTACTTTCATATTTTCTCCTTCGTTTTGGTTAGTAGAAGTATTCTCTCACGTAAAAAAAAACTCGCAACTTGAAAAACCTTCTACATGTTTTACGAGTATCAACGGAAAAATATTCTATTTTATGAAAATTTTATTTATCCCTATTCTAAATATAGCTGCATAGAAAAAAAAATCTTTTACCTCTTGATTTACGTAAAAAATGCGTACAAAATTAAGTACGGAAACTATACGTAAGGAGAAAAACATGAGAGAATCTAATGAGTTTGCAGAATGCTTTTATCAAAATTCAACTATGGATCAATATTATTGTCCTAGTAAAAAAGAATTTGAATTCATCATGGGCATGGCCATTAGTGAGGCCTTAACGACAAACGTCTTTGATGTAATGGACTTTGAGGAAAAATATTATGAGCTTAACGCCTAAACAAAAGAACATTTTAGACTTTATTACTCAATTTATTCATGAGCGTGGAGCGTCTCCTACTTTTGAAGAGATCAGAGATCATTTTAATTTTAAATCTCTGGGAAGCGTTCATGATTATGTAAATTACTTAAAAAAAGCTGGAATGCTTAGAAGTAATTCCAGTGCCGCCAGATCACTAGAATTAGTAGAGCAAAGCGAGCCGAATGAATTAATACCTTTGCTAGGAAGAGTTGCTGCCGGATCTCCCTTAGAGGTTGCTCAGAATCATGAAGAACATCTTTCCGTACCTCAATCCCTTATACCTCGTGGCAAGTGCTTTGCCTTGCAAGTTGAAGGTAGTTCCATGATAGAGGATGGAATATTTGATGGAGATCATGTTGTGTTAAAAGCACAAAAGAATGCTCAAAATGGACAAACAGTTGTGGCCCTTGTTGATGGAGGAGCTACAATCAAAAAATATTATAAAAAAGAAAACTCTATAGAGTTGCACCCTGCCAACTCTGCCTTAAAACCTATTGTTGTTGAAGATGGACAAGAATTCTCTATTGAGGGAATTCTTGTTGCATTAATGAGAAGTTATTAAGCTTTACTTCAATCTAAGTGATCTTTAGTATAAATTTATGAAATTTACACAAGAGATCACTCCAAGGTTTTGTGAAACTGATGCTTTAGGCCATATTAATAACACTGTTTTTTTTCAATGGTTTGAGTTAGGAAGAGAGCCTATCTTTAAAATTTTTACTCCTGATTTAGATCCTAAAAAATGGCAGTTAATTTTAGCCAGAACAGAGATAGATTTTTTAAAACAAACTTTTTATGGACATGAAGTTAAAATTGATACTTTTTTTTCTAAAATTGGTAACTCATCAATGACAGTAGAACATAGGGCCTATCAAAAAAATGAATGTGTTGCTTCAGGAAAAGCAATACTCATTTTCTTTGACTATAAAGAACAAAAATCAAGAGCGTTAACAAGTAATATTAAAAATCAACTTTCTAAATACCTTCATTGATTTTCTTCTAAATTTTTTTGAACAAAATAAATAATAATGAAAGAGAATACTGTTACAGCAATACTAAAATAAGCTGTTTGCTCAAAATTAATTAATTTACCATCTATGTCTGTAGAAACAATCCATCCAGCACTAAGTGCCGCTAATCCGCTAAAAAATGATCTCAAAGCATGCATAATACTCATAAATGCTCCTCTTTCACTCTCCAAAGGAACTTTTGTTATAATTGAAATACAAGGAATAAATCTTCCCGCAACAAACATTTGAAAAGCAGCCGATAAACCAATCACCTCCAAAAGAACTCTAGATTTCGTATGAGTAAAGAGAAGTAAAGGAATGAAAGAAATAAGAGCAACAATATAATAAATATTCCTTGCTCCATACCTGTCAGATAAATATCCGACAGCTTTTAAACTAATCATAGTCCCCATTCCTGCTATAAAAAAAATAAGACTTAAATCACTTTCATTAAATCCTAAGTTCAAAAATAGAAATGTACTTAAAAATGGAATGATTAAATAAGAAGCAAATGACGCAAAACTTGGAAGTAAAAATGCTGGCCAGTATTTTTTATGATTCATTAACTTTAAGTACCTTTTTATTCTCCCATCATCTAATAATGTATTCTTGGGTGGAAGGCCTGGTAAAATATAAAAAACTGCAAAACAAGCAAGTAAGGCAATCAATGCGATAAAGTAAAATGTAAACTTATAAGAATAAGCCTTGGCAATAAGTAATCCTAAAGGTATCCCGGCAATTGATGCTATAGAGAATGCTGCAATGACAGTACTCGTAGCTTTTCCTCTGTCTTCTTCTGGAACAAGATCAGATAACATGGCTAAAATACTCACAGATAAAATTCCTCCAAAGGCTCCTGATAATACTCTCATGATTAATAAAGAGTAATAAGAATCAACATATCCACAAAGAAAAGTAGTTATAACAAATCCCAAAAGCATAAATAAAGAAAACTGTTTTCTATCAAATCGATCTATAAAAACACCGACGACCAGTGCAGCAGGAGCAGCGGTAAAGCTATAAGAAGAAACAAGTACTGAAAAATCTTTCGCATTAATATTTAGACTTTTAATAAGAATAGGGCCCAGTGGCATAATGATGACAAAATCAAGAATGTGGCAAAATTGAATGAGCGCTAAAATGAGTACATAAAAAATAGTATTTTTTAATATCATGAAATGAAGTTACTCACACACCTCTTCTCTTCTTTCTTTTAGCCTTGCAATGATTTCAACTCGTCTATTTAGAAACTCTGCTCTTTTAGAACCACTTCGATCTAAAAGTTCATTTTCACCCATTCCTATAGGATTAATTAAATGAATTGGTGCTCCACCTTTTATCAGCATATCTCCAATAGAGCGAGCTCTTTTCTCTGAGAGCCTCTGATTGTAATCAGCAGAACCCACAGCACTTGTATGTCCTATGATATCAATACCTATTAATGAATCACTGCTACTTACAATATTAGATACAAGATAATTCACTTGTTTCGGATTAAGAACTACTCCTACATCATGAGGAAATCTAACGACATATTTATTATTATTTCCAAATACTCGAATCTTCTTCTTGCATTCTGGAGCAACAGGTGTTTTCACTTCCTTTACGACTTCCACCACTTTAGTTTTTTCTTCAGGTAATTCTTGGAGCTCAACAGGGGCAGGTTTAAATTTTTTCTTAGGTTTAAATTTTTTATTAACCAATCTAATTGCTTTTCTTTCTTTACTCCAGATACGAGGTGAATACTTAATTCCTGCGCTGACTCTATAATCATTTCCATCTGTTGAGCTAAATAAATTTCCCAATCCGACACCTGCAAAACCTGCAATTCCCTTAGTTAAACCAAAGCTAGATCCCACGTAAAACTCATTTGGATTTTGATTACTATTAAATGGGATTCCCCAATGCCTCATAAACTCAGCATTAATTCCTACACTTCTGCTAATAGGAATATAAGCTCCAATCCCAGTCATTAATCGTTCTCTTAGTTTAATTTCATCAAAGTTTCCACCATCTGCTTTTTTATATCCGACATTAGCGACAATATTAAAATACTTAAAAAGATGTTCGTAGATTAACATTCCTCCCAAGCCTAAGCTTTCATCACTTAATGGATTCATCTTTTGAATTCCATTACTTGTTGTTTGAAAAAGCATTTCAGAAGAACTACTGGATGTATCAATTGTCACAAAAGGCATGATGGCTAATGCTGATTTTTTTTGATGTAACAAGCGATAAGTTAAACTTAGATTTGTATCACCTAATCCTGATTTACTATCATTTCCAACGACATCTTTGAACCAGCTATAAAAAGATGTTGCACCTAGTGATAATTCAGGCAGTAAATAAACTGATACTCCAAAATGCATAGTCCACATATTAGAAATTAAGACATCAAATTGCTTTGAATTGGCAGTATTTTTTCTCACTAATGGTTCATCGACATAGCTACCTCCAAGAGTAAAGGTAAGATCACTATCGGTATAAACATGAGAATTTCTCATTCTAGCATCATCAAGCATTTCAAATGTTAAAGTATTAGATCTAGTAAATTGTTGAATATTAATAGCGAAGAGAGATCCGGAGATAAAAAGTAATATAATATTTTTCATGAATCTATTATATTTTCTTTATCTTATCTCGGAAATGAAAAAATCTATTATTTCTTATAATAAGATTTAGGTGCTGTATAAATAACTCCTTTATCTATAGTTCCTGATTCCATCTGTATTATTTCAGGTGAAGAGTTATTTGTTTCTTTAGCAACTTCTACATTCTTAATTACTTCTCGTTTAATAATATTTTTAGGATAATCTTCTGCAGCCTTGACGATTTTGTCATAAAGTTTTTCTTCCATAACAACAGCTTTGTTTTGATAAATCAGTGAATTAGTAGATTTCTCTAATCGATTTCGAATTTCTTCTAATTTTCCTTTTTGAGCTCTTACTTTGGGCAACTTCTTTAAATCAAGTTTATGTTTCTTATCGATTCTCCCTAAAAGGTTTTTAAAACTTTTTTTACTCATTAATGCCAGACCATCTTCCAAAACAACACTATCATTTTTTTGTAATTCTAAACTAACTCGCTCTAACCTATAATAATCAATCCCCACTGAAGCAATTCCTCTGCCCGTTTTTTGAAACTTAGATTTTATTTTTTTTGAATCTAAATATTTTTTTTCGGAATAAACATAGTTGGGATTTTTTTTCGAGCTAATATTTTCAAAAACAACTCTAGATTTTTTTCCACCTTCTGCAAAAATCATTCTTTTATTTTTCTTATAGTCTCGATGGTATTCGGGAATTTGATCTCCCAAGCTTAATCCTCTATGAGCGCAACTGAATAAAACAAAAAATATTAAAAATTTAGAAATCATGATTTTTCCTTTTAAATACAGTACATTTTATCAATAAGCATTTTTCTAAGTTATTAAAAAGGAAAAAAATTCCTAAAAAACTTGCTAATTTAACATGCTTAGAGGATTAATCAAAATCACTATAAATAACCTTGTTTAAGTTTTCATTTGCTTTTGGTGAAGGTTCAAGAGCTAAACGAGGCCCTGTTAGCCACTCAAATAACTTACTTATGTAAGTTGGATTAGGATCATTAGGGTCTACTAGTTTAGGTAAATGAATCCAAGGAATATTAGGATATCTGTGATGAACTAAGTGCACGTGATAATTCAAGAATATTTTTTGTACTATAAAATTTACTTTTAAATTCCAAGCACCATTTCTTATATCTCGCTTAGAGTTTACATGATCAGCATACTGAAGACTTCCCCAATTCATACCAAAAATCCAATAACAAACAATCCAGGTCACAAAAGACAGGTTCAAAAAATAAAATAAACAAAAATGAACACTCAGAGTAAATAAAAACTCCAATCGAATTCTTAATTTTTTATTCAAGGCTTTATTCAAACCTCCTAACATTGGGGTTGCTTTCAAGCCATTCATAAACTCTGACTCTCTAACCTCTTTACTTAAGAGCCAGTTAGGATTTATAAAAAAAAGAACGCAAGATATAAATGGAGTTGTCCAATAAATACCTAGAACTGTACCCCAGATAATGATCCTTTTCAGTAATACACTTTCTCCTTCGTAATACAAATCAAACATTTCTCCATCTGTTCTATTTCTTCGGTGATGCCCGAGATGATATAAAGTTTGTAAAGTAAAAGTAGTCGGAAAAAATGCTGCTAAAAAAACACCTGCAGCATTATTTACTTTCTTATTTGAATGAAAACTCCCATGTGTAGCTTCGTGCAATAAAGCAAATGTCGTATTATTAACGAAAGAAAAAATAACTGCAAAAAATAGCAATCCCCACCAACTACTTTGCAAATTTGCAAGGTAGAGAACTAGAATTGATATAAAAGATGAACTAATTAGCAATACAATATTTAATTGATTAGGTATGGGGTAATTCTCACGTGAAATATGATCTAAAGTTTTAGATGACATCTATTCTCCTTTCAGATTTCAAAGATCTTTTTTTTGCAAAGAATTTATTTAAATCTTTTTTTAGTTTTTTATTGATCCAACTATGTATTTTGAAAAAAATATTTTTTAAAAACACATTAGACGAATAACTTTCGTATTGAAAATCTAATAAGTCATCTCTCATATTAGGTCTAAATGACAATATTCCTTGATAAAAGATTGAAGCATCCAAGGATAACTTGTTTTCAACAATTTTTTGATTAAGCTGTCTTGCTGACTCAGCAGCCTCGGAACAATCCATCGTTTTATGTTTCCAATAAGGAGAGACTGCATGGGTTGTAAAGTTTGTTTGTAGTTGAAACTTTTCTAAGTTCTCAGGTTCTAAAATTGGAACTCCTGGCACCCTTGTACTAAAAGTACATAGAAAGAAAAAATCTGGCGGAGATGCTTTTAAAGATTGAAAAGTTTGCTCTAGTGAATATTGAGTTTCACCAGGAAAACCAATCACATAACTTGCTACTGTCGTTAACCCTAATCTACGACAATTTGATAACGCTTGTATGTTTTTTTCTGTATTTACTCGTTTATTCATATTATTGAGTATTTGCTGATCACCACTTTCAATACCAATTTGAACCTGAACAGCTCCAGCCTTAATCATTAACTCAACAATTGATTCATCACATAGATCATCTGCTCGAGCGTAGCAAATCCATTTCACTCGAACATTGCGATTAATTAATTCGTGACAAAGTTCGATTAATCTTTTTTTAGGCATAGTAAATAAACTATCAAGACAAGTTATATATTCAACACCTAGTTCTTTATAATAGTACTCCCAATCATCAGCGATTCTTTTTGCAGATTTAGTTCTAAACTTTGTATCATCAAACAAGTAAGGATAATTACAAAAAGCACATCGGTAAGGACATCCTCTAACACTTTCGTAATTAATCATCTTGAATTTTCTATTATAATACTTACCTGCTAACTCCCAGTTTTCCCTAGGTAAACTATCCAAATTTAGACTTGTAGGTGTTCCACTATAAAGAACTGGGATTTCTTCGGAATAATCAACTCTCCCATTCTCCATAGGTTTTAGTTCCACGTAGTTATTTTTAACCCAATCGCATATAACTGGCACAAGATACTCCCCGTAGCCAACAGCTACAAGATCCAAATTTTCAAGAGCTGTAAGTTCTGACACTCCTAGACTAGCGAGTGCTCCCCCTACTATTACTTTATTTTTCTCATTTTTTATTATTTTAAGCAATGGGATCAATTCACTGATATCTCGTAAAAAAGTTGTTGAAAGAAAAACAGCTTCACAACTCTCTAGTAGTAATTTCGATTTCTTTTTATTGTTAAATAGGTCATCTACACTAATGGCTTCAAAGTCCATACCTGAGTTATTAACTAATGTCATAAGCATAACCTCAGTTAACTCGGGAGTGTTAAAGTTATCTTTTGTATAAAATACTGATTTTAAAGATTTGCTTTTTTTATTTTTATTTTTCAATCCTTCTCGCCTGGCCATAATAATATTTTCTGCAAAATTAAATTTAATTTTAGTATCTAGCCAAGTATTATCAGAATGTTGAATCTGCAAAAAATTCTTTTTAATAAATGAGAGAATTGAGCTCTCTTTATGAGTGATCATTCCTCCAGTTATAATTAGTATCTTTTTTTTCGACATAAGTGATTATACTTCATTTTTTGATTAAACCATCATTGGAATTCAAACATTTTCATTACCCGAGTGTTTTGATCCTCTCCTGTTTATTAAATTTAAAGCTCCTAAACCACTTAGGATCACAAAAGAAATAAAAAATGCATGACTTATTTCTAGAGGGATGACAAGTAGAGCTGTAATAAATTGAAGGAAAATAAAGAAAATCAGAAATTTTTCTATAAATTCTTTGCTTCTTTGCGATATATACATTGCTCCCAAAGGAGCAAAGACGATAACAATAGGAACACTTACTGCTAATGCAGAGAAAACAAAACCAGACACCTCTTTCCCCTGAAGTAATATCCATAATACTGCAAAGATTGAATTTGTTGCCATTAATATAACACTAGTTGGAGTTATAATTTTAGCTGAAAATTTATACTTAAACCGCAAATATGCAAACGAAATAATATCAACCCCTGTTCCTAGATACCCTGAAAAAACACCTCCAATAAAACCTAATAAGAGTAATTCGATTTTATTATTTATGTTTTCTACATCTTTAATTTCTAATTTTTTCGATTTAACTAAGCTAAGTGCAAAACTACACGAAAGTGATACAAATAATAACTTAATTAACTTCGCAGACAAAAGTTCATACAAAAAAGACTCGCAAAAGATAAAACCTATTATCCCTCCGAAGCTAATTGGTAATATTACATTTTTGATATAAGGAATTCTTAAAGCGAGAATTGTTACACTTGCCATCGTCATTCCAAAAGATTGAATAAATAAAGAGAAATTTCTTGCAGTAAAAGGTTGAACATCAAAGAGTAAAGTCAAAACAGGAAAAGCAACAGCTCCTCCTCCTTCTGCACTTGCTCCAGCGATAAAAGATCCTGCAATCATAGTAATGCTGATATAATAATATGATTGTATCGTTTCTATTATATTAACGTATGGAAGAATTAGTACAATCCATAAAGAAATCAGAAAAAGAAAAGTAAGAAGAAAAAATCTCCTCATACAATTAAGATATATAAGAATTTTATTCTATAAATAGTGCAAATGGAGCACCTAAAACTTCTCCACCAAAAGATTGCCGTAAAGTTCTAATATAAAGAGGAATACTTTTAGCATTTTTCATATTAGGAAAGAAGTGCTTCTTATAAACTTGATAATCCCAATTATTGGGTGTTCCCCATGAATAGTTAGGATAACTTTTTCCATGTTTTTTTAACATTTTGGCTGAGCTCGTTTCCCAAGCTGTTGGTAGAAAACTTTTTAAATCCCTAGGAGGATTTCTATAAAATTTATCAAGACTCATAAGTACTGTGTGACCAGTGATAGCACTTCTTATAGGACAACTATTAGATGAATCATCAGTCAGACACTCTATTCCTTTAAATTGTTTTTCAATGTTTTCATCAAAAGGATTTACCCAATTAGGATTAATGACAAAGAAACCATCTGCAGGCTCATTTCGAACTTCCTCTCTTCCCAGCCTTAAATACCTAACTCCTTGTTTCAAATGCTGATATGCAAGAAGCATATTATGTTCATATCCTCCCTCTCGCAGAGTACCTAATTTTTTGTATTTCTTGTCTTTTACTTTCTTTACCCATCTAGCTGATGGAACTCCCAAAACATCTCCAGCAAAAAAACCATCTATCCCATAAAGTTTTCCAATATCTTTAGCTAGACTAAAAGAGCCTTTTAATTCATACGCAATTAGTTGATTCAAATAATGCATTCCAAAATGAAGCGAGCTCAAAGCTAAAAGTTTTTCACCTTCTCCTACTTTCCTAAATCTGGTTTCTTCAAAATCATCTTTGAAAGATTCACTTCCAAAAACAACCCTATTATCCCAAATAACAGGAGTGGAAAGATCCAAATTTTTAATTCTTTTCACGGCTCTAGCCATATCAACGTAGATCTCTTTCCAGAGAAAAGTTTGCATATCATGGACTCCAAGTGATTTCTTGCCCTTAACCGACGAATCCTTGAATTGCTGAACAACTAGTCCTGCTTTTGTTTTAAAGGGTTCTGCTAAATAGTTAAATCCAGCTTCCCAATGTTCAAAAGGTAAATAGACTCTAAGGTTTGAAATTAAGGTCTTTACACTATTTCTAAGAAAGGAGTGAGTTATACGCTCTTTTTCAGCTAAAGGAATAAATCTATAAAAAATTCCTCTAAAACTTTTCAGTAGTAACAATTGTGTTGCAAGAAATTTAGCATCTTGAGGTAAAGAATCAAATTTTCCTTCTAATTCATTAAGCATTTTTGCTACTTGCTCAGATGAGTTAGCTTTTGTTACATCTTCTATTAATTGCTTGTACTTTGAACTCATTGATTTAATATCGATGCTACGATAACTTGCAATTTTTCTTTTTTCAGATCTTTTTCTAGCTTTTTTTATCAGTCGAGGCATTTCAGAACTAGATATCCATGAGAATTTCTTTAACCATTCTTTAGCATTTAAATCTTTAGCTAAAGTCCCAAAAGAAAACAAGAACGAAATAATTAATAAAATTTTCATGGCCGAACCTTTTTTTAATAAACAAATTATGAGCTTGTAAATAACAAGATAACACTTGTGATTCTCTCTTATTATTAATATTTTTTAAAGAGAACAGAAAAAAAGGCTATAAACTGGACAAAAAAGCTCGGTCTCTTTTATTATTAACAAGCTTCATTATTGTTACAATTTTTTCGTTTAGCCAATTGAAGCATCTTAAAATTCTTGTCTCGATGACAGATTTAATAGATAGTAATCTTCCTAGTTCTCAAGACTATAGAGAACTAAAAGATGAATTCTCATTAAAACATTCCCTCTTTCTTACTTTGGAACCTATAGATAAGAAATGGCAAAGAAATAATTTTCAAGAATTAAAACAATGGGTAAAGTATGAAGCATTTTCTTTTGAAGGAATTGATAATATTATTTCTCCTTTTAATTTTTATGAACCCATATTAGAAAAAAATGAATATATTTTTTATCTTTATTCATTAAAAGAAAATTCTTCTTTATCATTTTCTAAACAACTTAGAAATTTTTACAAAGCACCGTGGGGACCTCTATTTACAAATAAAAAAGGAAGGGACTTTTCATTAGAGATAAATCTCCAAGAACCCAAAGATGATAGCAAATTGGGTTCCTTTAACCCTCAAGCGATACAAAGAATATTGTCTTCAATTCATAAAAACTTTTCTGAGAATTATAAATATTATTTATCTGGAAGTGGTCTTTACACTTTTTATGCATTCAAAGGAGTTAAAAGTAATTTTGTTCTAAACTTTGTCTTCCTTTTTGTGATCTTAATTATTTTAAAATATTTTTTTGGAACCTTTCGTGCTGGAATCATATATGCATTGACAATATTCTGGGTTGGTTTGTGTGTATACGGATTAATGGGATTTCTTAACCTTCCTATTGAAATATTATCATCTGCTTTATTCATAATGATTGCTGTTTCCTCACTTGAAGATTATTTTTTTTTATTACACCAAGAACTTAAGGGGTTAAGTTTTCAAGAAAGCATAAAGTCTATTCGTTATCCAAGTTTATTAACATCTCTCACAACTGTTATAGGTTTTGGAAGTTTATACTTTTCAGGAATTGATATCATTGGAAGATTTGGGATAACAGCAGCTTTAGGAGCATTACTCGAATGGTTTGCTGTATTCATTTTACTTCCAACTTTTCTTAATTTTTTTAATATCACGCAACTAACAAAACCACTAAAAGCAAAAGGTGCAAAAGCAAAAATATGGTCAGTTTTAATTAAAAGATTTATACCAAATCGACATTTCGCTAAAATTATCTTCTTATGCTTTCCAATTTCAATTTTCTTGCTCTTTAATTTACAAGTAGCCGATTCTCCTCTTTCTTTATTTCCGGAAAATCATGTCATGAATGTAGCTACGAATAAATTAAAAAATTCCAAAGGATGGCAAGGACAAGCTTCAGTGATTTTTACATCTTTGAAAAATGATCATTTTATCAAAGAAATTCATGACTTAGATAATGTCGTACAAATAGAAAGCTTCTTAACAACATCTCAACACCTTACAAGAAATATACCTAAGGATTATAAGAAAGCTATCGTTAATGACTTAGAAGTATCTGAATTTTCTAAAAGATATATTTCTAAGAATTTGAATATGAGACAAATTATTTATTTGAAAAGTATTAACTTTATAGATTTGAAAAAAATGAAATCTCAAATAAAGAACATATGTGGGGAAAATTGTAAACTTGTAGGCGAGATTATTTCATATATTGAATTTATGGAGAAAATTCCACTTGGATTTATGAAAAGCTTGGGAATCTCTGTTTTTTTAGTGGCTTTTATTATTTTTATTATAGCACTAATTCAAAAGTTTCCTTCTCCCTTAAATTTTACTCTTGCTAATATTTGGGGACCGTCAATTTTAATAATTATGATGTCTTTACTTGATATTCATGTAAATTTTCTTAGCTGTGTTTTTGTCACTATGATGATTGGATTAACTGGTGATAATGCTATTCAAGTTTTACTCGCTCATAAAGAAGAAAGTGACGGTCTCAGGTATCATCAAAAATGTGCTCTCCAATTAGGCTGCTTACTTGCATTACTCTCTTTGCTATTTAGATTTAGCTATTTTGCTCCCCCTAAAGACTTTAGCTTATTGCTGGCCATAGGTTTTTTACTTTCAACCTTTGGTGACATTTTCATAGCTAAAGCTTTAATTAAAAAAGACCAAAAGGTTTAAAGTTATTTGAATGAATTCTACTGTATACATATTTATAAACAATAATAGCTAGTAAGAACCCTGTAATAATATCAAAAAGGTGATGCTGGTGAACCAGAACAACCGACATGCTAATTAGAACAAGCCATACTCGTAAAGTTTGATGAAACACAATGTTCTTGGTTTGTTCAATCATTGCCCAGATAGTAATCGAGGAATAAGTAACATGAAGACTAGGAAAAAGGTTGTGAGGATGATCTATTTCAAACATTTTTTGATAAAGTCCATGATATCCTTCTACATTTTCTCTAAGAAATCCCAACTGAGCAGGAAAGAAATAAAACACTATACCTGCAAGAACTGCAGCGACACTTAAGCTAATACAGTGTGCCTTGATAGCACTTAGATCTTTAATAACAAACATGGCCACTAGTAAAAGTAAATTTAAAGAAATATAAGGATAGATCATCCAAGGAACTAAAGGGATTTGAAGCTCCCATTCCGTAAACATTGAATATCTAGTTGTTGCTTGAGCAGCCAAACTATTGCAAAGACCATAAATAACTACAAACACAACAGTTGCTAGACTTACATAAAATAATAAATATAATAATCTTTTTTTGTCAGGTAATGAGAAAACTTTATCCATTTTGACTCCTTTTATTTGAATATATCATTCTTTTTTAACACTAAGCAATAATGATTAGTTGATCACTAATTTTTTTAATCTTGAAGATAAAATAATGTTATTATTTCTAAGTATGATGATGAAAAGAAAACTTAATAGTCAAAAGAGATCTGATGTTCCTCGCGAGTACTTAAAGAGTGCAGATATCAACTTCTTGCTTCGAAAATCTTTTATTGATTGGGGAATAGTCGCAGCTTGTTGGCTAGGAATGTTCCTATCTTCAGTATATTTATGGCCAATATTTCTTATCATTATTGGAGGGAGAATTCACGCTTTTGGTGTAATTATCCATGATCTTACTCATTTAAATTTTTCTCCTAAAACATTTAAAATCAGATTGATAGAAGTTTTAATGGGCTATCCTATAGGTACTACAGTAAATGCTATGGCTTATCATCATTTAAGACATCATAGAAATACTTTACTAGAAACTGATCCTTATTTTAATTATAATAAGAAATGTAAATCAATTGATCGAATATTGCTCACATTAAAAAAAGGGCCTCTTCTGCCTTACTTTTGGATTATTAGATCTTTAGTTGGTTTCGTGGGAGTATTTCTTCCTCAGATTCGAACAGCTTATGCAAAAATTTTCTTGCAAGATATAAGTGGAAAAGATTTATCTAGAAGTAAAGAAGTTATAACCTGCTGCAAAGAGGATGTGCCTCAAGCTATTTTTCATATCCTTTTACTAGTTTTAGCTTTAAATTTTCCTTTTATTTTCTATGGATACTATCTTCCCCTGTTTATTGGTGGAACATTTTGCATTTATCGATTATTAATAGAGCATGAATACGACATTGTTGAAGATAAAAGTGTTTATACTATGATTGAGTGTACTTTCGATCATCATACTCACTGGTTTTCAAGAATGTTCTTAGGTCCTCATAATATTGGCTATCATTGCATGCATCACATTCATCCTAAAGTAGGCCTTCAACACTTACCTCGACTGAGAGATTGGTATCTAAAAAATAGTCCTCAATATGAAGAAAAGTATCAAAACCTTTTACAAAGTTAATTCTCTTATTCCCCACGCATTTAGAAAATGTAATCCGTAACACAAAATAACAGCGAACCAAGTAATCTTATTCACAGTTTTCCATTCACTCGAATTAGAAGCAAAGTAAACCTTATGCTTCTCTTTACCTCGTATTTTATAAAACAAAATAGCAAATAAAGATTCAAAACAAACAGATATAATAATCCCAAAAATATAAAAGATTCCAATTAATGTAATTCTTGATATTTCTTGTGGCCAAAAAAATAAAAATAAAAAAACTACACCTAGCAAATGAAAGAGATCATGTGATATTCCGTAAAAAGGCGACCAATTATACCATTTATAAATCATAAAAAGTTCTAAAACACCACGAATGTAAAAACTTATCAAGTGAAAAATAAGAACATATTGAAGACCAATAGCAATATCATAAGACAGAAGAATTAACGGAAATAAAAACCAACTTCCGATAGTATAAGATAGCCACAGACTTTTTGGTAAAGAAATTTCCCCACCTACAAATTCTCCCTTATTCTGCTTTTTTCTAAAAATCAAAGCAAGTAATATCAAAAGCATTGGGAAAATAGAAAAAATATACAATTTCATAAGTTCTCCAATTCTTTTTTATAATTATGAAAATTTATCTCCGGTTGGGATAAAGTAATAATTTTTTTTTCTTTTAAATAAGTTATTACTTCTATTGGGAAAAGCTGTTTACTTTCATCAATCTCTGAAAAACCAAAGTTTAATAATCTTAATAATAAAACAGTACATCCATTTCTTCTAAATCCATAAAAACCAGCTTGCTCTAAATTAACGATCCAATTTCGCAACCCTTTTATGATTCTTGCCTTCTTTTCATCTCCAATATTTATACTGTGTCTATAGATAGATCTATTCTCTTTCACTGTGTACTCATCTACAAACCCTTCAAATGTTTTTATCACACTAAGAACTGGATACTTATTACCATAATATGCTTTAAGTGTATCAACATTCACATCATAGAAATCACCAATAAAACTGACAGCAAGATCATTTTTTCCTTCTTTAGCACTTCCAACAAATCTTAAAAACACATGCCCAAACCATGAATAATACTTTTTTCCTGTCTGAACATAAGCCACTTCCAAGGATTCAAAGCTAAACTTTTCATCTAGTATTTTTTCTTGCATTTTTTTATTCTTTGCAATCATTAAAGAGTGAAGATTTTTTTTCTCTTGCTCAAAAATTTTATCTCCTGATTGAGTACAAGAGCATAGAACGATTAAAAGTAAAAATATATGAAAGTTTTTAAACATTTTATAAAATGTTCGCGATAAATACTTGGTAATTAAACCTAGATCGACTCGCCCGATGCAACATAACTCATCTCCACGTTCCCATTCAGGATTTCTCTCACTAAAAAACTTAATTTCAGGAACTTTTAGTTCTTTGACTCCAATAGGTGCCACTGCACCTTTTAAGTAATCTTTCTTTTTTTTATGAATTAAAAGACCTTTCTCTTCATCATATTCATCACCAAAGAGCTCTGCACTAAAATCATTAATAATAGTTTTAAATCTAGTTGGGGTTTTCTCATTAAAACGTGGATAATAAGTTTTAAAATTTTTACTTAAAAGCAAATATGTTTTAAATCCCTTTGAGATAAGAAACCAATAAAATTCTTTATTAAGATTTTTCATTTTAGTTTTCATTAGATTTTTAAAAAACTCCATCGTAAGAGCTGTTTGTCCCCAATAGCCATCATCAATAATAGTATCGCCACTAAAAAGTCCTATGACAGTTTTCCCTAAGATTTTTTTCTCTATAATTTTAATAGTCGAAAAACCTTTTATTTTTTTACTTACATGATCTCTTAAAAGAATAATTTTATCCTTGTCTATTAGATCTGACTTAAATTGACTCTCTTCAATATTTTCATAATACACTTGAAAAAGTTCAAATAATGTATTGATATCACTTTTTTTTAGATCTTTGATTTCAATAGTAGATGCTTTAAGCTTACTCTTCATTTTATTGATATATCACCTTGTGATATTTATTTATTTCCTTGAAAGTATATTCTTTGGAATTTTTCCCACACCAATTAACTTTAACAGTTACCGGACCTGTATATTCTCCCAGTCCAAACACTAATCTTTTTTCACTTTGTGCATTAAAACCGTTAACTATTACTTGTTCTTTAGTTTGAGTTATTTCATTAGCTGTAAGACTTATAATGCTACCTTGTGCATCTCTATTACATTCAGACTTTAAAGATTCTAAATCAAGGCCTATAAAGTTATTTTTAGAATTTAAATTATTTTTATAAAAACTTGGCCCTGAGAACATATGAGTAACAACAAAATCAACCTTACCATCATTATTTAAATCAGTAGCAGCTATTCCTCTAGAGTTTGTTTTTTTATCTACACCCACAAAATCTGCAACATCTGTAAATTGTATGGTTTTTCCAATTTTTTCTTTATCAAGATTATTTAAATAGACACGATTTTTTTCTTTCCCATAAATACAAAAACCTCTAATATCTCCCCATTTATTAATAAATCGATGATAACTTGGAGCACTTCTAGCAATTTTCTCGTTTACATACCAATAATCAGGACAATCATTCCATTTTTTATCAATTGTATCATCAACCATTCCGTTGGCCTGAATTAAATCAGTCCAGCCATTTAAATCAAGATCAGCCGCTGCCGCTCCCCATCCAAATCGATTCTCATTCAATGCCCTTGTCTTGGTTGCCATTTCCTTTGGCTCTAATTCATTTTTCTTATTGCGATACCACATCCATAAAAGACTACCTTCTGCCTGGTATTCATGATGAACATTAGAAATATAAACATCTTGAGTACCGTTATTATCAAAATCAGAGATCGTTGTATTCATTCCTTTATAAGTATCCTTACCTATATCTCCAAACATTTCTCCTTTTATATTTTCAAAAAATTTTCCATTTTTATTCAAATAATAATCATCTGCTCCAAAGTCATTCGCTACGTATAAATCAGTCCATCCATCTTGATTAAAGTCGGCAGTAGCAACAGCTAACGACCATCTCGTCTCTTTTAGATTTAACTTTTGACTGTCTAGTTTTTTAAAAGTTCCATCTTTTTGCTGCAAGTATAAATGGTTAGTTCCCCCATTATTAGCCATATGCCAACTTGCATGCATAAAGTTAAACATCCTCTCATCACCTTTATATTCTTCTTCGGGTAATTTAAATAAGTTTAACCTTTGAGGGTTTTCTTTAGAATAGTCAGGCAAGAATTCAGGCCAAACATTTGCCATAAAAAGATCTAATAAACCATCATTATTAAAATCAAAGAAATTTGCACCAATTGAGTTCGTATAATTGTTTAAGCCAATTTTTTGCGTTACATCCAAGAAGCTTAAAACTCCATTCTCTATCAGAAGGTTTTTTAGCATTACAGGAGTTCCAAAAGCATAAGTTATAAACAAGTCTTGATCGCCATCATTATCATAATCTACAAATATTCCACTACTTCCTAATCCATTCTCTTCAATTTCTCTTGATTTAGAATCAGATGGAAGTGCTATTTTTTCAAAATTAAAATCTCCCTTATTAAGATAAAGTGCATTCCTATATCCATCTGCTTTCAATGGAAAAGAAAAAAACAAATCTTGAAATCCATCATTATTTACATCAGCAGAAGATACTGAGTCACCTACGGAGATAAGCCATTTAGCAAGGTGTTGAATTCGTGGATCAACTCTCTTCAAAACATCACCCATTTCAACTTTTATACCAAGTTTTTCAATAGGAAGCTCTTCAAAAGAAAGGTCAAGATTATACAAAGATGTAGTTGGAGCTATTTCTTTTTTATAAATATAAAAACCTGCTCCTAAAAGAGACGTTAAGAAAAATAACCTTAAATAATATCCCGACCTAATGAATCTTTCTAGAAAGTAATTAAAAAAGGATTTCTCTTTTATCATTGCTTTTACATGGCCATATAAAAGTCGTGATGTCTGAACGGTTGCACCTGCAAAAAAGAAGGTAAAGTAGCTCTGTCGTAAATGAAATAAGAGATCTATTGTTGCAATAGCAAAACCCACGAAAATCTGCATTTTATGATTTTTAGGAGATGTTGCTGGATCAGTAATCATAAAAAAAGTAAAAAGAAAGAAAGGTGCAGATGTTAAAGTTCCAAGAAACAAGGTTTCAAATGGCAAGTGATGCTTCATGATCATTGCACGTAAAAATGTTTGCAAAGTGAAAAAGAAAAGAAAGCTCAATACAAGCCAATGCCTATCTATTCTAGGTAATAAAAAGAAGATTCCAAGCATCGCAATAAAAATACTAAATGATTCTATACCATTCCATTGATAAGCAGGAGCAACTGATATTAAACCTCCCCCCACCAATAGTGATAAAGTTACAGCTATTTGCGCTGGATTAAAAACATGCTTGCCGTCTAGCGTGAATATATATTTTGAACCTATTGCAAAAAAAACAGGTAATAAAAGAATCCAATAATTATGAGAATAATTTAAAAGTATGGAGAGCGAGCAACTAGTAATTAACGCGCTTAAAGGAAAAATCCACTGTTTCTTAAAAATCTTAGACAAAGACACTTCTAGAAAGCACGTTAGAAAAGTTGTCACCAGAGCTTGGCCTGGAGTTCGATTAAACCCTAAAACACTCATGCCCATAAACAAATAGAACACTAGAATAGTGAGAACTACATACCTAGGATCAATTTGATTAAATCTAACAACTAAGTTTTTAAAATTAACATCAGGACTTTTAGTTTGTATCCTCATATTTTTTACTCTACCCTACTCAAGTGAAGCTCAAATTTTTAAATAAGCTTGTAAAACAATCTTGTTATTCTGATTGGAAAAGTTTTGAGAAAAACCTAAACAATCTTAAAAACACGCAAACCTCTATATTGTCACATGTTTTAGAAACAAATCAAAGATCTCCTTATTTAAACAAAAAACCTAATACTATAAAAAATTATGAAGAGTTTAGAGACCTACCTATTACTAACTACTCTTATTGGGAAAAGTTCATTGAAGAAGAAATGACCGTCCAGAAAAGTCAAGCATTCGAAGATCTCATCCATTTTCAGCCAACTAGTGGAAGTACTTTTCAGCATAAATGGATTCCCTACACCAAAAGTTTTTTAAAAGAAATTAATAGAGCTGCCAACACTTGGATATATGACCTTACTATAAAATATCCCAAAGCTTTTCATGGAAAACAGTATTGGTCTTTGTCTTGGTTGCCAGATGAGCTGCGCAAAACTGTTGTCATAAATGATAGTAGTTTCCTAAATTTTTCAAAAAAAATTTTGCTTTCACAACTCTTTGCGGTCCCCGAAAGTGTATCCACTGCTAAAAACATTCACCAATCATTATTATTAACATCAGCATATTTACTTTTAACAAAAAAATTAACATTGATTTCTGTGTGGAGTCCAACTTTCTTAATAAATCTCTTAGATTTTATGATTGAAAACAAGCAAGAAATTTTATCTACGATTGAATCTCATCCACAAACGAAAAGAATTTCAAAGAAAAGAAAACATCAAGTCGAGATTTTCAAAGAAATTCAAAAAAAAGAAGATCTTTTTTTGTTATGGAATGATTTAGCACTTATCAGCTGTTGGACAACTTCTAACTCAGAAAAATATTCTAATGAGTTAAAAAATTATTTTCCGAACATTGAAATTCAAGGAAAAGGCCTCTGGACAACTGAAGGAGTTGTAACTATTCCTTTTCAAGGAAGTTATTGTTTAAGTTACCAAAGTCATTTTTACGAATTTCGCTTACTTAACTCTAATAAAGTAATTCCTTCATGGGAGCTTCGAGCGGGAGATGAAGTCTCACCTATAATCACTGCTGGAAATGGTATTTTTCGTTACGAAATAAAAGATAGGCTTGTAGTTGAAGGCCTAAAAAAAGAATGTCCTATTCTAGTATTCAAAAATCGGATAAATTCTATTGATTTAACAGGAGAAAAAATATCTTCAGATATCATTCTGAATTTTTTTGAAACTCAAAAGAAAACAAAAAATAAATGTATTGCTGTACTAGCAATTGCAAAAAGTGAAATCCAAAAAAAACCATACTATTTACTTATTTACGAAGCACCTAACTTAACTGAGCAGTTGGCTTTAGATTTTGAAAATTTTCTTTGTGAATCATTTCACTACTCTTTAGCCAGAAACTTAGGTCAATTATCACATTCAAAATGTTTACATGTTTCAAATGCAGTGAAACTATATGAAGATATCTTTATTTCACAAGGGATGATAAAAGGTAACATTAAGTGTGAAATACTAAAATATTGCAAAGATGATAATTTTTTCAAAGATTTACTATGAACTTAAGAGAAAAAGATAAAGAACTTATTAACAATTGGTATATTGCTTGCTTATCTAGCGAACTAAAAGACAATAAGCCTATAGCTAGAACAGTTTATGAGAAATCTTATGTTCTATTCCGCGATAGTGATAAAAAGCCCGTATGCATGCTCAATCGATGCTTACATAGACTAACGAGCTTAGATCAAGGGAGAATAGAAGATGGAAAACTGGCTTGCCCATATCATGGCTGGCAATATAACAGCTCTGGAGAAGTGGTTCATATTCCTTCAGAAGGCCCCGATTCGAAACCTCAAAAAAAATTTTGTAACCCTGCTTTAGAGTGCATAGAGCAAGATGGTGTTATCTGGATTTGGACAGGAGCTTCAAGGCCAACAACAGATCTACCGACATGGCGTTTTCCATTTTATAATGATTCTAAGTGGACAAAGTATTTTATGATCACTGATTTTGATAATGAGGTAACTAATCTTTGTGAAAATTTCATGGACGTTCCTCATACAGTTTTTGTTCATAAAGGGTGGTTTCGTAATAAAAGCTTAAAAAAAGTTCCTATGACTGTTACAACAAAAAACGCTAGAGTTCTCGTCGAATACGATCAAAAAGATGATAAAATAGGAGGTTTCTTTCACAGACTTTTAAATCCTAAAAACGCGCCTATGCATCATACTGATGAATTTATTTTCCCTAATATCACAAGAGTAGATTATTTATTTGGAAAGAACTATGGTTTTGTAATTAATAGTCAAAATACTCCTGTCAAAAAATTAAAATCTAGAACATATACATACATTGCTTATCGAGCAGCATTTGCTAACACCCTAATAAAGCCTTTTATTAACTTTTATACACGTCAAGTTATAGAACAAGATGTTTGGATAATGAAAGAGCAATTTAAATCTTTATCTTTAGATCCTACGGAAAACTTTAGATCAACTGATGCTGATGCACTTCATATTGAAATCGAAAGATTGAGACATTTCGGTAAAATAGGCAGTGAAAAACTTAAATCTTTTGAAAATATAATCAAGAAAGATTTTTGGATCTAAAGTTATACTAAGCTGAGTTCAAGCATTGGTAAGAGATCATTTCTTAAAGGTTTTTTCTCCTTAAGATGTACTTCATAAAGTTCTAAGTCTGTAATATCTTTTATCGCATACCTCACACTCTTACTTAAGTTAAGTTCAGGAAAATCTATAAATGAGACAAAATCAAATTTTTTAAATGTTTGTTCTTTTCTTAATGCATATAAAACATCTCGTATCATCTCTTTTGTGCTAACACCAGCTTCTCTATTCCAAGTAAAATGATTTAGATATTCGATCTTTAACTTCTCATTAACCTTAGGTGTTTTCGTAAATAAACTCATTAAAGAGTTCATAAATTTTATAAAAAATGGGGCCTTATCTACAACTATTGATTTAGAAAGACTAGGATTCCAAGTGGACACAATTCCAACGAGTTCATCATTTTTCTTAACTAAAAAGAAGTTTTCAATAGAAAAGTTCGTCCAATTCTCAAGTTGGTAGATTAACTGTTCTTTAGTATATCCAAAATTTCTTTGTTTTTGATGAGTAGAGAAAAACTCTAAGACCTCTTTTTTTTCTTCTAGAGTTGCTCTCTTCACCTTGTATTTAGATATTCGAGAAGTTCCTAAAAAATCTATAATACTAACCATCTTATAATTAGAATAAAGAGTATAGCGAAATGCGCCCTTCTCTTGTCTTACCAAGGAATTTTTGGCTTTTTCATTCCCTTTCATGATGGCCGTAATAAGATAATCACAATGAAAATCTTCTAATGTTTTAATATTGTTCATCACATCATCAAAACAATTCTTCCATGTAACTAATGCTTTTAAAGCTTCTTTTTTATCTGAAGGAATATCAATTCTTAAATCAGAAAGATAACCCAACTTTATTTTCTCACCTTCTACATAAGCATCACGTCGAACAATACTCGCCACTCCAATAATTTTTTGATCATTATCTCTAAGCACCATTACTTTATAATCAGATGATTGTAATGATAAAAAAGAAAAAAAATCAGGGGATCTGTCATAAAAAAGAGAAAAACTCTCAGATGTTTTCATTCTCATCTTTTCAAATAACTTGAGAATCTCATCTGAATCACTATTAAGAGCGATATCAATATTTTTATGTTTTCTAACAATATCAGAAATTTTCACTATCCCTCTTTCTTAATAATCAATACTGATATATTAACTTTTCATTAAAGATTTTGTAAAAATCTTATCCTTGCTTTACTTATTCAATTCCGCGAATATAAAGCTAATGGCAAGAAAGCATACAAAAAGCAAAATCATTCAATTGATATTACACCTTTCAGCATTTTCTATTTGCTATCTTGCTGGAATAAACTGGTACTCTTTTTTTATTTTTATTCTAATGTATTACATAAAAGTTTTAGGTATTAGCATTGCACATCACAGATATTTTTCTCATCGTTCTTTTAAAACAAGTCGATTTTTCCAATGCTTTTTAGCACTATGGGGAGGCTTAGCAAATCAAAGAGGGGCATTATGGTGGGCAGCAAGACATCGCCATCATCATAGAACAAGTGACACACCAGAAGACTGGCATTCTCCTCAAAATTATAGTTTCTTTTACTCTCATATCGGCTGGCTTTTAGATGATAAAGCAAGAGCTACAGACTACGATGAAGTAAAAGACTTTAAGAATTTTCGAGAATTAATATTTATTAATGAAAAAACATGGATTCCGTTTACTCTAGATATTTTCCTTGTTCTTTTATTTTCCTACATTTTAAAATTATCTATCTCTGATTCTCAAATTTACTTCTTACAAATGATTGCTTGGGGAACTTTAGCAGCTAATATTTTTGCTGCTCACACTATTCTTTTAGTTAATAGTATTAGTCATATTTATGGCACAAAAGATTTTGAGTCAAAAGATGAAAGTCGCAATAATTGGTGGCTATTGCCTTTCCTCTTAGGTGAGAACTGGCATAATAATCATCACGCTTTTCCGAACTTAGCTGGAGCTGGGCTTTTAAAATATCAGTTTGATATATCTTTCTACATTATTCTCATTTTTGAAAAACTAGGGCTTGTCTGGGATGTGAAAAAGCCATCTTTATTTAAAAATAAAATTGAAAGTAAGAAATTAAATTTCAGTAATGGCAATAGAGGAAACTAAAAATTGATAATAACGAGCGATAGAGTTTTTAAAATTTATCGCTCGTTACTACTTTTTATTTCATTGTTGAGGCAAATAAACTCCATTTTGATTACCTGCATTCCCATCCAAAAACATAAAACAAGAATCAGTATGCCAAGTCCACCTTGAATCTCCTGTTATACCTTGTAGGTATGTTTCCAAAGCTGAAGGAGAAGCGAAAATTTGTTGAGTAGCACTTGCATCTATAGCTGTTAAATCAATTCCTGCTCCTGTAATATCTACATCCTCACATTCTATGTTCCACCCATTTGAATTTTGAGGCATCGCTTGACGACAAACAGAAGAGGTTTGAAGCATTGGCCCTTGATAGCTTGTTTCAGAAGCAATTAGAGTACCAGTTGCATCAGTTCCTCTATAAAGTTTCCAATCACTTGCCGGGTCAGCAGAATTCCATTTTAAATAATAATCTTTATAGTAAGAACCACATTGATCTCCTTCAGCAACAAAGGAAAACTTAAACTCATCAATCACAGAACCTGGCTTAGTATCATAAGCATAAATTCTATTAATTGATTGAGCTCCATTCATATCAACAAAAGATGCATTGTTAGGTCCAGACAGTGTTCCACAACAAGTACCATCACTAAGAACTCCTGAATAGTCCCAAATAATTCTATTATTCGTATCATCAAAATTAATAACTCCTGGCACAGCCCTAAAAACTCTGGTCTTTTTAGTTAAGTCTGAGCTACAACTACCAGCGCTAAACTGAATTCGTATTTGATAACTATAAGTAAGCCTGCTAGCTATAAGTCCTTGAATCCGAGTTTTTGCATCACTATAAAAAGCTGTATCTGGAAAATCCATATGATAAATGTCTGATGTCGGTGTTGTTTCATACACATTTATCTCTGTCGAATAATCAGCTACCTCTGTACACCCTGGGCTATTAGCATAATTTGCGTTAGTACATCCTCCTGAACCAATTTGTCCAATAAAGTATCGTGATTCAGTTCCTGTTCCTGCTGACTTGTGACCATTTAATATCCAATGGGTATCTACTGGTGGATCTACTCGACATCCTAAGTTCTCAGGATGTACTAAGGATTGAGTAAAACAATAATCAGTCGCTCTTCCAGTCGTTCCTCCACTAGTATTAACCGCTGAGTAAGGAGCCTTCATTTGCCACTTAACTGCACAGCCTGTTACTTCAAAGTTTCTTACAAAGACATCTCTTTCTGGGAGTGATCCACCTAATCGACATCCAAGATCTAAACAGCAACCTAAACTAAATTGCCAGATAGTATCAGAGCCTCCAGCAGCATCAGGTACCATTTGTACTGTTAATGTCTCAACACCTGGAACATAAGTAAATGGAACTGACCAGGTGTTAGTGCCAGTCACTAAACCTGAATCATGAATAACAACTCCGTTATAAGTAACAATAATTTGATCAGCTATATCGGCAGTACTAGTTACGATATCTAAACTTGTCATTCCACTGTTTACCGGAAACTCATATGTTGGGCTTGCTCCCGGCCCGACTGTTGGCCCTGAATATTGTACATTCAAATAATTTGAGCACATGTCATAAGGTTCAATTGTAAATGTATCAAAGCAATTACAATCATCAGTAGTCGAGAAAACCTTGTACTCACCAGGAGCGAGTGGTAGATCAGAGTTTAAAGGATAGTGATTGTTTGGATCATAGTAAGTTCCTTCTGAGTAAACAGCAACAAGCTCACCGGCTTCATTGAAAATTTCAGCTTCAAAGTTATCTCCATTGCTAGGAGTAGTTACTAAATCTGTTATTTTAAAATTTGGCACAGTGAATCCTGTTTTTAAATTACAACTATCACAAAGAGGCGGAATCATCGCTATATCATTATCCTCACCAGTCACATCAAGTGTCGTAAACTTACAACTTACTGGATCATATCCCCAATCAAAACCTGTTGCCGTTTCTATCGCTACTTCTAAAGCTACCGCATCAGCATAACTCTCTGAATTCGTTAATCCATAATCACTCATATCAAAAGTTCTATTAGCAAAATCAAGTGAACAAGTCGCTGGATTACATGGATCCTCTACATGATGAAACACTATCTTTGAACAATTACACCCCGTACTCGTAGCTGGATCTCCAACTAACACATCTTCATTTAAATCATCCCCAGCTGTACTTGGATCTGTAAAGTCTGGTGTACTCGCTGCTGTAGTAACATTCGTTACTGTAGAATTCGCTGCAGCTGTATCAATTTCACAGGTAAGAATTAATTGTGTAGACCAAGCATTAGCTACATTTCCTATTGTCCACACTCCAGTTGCATCATCATAACTTCCTTGAAAAGCAAACGCTGAAACATAGCTCGTATTCGCTGGACACATATCAGTTAAAGATACATTCGTTGCATCTGCTGGTCCGTTATTTGTTACCTCAATTGTAAAGTAAACACTATCTCCTGGTATTGCTGAGCTAGCACTCCCTGTCTTAACCGTTACTAAATCAGCATTAGGCTGACTCACCTCAGTCTCTGCATCTAGATCATCTCCACCTGTATTAACATCTTGCTCATTACCACTAGCTGGAGTCGTTGTGTTAATAATTGTATTACCTTCTTGTCCTGCATCTATATCACAGGCTAGAGTTAAAGTTGCACTTGCACTGACTGACAAGTTTCCGATAGTCCATGTTGGTGCAGAGTAACTTGTCCCAGAGCTTGGAGTTGCACTAGAAAACGTTGTCCCACTTGGACAAGTATCTCCAAGACTTACTCCTGTTGCTGGATCTCCTCCATTATTTGTCACTGTAATCGTATAAGTTAATTTATCTCCAACATCTGCTGTCGCGTTATCAACTGTCTTTACTGTAACAAGATCAGCTCCAGGATAATAAGTCTGAGCAACCACAGTCACCGACTCATTCGTTGGATCTGGATCTGTTTGATCTCTATTTAAATCTGCTGGAACGATTTCATTGATAAATAGTGC
This sequence comes from Bacteriovoracaceae bacterium, assembly GCA_020630335.1. Classification (GTDB taxonomy): domain Bacteria; phylum Bdellovibrionota; class Bacteriovoracia; order Bacteriovoracales; family Bacteriovoracaceae; genus JAHDHG01. Next base: position 50,728 of record JAHDBN010000017.1, read on the forward strand.
TGCTCCAGAATTTACTGTACAACTTAAAGTTAGTGTCGCTACTGATCCATTTGATAAATTTCCGATAGTCCAATTTGGAGCTGAATAACTTCCTGTACTAGCACTTGCACTACTAAACGTTGTCCCTGCAGGACATGAATCCGTAAGAGAAACACCAGTCGCATCCGCTGGTCCGTTATTCGTAAGATCAATTGTATAAGTAATCTTATCTCCAA